>DATBAE010000017.1:0-19581 GCA_036271655.1 Solirubrobacteraceae bacterium
CGCAGCTGCGGATCCACGGTCCGGAGGCTCCTAGAACATCCAGGTCGTGTTGATGATCGCGCCCTTGCGCGCGTATTCGATCATCGCGTCCTGCATGTCGAGCGGATGGCACGGGATGACGCCTTCGATGAGGTCCTCCTCACGTGCGCCGTGGAGCGCCAGTCCGAGGCGGCACGCGAAAACCTTGCCGCCGCCGGCGATGAAGCGCTCGAGCTGGCCGTTCTCGTTGCGCATGCCGGGGAACAGCTCGTTGCCGATCGTCGGGAAGCCGCGGGTTGCGAGGCAATTGAGCGACCCGATGCCGAAGAAGTAGAGTGCCGACTCGAAGCCCTTCTTCTGGGCCCGCAGGGCGAGCAGCACCGCGACGAAGCTCACCGAGGACTCGTGGACGATGCCGTGAACCATCCCGAGGTACGTCTCGCCCGGCTCAGCCTGGTAGTCGGGGAAGACCTTCGTCTGGCCGTAGATCGACTCGCCCATCCCCTTCGACGGGTGCGGGATCTCCATCAGGCTTGCGATCTCCTGATCGGTCAGCTGCGTCTCGGTCGCCATTCGCTCTCCTTCGATTGCCTGCACTGTTGACTCGATCCAGGGTGGCGCGGGTCGGCGAGGGCTCGTATGGACCAAAGGACAGAGCCCTGCGCCCGGGGATCGACCAAAGGTCCCATCCCCCAGCGACTGCTCGCATGGGCCAGATGTCGGAGGTAGGGCTAACCCGACCATCGGGGCGCTGACAGGCCACGCACGAGCCCGACGCCGGCGATGCGATCTATCGTGCGGGCATGGACAGATCAGGTGTCGAGCGCGTCGGCGAGCGCCTGGGTTCGGCGACGCGCGACGTGCTCGAGGCGCTGCTGGCGACGGTCGCCGACTCCGTCTACCTCGTCGACCCAGACGGGCGCGTCGAGTTCGCCAATCCCGCTGCGCTCGAGATGCTCGGCTATGCCGAGGACGACCTGCTCGGACGCATCAGCCATCCGACGATCCACCACTCTCATTGGGACGGGACGCCGTTCCCCGAGGCGGAGTGCCCGATGCTGCGCCCGCGCACGACGGGCGAGACCGTGCGCGTCGACGGCGACTGCTTCTGGCGCAAGGACGGCTCGAAGTTCCGCGTCGCATACTCCTCCGCGCCGCTGGCGATGCGCGGCGGCGTCGGCGCCGTCGTCGTCTTCCGCGACGTCACGTCGCGCGTGGAGGCTGAGGAGACCGCGCGCCGCGAGGCCGCCGAGCGGGCGCGCAACACCGAGCTGCGCGCATCGCGAGCGCGGATCGTCGCGGCGGCCGACGCCGAGCGCCGGCGGCTTGGCCGCGACCTGCACGACGGCGCGCAGCAGCGGCTGGTGCGGGTGCTGCTCGAGCTGCGCCTGGCGGCAGCGAAGGTGACGGCAGACGAGGCGCCGGAGGCGCACGAACGGCTCGACGCAGCAGCGGTCGAGGTCGAGGAGGCGATCGTCGAGCTACGCGACCTCGTCAACGGCATCCACCCCGCGATCCTCTCCAACCGCGGGCTGAACGCGGCGATCTCGAGCCTCGTCGCGCCGCTGCCGATGCTCGTCGTCTGCGAGGTCGTCGAGCATCGCTGGCCACCGGCGTTCGAGGAGGCGGCGTACTTCGTCGTCGCCGAGGCGCTGACGAACGTCATCAAGCACGCTCATGCGACGGAGGCGAGCGTCAGCATCCGTGAGCGGATGGGCAACCTCTGCATAGAGATCCGCGACGACGGCCGCGGCGGCGCCGACCTCGACGGCGGCAGTGGCCTGCGCGGCCTCTCCGACCGCCTCGAGGCGACCGACGGCACGCTCACCGTCCATAGCCCGCCGGGTCGCGGCACGCGGGTGCGTGCCGCGATCCCCCTGCCGGCCTGACGATGCGGCGGCGTCAGCGCTGAGCGCGCAGCAGCGCGAGCACGGCCATCACGCGGCGATGCTGGAGCGGCTCGTCGCCGAGCTCGAGCTTGCCGAAGAGGTGCGTGATGTGCTTCTCGATCGCCGCGGGTGAGACCTCGAGCGCCCGGGCGATGCCGTTGTTGGACTTGCCTTCGGCCATCAGCGAGAGGACCTCGCGCTCGCGCGCGGTGAGCCGCTCGAGCGGGTCGTCGCGGCGCTTGCGCCCGACCATCAACGCGACGACCGCGGGATCGAGCGCGGAGCCGCCGGCCGCTACACGGCGCACCGCCTCGACGAACGACGAGATGTTCGCGACGCGCATCTTCAGGAGATAGCCGACGCCCTCGGCGTCCTCGCCGATGAGGTCGAGCGGATAGCGCTCCTCGAGGAACTGCGACAGCACGAGCACCCGCGTCGCGGGCCAGTGCTTGCGAATCGCGATCGCCGCCTGCAGGCCGGCGTCGGTCCGCCCAGGCGGCATCTGCACGTCGAGGATGGCGATGTCCGGCAGCTGCTCGGCGACGATGTGCACTGCCTCCGTCGCGTCGCCGGTCTCGGCGACGATCTGCATGCCCGCCTCCTCGAGCACGCGCGCCACGCCCGCGCGCAGCAGCACCTCGTCGTCGGCGATCAGAACCCGTAGCGGCGGCATCTACATGACGGCCGCGAACGGGACCAGCACGGTCAGACCGCCGAGCACTCCTCGGCGTCGGCGACCCGGAACGAGGAGCCGCAGCCGCAGGCCGCGACGACGTTGGGGTTGTTGACCTGGAAGCCGGCGCCCTGCAGGGAGTCGACGTAGTCGATCACCGATCCGCGCACGTACGGCAGGCTCGGCTGGTCGACGAAGACCTTGAGGCCGGCCATCTCGAAGACCTCGTCCCCGTCGCGCTTCTCGTCGAAGGCGAGGTTGTACTGGAAGCCGGAGCAGCCTCCACCCTTGACGCCCACGCGCAGGCCCGCGTCCGCGATGCTCGCGCTCTGGCCGGAGAGGAACTCATGAACCTTCTCGGCACCCTTCTCGGTGATCGTGATCATGTTGTCAACTCCCGGCGTCGTTTCAAGCACATCGCCAATACTTCAGGAAGTGTAGCGGCCTCAGAGGCCGTGCTGGACAACGATTCCAATCGCTACGCTTTCACGAGATGCCGAGCGCAGAAGAGGTCAAGAGCCGGATCGAGGCCGGGATTCCCGGCGCGAGCGCCGAGGTGCAGACGCCCGACGAGGTGCATTTCGACGTGACCGTGCGAGCGAGCGCGTTCGACGGCCTCTCGCGCATCAAGCAGCACCGGCTCGTGATGGACCTCTTTGCTGGCGAGCTCGGTGGCGCGATCCATGCCCTTGCCCTGAAGACGGAGGTCACATGAGCGACAACGAGATTCGCACCCTGATCGCCAAGGCGATCGACGACAACGAGACGATCCTCTTCATGAAGGGCTCCCCGGACAGCCCCGCGTGCGGCTTCTCCGCGCGCACGGTCGCGATGCTGCAGTCGCTGGAGACGCCCTTCGCGGCCGTCGACATCCTGCCCGACCCGCGCATCCGCCAGGAGCTCTCCGCCATCTCGAACTGGCCGACGATCCCGCAGCTCTTCCACAAGGGCGAGCTGATCGGCGGCTGCGACATCATCACCGAGATGTACGACAACGGCGAGCTCGCCTCTGCCCTCGGCACCGAGGCTCCCGAGGGCGCCGTCGCCGCGGCCGCCTCGCCGGCGCCGGCAGCGCCGATGGGCATCGAGAACCGGCTCGGCTCGTAGCGGCCGCCCGAACGCGGCCGGTGTCGCGCGGGCGGGCGCTCGCGCGACAGCCCCAATAGCATCGCGCCCATGGGAACCGGAGCAGCGGCCATGACGTCAGCGCTGACCTGGGACGGGCGGCACCTGCGCCTGCTCGACCAGACGCTGCTGCCCGCCGAGGAAGCCTGGATCGAGCTGCAGGGCGCGACGGACACCGCTGCCGCGATCGCCCGGCTCGCAGTGCGGGGCGCACCGAACATCGGGATCGCCGCGGCCTACGGCCTGGCGATGGAGATCGAGCGCACGGCGTCTGGCAACGACGAGCTGCGTGCCGCCGCCGATCTGTTGCGCGACGCTCGCCCGACGGCGGTCAACCTCGCCTGGGCGGTGGACCGCGTGCAGGCCGCGGCGCTGGCGGTCGCACCCGCCGAGCGCGCCGCCGTCGCGCGCGCCGACGCCGAGGCGATCCACGCCGCCGAGGACGCCGCGAGCGCGGCGATCGCGCTGCTCGGCGCCGATCTGCTGGCCGGCTCTCGGCGCATCCTCACGCACTGCAACACCGGCGCGCTGGCCTGCGGCGGGACCGGTTCGGCGCTGGCGATCGCGATCGAGCTCGCGGCTCGCGACGACGTCATGGTTCTCGCCTGCGAGACGCGGCCACTGCTGCAGGGCGCCCGCCTGACGATCTGGGAGCTGCGACGGGCGGGGATCAGCCACGAGCTGCTCGTCGACGGTGCGGCAGCCGGGCTCATGCGCCGCGGCGAGGTCGACGCGGTGATCGTCGGCTGCGACCGCGTCGCCGCCAACGGCGACGTCGCCAACAAGGTCGGCACGTACGCGCATGCGCTCGCCGCCCGCGCGGCCGGCATCCCGTTCATCGTCGCCGGCCCGACCTCGACCATCGACTCCTCGATCGCCGGCGGCGACGAGATCGTGATCGAAGAGCGCGGCATGGACGAGGTGCGCCATGCCGGCGGCGCGCTGCTGACGCCGGCCGACACGCCCTGCCGCAACCCGGCGTTCGACGTGACGCCCGCCGAGCTCATCACCGCGCTCGTGACGGAGCGCGGGATCGCGTCGCCACCGACCACCGAGACGATCCGGTCGCTCCTGGCCGCCGCCGCGGTCACCCCGCACGAGCACGGATAAGGCTTGCGCGTCGCCCGGTCCACGACGACCCACGAGGTCGTCGTCGAGGAGCTGCCCGACCCACGGCCCGCTCCCGGCGAGGTCGTCTGCCGGGTGCTTGCCTGTGGCGTCTGCGGCTCGGACGTCAGCGACGGTTACGTCGCCCGCAAATTGCCCTGTGTGCTGGGTCACGAGGTCGTCGGAGAGGTCCTCGAGATCGGCACCGGCGTGGCGTCCGTGCGACGCGGCGACCGCGTCGTCGTCCACCACCATGCGCCGTGCGGCGCATGCCGCACCTGCCTACGCGGCCACGAAACGCTCTGCGCGCAGTACCGCGCCACGAAGCTCGCCCCGGGCGGCTTCGCAGAGCAGGTGCTCGTCGAGGCCGCGCTCGTGCCCGAGCTGCTGACGCTCGGGACGCTCGACCCGGTCGCCGCGACGTTCGTCGAGCCGCTCGGCTGCGTGCTGCGCGCGCTCGACCGCGCCGGGCTGCAGGCCGGCGACGAGCTGCTCGTCGTCGGCGCAGGATCGAACGGACTGCTGGCGATCGCCGCTGCACGGGCGCGCGGCGCCACGGCCGTCTGGATCCGCGAGCCGCGCGACGAACGCCGCGCGCTGGCCGAGTCGTGGGGCGCGACGGTGCACGACGACGCCCTCGTCGACGTCGCGTTCCTGACGACCGCCAGCGACGATGCGATCACGTCCGCCGCGGGCGCCCTCGGGCCTGGCGGAGCGCTGTGCCTGTACGCCACGACGAAGCCCGGCGCCGCGCTCGGCGTCGACGCCGAGCTGCTCTTCCTGCGCGAGCTGACGATCTGCTCGAGCTGGTCGGCGGGCCCGGCCGACATGCGCGCCGCCTACGAGCTGCTCGCGAGCGGCACGATCGATCCGCTCCCGCTGGTCACCCATCGGCTCGGGCTCGACGAGACGGCGCGAGCGCTCGACCTGCAGCGCCGCGGCGAGGCGATCAAGGCCGTGGTCCTGCCGTGAGGGCGGCGCTCCTCTACGGGCCCGACGACCTGCGCGTCGAGCAGGTCGCCGAGCCCGAGGGCGAGGTGCTCGTGAGCGTCGAGGCCGCGACGGCGTGCGCGACCGACGTCAAGTGCCTGCGCCACGGGCATCTCATCCTCGGCCCCTACCCCGCGCGCTTCGGGCACGAGACCGTCGGGGTGCGCGAGGACACCGGCGAGCGCGTGCTCGTTGGCGACTCGCTGCCATGCGGCACGTGCGCGCAGTGCCTCGCCGGCCGCACGCAGCTGTGCCTGCGGATGACCTGGGTGCTGGGCGGCTTCGCCGAGCGGATCGCGGCGCCCGCAGCGGCGCTGCACGTCGTTCCCGACGGCCTCGAGGCGGCCGGCGCCGCGATCGCCGAACCACTCGCGGCCGGTGTACACGCGGTGCGGCGGGCCGGCGCCGCCGCGTCCAGCGGGGCGCGGGCGGCAGTCCTCGGCGGCGGGACGATGGGCCTGATGCTGGCCCGGCTGCTCGTCCTGCGCGGCTGCGACGTGACGCTGGCCGATCGCCACGAGGAGCGCCGCGCCCAGGCGCGTGCCTTCGGCGCGACCGCCGTCGCGCAGCTCGACGCGGCCGGCTACGACCTCGTCATGGAGGCCGTCGGCCGCCCGCAGGCATGGCGCGCGGCGGTCGAGGCCGCGGCGCCCGCCGCCACCGTCGTGCTCGTCGGCGGCTGCCCGGCCGGCAGCGACGTGACACTCCCTGCGGCGCCGCTGCATTACGCCGAGCTCGACGTCCGCGGCGCCTTCCATCACGCGCCCGCCGAGGTCGATCGCGCGCTCGCGCTGCTCGCCGGCGGGAACGTCGACTGGCGCGCGCTCGTCGGCCCGACGATCGGCCTCGGCGAGCTGCATGAGGCACTGTTGCGCCCGAGCCACGGCGCGGCGCGCAAGCTCGTCGTCGACCCGCGACGCTGACCGGCACCGCGCAGAACCTCTACCTTGGCGCCTTCGATGTCCGTCGCGATCGTCACCGACAGCACGCACTACCTGCCCGGCGAGCTCGTCGCCGAGCAGCGGCTGCACCAGGTCTCGCTCTACGTCAAGCTCGGCGAGTCGCTCGAGCGCGAGCTCGACATGGCCGACATGCCCGCGTTCTGGGAGCGGATGCGGACGGGAGCCGACCTGCCGACCACCTCACAGCCGTCGATCGGCGACTTCATCGACTGCTACGAGCCGCTCCTGGACGCCGGTGAGGACATCGTCTCGATCCACCTGTCGGCGGGGATCTCAGGCACCTACGACTCCGCGCTGCAGGCACGCGCGCAGCTGGCCGAGCGCGGCTATGAGGGGCGCATCGAGGTGCTCGACTCGCGCACGGTCTGCGGCGGCACCGGGCTCGAGCTGCTCGCAGCCGCCGCGCGGGCCCGTGCCGGTGCCGGACTCGCCGAGGTCGCCGCGCACGCCGAGTCGGCACGCGAGAGCCTGCGCATCTGGTTCGTGCTCGACACACTCGAGTACCTGCGACGGGGTGGTCGCGTCGGCGGCGCGCAGGCCTGGATCGGCGGCGCGCTGAAGATCAAGCCGATCCTCTCACTGCAGTCCCAGATCGAGCCGGTCGAGCGCGTGCGGACCGCGGGCCGCGCATTCGAGCGGATGGTCGAGTACATGCGCGAGCTGCACGCCGATGGCGCCGATGCCTGGGTCGTGCAGCACATCCAGGCGCCCGATGACGCGCAGCGCCTCGTCGAACGCGGGATCGACGTGTTCGGTTGCGAGCCGCGCTTCGTCAGCGAGGTCGGGCCGGTGATCGGCGCCCATGCCGGACCGGGCATGCTCGGCGTCGGCGGGCTGCCGGCGTCGATGTTGACGTAGCGCCGGCCGGCTCAGGCGGGCTGCGGTGCGTGCTGAGGCGGCTGCTCGTCGCCCGGCGCCAGCCCCTCTGTGGAGGAGATCGTCCTCTCTGCGAAGTACTCGCGCAGCACGATCTGGATCGCCGCGGCGAGCGGGATCGCGACGAGCGCTCCGACGACGCCGAGCAGCGACGAGCCGGCCAGGATCGCGACGATCACCGCCAGCGGCGGAACGTTGACCGTGCGCTTGAAGATGAACGGCTGCAGGACGTTGTTCTCGAACTGCTGGTAGAGGATCAGGAAGAGCCCGTAGACGATCGTCGCGCTCGGGAAGTCCGTGAACAGCGTGACGGCGAGGATGATGACCCCGCCGATCGTGGCACCTACGAGCGGGATCAGGCCGAAGAACGACATCAGCACCGCGAGCGGCACGGCGAATGGCACCCCGAGGATCGTCAGCACCGTGAACGTCAGGACGCCGTTGATCGACGTGATCGTCAACGCGCCCGCGACATAACCCGACGTCGACTTGTAGATCCGCTCGGCAACGCCGCGCAGGCGCTGCTCGCGATGACTGCCGAAGCGCGTGATGAGGAAGCTTGCGATCCGCTTGCCGTCGAGCAGCAGGAAGAACGTCATCGTCAGGATCGTCAGCAGCTTGAAGGCGGTGTTGACGACCCCGGTCGCGATGCTCTGCAGAGCGCCGGCGGCGTCGCCCAGCTTGGCGGGCAGCTTCTGCGCCTCGGACTGGAGCTTGGACGTGACGTCGTACTTGTCGTCGAAGTTACGGATCGTCGTGTTGTTGCGCAGGTCGTCGATGTAGCCGGGGATGTCGCGCGACAGGCCCGTGGCGCCGTTGACGACGGGCGGGACGACGAGCGCGACGACGCCCGCGAACACGCAGACGATGAGCAGGTAGACGACGAGGATCGCCGCCGCGCGCGGCAGCCGCGCCCGCGTCGCGAAGAAGTCGACCGCCGGACCGAGCGCGACCGCGAGGAAGACCGCGATGCCGAGCAGCAACAGCGTGCCGCGGATCTGCACGAGCACGAAGAGCAGCGCGCCGAGCGCCGCCACGGTCAGCAGGATGCGCGCGATCTGACGCGTCGTCAGGGCATCCCAGACGGACACGCGGTGAATCTACGGCGCGTCCCGGACAGCGCCGCGGCGTGCGCTCAGCGCTTGCGGCGGAACAGGCCGCCGAAGGCGGCGATCCCGCCACCGATCACGAAGCCGGCGACGGCCGCTCCGATCGTCGCCTGCTTCTGATGCGTGACGAGCTGGCGGCGCCAGTCCGTCAGCACCGCGATCTCGCCCTGTAGGCGCTCCATCGAGGAGCCGAGCTCGCGGCGGTTGGCCTCGATCGAGGCGCGGATCTGCTCTGGCGTGCGGGTCGCCATCGCTACTGCTTCTTGCGGCTCATGACCGTCTTGCGGATCTTGCCGGCCTCGTCGATCGCCATCTTCGGCACCGGCGGCGTGCTCTGCTTGAAGAACTTCGCGGCGAGGAACCCGGCGAGGCCGCCGGCGGCGAACAGCAGCAGCGCGACGATCAGGTAGCCGAGGAAGATGCCGCCCGTGCCGACCGGCAGCAGGGCCCACACGAACCATGCCGCGGCATGCAGCAGGAAGAGCAGGCCGACGACGACGAAGATGCCGGCGGCGACGCCGATCACGATCCCGCGCAGGAGCTTCATGACCTTCTCGGTCACCTCGGCCTTGGCGAGCTCGATCTCCTCGCGGATCAGCAGCGACGCGCGCTCGCTGATCTCCTGGACGGTCTGCGCCAGGTCGTGTGCGGGGCTCTCAGCGGCCAAGGCGCCGCAGGATCATGGCGAGCAGCAGCCCGCCGGTGAATGCCGCCGCCACGACCAGCTCGGGACGCTCCTGTGCGAGCTCGAGCAGCGGTTCCTGCCAGGGCGGCGCGGCCGCATCCGCGTGGCCGGTCGCAAAGGCCTCCGCGCTGTCGCCGAGTCGCGACACCGGATCGGGCCCTGGTCGCGACGTCGCGACCGCGATCGGCTCATCGGCCATCGCGAACGGCAATTCGACCGCGTCGCTCTCGACGACGGGCGTCTCCGGGACGGCGGGCTCCTGCTCGGCCATGTTCACTCGGGCGGGTCTTCCCCGTAGACCCGCCGCCAAATCACGGCGGCGGCGCGGGTGGTCGCGATCGAGGCGACCGCGCCGAGTCCGGCAAGCAGGCCGGACCAGATGAGCCGCTTGACCATCTCGTTGCTTGGCATTGCCTCAATCCTCTCAGACGGTGCGGGCGGACGTGGGATCTCGGAACGGCTCGACGGCGTCGAGCCCACCGCAGATCGTCTCGACGATGAACGACTTCGCGTCCTCGAACTCGGCCTCGCCCTGCGGCAGCGCATCGAAGATCCAGCCGGTCAACACCTGCTCGATCGCCCCGTAGAAGGCGAGCGCCGCGAAGGCCGGCGCGACCGCGTCGCGGAACGTCCCGGCAGCCTGCGCCTTGGCGACGATCTCGGCGATCAGCGCATAGGCCTCGCGGATCTTCGCGAGATGCGTGCGCCCGAAGGAGTTCGCGGCACGGGTGACCTCGACGATGATGACCTTCATGAGGTTGGGGTCGTGGCGGTAGGACTCGATGATGAAGGATGCGATCGCGCGCAGCTTCTCACGCGCCGGCAGGTCCTCGCCGTCGATCTCGGAGATGACCTCGAGCAGGACGTCCCAGCGCTCGAGGAAGAGCGTGTCGAGCACCTCGTCCTTCGAGCGGAAGTAGTGGTAGACGAGTCCGTATGCGACGTTCGCCTCCTCCGCGATGTCCGACACGCGGCAGGCGTGGAAGCCGCGCGTCGCGAACGCGACGACGGCGGCGTCGAGGATGATGCGCCGCTTGTCGGCAGCGGGAGTGCGCGCAGCAGCCGCCATCACGGATGGACCTCCGAAGGCCAGCGGTAGGCGCTCGGGCGGCGGTTGGCGAGCGCGGGCAGCTCGCGGCGGATCCGTGCCTGCGCGGCGAGGTCGAGGTCGGCGACGATGTGACAGGCGCGATCCGGCGCGTGAGCGAGCACGATCCCCCACGGATCGACGATCATCGACCGACCGCCCGAGCGCAGGGCGGGCGGGCCGCAATCGTGCTCGCCGATCTGGTTGGCGGCGACGACGAACGCCTGGTCCTCGATCGCCCGCGCGCGCAGCAGGACCTCCCAGTGGTCGCGCGTCGTCGGCACGGTGAACGCCGCGGGAACGGCGAAGACGCGCGCGCCCCGCAGGGCGAGGATCCGGTAGAGCTCGGGGAAGCGGATGTCGTAGCAGATGCTCAGCCCGAGCTCGACGCCGTCCGCGGTCGCGCTGACGACGAGCTCGTCGCCGGGCACTTCGTGCTCGGACTCGTGGTAGACGGTCCCGTCGACGACGACGTCGAACATGTGCACCTTGCGATAAGCCGCCTGCAGTTCGCCGTCGGGTCCGATATGGACCGATGTGTTATGCAGGCAGGCGCCGGCGCCCCCGGCGGGATCGGCGGCGCGTTCGGTGAACGATCCCGCGACGAGGTCGATCGTGAGCTCGCGCGCGATCGAGCGCGCCCATCTGATCGCCGGGCCATCGAGCGGCTGGGCGCCTGCGACGAGCGCCTCGGCACGCCCGAGCGCGCTCCACTTCTCCGGCAGGACGACGAGTTGCGCCCCGTCGGCGACCGCCGCGCGCGTCAGGCGATCGGCCAGCTCGAGGTTCGCGTCGAAATCTGGAGTTGATGTCAGCTGGACGGCTGCGGCGCGCATACGGGGTTCCGGTGACACGTCGATCGGGGCCGGCGACTGGCGGCGACCGCGGACGAACGGGGCAAAATTGACTGGTCAGTCAACAGGCGAGGATGGTAGCTCGGCGCAGCAGCCGGCCCGCGCCCCGAAGTTGGCGCCCTTTCGATCGTCGGCCGCAGCGACTATCGTCACTGCCCCCAGCGTTGCGGGTCCCTGCCCGGGGTAGGAGAAGGGAGCGGCGGGCTCAGGTGAAGGACACCGGACCGCACGCTGGTACCTAGACCAAGCACCAACCCGCTGAATGACACAGGGGAGAACCGTATGAAGCTTCGACCGCCTACCCCGGCGCTCGCGATCTCGATCATCGCTCTCGTGGTCGCATGTTCTGGCAGTGCCGTGGCAGCGACGTTGATCACGAGCTCGCAGATCAAGAACGGCACGATCACGGGCCTCGACGTCAAGAACTCGTCGATCAGCCTGTCCAAGCTCACGAAGGGGACCCAGAACCTCATCCACAAGAAGACCACGGCAGCTGCCGCAGGCGGCAAGGTCGCCTATGAGGTCACCCGCAAGGCCGGCCCCGAGAACCAGCCCGCGAACGTCATCGTGAAGATCGCGACGCTCTCGGTGCCCGCGGGCGCCTGGGTCGTGCAGGCGAACACGATCATGACCGCGTTCACCGGCCCGACGAACCCGCTGCAGGCACTGCTCGGCGCGGACGGCTCGCTCGGCGGCACCTGCACGCTCGACACCGGCGGACCGACAGATTCGTCGACCGGCACGATCGTCGTCGAGCATCGCCAGACCCCGACGACGATGTCGATGCAGATGACCCGCACAGTCGGCGCGCCGACGGACTTCTTCGTCCAGTGCTCGGCGACGGCGCCGTGGCGGACGTCGGAGACATCGATCATCGCGACGCCCGTCGACAGCATCTCGCTCACCGACGTGCCTGCCGGCACGGCGTAGAAGCGACCCCTACAAGGGAGCGTTCCTGCCGCCTCGGCTATTCGCCGAGGCGGCAGATCCGCGTCGCGCCCGGCGCCTGGATCCGGTACGGAACCGGCGCGGCATCGCGCAATGGGTGCAGCTCGACCGTCAGCCGCGGCGGGATCGGCAGCACGCCGACCATCTGCCAATCCGTGCCGAAGCGCCGCGCGCGGAGCGTGAGCGGCTGCTTCGCCCCGGCCTGCACGCGCAGGCCGCCCGGTGGCACGATCGTCGTCGTGCCGGCGAGCCGCACGCAGCCGGCCGCCCGCGCTGCCGCCCATGCCGGTGCCGGCCTGAGCGCGAGCCCGCCGGCGCGAAGCAGCGTGTCGTCGGCGTAGGCGCGCACGTCGGGCGGCGCGTGCTCGATCTCGGCGGGACTGTCAGCCGGGTTGCCGCGCAGGCCGTCGAGCGCGCCGAACCAGGGCCCGGCCTCGAGGAACGGCGCCGCCAGCGGTGCGATCTCGAGCGTCGGCGGCACACGGTCGCGACCGAGCAGATCGACGGCTCCGAGTGAGGCCCGAACCCGGTCGGAGCGCTGCAGGAACAGCGTCCTGCCGTCACGGATCGCCTTCGCGTTGCCGTCGGCCTTCGCGAACGAGACCCACGCCAGCGCCAGCACGACGAACGGCACCCACACCCGGATGCGCCAGCCGCGCGCGCCCTCGACGAGCATCAGCAGCATGAAGACCACACCGACCGTCAGGTAGCGCGACGAGGAGGGCGGCGCGATGTCATGACGCGAGATCGCCGTCAGCCCGTAGAAGATGACGAGAATCGTCGTGAGCGCAGCGAGCCGCACACGGGCGGCAGGCGGCACCTTGAAGACGCGATAGGCGAGCAGCGCGAGCATGAGCAGCAGCAGCTCCTGTCCCGGCTCGATCTGGCGCTCGCCGATGATCGCCCCCGCCGCCTGGCAGGCGGCGGTCCAGGCCCACACGACGCTGAGCGTCAGCTCGCTCAGCTCGGCGCGATTGGTCCCGTATCCGACGTACCACAGCAGGTAGAGCGCGAACGGAGCGGCGACGACCCAGAGCCGCTGGCGCCCGTCCGCCGTCAGCGCGAGCTCGAGGGTGATGCCGACAAGGACCGGGATGCCCATCCCCGAGCACAGCAGACCGGTGAGCATCAGGCCGGCCAGCGCGAGGTCGGTGCGGCGCGTGCGCGCGAGGTCGAGCACGGCGAACGCCGCCACGCCGGCCACGATCGAGCCCATCTGGCCCTCTTGGCCGGGGATCAGGAAGTTCTCGTAGGCATAGCCGCACAGCAACGCGAACGCCGCGACGCTGACCGCGACCCCCGCGCCGACGCGCCGACGGGCGACCACGAAGAGCAGCCACCCGAGCGTGAGCTGGAGCGCCACGAGCGGAACCATCTGGAGCCAGTAGGAGTTCAGGCCTCCGATCTTCAGCAGCCCGAGGTAGACGATGAGCAGCAGCAGCGACAGGTGCTCGTTGTGCGGCGCCAGCAGCGACGGCGCTCCGGCCCCGCGGCGCTGCGTCACCACCGTCCACTCGTCGAGGTTGAACGTCAGGCCCCGCGTCAGGGAGAACATCAAGACGGCGGTGCCGACGAGCAGCAGCACGAGCACGATCCGCCAGACGATGCCGTTCGCAGGATCGATCAGGCTTGGCTTGGCCGGCGCGGCGTCGGACGCCGGTCGCGATGTCGCGCGCATGATCGGCGGGCACCGTAGCGCAGGCTCGTGGCCGGACCCGTCACCATCGGTCCCGATGGCGCTGCCGATCATCACCGAACGTCTCGTCCTGCGCCCCTACGAGACGACCGACCTGCAACCGCTGCACGCCGTCCTCTACAGCGACGAGCGTGCGATGGCACTGCTCGGCGGTCCGCGTGATCTCGCCGGCACGCGCTTCGCGCTCGAGCGCTCGATGGCGCAGCAGGAATCCGCCGGATTCTCGTTCTGGCCGGTGATCGAGCGCGAGAGCGACCTGCTGATCGGCGAGGCGGGCCTCTTCCCGCTCGCGCCGGACGGGCCCGACATCGCCCTCGGCTACGCGTTCGGGGCGCCCTGGTGGGGCCGCGGCTATGCGACCGAGGCCGCCCGCGGCGTGCTTGCGGAGGCGTTCGGGCCGCTCGCACTGGATCGCGTCGTCGCGATCACGCGCGAGGCCAACGCCGGCTCACGCCACGTGCTGACGAAGCTCGGCTTCCGAATGGACAGCGTGCGCCACGTCTGGGGCGCCGAGCAGCTCTTCTTCGTGCTCGAGAGCGACTGGCTGCCGCGCGACGCCGGCATCTGAGCCGCGACACCGAGCTGCCTACCGGCCGCTACCGGCCGCTCCAGCGCGGCGCGCGGCGCTCGAGAAATGCGGAGACGCCTTCGCGCGCGTCGTCGCTCGACAGAGCGAGCGAGAGCTGCGCGCGCAGATACTCGAGCGCCTCGCCGAGCGCCATGTCCTGCTGAGTGGCGATCGCGTCCTTGCCGAGCTTCATGAGCAGCGGCGACTTTGCGGCCAGTCTCTCCGCCCAGTCCGCGACGGCGGCGTCGAAGTCGTTGGCGGCGATCACCCGGTTGACGATCCCCAGCCGCTGTGCCTCGTGCGCGTCGATCCGCTCGCCGAGCAGCAGCAGCTCGGTCATCTTCTTGCGGCCGACGTTGCGCGCCAGCAGCGCCGTGACCATGAACGGGAACAGGCCGACCTCGATCTCTGGCGTGCCGAACGCCGCGCGCTCGGACGCGATCACGAGGTCGCAGGCCAGAGCGAGCCCGAGCGCCCCGGCCAGGACGTGCCCCCGCGCGGCGCAGATCACCGGCTTGCCGAGCTCGCCGATCAGCGTGAAGAGCTGCACGAAGCGCGCGTTGGCCGCATGCCGCTCGACGGTCGGCGCCTTCGCGGCGAAGCCGGCCAGGTCGCCGCCGCTGGAGAACACGGTCTCGTGCGTCGATGCAAGCACGACGCAGCGCACGGCGTCGTCGTCGCGCGCCGCCGTGAACGAGGCGATCAGCTCGGCGAGCATCGCATCGGACAGCGCGTTGCGCGTCTCGGGCCGGTCGAGCGCGATCGTCGCGGTCCCGCGCTCGACTCCGTAGCGCAGCGTCTCATACGGCACGCGGCCAATCTACAAGGCCGCCCGAGGCCCCGCACGGCGTCGTTTGCCCGCGGCCGGGGGGCGTTCCGCGGGCCCCTCACGGATGGTGCGGAAAACCGTATTGCGCTCTGACGGCCGCCTCGACTACGGTAGCGCCACCTCGCCCGGACCGGACGGGCTCACACGCTAGGAGGCGTGAGCAATGGCTGTCAGATTGAGAACGGTGTGTTGTGCAACAGCGGTCGCCGCGCTCACCGTCCCCGCGGTGTCGCAGGCCGCCACGACGAAGGACGTGAGCCTCGGTCCGCCCGCGAGCGCCGAGAAGGCGCTGCAGAAGGCATCGGCGGACGTCAACGCGTTCTTCCCGGGTGCGATCTCGGTGCATGTCGGCGACGGCGTGCGCTTCATGCCGACCGGCTTCCACAACGTCCACTTCCTCGGCAAGTCCGGCAAGAAGACCTTTGCGATCCTCCCGACCGGCAAGAAGATCGCCGGCGTCGACGACGCCGCCGGCACGCCGTTTCAGTTCAACGGCCTGCCCGAGCAGGGACTCAACCCGGCGCTGTTCGGCCCGGGCAAGCTCGGCAAGACGATCGTCACGAACGGGACGAAGGAGATCCAGAGCGGGCTGCCGCTGTCCAACAAGCCCAAGCCGATGACGGTGCGCTTCACGAAGGCGGGGCTCTACACGTACTACTGCGACCTGCATCCCGGGATGAAGGGCACCGTGCACGTGCTCGCCAAGCGCAAGCCGGTCCCGAGCGCGGCCGCCGACGCCAAGCGCGTCAAGCTCCAGGTCGCCAAGGCGATCACGATCGCCAAGGGCTTTGCGAAGCACACCGCTCCCGCGAACACGGTCGACCTCGGCCTGCTCGGCAGCGGCGGCGTGACGCTCTACGGCTTCTCGCCGTCGAAGCTCACGGTCCCGGTCGGCACGACGGTGACGTTCCAGTCGCCCACCGGTGACGGCGAGGTCCACACGGCAACGACGGGCCCCGGCGATCCCGAGAGCCAGCCGACGTCGTACCTCGGGACACTCGCGGCATCGCTCAACAACCCGGTGCCCAGCCAGGCGGCGATCTACCCGAGCGATCTCACCTCGGTCGCGGCCCTGACGCCGACGCTGCATGGCAACGGCTTCTGGAACGGCGGCGTCCAGGACGGCTCCGCGGCGACGATCCTGCCGAACTCGAGCAAGGTGACGTTCGCGGCACCCGGCACGTATCAGTTCTACTGCATGATCCACCCGTTCATGCACGGCACGATCACGGTTCAGTGAGCCGTCGGGCCGCGCTCGCGGCCTTCCTGACAGCCGGTGTGGCGGCACTCGCCGCCCCGCCGGCTGCCGGGGCCAGCACGCGCGTGTTCTGGGTCGCCGCAACGCCGGCGATCTGGAACATGGCGCCCAACGAGCACGACGCGATCGGCGGCACGCAGCTCAGCCCCGCGCAGACCGTCATGCAGACGGTCGTCTACCGGCGCTACTCGGCGGGCTGGCGCAAGCCACTGCCGAACAGTCCGATGTCCGGCAACCAGAACCTCATCCCCGGTCCGCTGCTGCGCGCGCGCGTCGGCGACCACATCGTCGTCCACTTCAAGAACATGGACTTCATGCGCATGGAGGGCCACTCGATGCACTTCCACGGCGTCGAGTACAAGCCGAGCTCCGACGGAACCTACCTGCCCGGCGTGTCGGGTCCCGACGGCAACGTCCTGCCCGGCAAGACGTGGACGTATCGCCTCACCGCCCTGCCGACCTCGGTCGGCGTCTGGCCGTACCACGACCACTCATCGTCGATGGACGAGTCGATCGCCGGCGGCATGTACGGAATGCTCTCGATCCGCGGGCGCCACGAAGCGCTGCCAGACCGGGAGTTCGTCGTCGTGTTCACGGCGATGGGCGACTACCAGACGATCGACGGGCGAGCCTTCGTCGGCAACACCCCCGTCTTCCGCGCCCGCGTCGGCCAGCTCGTGCAGTGGGACGTCATGGGCATGGGCGACGAGCACCACACGTTCCATGTCCACGGCCACCGCTGGCTCGACCACGGCGTCCCGCGCGACACGCAGACCGTCGGCCCCGCTGAGTCCTTCCGGATCCGCTGGCGCGAGCGCGAGCCCGGCGTCTGGCTGTACCACTGTCACGTCGAGCAGCACATGATGGCCGGCATGATCGGCACGTATCGCGTCTCCAAACGATGACGGCTCGCCGCGCACCTCGGGCACTCCTGCTGGGGGCGACGCTCACCGTCGCGCTGGGAGCGGCGTTCGCGTCGCCCCCAGCAACGCGTCCCGCCGCCGCCGACGACGGCTCGATCGCGATGGGCACGATGACCGCCGCCCTGGAGCGGGTCAGCATCGGCTTCGACGCCGTCCAGCCGAAGACGATCGACGTCATCACCGGCGACTCGGTGACCTGGACGAACGAGAGCGCGCGCGTCCACACGGTGACCGCCGACGACGGCGCCTTCGACTCCGGGCGCCTGTCGATGTCCGACACGTTCACGCGCCGCTTCACGAGCCCCGGCGTCGTCGCCTATCACTGCACCCTGCACCCGTCGATCCAGGGCGTCGTCGTCGTGCACGACCTGCTCCTCGATGCGCCGGCGCAGGCTGCGACCCCCAACCACCCGTTTCCGATCAGCGGCCGCGCGGCGCTGCCGGCCGGCACCGCGGTCTCGATCGAGGCCGACAGCGGGGCGGGCTTCGCTCCCGCCGGCACCGCGACGGTCGGCGCGGACGGGGGCTTCTCGACCGAGATCGACCCGACCGCGACGGCGACGTATCGCGCCGTCGCCGGCACCGTCACGAGCGATCCGGTGCAGCTGCTCGTGCTCGACCGCAGCATCTCGCTGTCGTTGCGGCGCCGCGACGGACGCGTGCACCTGCGCGCCGACGTCGCTCCGGCGACGCGGGACGGGCGCATCGTGCTGCAGCTCTACCTGCCCGAGCGCTTCGGCTGGTGGCCGGTGCGCACGGCGAAGCTCGACCGAGGCTCGGGAGCGAGCTTCACGCTGCGCACGAAGCGACCGGTGAAGGCTCGCGTCCGCTACACGCTGCCCGACGGCGCGACCGCGCTCGCAACGAGCCGCACCGTGCAGCTGGCGCCACCGCGCGCCAAGCGCGGCGGCTGATCAGCCGTCGCGATCGCCGGCGCTCTGCGTGACGAGCGTGAGCCTGCCGCCGCGCGTGACGCGCCGCACCACGCGCGGCAGGAGCACCCGCGCGACGGCGGCCAGCCAGTAGGCACGCGGCACGTAGCGCTCGGGCCGGCCGCCGGGGCCGGCCTCGACGATCGCGTCTGCGACCTTCTCGGGCGTCGACACCATCCATCTCGTCAGGCGGCTCGCGACGAGCTCGCGCTGCGGAAAGCCCTCGGTCGCGACGAAGCCGGGCAGGACGAGGCCGACGTGGACGCCGTGCCGCCGCTCCTCGAGATGCAGGGCATCGGTCCAGCCGGCGAGCGCGAACTTGCTTGCCGAGTAGGCGCCGGAGTGCGCGCGCGAGACGCGCCCCGCGGTGCTCGCGACGTTGACGATCGCGCTCGGCGCCGAGTGCCGCAGGAGCGCCAGGAGCACCTCGGTCAGCCGCACCTGGGCATCGAAGTTCAGCTCCATGTGGCGCCGCACGTTCTCCCAGCCACCCTCCGCGAACGTCGCACGCCAGGCCGCCCCCGCGTTGTTGACGAGGAGATCGAGGCGACCGGGACCGTCCGCGACGGCCGCGGCGATCCGCGCGGGGGCCTCCCGATCGGTCAGATCGGCGGCGACCACGATCACCGTCGCGTGCGCGCCGA
This sequence comes from Solirubrobacteraceae bacterium, assembly GCA_036271655.1. GTDB lineage: Bacteria > Actinomycetota > Thermoleophilia > Solirubrobacterales > Solirubrobacteraceae > CADCVQ01. The sequence continues at coordinate 19,135 of DATBAE010000017.1, forward strand.
GCTCATCGGCGAGCTCACGCAGGTGCTCGGCACGCCGTGCCACAAGAATCAGCGTCGTGCCAGGATCTCGGGCCAGCCGGCGCGCGGTCGCAGCGCCGATCCCGCTCGAGGCGCCGGTGATGAGAGCGATCATCGGACGAAGGCTATGGTCGGTCCCGGCAACCGACAAGGAGCGCGTGACATGGGAGTTCTGGACGGCAAGGTCGCGATCGTCACAGGCTCGGCGCGGGGCATCGGCCGAGCGACGGCCGAGCTGCTCTGCGAGCACGGCGCGAGCGTCCTGATCAACGACCTCGATCGTGACGTCGCCGAGCAGACGGCAGCGGAGATCGCCGGCGAGACCGCCGTGTTCGGCTGCGACCTGACCGAGGTCGGCGCCTGCGATCGGCTCGTGCAGACCGCGATCGACGCCTGGGGCCGGCTCGACATCATCGTCAACAACGCCGG
>DATBAE010000018.1:0-19521 GCA_036271655.1 Solirubrobacteraceae bacterium
AGCAGCATGCCCGCCATCGAGATCAGCACCGTGAAGCCCGAGACCACGACGGCGTGACCGGAGGTCGCAGCGGCCGCCTCGAGCGCAGCCTGTGCGCTGTTGCCCTTGTCGCGCTCCTCCATCTCGCGGCGCACGTAGAACATCGAGTAGTCGACGCCGACGGCGAGGCCGATCAGCAGCACGACCGAGCCGACCTGGTCGGTGACGGGGGTCAGCTGGCTGATCGGGCCGATCAGCCCGAACGTCGCGCCGACGGCCGTCAGGCCAAGCAGCAGCGGCAGGCCCGCGGCGACCAGCGCGCCGAAGGCGACGAGCAGGATGAGCAGCGTGAGCGGCAGCGAGAGGGTCTCGGCGCGCTTGAAGTCCTTGCCGAGCGAGTCGCTGAACGCCTTGTCGCCGGATGCCGCGCCGATCTCTGCGACGCGCAGGTCGGGGTAGGCCTTCTGCACGGCGGCGGTCGCCGACAGCGCGGGCTCGACGCGATCTGCGGCGAGGTCATCGTTGCCGAGGATGTCGAACGTCAGCAGCGCCGAGTGTCCGTCCTTGGAGATCTGACCGGAGGCGCCGGGGGCGAACGGCGAGACGATCTTCGCGATGTGCCGGACGTGCTTCAGCCGTGCGCCGAGCTCGCTCGCAGCTCGCTGCAGCTCCGCGCTGCCGGCTCCTGCACGAGCCTGCAGGAGCACCTGCTCGGCCGATGTGTCGCGGAACCCTGCCTTGTCGACCGCGAGGTCTGCGACCTTCGACGAGCCGTTGCCCGTCTGTGCGTCCGTGAGGTTCTTCGTCCCGACCAACGCGCCCGCGACGGTCGCGAGGACGACGAACGCGATCCATCCGAGGATCGCGGTCCTGCGATGTTGCGCGCTCCAGCGCCCGGCTCGTGCTGCGAGGTTCTTGGCTCTCATGACGGCTCCCGTCGTCGCGGTGATCGATGCGATCACTCTTGTCGCCGGGAGCCTGGATCTCGCTGGGGACGGCGGGCGGACGGGGGTGGGGAAGACCCCCGTATCGCCTATCGCAGGAGCTAGCCGTCGCGCAGATAGGCGAGCACGGCGAGCACGCGGCGGTGGTCGTCGTCGCTGGCGGGCAGGTCGAGCTTGGCGAAGATGTTGCGCACGTGCTTCTCGACCGCGCCGCCGCTGACGACGAGCGCGCGTGCGACGGCCGCGTTCGAGCGGCCCTCGGCCATCAGCTCGAGCACCTCGCGCTCGCGCGGGGTCAGCGAGCCGATCGCGCCGTCGGCTGCGCCATCACCCGCCTGCCGCGCGCGCAGCAGCTCGGCGACGACCTCGCGATCGAGCGCGGTGCCGCCGGCGGCGACGCGCTGCACAGCGTCGATGAACGCGCGCACCTCGCCGACGCGCTCCTTCAGCAGGTAGCCGACGCCGGCCTCGCCCGAGGCGAGCAGCTCGGTCGTGTAGACCGGCTCGACGTACTGCGACAGGACAAGCACGCCGAGCCCGGGATGGCGCCTGCGTGCCTCGATCGCGGCGCGCAGGCCCTCGTCGGTGAAGGTCGGCGGCAGGCGTACGTCGACGATCGCGAGATCGGGCTTGTGCCCGGCGACGATCCGCTCCAGGCCCGGCCCGTCCTCGGCCTGGGCGACGACGTCGATGCCGTTCTCGCGCAGCAGCGCGACGATCCCCTCGCGCAGCAACGCGAGATCCTCGACGATCACCGCCCGCATGGCAGCTCCGCACGGATCGTGGTTCCGCCGCCGGGCGGGCTCGTGATGCCCAGCGTGCCGTCGAGCGCCTCGACGCGGCTGCGCAGCCCGCGCAGGCCGCTGCCCTCGGGGTCGGCGCCGCCGGGCCCCTCGTCGGCGATCTCGAGCACGAGCGTCTCGTCGCCGTCGAGCGTGACGCGGACGCGAGCGGCAGCGCCGCCGGCGTGCTTGGCGACGTTCGTGAGTGCCTCGGCGACGACGAAGTAGGCCGCCGTCTCGACGACCGGCAGCGGCCGGCGGTCCGGATCGGCGTCGATCGTCACGCCGATCGCCGAGCGCCGCGCGAGCGCCTCGATCGCCGCCGTCAGGCCGCGGTCGGCGAGGATCGGCGGTGCGATGCCGCGCGCGAGGTCGCGCAGCTCGGCGATCGCGGCGCCGGCGTCCTCGCGGGCTTGGCGCAGCAGCTCGGCGATCTCGGGCTGATCGGCGACGCGCTGCTCGGCGCGCCCGAGGTGCATGCTGAGCGCGACGAGCCGGGCCTGCGCGCCGTCATGCAGGTCGCGCTCGATGCGCCGCAGCTCGGCGGCCTGGACGTCGAGCGCGCCTGAGCGCGTGCGCGTCAGCACGTCGACACGCTCGACGAGTGCCTGCTCCCGGGCGCGGGCCGGCAGCCAATCGCGGTGGACGACGATCGCGTGCGCCGCGTACGCGAGGGCGAGCCCGAGCCAGGACCAGAACGGCCAGAGGGGCCCCATCCCGGCAAGCGCCCAGATGACGAACAGCAGCGCTGCGACCCCCGTCGAGAGCTCGGCCTGCAGGCGCAACCGCCGCTCTGCGCCGGGAGCGCGCGCTCGCGTGCGCAGGACGAGCACGTGCAGCGCGATCGGTACCGAGAGGCCCATCCAGACCCATGCCGGCCAGAAGTAGCCGAAGCCGCTGGCCACCCAGATCACCGCCATCAGGATTGCGAGCAGCAGCGTGAAGGCGATCTGCAGGTCCAGCCACGAGGCGGAGGGCGGGCTGTCCGCCGACGGCTGCGGGACGCTCGTGGCGGGATCGTGCATCGACGCATCTTCGCGCGCGCTGTGCGCTCGCACCATGACGCCTGTCGGCGTCTGCGGGTGAGGAGGACCCCCGGGCGTCAGTGCCTGGCGTGCCCGAGCGGTGGCTCTCGGCCCGGCGGCTGGGTGGGGCGCGCACGCTCGGGCGCGAGCGGGATCGGCCGCGACTGCATGTCTCCCGGGCCGGTCAACGCGACCGCCGTGCCGTGGTGGCCGACCTCCAAGGCGTCGCCCTCGAGTAGCTCGTAGTGCGCTTCCGTGCGGCCGACGATCACGCGCAGGCGCCGTCCGCGATACAGAAGCCGGAAGCTCAGTCGCGCGAGCTTTGCCGGCAGGCGGGGGGCGAACTGCAGCGTCTCGCCGTGATCGCGCATGCCCCCGAAGCCGGCCACGGCGACGAGCCAGGAGCCGGCCAGCGCCGCGAGATGGACCCCATCGCCGGTGTTGAACGCGAGGTCGCGGAGGTCGATGAACGCGGTCTCGTTGAGGTAGTCGTAGGCCAGATCGGTGTGTCCCACCTCGGCGGCGACGATCGCCTGCACGCAGGCCGACAGCGACGAGTCCCGCACGGTGACGCGCTCGTAGTACTCGAAGTCACGCGCCTTCTGCTCGTCGCTGAAGCAGTCGCCGCAGGCGTAGAGGGCAAACACGAGATCGGCCTGCTTGACGACCTGGCTTGAGTACAGGACGTAGTACGGGTAGTGCAGGAGCAACGGGTAGTGCTCCGGCGGAGTGCCCTCGAAATCCCAGCGGCGCCGGCGCGTGAAGAGCTCGGACTGAGGTGTGACGCGCAACTCCTCGTCGTACGGGATGACGATCGCGTCGGCCGCGTCGCGCCAGGCCGCGATCTCCTCTTCGTCGACGCCGAGCTGCGCGGCGCGTTGCGGATGGTGCGCCGCGAGGCGTGCCGCCTCGCGCATGTTGCGCGCCGCCATGAGGTTCGTGTAGACGTTGTTATCGACGATCGCCGTGTACTCGTCGGGCCCGGTCACGCCGTCGATCCGGAAGCCGCCATTGACGTCGTGGTGGCCTACCGAATGCCACAGGCGCGCCGTTTCGACGAGCAGATCGATCCCCTCGCTGCGCTCGAACTGCTCGTCTGCGGACGCGCCGAGATAGCGCCGCACGGCATCGGCGATGTCGGCGTTGACGTGAAACGCGGCCGTGCCGGCCGGCCAGTAGCCCGAGCACTCCTGGCCGGAGATCGTGCGCCAGGGAAACGCGGCGCCGGCGAGGTTCAGCTCGCGCGCGCGCGTCCGCGCCAGGTCGAGCGTCGAATGGCGCCAGAGCAGCGCGTCGCGCGCGGCGGCCGGTGCGACGTACGTCAGAGCCGGCAGCGTGTACGTCTCCATGTCCCAGAACGAGTGCCCGTCGTAGCCGCGACCGGTCAGCCCCTTCGCCGGAATTGCCCGGCCCTCCGCCCGCGCCGCCGCCTGCAGGACGTGAAAGAGACCGAAGCGGATCGCCTGTTGCAGCGCAGGATCGCCCTCGAGCTCGACGTCGGCTCCGGCCCAGAACTCGTCGAGGTAGGCGCGCTGCGAGGCGCGCAGCTCGTCCCAGCCGGCGTCGACTGCAGCAGCGAGGCCGGCGTCGACCTGGTCGCGCATCGCCGGAAGCGAGCGCTGGCTGGACCAGCCGTAGACAAGAAACTTGACGATCCGCAGCCGCTCGCCGGGCTGCAACGTGGTCGAGAACGTCACGCGGGCGAGGTCGCGTTCGCACTCGGCGCTGGTCACGACGCTGTGCGGCGCTTCGTAGACGTGATCCATGCCTGCGGCGACGCGTAGGCGGGATACGCCGGTGCTGTGGACGAGGCCCGCGCGCAGCCCGTGATGACCGTGCAGCTCGCCGCGCAGCGGCTCGCGCAGTACCGCGGCCGCGCGCGGGTCGGTCGTCGCCTGCGGGACGGGCTCGTTGGCGACGAGCTCGGACTGCACGACGATCCGGGCCGGGTCGCCGTACGGCTCGACCTCGTACTGGATCGCGGCGACCGAGCGCTGCACGAACGACACGAGCCGTGTCGTGCGCACGATGATGCCCTGGCCGGCGGGCGACAGCCAGCGGACCTCGCGGTGCAGCACGCCGTCGCGCAGGTCGAGCGTGCGCTCGTGATGCTCGACCGTGCCGTATCGCAGATCGAACGGCTCATCGTCTACCAGCAGGCGCATGACCTTGCCGTTCGTGACGTTGATCATCGTCTCGCCGGATTCCGGGAATCCATAGCCGGCCTCTGCGTATGGCAGCGGGCGGCGCTCGTGAAAGCCGTTGAGGTACGTGCCGGGAAGGCCCGCGGGTTCGCCCTCGTCGAGGTTGCCGCGCAGGCCGATGTGGCCGTTGGAGAGGGCGAAGATCGATTCCGACTGCGCGAGCAGATCAAGTTGGAGGCCTCGCTCGGGCACCGTCCACGGGTCGACGCCAAAGACGTCCTCGCCGATCATCTGTGGATCAATCGGATCATGTCGGGGTGGCGGGGCATGCGGGCAGTGTGCCCTGAAGGCGGTCCGCCTACGTACGCGGCACGATCCACAACGACAGCGGGGCCGGGTGAGATCACCCGGCCCCGCGAGAAATTCAGCCGATCCTGCTGGCTACTCCATGACGCCCATGCGCTTCAGAGCCGCGAGCGCGTGCTCTGAGATCTCGCCCGTGACGGGCGAGGCGTTGCCGGTCCGGCCGCCGTAGCTTGCGAAGCCCGATGGCCAAGCCTTCGGCGCTTCCTTGCCGAGCGTCGCGTACCCGCCCGTCGGCGCGCCGGCCGGCGGGACCCGCTCGTCCGCAGCGAACATCAGCGCCACGTCACCCCCAACAAACCTTGCGAGCACCTGAACCTCCATAAGACCAATTGACACTATGGCTGGATCCGTCCCTCCCCCTGAAGGACGGCCTTGTTCTCGTGCGCTTTCCCCGAGCTGCGATTCGACAGTCGACGCAGCGCATTCGAACTTCTCCTTCTGTGCCGGACAGTACAAGAGATCCACCCTGTCCCACAAGTGGTTCCCGGTGTTATCCCGGGCGGGTTGCGCAGACATAGGCTGCTCTTGAGTGCGCATTGGATCTTGCCGATGAGTCACGTGTGTCGGCTCGCCGCGATCGCGATCAGTTGCTGCTCGAGCTCGAGGCTGCCCGTAAACGCATCGCCGATCTCGAGGCGGCATTGCAGCGCCGCGGGCGCGATGCGCTGACGACCGTCCTGCGGATCGAGGCGTTTCGCGAGCAGCTCGTCGACGAACTGCAGCGCACGCGACGGCGCGGGCTGCGCGGCGCGCTCGTCGTGCTGCAGGTCGATCGCCTCGCGGACGTGCACCGCGACCACGGCTTCGCCGCGGGCGACGCGATGCTCGGCGCGCTCGTCGAGGCACTCCGCGCCGGGACGCGAGCGGAGGACGTGATCGGTCGCACCGGCGACGATCGCTTCGCGCTGCTGCTGCGCGAGGCCGGCGAGTCGGCCACGAGCGCCTGCATCGGTCGCCTGCTCGGCGACCTGCAGATGCTCGAGGTCGGGCCGATCCGGGGCATCTCGGCATCGGCCGGGGTGGCGCTGTTCGGAGCCGAGGACGACGATCCGGTCGCGCTCTTCGAGATTGCCGGGCGCGCGCTTGCGGATGCACAGGCCGCGGGTGGCGGGCGCGCGGTGATCGCGGCCGGCGACGGTGACGGCGATGGGCTCGGCGTGAGCGCCGAGCTGCACCGCCGCGACGCCGTCGAGGCGCTCGCGATCGCGCTGCTCGAGCGCGATCGCTACACCGGCGAGCACTCCGAGTCGGTCGTCGACATGGCGGTCGCCGTGGCGCGTGGACTCGGCCTCTCCTCGGCGCAGATCGAGGACATCCGTGCGGGCGCGCTGCTGCACGACATCGGCAAGGTCGGGATCCCCGACGCGATCCTCAACAAGCCCGGCCCGCTGACGCCCGACGAGCGCAGCGTGATGGCCGAGCACCCGGTCATCGGGGAGCGCATCCTGCGCGGCATCGGCGGCTTCGCCCCGGTCGCCGAGATCGTCCGCCACGAGCACGAGTCGTTCGACGGCTCCGGCTACCCCGACGGGCTGGCCGGCGACGCGATTCCGATCGGCAGCCGGATCATCCTCGCCTGCGACGCCTACCACGCGATGACGAGCGACCGGCCGTACCGCTCGCGCATGTCGCACGCCGACGCCTTCCGCGAGCTGCGCCGCTGCGCGGGCGGCCAGTTCGACCCGGACGTGACGGCCGCGCTCGTCTCGCGGCTCTATCACCAGCGCGCGGGACGGCCGCTGCAGGCGGTCTGAGTCAGGTCCGGTCGGCGCCGGTTACGCGTGATGGACGACGAGCGCGGCGGGCCGGGCCTGCGCGACGGCCGCGCGAATCAGCGCCTCGATCGGCGGCCCGCCCTCGGCCGGCGCGCTCGCGATGGCGCCGTCGACATCGACGAGCACCGCCGACGGCGTCGCCCGCATCCCGTAGTCGGTGAACGTCTCGTCAGTCCGCTGGACGAGCGCGATCTGTAGGTCGTGCTGCTCGCTGAGCCGGGCTATCTCGTCGGCGTCGCCGGAGAAGACGAGCGCCACCGTGAGGCTGTCGGCGAGCGACCGCTGCCAGCTCGCAAGCTGGGGCATGAGCTGGAGGCACGGGCCGCAATGGGTGCTGAGGAAGACGAGCACGATCTCGCGCGCGGGCTCGCGCAGGTGCGCAAATGAGTGTGCCGTGCCGCGTGCGGCGGTCAGCGCGAAGTCCGGCGCGGCGCTGCCCCGCGGCAGCCCGGGCCTGGCGCCGGCGGGGCCGGTGCCGGCGAACGTCGCGTTCGCGCGGGTCGGCGCGTCGTCGACACGGTTTGTGTATGTCGCCGATCCCGGAACGGGGCAGTTCAGCGTCGTCAACGAGAGCAACGATGCCGCGCCGGTTGTCGTGGCGATCGGGCTGCCGTCGACAGCAGTCCCGAACGGCGTTGCGATCCTGCCGGTCGGTGGTGTGAATCTTGCGTTCATCGGCAACGAGAGGCGATAACTCGGTGACGATCATCGATCCGCCGCTGCCGGCGATCGGCAAGCCCGCGAAACCGCCCAAGGAGCCGAAGCCCCCGAAGCCGCCGAAGCCGGTCAAGCCCCCCAAGCCGGTGAAGCCGCCGAAGGCCGCGAAGCCGCCAAAGGCGCCGCCGAAGTCCCATGTCGTTGCGAAGGCGCCGAAGGCGCTTCCGAACACCGCGCGCGAGGAATCGGCCGCCGGACACGCGCTCTACCCGGACACGAGATAGGCGCCTACAGCCAGCCCTTCTCTTCCGCGACGCGCAGCGCCTCGCCGCGCGAGTGGGCACCGAGCTTGCCCATGATCGCCGACAGGTGATTGCGCGTCGTGCCGCTCGAGAGGTGCAGCGCCGCGGCCAGCTGCGCGACCGTTGCATAGGCGCGTGACGCCGACAGCACCTCGCGCTCGCGCGCGGTCAGCGGGCTGTCGCCCTCGCTGAGCGCGGCCGCCGCGAGCCCGGGGTCGACGGTGCGCTCGCCGCTCATCGCGCGGCGGATCGCGGAGGACAGGTCCGCGGCCGGAGCGTCCTTCAGCAGGAAGCCCGACGCGCCGCCCTCCATCGCGCGGCGCAGGTAGCCGGGGCGCCCGAACGTCGTCAGGATGAGGATCCGGCAGCCAGGCTGCTGCGCTCGCAGCGCCGAGAGGATCTCGAGGCCGGTCGCGCCGGGCATCTCGATGTCGAGCAGCGCGATGTCCGGCCGCGCAGCGCACGCCGCGGCGAGCACCTCGTCGCCGCGGCCGACCTGGGCGACGACCGTCAGGTCGTCCTCGAGCTCGAGCAGGCTGGCGATCGCCTCGCGGACCATGACCTGGTCCTCGGCGATGAGGATCCGGATCATGTCGCCGGGCGGCGCAGTGGGACGGTGACCTGCAGCCGGAAGCCGCCCTCCGGCAGGCAGCCGGCGTCCACCCGTCCGGCGAGCTGCTCGGCGCGCTCGCGCAGGCCGGCAAGGCCGTTGCCCTGCGCCGCGAGCGGCGCCGCACTGCCGTCGTCGACGACGACCGCGCTCGCCATCGCGAGGCCCGGCTGGACCTCGATCCGGCAGCTGCTCGCCCCGCTATGGCGGATGATGTTCGTCGTCCCCTCGCGCACGGCCCAGGCGAGCACCGCCTCGACGTCGGCCGGCAGCTCGACGTCCGAGCCATGCAGGTCGGCCTCGATCCCCGCGGCGCGCAGTGCCATCCGCGCGCCGGCGAGCTCGTCGACGAGCGTCGGCTGGCGGTAGCCGCTGACTGCCTCCCGGACCTCGCCGAGCGCCTCGCGTGCGACGTTCTTGACGTCCGTCACGTGCTCGGCGGCGCGCGCCGGGTCGCGGGTCGCGAGGCGTTCAGCGAGCTCGGCCTTCAGCGCGATCACCGAGAGGCTGTGGCCGACGAGGTCGTGCAGGTCGCGCGCGAAGCGCAGTCGCTCCTCGGACACCGCGAGCCGCGCGACCTCGTCGCGTGCGGCATGCAGGTCGGCGTTGAGCTCCATCAGCCGCCGGAAGGCGAACATCATGAAGCCGATCGCCAAGGTCGTCGCGGTCAGCGAGAGCGTCGTGCCCGGGTCGCTGCGATCGACGATGTTCGTCACCGCGGTGAAGGCCGTCGCGGCGAGGACCCAGATGGCTGCCGCGCGACGCGGCAGCCGCATCGCGCCGGAGATCCCGGCGAAGAGGAACAGCAACGACCAGCCCTCGTTGTCGGCGAGCGTCATCGCCGTGGCGATCAGCGTCAGCGCGGCGAGCTGGACGGCGATCTTGCGCGTGTCCGCCAGCGGCGCACGCTCGAACGGGGTCCAGTTGTAGATCCCGATGAACGTGAGCATCCCCGCCAGCGAGGCTGCGACGTGCGGCGCCGAGGCGTCGGACTGGGCGAGCGCACTGACGGGATACAGCAACCAGAGGAACGAGAGGTTGATCGCGATCCGCTTCTGGCGACGCTCGGCGGCGGTTACCGGCTGGCGCCCCGGGATGAACCAGCCGGTCGGCTCGAACGGGTCCTCGCCGACCTGCTGGCACGTCCGGGACGCTACGGAACCGCTGCGCATCGCTAGTCGCGGCTCGCCAGCGTCATGAGGGTGCGGCTCATCAGAACGCATCCGACCACGGTCCAGGCGAGCAGCGGCAGCAGGTCGCGCCAGAGGATCCCGGTGCCGCCGTAGCGCGGGTCGAACGCCGCCTGCAGGCCATCGGCGAGCGGGCGCAGCGGCAGCGCCTTCGAGACATCCTGGATCCACGCGGGCGCACCGTCCATCGGATACCAGATGTTCGAGATGAAGACCATCGGCAGCGTCACGACGCTGATGAAGCCGCCGCCGTTCTCGGGCTTGCCGACGAGCCGCGAGGCGGCGATGCCGAGCGTCGTGAAGGCAGCGGCGCCGAGCGCCAGCGTGGCGAGCATGCCGATCATCTTCTCGCCCGGCACGTGGGCGCCGAACAGCGGCACGCCGGCGGCGAACAGCAGGACGACCGACAACAGCAGGACGAGCAGCGTCGAGCCGACGGCGCCGCCGGCATACGCCGCCCATGGCATCGGCGTCGTGCGCACGCGCTTGAGGATGCCGGTCGTTCGCAGTGACGCGAAGACCATCGCCGTGCTGTTGAAGCAGATCAGCAGGACCGCGTAGGCCATGATCCCCGGCGTGTAGAAGTCGATGAACGACAGGTGGTTGCGGACGTCGAGCGTCTGACCGTGCTGCAGGCCCCCGAAGATGACGAGGAACATCAGCGGGAAGATCAGCGAGAAGAACGCGGCGCGGCGATTGCGCCAGAAGCCGCGCTGCTGATAGCGGACCTGCCAGGCGGTGAGCCTGAGGTCGCTGCCGAGGGTGGCGGTCGTGGATGTCATGAATTGGCCTCCTCGATGGCGCTCTCCGTCAGCGCCAGGTAGACGTCTTCGAGTGTCGGCTGCGAGACCGAGAAGCCGGTCAGGGCGATCGCGCGCTCCGTCGCCCAGCCGGTGATCGCGTGGGTCACAGCGATGCCCTCCGCCGTCGTGATGAGCACGCCGTCGCGGTCCTCGCTGATCGCGGCTCCCGGCAGCTGTGGCACGTCCCATGTGCCCATGCCTTCGGGCAGCTTGAAACGGATCTCGGTCGGCAGCTCGTCGCGGCCGCCGAGCGCCTCGGGCGGGCCGGAGGCGACGATCTTGCCGTTGTTCATCACCGCGACGCGATCGGCGAGGAACTGCGCCTCGTCCATGAAGTGCGTCGTCAGGAAGATCGTCTTGCCGGTGTCGCAGAGCGCGCGGACGGTTGACCAGGCGTTGCGGCGGGCGTGGGGATCGAAGCCGGTCGTCGGCTCGTCGAGGAAGAGCACGTCGGGGTCGCCGACGAGGCCGAGCGCGAGGTCGAGGCGCCGGCGCTGGCCACCGGAGAGCTTCCCGGCCTTCGTGTCGGCCTTCGCGTCGAGCTCGACGAGGTCGATCAGGTGCGCAGGCGACAGTGAGCGCGGGTACCAGCGGCCGTGCATCTCGAGCAGCTCGCCGACCGTCAGCTCCTCCTGGATCCCGCCCGACTGCAGCACGACGCCGATGCGCGCACGCAGCTCGCGGTCGCCCTTGCCGGGGTCGAATCCGAGGACGGAAACCGAGCCGGAGTTCGGGACGCGGTGGCCTTCGATGATCTCCGTGATCGTCGTCTTGCCAGCGCCGTTGGGGCCGAGCAGGCAGAAGACCTCACCCTGTGCGACCTCGAAGCTGACGCCGCGGACGGCATCGACCTCGCCATAGCGCTTGTGGACGTCGTGGACTTCGATAGTGGACATGCCTGCACCTTGACGCCCGGTGCGCCCGGCGGGAAGTGCAACCCGTCCTTACTTGCGCATGACATTCGTCACGTCGCGGGGTGCGGGCAGCTCGACCGGTGCGCTGGTCGGCGTAGCACCGGCCAGCGCGCCGTTCGGCGATGACTCAGCCGGCGGCGTCGTAGCTGAGCCGCGCCGCGACCGGCTCGACGCGCGGCCGTGTGCGCCACGCGAGCACTGCGACGACAAGGGCGAGCGAGCCGATCGCGCTGCCGAAGATCTCGAACGTCGACTCCAGCCCGAGCGGCGTGACGAGCACTCCCGCGAGGATCGCCGGCAGCGACAGCGAGGAGTACGCGACGACGTAGAACGCCGACATCACGGCGCCGCGGTGCTCGGGCGGGATCGCCGCCGACAGCGAGCGCAGGGCGCCGAGGAACGCGACGCCGAAGCCGGCGCCGCCGATCACGGCCCCGGTCAGGTACAGCGCGCCCGAGCCCGACGAGGTGGCGGCGACGATGATCGCCATCCCGGCGGCGAGCGCGACCGAGCCCGCGGTGGCGCCAGCCCAGGGCGCCACGCGGCCGAGGGCGAGCTGCGCGACCGCCGCGGTGCCTGCCAGCGCGAACACGCTGACGCCGGCGACGAGGTGGTCGCTCGTGTGGAAGAGCACGGCCGTCAGCTGCGGCCCGAGCGACAGGAACAGCCCGCCGATCGACCACGACGAGATCACGCCGAGTGCGGCGAGCAGGAACGCCGGCCGGGCGACGCGCGGAACGCTCGGGCGCTCCAGCGTCAGGCGCAGCCGGCGGCGGTCGGCGACCGGCTCGGGCATCCGCAGCGCGCCGGCGAAGGCGATCGCGAAGAGGACGAGCAGCACGGCGTAGGGCAGCACGCGGGGTGCAGGCAGCAGCTCGATGAGCAGCGCGGAGACGAGCACGCCGAGCCCCATCCCGCCCGCGCTGACGACGCCGTTGGTGAGGCCGACGCCGGCCGCATCGCGGCGCGGGTGCAGGTCCAGCAGCGCGGCGCTCGCGGCGCCGAGCGCGAGGCCGGTCGCGACACCCTGCACGGCGCGCGCGGCGAAGAGCCAGGCGACCGAGCCGGCGAGCATGAACAGGACCGTCGAGCCCATCAGCGTGCCGAGGGCCACAAGCAGCACTGGGCGCCGGCCGACGTCATCGGAGATCCGGCCGGCCAGCAGCAGGGCCGCGAGCACGCCGAACGCGTACGTCGCATAGACGAGCGTCAGCACGAGCGGCGAGAAGCCCCACAGTTCGCGATAGGTCCCGTACAGCGGAGAAGGGGTGCCCGAGGCGAACAGCGCGAGGCCGATGACGGCGGCGGCGTGGGCGTAGGCAAGGCGCGGCGAGAGGATCCGGCGGGTGCCGGACGGGTGGGTCGGTGCGGCGCTTGTCGGGTTCATCGGGCGCTCTTCTCCTTCTGTATTTCCAAGATCATGGAATCTTAGAACAGTTGTATCATGCCGGCCATGGCAACACCGACCACCACCCCCGAGAAGATCCGCCACCCCGCCACCGAGGCCATCGACCTGGCGACGGTCATGCGCACGCTCGGCGACCCTGTGCGGCTCGAGATCGTGCGCCTGCTGGCCGACGGCCGGCCGCGCGTCTGCGGCGAGTTGTCGACCGCGCTCGGCCTGCCGGCATCGACTGGCTCCTACCACCTGCGCCTGCTGCGTGAGGCGGGCGTCACGCGCAGCCGCGCAGAAGGCACGCTGCGCCGGATCTCGCTGCGGCGCGACGACCTCGAGCAGCGCTTCCCGGGGCTCGTCGACGTCCTGACCCGCTGACCGTCTGAACCGCGGCGCCGGCGATCCGGCGCGCCCGCGCCCGAGGCCCCGCGCGGGGCCTCAGGCGCCCGGCAGCAGGTCAGGCGGCGAGATCGCGCACGATCTCGGGCGCCAGCACCCGCTGCGTCCGCGGGCGCAGCAAGACGACCGCGGCGACGGCTCCCGTGAGGCAGACGATCGCCCCGACTGCGAATGCGAGCGAGAAGCCGTTCGTGAGCGCGTGCAGTGGATCCACGAGCGCGCCCTGCCCCTTCGTGTGGCCGGCGGCGAGCGTGCTGAGGATCGCCAGGCCGAGTGCGCCACCGACGAGCCGCGACGTGTTCAGCAGGCCGGAGGCGAGCCCGGCCTGGGCGCGCGCGACGCCCTTCGTGGCGAGGATCGTGCCGGAGACGAGCGAAACGCCCATCCCGAGCGAGGCCAGCACGCCGCCCGGCAGCACGACGCTGAAGTAGCTCTGGCCGGGCGCGATCCCGGTCAGCAGCGCCATGCCCGCGGTCGACAGCAGCATGCCGCCGGCGAGCACCGTGCGCAGGCCGAAGCGCGCGACGAGGCGCGGCGTTTGCGTCGAGCCGGCGAAGACGGAGAGCGTCATCGGCACGAACGAGACGCCGGCCTGCAGTGCGTCGTCGTGCAGCACCTGCTGCAGGAACAGCGTCATGAAGAACCACATCGAGAAGAGTGCGCCGTAGAGCAGCATCACGATGAGGTTCGCGGCGCGCAGCTCCGGCAGCCGGAAGATCGACAGCGGCACGAGCGGGGCGGTCGCGACGCGCGCCTCGACGAAGAGGAACGCTGCGACGAGCGCGAGTCCGGCGACCAGTGGCACGAGCACGCCGGTCGATCCCCAGCCGAGCGTGTCGGTGCGGACGATCCCGTACGTGACAGCCGACAGGCCGGCCGTCACGAGCGTTGCGCCGGCGACGTCGAAGTGGCGCACCGCCGAGGCGTCGCGCTCGTCGCAGCGCGCCGGGATGACCCGCAGGCTGAGCGCGATCACGAGCGCCCCGAGCGGGACGTTGATCGCGAAGATCGCGGGCCAGCCGAAGGCCTGGGTGAGGATCCCGCCGAGCAGCGCGCCGGACGATGCGCCGAGGCCGCCCATCGCGGCCCACGCGCCGAGGCCGCGGTTGCGCTCGGCACCTTCGGGGAACGTGCTCGTGATGATCGACAGCGTCGCCGGCGAGACGACGGCGCCGGCGAGACCCTGCAACGCGCGTGCGGCGAGCAGCAGGCCGGGAGAGTCGGCCAGCGAGCAGGCCAGCGACGAGAGCGCGAACAGCGCGACGCCGACGACGAGCACGCGCCGGCGGCCGAGCAGGTCCGCAGCACGTCCGCCGAGCATCAGGAAGCCGGCGAACGTCAGCGTGTAGGCGTTGACCACCCACTGCAGCCCGGTCGTCGAGAAGTGCAGTCCATCGTGCATCGACGGAAGCGCGACGTTGACGATCGCGACGTCGAGGATGACCATGAACTGGGCGAGGCAGACGACCAGCAGGAGGATGTTGCTCGGTCGCTCGCTCTTGGAATGGGGGGAGGCGATGGTGGTCACGTTGTGCATCCTGGTGATAGGCTCATCCAGGTACAAGAGAGGGAGTTATCCTGGTAGAAGACCTTCCCCCATCAAGCCCGTCTGCAGCGCGGGCCGCGCGTACGGCCCGCACCGCCGAGCGCCGGCGCGAGGAGCTCGCCGACTTCCTGCGCCAACGGCGGGCGAGCCTGCAGCCCGACGAGGTCGGGCTCGCCGGCAGTGGCCGGCGGCGCACGCCCGGCCTGCGCCGCGAGGAGGTCGCAGCGCTCGCCGGCATCGGCACGACGTGGTACACGTGGCTCGAGCAGGGCCGCGACGTGCGCGCCTCGCTCGACGTGCTCGAGGCGCTCGCGCGCGGACTGCGCCTGACGACCGCCGAGCGCGCGCACCTGATCCTGCTGGGCCGTGGCGAGGAGGTCCCGCCCTGCAAGCCACCCGCCGAGCGGGTCTCGCCGGCGCTGCGACGGCTCGTCGAGAACCTCGGCGCGAACCCGGCCTACATCCTCGGGCGGCGCTGGGACTACCTGGCCTGGAACCAGGCCGCCGACCGCGTCTTCGGCGGCCTGTCGGGGATCACGAAGTCGGCCCGCAACCACATCTGGATGACGTTCATGGACCCCGCGCGCCGCGAGCTGTTCCTCGACTGGGAGTGCGGCTCACGGCTGCTCGTCGCGAAGTTCCGGGCCGACATGGCCCGCCACATCGGCGATCCGGCGTTCGAGCAGCTCGTCGCGTCGCTGCGGACGGCGAGCCCCGAGTTTCGCGAGTGGTGGAACCACCACGAGGTCGCGGCCGTCGGCGAGGGGCGCAAGGAGCTCGAACACCCGGTCGTCGGCCGGCTCGTCTTCGAGCACGCGGTCTTCCGTCCGGCCGAGCACTCCGAGCAGCGCATGGTGCTGTACTCGCCGATGGCCGAGCAGGACACGCCGGCGAAGCTGCAGCGCCTCCTCGAGGGCGTCGCGGAGAGCGAGCTTGCGATCGCCCTCAGCGCCTGAGCACGGCGTCGCGGACCGTGTGCGACGCGCCTGGCGCGCGCTCGCGGGTTTGACGCGCGCAGCCTCGCGCACAACACTGGGCACGTGACGTTCGTCCCGCCCGCGCGACACCTGCTGCGGGCAAAGGACCTTGCCGACGCGCGCTACAGCCAGCCGCTCGGCGTCGATGACCTCGCGCGTGCGGCCGGTCTGTCGAAGGCGCATTTCAGCCGCGAGTTCCGGCGCGCGTTCGGCGAGTCGCCACACGCCTACCTGCTGACGCGCCGCCTCGAGCGTGCCGCCTCACTGCTGCGCACGACCGACCGCTCGGTGGCGGACATCTGCTTCTCGGTCGGGCTGCAGAGCGTCGGCTCGTTCACGACGAGCTTCACGCGCACGTTCGCGATGTCGCCGACGGCGTACCGGGCGTCGTTTCCGCCGGCGGCGGTGCACGCGGTCGTCCCGGCGTGCATCGTGCGCGCCTACGGCCGGCCCCAACGCCGCACGTTTCGAGAAGACAGCGGCCATGCGCCCGATTAGCGTCCCGCCCACGCTTTCCCACCCGACGCAGGAGGACATCATGTTCAACATCGCCAGCACCCAGCTGTGGGTGCATGACCAGGACGAGGCGCTCGCCTTCTACACCGAGAAGCTCGGCATGGAGGTCCGCAGCGACGTCACGATGGCCGAGATGGGCGACTTCCGCTGGCTGACCGTGGCGCCCCCTGGCCGTGACGACTTCTCGATCGTCCTGATGGCGATTCCCGGCGCACCGGTCTTCGAAGCCGAGACCGTCGAGCAGATCCGTGCGCTGATGGCCAAGGGATGCGCCGGCGCGGTCTTCCTCACGACGGACGACTGCCAGGCCAGCTACAAGGAGCTCAAGGCGCGTGGCGTCGAGTTCTCCGAGGAGCCGGAGGATCGCCCCTACGGCATCGACGCCGGCTTCCACGACCCGTCGGGCAACGCCTTCCGCCTGACGCAGGTGCGCGAGTCCGTCATGGCGTAGGCCGTACGCCGTGCCGCTGTGTGGCGGGTTGTCCTCGATATGCGGGGACAACCCGCCCGTTCGGTCGTCGCCCCTCAGTGATGAAAGGCCGTGCGGCTCTTCGCGTCGCCGGTGGCGCTCGGCGGCCCGTGCTCGAGGCGCCCGACGGCCCAGCGCAGGTCGTCGAGCAGGATGCTGCCGAGGTCGTGGCTGAAGTCGTTGCGCACGACGACGCGCAGGACGGCCACGTCCTCCATCCCAGGGGGCATGTGGTAAGCGGGGACAAGCCAGCCCTTGATCCGCAGCGTCTCGGAGACGTCGAAGACGGTGTAGCCGCTGACCTCGTCGCGCAGCCGGAACGCGAAGACGGGGATGCCATCGCCGGATGAGATCAGCTCGAAGGGCCCGATCTGCGCGATCTCGGACGCCAGCCACTGCGCGTTGTCGCGCGAGGTCTGCTGCACACGCCGGTAGCCCTCCCAGCCGAGCCGCAGGAGCGTGTAGTACTGCGCCACGACCTGCGCGCCGGGGCGCGAGAAGTTCAGCGCGAACGTCGGCATGTCGCCACCGAGATAGTCGACGTCGAAGACGAGATCCTCCGGCAACGCGTCGCTGTCGCGCCAGACCGCCCAGCCGACCCCGGGGTAGACGAGCCCGTACTTGTGGCCCGACGCGTTGATCGACGCGACGCGCGGCAGGCGAAAGTCCCAGCGCAGGTCGGGATCGATGAACGGTGCGACGAAGCCGCCCGAGGCGGCGTCGACGTGGATCGGGATGTCCAGCCCGCGCTCCTTCTGCAACGCGTCGAGCGCGGCGGCGATCTGCTCGACCGGCTCGTAGGCGCCATCGAACGTCGAGCCGAGGATCGCGACGACGCCGATCGTGTTCTCGTCGCAGTGGGCGGCGGCGCCCTCGGCCGTCAGGCACGTGCTCCCGCCGCCGACGGGCACGAGGCGCGGCTCGACGTCCCAGTAGCGGCAGAACTTGTCCCAGCAGACCTGGACGTTTGAGCCCATCACGAGGTTCGGCCGGTCGGCGGGCAGGCCGGCGTCGCGGCGGCGCTGTGCCCAGCGGCGCTTGAGCGCCATCCCCGCGAGCATCGCGGCCTCGCTCGAGCCGGTCGTCGAGCAGCCGACGGCGGGCCCGTCGGCCGACGTTCCCCACAGCCGGGCCAGCATCGACACGCAGCGCCGCTCGAGCTCGGCGGTCTGCGGATACTCGTCCTTGTCGATCATGTTCTTGTCGATGCACTCGGCCATCAGCACCCGTGCCGCCGGCTCCATCCAGGTGGTCACGAACGTGGCGAGGTTCAGGCGCGCGTTGCCGTCGAGCATGAGCTCGTCGTGGACGATCTGGTAAGCGCTGTCGGCCGGCATCTCCTGCTGAGGCAGGTCCAGCCGCGGGACCTCGCGCACGCCCGTAGCGTGGGTGACCTGGGGGCGGACGTGGAGCGTGTCCGAGCGACCTGAGCCGCGCTGATGGATTGGCATGAGGGCACTGTTGCGCGTTGCGCCGCGATCTGTCGCAGCGTGCCCCTCGATCGGAGCAGCGCGGCCGCCGGCCCGTGGGGAGCGCTACGCCGGCGGACCGATGCTGGCGGAGGCGAGCAGCGCCGCCACGATCGCCAGCGGAGCAAGCAGGATGCCGCGGCGCGAGAAGGCCGCGATCGAGGGCTGCGCCCCGACCTGGCGCGCGGCCCGGAGCCAGAGATAGGCCGACAGCGAGCCGCTGACGGCGAGGTTCGGGCCGAGGTTCAGTCCGATCAGCAGCGCACGCGGGTGCGGCAGCGCGTGCGCGCTCAGGAGCACGGTCGCAGGCAGGTTGTTGACGGCGATCGCGGTGATCGCCCCGATGCCGGCGGTCTCCCAGCGGCTGGCGCCGGCGAGCAGCTGGGCAGGCCCGTCCCAGGCCCGGGCCAGGGTGCCGAGCGCGACGCTGGCCGCGAACAGGCCGATCAGCGCGGCTGGCCCGACCGCGTCGAGCGCAGCGCGCGCGCCGAGCCGGCGGCGGCCGAGCTGGATCGCGGCGGCGACGACGCCGACGGCGAGGACGGGCAGCGCCGGATGCGCAAGCGCGATCGTCAGCCCGGCAACAGCCGCGATCGCGACGATGCTGACGAGCATGCCGTCGCCGGGTCCCGGCGTCGCGCCGGCCGGGCCCTGATCGTGTGCCACCCGCAACCGCGCGCGGAACAGCAGCCAGAGCCCGAGCGACGTGGCGAGCGTGGCCGCGAGCGCGGGCGCCAGCAGCTGTCGCGCGAACGTGCCGCCAGCGATCGGGTCGCGGGCGAGGACGAGTAGGTTCGTCAGGTTCGAGCCGGGCAGATACAGCGAGGACGCGTTGGCGAGGTAGACGCTCGCGTAGAGGAACGGCTCCTCGTCGACGCCCCGTGCACGTGCGGCGAGCACGAGGATCGGCGTCAGGAAGACGACCGCGGTGTCGAGGTTGAGCACCGCGGTCACGAGCACGACGAGCATGATCCCGCCTGCCAGCAGGGCGCCCGGCGGGCCGGGGAGCCGCTCGAGCGCGGCACCCGCCCGCGCGAAGAGGCCCTCTGCGTGCGCGACGACGCCGATCAGCAGCAGTCCGCTGACGAGCACGAACGGCGGCCACGCCTGCTGGGCTGCATCGTGAAGAGCCACGCCCAGCAGGCTGGCAGAGCCGCTGCCCGATCGTCCGGGGGACCGCGCCGGGCGACGGTAGGCGAGCGCTAACGTCGGAGCGCATGGAACAACGAACGCTTGCTCGCACCGGCGTGCACGTCAG
>DATBAE010000019.1:0-65757 GCA_036271655.1 Solirubrobacteraceae bacterium
GCGTTCCCTTCGGACTGAACATCGAGAGCGTCTCGATACGCAGAGTCGAGATCGAGGCGTCCGTGCGGCTCGCTGCCCGGCTAAGGGCCGAGCTCTGCCGCTAACGGCCGGAGCTCGCGCCCCAGCGAATCTCCGTGACACGTCGTTTCATTCCGCTGTCGTCTGACAGAAGGCAGTGTCGATCTGGAGCGCTCTCGTTGCCTGCCTAACGCTCGATAATGTGCGTTATGTAAACCGAACAGCGCGATTTGCAGTCCGCCGCTATGACGCCAGCACGTCGATCTCACAGCGCGGTCCCGGCGCCTTTACCAGCCGGGCGTCGGCGGTGAGTAGGACGACGCCCAGCAGCTCAGCAAGGGCGACGTACGCGGCGTCGTACACCGTGAGGTTGTCTCTGAGCTCCCAGCAGCGACTGAGCAATGGCCGGTGAGACGCACGTTGCAGCGGCAGCTCGACGAGGTCCGTGAGGGCCAGCCAGGCTCGCCGCTGATCAAGGCCTCCGGACCTTGACTGGCGCCGGATCACCGAGGTCACCTCGAGGTCGATCAACTCGGGAGCTACGAGCGATTGTCCCCGCAGACGGGCCCGTGCCGCGTCTCCGTCAGGCCCGTCGTCCGCCAATGCGGGCGCGAGGACGCTGGCATCAACGACGAGCACGATCCTCGTTCAACGCCTCTGCGGCTGCGGAGAACGAGACTGACCCGCCGGCTCTGCCTCCTGCACGGTCCAGGATCTCGTCGACCGTCGGCCTACCAGCCTCATCGATCAACCTGCCTCGCAGGTATTCCTGCAGCGACTGCCGGGCCGCCGCGGCGCGCTGGCGCAGGACAGCATGCGTCTCCTCGGGAACGTCCTTGATCTGAATACTCGGCATGGCGCCATTCTGGCGCTCAGTACGCCGCAATGCAACTCTTGGCGCCGATGCCTGCCGTAGGTCGTTCAGAAGAGCGACGGCAGCTGCTGGTTCGTGATGACCGGGGCGCCCTCGAGCTCGAGCAGGAACCGCTTGCGCTCGAGTCCGCCCGCGTACCCCGTCAGCTTGCGGTCCTTTCCGACGACGCGATGGCACGGGACGATGATCGAAAGCGGGTTGTGGCCGACGGCGTTGCCGACCGTCCGCGCCAGTGCGCGGTCGCCGAGTGCTGCTGCGATCTCACCGTAGGTCGTCGTCTGCCCGAACGGGATCCGGTCGATCAGGTCCCACACCTGCCGCTGGAACGTGTCGCCGGCCGCGTGCGTCGGCAGGTCGAAGCACGTGCGCTGGCCGGCAAGGTACTCGGCCAGCTGCTCCTCGACCTGCTCGAAGCCCCGCTCGGAGTACTCACCGAACGTTGCCGGGTCGGGCTTCGTCCAATGACCCGGAAAGTACACCCCACTCAGGGCTCCGTCCGCAGCGACGAGGGTGAGCTTGCCGAGGGGCGATTCGATGGTCGTGTGCGTCGTGCTCATGGACTCCTCCGAGGCGCTCGATGCTTCGTTTGAGACATATAACGGGCGGGCAGGCGATTTCGTGAGGGCGGGCCAGATCGGCCCCCGAGGCATGCGCTACAACGAACACGCATGGCAGCTCGCAACCGCGTGACACCGGCAGGCGACATCGTGGCGATCGCGCTGCGCGGCGCCTGGACGGGCAACCGCGGGATCTTGCATCGCGACCGCGAAATCGTCCGATTTCACGCGAGTGACCTGTGGATCACGTGCGCGCTCGCGTTCCGCGACCGCTGGCACGAGCAGTGGTGCCCCCATCACTACACGGCCCTCTTCTTCCACGACGAAGCTGTCTCGTTCGCTGCCGGGCACCGGCCCTGCGCGGAGTGCAGGCGCGCGAGCTACGACGCGTATCGGAGCGCATGGGCCGCGGGCAGCGGACACGAGCTCCCGGCGGCACGCGAGATGAATCGCCAGCTGCACGGTGAGCGGCTGATCCGCGGTACCCACCGCCGGCGCACGCACGAGCTGCCCTGGAGCGAGCTGCCCGACGGCGCATTCGCGCTGCTCGACGAGATCCCCGTCGTGGTCGTCGGCGATCAGCTCACCGAGTGGACGACCACCCCCACCGGATATGGCGCGCGCCACACCCGACCCGCTCGCGGGCTGGCGACGACGCTCACGCCACCGTCGACGGTGGCCGCGTTGCGCGCCGGGTACCCGGTCCAGATCGATCCCGCGGCGCGCGACTGAGAGTCGTGCACCCGAGCGCCAGCGCACCGACGACCCACGTCACCGTGCGGCCGTCCTACGTCCCGCCGATGGATCTCCCGGCAACGCTGGCATTTCTCGGCCGACGGGTCATCGCCGGCGTCGAGACATACGAGGCGGCCTCCTATGCACGCACGCTGTGCGCTCCCGGCGGTCCGGCGCGGATCAACCTTTCCGCTGCCGGCGGGGCCGTCGTCTGTCGCGTCGAGCTCGCCCACAGCGGTGATCTCGATGTTGTCGTCGCACATGCGCGACGGCTGCTCGACCTCGACTCAGACTCGGCGGCGATCGACCGCCGGCTCGGCGCTGGCCGCGCTCGTCGCATCGCGTCCGGGACTGCGATCGCCCGGAACCATCGACGGATTCGAGCTGGCGATCCGCGCAGTCGTCGGCCAACAGATCTCCGTCGCGGGCGCGCACCGGACGGCGATCGGGAGCGCGAACGCGCCGTGCTGCTCGCCCTGCCGGGGATCGGACCATGGACCACCGACTACATCCGGATGCGTGCGCTCGGAGACCGCGACGTCCTGCTCAGCAGTGGCCTCGGTGTTCGCAGATCGGCCCAGCGACTGGGCATCGGCCTGTCCGACGGTCGCCCGGATTGGGCACCGTGGCGCTCGTACGCCACGCACCACCTGTGGGCCGCGGGCCACTGAGCCGGCCCCAACGCGGATGCCGCATCCCGCGAGCTGCCACGGTTGCTCGCGTAGGGTTCCAGCGACGCGTCCAACCGAGATCGTCGTTCATCTGATGTTCGAAGCAGGAGCTCGTACATGACCAAGCAGGACGCTGCACGGAACCCGGCCGCCGGGCGCACGAAGGACGCGATCATGATCCTCGAGCCGCTGCTCGCCGATCACCGGCGCAAGCTCGGCTCCGATCATCCGAGCACGCTCCTCACCCGCAACAAGCTCGCCAACGCCTACCAGACGGCCGGTCGGACGAGCGACGCGATCGCGATCCTCGAGCCGCTTCGCGCCGATCTCGAGCAGTTGCTCGGTGCCGAGCACCCGAACACGCTGCTCACGCGCGGCAATCTCGCCAACGCCTACCGGGATGCCGGCCGCATACGGGACGCGATCACGATCTACGAGTCCTTGTTCACCGATCGCGAGCGGCTGCTGGGACCAGAGCACCCCGACACGCTCGCAGGCCGCGGCAACCTCGCCAACGCGTATCACGCGGCCGGGCGCACGCAGGACGCAATCGCGATCTACGAACCGCTGCTCACCGACCTCGAGCGCATCCTCGGAGCCGAACACCCGCATACGCTCAGCACCCGCGGCAACCTCGCCAACGCCTATCGGGAAGGTGGACGCACGCGCGATCCGATCGCGATCCTCGAACCCCTGCTCGCCGATCACGAACGGACGCTCGGCGCCGAACATCCCGACACGCTCGCGAGTCGCGGCAATCTCGCCAACGCTTACCAGGACGCGGGCCGCACGCAGGACGCGATCGCGATCTACGAACCGCTGCTCAGCGACCGCGACCGGGTCATCGGAGCCGAGCACCCGACGACGCTGACCACGCGCGGCAACCTCGCCGGCGCCTATCTGAGCGCCGGACGGGCGCAGGACGCGATCGCCCTCCTCGAGCCGCTCGTGCCGGACCTCGAGCGGATCCTCGGATCCGAGCACCCGGACACGCTCGCGGGCCGCGGCAACCTCGCCACCGCTTTCCACGCCGGCGCGCGGACCCAGGACGCGATCGCGATCCTCGAGCCGCTCGCGCCGGACCTCGAGCGGATCCTCGGACCCGAACACCCGGACACGCTCGCCAGCCGCGGCAACCTCGCCGGGGCATACCAGAGCGCTGGTCGCACAGCCGATGCGCTCGCGATCCTCGAGCCACTCGTCGCAGACCTCGAACGGATCCTCGGGCCCGAGCATCCGACGACGCTGACGACACGCGGCAACCTGGCCGGCGCCTACCAGGGCGCCGGGCGCATCCAGGACGCGATCGCGATCTACGAACCGCTGCTCGTCGACCTCGAACGCGTCCTCGGCGCCGATCATCCCGACACGCTCGCCAGCCGCGGCAACCTCGCCACCGCCTATCACACGGCCACCCGCACGGAGGATGCCATCGCGATCTACGAACCGCTCGTGGCCGACCTCGAACGCGTCCTCGTCGCCGATCACCCGGACACGCTGCGCACGCGCAACAGCCTCGCCAATGCCTGTCAGGACGCGGGCCGCGCCGAACAAGCGCTCACGGTCCTCGAGCCGCTCGTCGGCGACCTCGAGCGGATCCACGGCGCCGACGATCCCACGACGCTGCGCACGCGCAACAACCTCGCGAGCGTGTTCCATGATGCCGGGCGCACAGCGGAGGCGATCGCGATCTACGAACCACTCGTCATCGATCTGGAACGCGTGCTGGGCGCTGATCACCCTGACACGCTCGGCACACGTGGCAACCTCGCCAACGCCCACGCGGCGGCGAGCAATCCCGCAGGCGACGACGCCCCGGACGAGCCGGGCGACGTCAGCGCAGGCGCCGACTGGTCCTAGCGGCCGGCGGCCCGACGCGCCACGGCATCCCCAGGTCAGTGCGCGCTGTACTCGTGCAGCTGATCGCCCTGCTCGGCGTGGATGCTTGCGTTGAAGGAGATGATGATCCGCTCCTTCTCGCCGTCGTAGGGCAGCGCCTGGTGCGCGAGCCAGGACGGAAACAGCAGCAGCTGCCCGGGGATCGGCTCGATGTCCTGGTGCGGCGGCATGAGGTACGCGTTGCCGACGTCGACCGACGCGCCCGCGAGGGCCGTGAACGGCGGGCCGTAGAGGCGAGTCACGCCGTTCGCCGCACCGTAGACCGGATGCGTGACGCGCTGCTCGGAATCGTCGATCTGGACGATGTATGCCGACGACCATGAGCAGTTGCCGTGGGTGTGCACGTCGTGGAACGCGCCGTTGCGGCTGCACTGAAACCACATGCCCTCGATGCCGACCTTCAGCTCGAGATCCTGCCCGGCCCAGGCGTCGCGGTTGGCCTGCTTGGCGGTGTCACCGAGGCTCGTGACGAGGAAGCGGACGAAGTCCTGCCACTCCGGCAGCTTGACGCGATGCAGGAGGTCATCGTCGCTGGCGAAGAACGCCTTGTGCTCCTCCCCCCGCTTGCGCTCCTGGACCGCCCGTCCCTGCGCGAACAGCTCGACCAGCATCGGGTTGAGGGTGGCGGCATCGGCGTAGCGATGCACACCGATCGGGGTTGGCCACAGCTCGTGAAATCCTGCGCCCAGTGTCATCCCTGCACCCCTCCTCGTCGCGGTTCGGCGATCGTATCGAAGCCCTCCCGCACCGCCGGTGGGGCCAGCGTACCTAGCCGAGCAGTTGCCCAGCCGCCGACTTGGCAGTCTGCGCGAGCCCCGGGCTGGCGAGGATGCCGGCGCTGACCATCGCGCCTTCGGCGAGCAGCCACAGCTGATCGGCGCGCTCACTGTCCAGGCCGGCATCCGCGGCCAGGACACGCAGGTAGTCCCTGAACGCAAGCTTGTGATCGCGCGCCTGGCGCGCGACGGCGAGCGAGATCGTGCCGAGCTCTCCGAAGGCATTGATCCATGCGCATCCGCGGAAGTCCGGCTCGTTGAACCACAGCGCCAGCCAGTCGAAGACCGCGAGCATCCGCTCAGAGGGGTCCTCGTACACGTCGACGTACTCCGCCAGCCGCCCCCGCCAGCGAACGTCGCGACGGTCCAGATAGGCCTGAACGAGCGCGGCCTTCGACGGATACAGCTGATAGAGGCGCTTGAGCGACAGGCCGGCGGCGGAGCGTACGTCGTCCATCCCGACCGCCTGGATACCGCGTCCGTAGAAGAGCTGCTCGGCGGCGTCGAGCAGCCGCGCGCGGGTGATCTCAGGTTCGCTGGGCATGTCTCCCTTGACCACGAGAACGATCGTTCGCTACGGTAGCGGACAGCGATGGAGAACGCTCGTTCTGCGAGCTTTCGGCGCCGCTTCGCCGCGCACCCGGCCAGCCCAGAACCGCCCGACCCGGAGGCCAAGATGTCCACCAGACCGCCCCTGCCGCCGTTTACGCACGAGACCGCCGCGCAGAAGGTCCAAGCCGCCGAAGACGGCTGGAACAGCCGTGACCCAGAGCGGGTCGCGGCCGCGTACAGCGAGGATTCCGTGTGGCGCAACCGCGACACGTTCATCCGCGGCCGGGCCGCGATCGTCGCATTTCTCATCGCGAAGTGGGAGCGCGAGCTCGACTACGCGTTGCGCAAGTCGCTGTGGGCATTCGACGACAACCGCATCGCTGTGCGCTTCCAGTACGAGAGCCACGACGCCGCCGGCCAGTGGTACCGCAGCTATGGCAACGAGCTGTGGGAGTTCGACGAGCACGGCCTCATGACGCGCCGCGAGGCCAGCATCAACGACCTCGCGATCGACGAGGGCGAGCGGCGCATCTTCGGCCCGAGGCCGGCCGAGGAGCACGGACTCGAGATTTCGCTGCAGTAGCGGGGGCCTACCCGTCAGCGATGCGTCGCAGCAGCTCGACGGACCGCGCGAGCGTCGCCCGATCCTGCGGTTCGAGGTCCTCGGCGATCGCGCGTGCAAGCCAGCCCTCACGATCGCGGCGGTCCGCCTCGAGCGTCGCCAGACCGTGTGCCGTGAGCTCGACGAGCGCACGGCGGCCGTCACCCGGATCGGGCCGGCGGGTGACCATGCCGGCGGACTCGAGGTCGGTGACCGTCTGCGCCATCGACTGCGGGCGAACGCGCTCGGCTGCCGCGAGGTCGCTGACCCCCATCGAGCCCTGACGGTCGAGGCGCCCGAGGACCGTGCCTTGCGAGAGCGGGAAGCGATGCTGCGTGCGGAGGCGGCGGACGAGCTGGCCGATCACCGACCGCAGGTCGCTGGCGAGGAGCGCTGCCTCTTCGTCGTGGGACATCGTTCGTGAACCGTATGGCCTGCAAGCGCCGGGCGCCGAAGAATTATACAGGCTACCTGTACAATTGGGTCCGTGGCCACGTTCCCAGAAGCTGCGGCGATCGACGCCGGGACGAGCTCGCGCCCCGATCGTTACAAGTGGATCGCGCTCTCGAACACGACGCTCGGGATCCTTCTCGCGACGCTCGACGCGTCGATCACGATCATCGCGATGCCGGACATCTTCCGCGGGATCCATCTCGATCCGCTCGCGCCGGCCAACAGCTCCTACCTGCTGTGGATGATCCTCGGCTACCTCGTCGTATCGAGCGTCCTGATCGTGAGCCTCGGCCGGCTCGGCGACATGTTCGGTCGCGTGCGCACGTACAACCTCGGCTTCGTCATCTACACGGTCGCCTCGCTGCTGCTCGCGGTCTGCTGGCTGCAGGGCTCCGCCGGCGCTCTCTACCTGATCGGCTTTCGCATCGTGCAGGGCATCGGCGCCTCCTGCCTGCTGGCGAACAGCGCCGCGATCCTGACCGATGCGTTTCCCTCCAACCAGCGCGGGATGGCGCTTGGCATCAACAACATCGTCGGTGTCATCGGCATGTTCGTCGGCCTCGTGCTGGGCGGGATCCTCGCGCCGATCGATTGGCGCCTCGTGTTCCTGATCTCCGTCCCGGTCGGGCTGTTCGGCAGCGTCTGGGGCTACCTGAAGCTCGAGGAGCGCAGCCAGCCGCGCCGTGCGCCGATCGACTGGGCGGGCAACGTCACATTCGCCCTCGGGCTCATCCTTGCGATGGTCTCCGTGACGTACGGCATCCGCCCCTACGGCCCGCACGCCACCGGCTGGGACAGCCCGCGCGTGATCGCGCTGCTGGTCGGCGCCGCGCTCTGCCTGACGACGTTCGCGCTCGTCGAGCGCAGGGTCGCCGACCCGATGTTCCGCCTGCCGCTGTTTCGCATCCGTGCGTTCACCGCCGGCACGCTGTCGACGTTCCTTTCGGCGCTGGCACGCGGCGGGCTGATGTTCATGCTGATCATCTGGCTGCAGGGGATCTGGCTGCCCGAGCACGGCTACGACTTCGCGGACACGCCGCTGTGGGCCGGCATCTCGATGCTCCCTCTGACGGTCGGCCTGCTGATCTCGGGCCCGACGTCGGGCTGGCTGTCGGACCGCTTTGGCGCGCGCCTGTTCGCAACCGGCGGCATGCTCCTGTCGGCGCTCAGCTTCGGACTGCTGATGCTGCTGCCGACGGACTTCCCCTACCCGGCGTTCGCGGCGATCCTGCTACTGCAGGGGATCGGCATGGGCCTGTTCGCATCGCCCAACCGCGCGGCCGTGATGAACAGCCTGCCGGCCGCCGACCGCGGCGCCGGCGGCGGCATGAACCAGACGTTCCAGAACTCCGCCCAGGTGCTCTCTCTGGGGATCTTCTTCACGCTCATGATCGTCGGACTGGCCGGCAGCCTGCCGCATGCGATGAGCGTCGGCCTGCAGGCGCACGGCCTGTCGGCCGCGACCGCGCACCGCGTCGCCGGCCTGCCGCCGGTCTCGATCCTGTTTGCGGCGTTCCTCGGCTACAACCCCGTCCAGCAGCTCGTCGGTACCCATGCGCTCAGCGCCGTCTCGGCGTCCGATCATGCGACGCTGACCGGGAGCACGTTCTTTCCACGGCTCATCTCGGGGCCGTTTCACAGTGGTCTGCAGGCAGCGTTCGCGTTCGCGATCGTCGCCTGCCTCATTGCCGCCGCCGCTTCCTGGATGCGCGGGGGTCACGTCAGCGAGGAGAATCTCCATGCAGGTTGAGTGGTACGGCCAGTCCGCGTTCGCGCTCAGGACCCCCGAGGCCGTCGTGTTCATCGACCCCTTCGGCGACATGTCCGCCGCCGCCGCGCGCAGCATGCAGTTCGACTACCCGCCGATCGAGGGCGTGACCGCCGACCTGCTGCTCGTCACCCACGAGCACGGCGACCACAACGGTGTCGAGGCGATCTCCGGCGAGCCAGAGACGCTGCGCTCCACCGCCGGCACGCTGAGCTCCTCGATCGGCGACGTCGTGGCGGTGGCGTCCGAGCATGATGCGGCTGCCGGTACGCAGCGCGGACCGAACACGATCTTCGTCTTCGACCTCGGTGGACTGCGCGTCGCGCACTTCGGGGATTTCGGTCAGGCGACCCTGCGGGACGAGCAGGCCGCGGCGATCGGACAGGTAGATCTCGCGTTTCTCCCCGTCGGCGGCGGCCCCACGATCGGCGGCACGGCTGCGGCGCAGATCGCGCGGCGGATCGGCGCACGCTGGGCCGTCCCGATGCACTACCGCACGGAGCGCATCGACTTCCTCGGGCCGGTCGATGAGTTCGTCGAGCAGATCGGCGGCGTGCATCGCGTCGACGGCGCGAGCCTCTTCGACACCGACCGGCTCCCCGCATCGTCCGGCAGCGCGCTCGCGGTCGTGCCCGCCGCCCCCTGAGCCAGGCGGCATCCGCGACCGGCTCCTCCGTCGCGGCACAAAGCCCACCTCGCACGCCAATCGCCCGGCGTGCGTAACGCGAGGAAACCGCTGGTAACAGGATGGATATACGCTGCGCGGCACATGCGCCAACCTGTCCACATGGAGCCACGTCGATGTGGACTGTTGTCTAAAGACAGGCTTAGGACGCACGAACATCATGCAGCTATGAACGAGGCGCGAGCTCACCCTGGGCTTCGTCACGTGGGTGGACCGCAGTCCGCTGAATCACACATGAACACACCTGAGACGAAGCGGACGTGGACCAGGCCGTCGGGAGCGGCAGGCATCGCTGAAGCAGTGGTCACTCAACCGCAACCGCCAAGATGGGGGATTGACTGAAATGCAGAAGACTGGTCCGCTGCCGCTGCAGGCACCCGACGCCGAGCGCTTCCCGAATGCCGACAGACGCGAACCCGCCCTCGGATCACCCGCCGCGGTCGGCCCACGCAGCGGTGGACGCCAACGCATCCTGTTGACCGGCGAGGACGCTGCCCAGCGTCTCATGATCCGGCGCCGGCTCGAAGCTGACGGCTACGAGGTGGCGACGTGTGAGACCGGCCGCGAAACCGTGCTCGCGCTGCTGCAGGGCTCAGCGGATCTGCTGCTCGTCAATGCCCCGCTGCGCGACTGCTCGGCCGCCGCGCTGCTGCGCTGGACGCGCTCTCGCCGCGCGAGCACGCACATGACCTGCATGGTCATGGTCTCGGCGAACGACACGCAGATCGTCGCCGGCCTCTACGACGCCGGCGCGGACTTCGTGATCACCCGCCGCACCGAGCTCGATCTGCTCCCCCGCAAAGTGGCCGCCGCCCTCGCACGGCGCCCGCTCGCGCTCGCTTCCTAAGGCGCCACATGACATCTGCCCTGCGACGCATCCGCGTGAGCGGCTGGGTTCTCGCGCCCGCGACGGCTCTCGTCGCAATCGTCATCCCCGCGCTCGCGTACGCGCTCATCGACCGCCTCATCCCCGGCTCCCTGCCGCTCATGCAATACGTCGTCGCGGCCGCCTACGCCCTCACGGCGACGATGACGCTGCTCGAGGCCCGCGCGGCACTCGGCGAGCATGACGAGCCGCTGCTTCCCGATGTCGATGACCCGGCGGCGCTCGCCGAGCTACCGACTGTGACTGCGATCGTCAGCGCCTATCTCCCCAACGAGCAGGAGCTCGTCGCCGACACGATCGTGCACCTCGCGACCGAGCTGCGCGTCGCGCCCGGCAGCCTGCAGATCATCCTCGCCTACAACACCCCCGAAGACATGCCCGACGTCGAGCGCGTTCTGTGCAGCCTGGCCGAGCTGAACGTCGCGTTCCTGCCGATCCGCGTCGCGTCGAGCCATTCCAAGGCCGAGAACGTCAACGCCGCGCTCCGCTTCGTCCGCGGTGAGGTCACGGTGCTCCTCGACGCCGACCATCGGCCTGCCCGCGACGCAGCCGTCCGGGCGCTGCGCTGGTTCGGCTCGGGCTACGACATCGTCCAGGGTCGCTGCGTCATCCGCGACTACGACGAGAGCTGGCTGGCGCGGATCGTTGCCGTCGAGTTCGAGCAGATCTACGCCGTCGCGCACGCCGGGCGCTCGCTGGCGTTCGACACCGCTGTCTTCTGCGGCACCAACGGCTGGTGGCGCACGAGTGTGCTGCGCCGGATCGGCATGGACGAGCAGATGCTGACCGAGGACATCGACTCGAGCGTCCGCGCGCTGCTCGCCGGCTACCGCACGGTGCACGACCGCTCGATCATCTCGACCGAGCTCGCGCCGCCCACGGCGAAGGCCTGGTGGGGTCAGCGGATGCGCTGGGCGCAGGGCTGGTTCCAGGTGACCCTCAAGCATCAGGCGGCCCTGATCCGCTCGCCTCGCCTGAGCGGCGAGCTGAAGCTCTACTGGACGTACCTGCTCGGCTGGCGCGAGCTGTTTCCCGTGCTCTCGCTGCAGATCTTCGCGCTGCTGTTCGCCAACACGCTGCTCGGGCGCCACTACACGTGGTTCAACGACCCGTTTCTCATCATCACCACGCTGCTGACCGTCATCGCCGGCCCGCTGGCCGCGCTGATGACGTACCGCGTCGCCCTCCCCTCGCAGCGCCGTGCGCTGCGGCATTGGTTCTTCATCTACGCGGCCGGCTCGCTCTTCTACACGACGGCGAAGAACACGGTCGCGATGGTGGCCACGGTGCGCGAGCTGATCGGCCAGCGCGGTTGGATCGTGACGCGGCGCAGCGCCCGCAGCACGCGCAAGACGCTGGCGACGACGGCGGCGACCGCACTCGCGGCGCTCGCCGTGTTCGCGACCGCGCCCGGATTCGGCGCACAGGCGCAGGCAGCCGAGCGCGCGACGCTGCGGCTCGCGCCGACAGCGACCGCGATGACGCTCAACGGCCGTGCGCCCTCGTCGACGATGAGCGTCGCGCTGCCGCACGACTGGAGCAGCGTGCGCGGCATCCTGCATCTGCACTGGCAGGACTCCCAGCGCGTGACCCCGAACTCGACGCTGAGCGTCAGCATCGACGGCGCGCTCGTCGCGGCCGCACCGCTGTCCGCCGGTCGCGGCGCGATCGACGTTCCGATCCCGCGCCACGCTCCGCCGGGCCACCAGCTGCTGATCGCGCTCAACGCCCAGTTGCACACGCGCGTAGACACGCAGTGCTGCATGCCGGACCCCGCGACGGGAGCGATCCTTGTGCTCGATCCAGTGCGCACGCGCGTCAGCCTGACCGGCTATCGAGCGAATGCCAGCCCGCTGCTCAGCGACCTGCCGGGCAGCCTCGTCGACGTCGTCGGCACTCACGCGACGCCGCTCATCATCGCCCTGCCCACAACGCCGAGCGACAGCGACGTGCGTGCCGCGGCGCTCATCGCCGGTGCGGTCGCACGTGCCACCGGCGCGCCGACTGTCCCCGTCCGGGTCGTGCTCGGGCAGACGCTGCCGCAGTTCGTCGGCCTGCCTGGCCAGATCGTTCGCATCCAGCCGACCGGAGCGACCCGCGCGACCGTCACGCGGCGGCCCAACGGCCGCCTGCTCCTCACGCTGGGCGGCACCGGCGACGGTCCCCTGCGGGCCGCCTGGGCGATCGCCCGCTACCGACCGCACTTCCTCGTCGGCTCGGCGGCGAGGATCACCTCAGGCTTCGACCAGCTCGTCGGACCGGCGCCGACGACGGCGGCGATCACGCCCGTCATCGGCGAGGGCACGGGCGACCTCACGTACCAGGCGGCGTTCCGGCTCCCGGAGTCGCAGCAGCTGCTCGGCGGCAAGGCGCATCTCGAGCTAGACACCGCGTTCAACGCACCGGCCGGCGGCCGTGTCGAGATCTCGCTGAACGGCGTGCCGCTACTGAACCGCAACCTGCCCCGGCAGGGGCTCGGCCAGGCCCATCTGTCCGTCGATCTCGTGCAGGACGAGGCGGATGCGACGGAGCAGCGGCTCGCGCTCGGGCGGCTCGCGGCCGGCGACGACTTCCTCACGATCCACTCCAACCTCCCGGCCGGGCAGCCGGTCGGCGGCTCGGGTGACGCGCAGGTGCCCGAGTTTCGCATCCTCGGATCAAGCCTCGTGCGCTACGAGAGCAGCCCGCGGCGCGGCGCCGGGACGCTCGATCTCTGGCCCTGGCCCTTCAATGGCACCGACGGCATGGCGCAGACAACGGTCGTGCTGCCCGCGGCGCCTGGCGCGGCCGCGCTCTCCTGGGCGATCTCGACGATCGCCGAGGCGTCGCGCTGGACGATGACACCGCTCGCGCCGCAGTTCGCGATCGGTCCGTCATCACTGCCTGCCGGCGACGTCGTCGTGCTCGCCGGCGACGACCTCACGACACCCGCTCCCCTGCCCGCCGGGGCCCCGGCAAAGCCGCGGCTCGGCGTGCTGGAGACGTACGCGAGCGGCGGGCGGCACGTGCTCGTCGCGTACGGCATGCGTGCTCTGCGCCCGCTCGCCTCCGACTACGCCGTGTCGAAGGTGCGGGGGCTCGCGGCGATCGTCGCGCGGTCGGGCAAGATCACGACCCTCGTGCGCGCTCCGGCCGCGAGCTCCTTCCAGAAGCGCCCGATGGCGTGGCAGGTGCCCGCCGGCATCCTCGTGCTCGGACTGCTGGTCCTGCTGGCGATCCGGATGCGCAAGGTACGCAAGCGCCTCGAGCGCCTGCCTCCGCCCCGGCCGGGAGATCCGCTCGACGACGATGAGATCCGCGCCCAGCTCGAGGACTGGGAGCGTCTCGTGGCCCAGGAGGGCAACGGCACGAAGCCGCGAGACGACGCGACGACGCACCCGTGAGCACGGTCGTGCAGCCGGTGCGCGCGACGCAGCGGCCACCGCGCTTCAGCGAGCTCGATGCGTTGCGCGGGCTCGCGGCGATCTCGATCCTCGTCCTGCACGCCTATCAGAACTCGCGCACGCTCGATGCGTTGATCGACTCGAAGGCCAGCAGCGGGTACGCGTACGGCGACAACTACATCGTCCGCAACCTGATCATCAACCTCGACTTCGGCTTGGGCGTCTTCTTTGCGCTGTCGGGCTTCGTCGTCTTCCTGCCGTTCGCCAAGGCGATCATCGAAGGCCGGCGGCACATGGGCGTGCGCGAGTTCATGACGCGCCGCTTCTTCCGGATCGTGCCGCTCTACTTCGTCGCGATCTTCGTCGTCTGGAACTCGCGCTACTACGGCGGGACGACGCAGATTCCCGATCTCGTGCGCCACCTGACGTTCACGCAGATCTACAACAACGACGAGATCTTCTACACGATCGGGCCGGCGTGGTCGCTCGCGGTCGAGATGCACTACTACGTCATGACGGCGGTCCTCATCTTCGTGCTCACGAAGATCGGCCGGCGGATCGCCTCACGTCGCGGGCGGATCGTGCTGGTCGCGGCGTTTCCGGCAGCGCTGGCGATCGCCTCCATCGCGTACAAGGCATGGGCCTTCTACGTGCGTCACCTGCCGCTTGACAACTCGCTCAGCGCGCACCGCTACACGGTCTACTACTCAGCGCTCGCACGCGCCGACGGCTTCGCGTTCGGGATGTTGCTGAGCGTGATCTTCGTCGTGCTCGGCAGCTGGCGGCCGAAGACCCCATGGCTGCCCCGGGCGCTCTGCCTCGCGGCGATCCTGCCGTTCGCCGGGATGGTGGCCGTCCGCGGCGACCGCACGACTGACCCGCACTTCATCTCGCTCTACTACTACTCGTGGATCGGGCTGGGGACGACGCTGATCATGTCCGCGATCGTGCTCAGCAAGCACGAATGGTTCTCGATGCGGATGCTGCGCGCCCGGCCGCTGCAATTCCTCGGCGTGGTGTCCTACTCGCTGTACATGTGGCATGAGCCGCTCATGCGCTCGCTCGAGAAGCATCACATCCTCGTCTTCAAGGAGCCGACGACCTGGCCACTGTCAGTCGCCGCGCTGATCACGATCGCGCTCTTCACGGCCTGGGCGAGCTACCACCTCATCGAGGTGCCCGGCCAGGCGCTGCGCAGGCTCCTGCAGATCAGCCGCACCCGTCCGCCCAAGCGGCTCACGCGCTCGGGCGAACTGCGCGTGCGGCGCGGCACCGTGCTCGCCGGACTGCCCGCGTTGCGCGACGAGGACGGTGCCATCGTCGATCTCGCGGCGCTCGCCGGCGGGCGCCCGCTCGTCGCGTTCCTGCACCCTGGGCATCACGACGAGGCCGTCCCGCGCGGCTGTGTCGCGGAGGCGCGCGCATTTCGCGAGAGCGCGTTCGTCTTCGACGCGCTCGGTATCAACGTGATCGGCGTGAGTGCGCGGCCGCCCGCCGCGCAGAAGGCGTTTCGCGAGCGCTGGGACCTCCCCTTCCCCATGCTGAGCGACAGCGGCGGCGAGTTCACGAGCGCGGCGGGCGTACCGTTGTGGCGCGACGACGCCGACGAGGTCTTCCCGGAGCGCGTGACGCTCATCATCGACCGCTACGGCGCAATCCAGGACGTGCTCGGCGCCGACATCCCTCCACCGGCAAGGCCCGGCCTCGCGGCCGCGCGAAGCGAAGCACTACTGGCGTGAACATCGACCGATCCCCCAGAGAGGCTCTCACGTGACCACACCCATTCGTCGTAGTTCCCTGCTCGCCGGCGCCGTCCTGATCGCGGCGCTCATGGCGCTGATGCTGACGCTCGGCGCCCCGCCGGCACAGTCGGCGGCGCTCAAGCCCTGCGTGCTGCTGCCCAGCCTGCAGGAGCCGGCCGGCGACAAGCCGACGTACAACCTCGGGCTCAAGCAGACCGGCACGACCTGCACCGTCGCCAAGAAGATCATGACGGCCTTCCACAAGTGCCGGGCGACGAAGTCCTACCGCTGTACGAAGAAGGTTCTCATCCACTGGACCTGCACCGGCCGCAAGAGCTCGAGCTCGCCCGTCATCTTTTACGCGAACTTCACCTGCACGTGGGGCCCGCGGCGGCGGATTACCAGCAGCTACCAGCAGAACACCTAGGCCCACGATGAAGCTCAAGCTCCTCCTGGCGGCTGTGGCCGCGACCGCCGCCACAGCCATGATGCTCGGCGCCGGCGCCGTCTCAGCCGGCGCCGCCCCCACCGCGTGCTTCGGCGCCGCTGCGCGGGACCCGGCACACCCCTGCACGAACCCGACGCTCTCGATCTTCCCGACGCTGGCGAACGTCGACCACCCGTCTGAGTCGCCCTGCGTCTACCGGATCGAGCACTCGCTGCCGATCTGCACCTTCGGCACGCCGAAGGCGAAGGCGAAGGGCACGATCGCCCTGATGGGCGACAGCCACTCCTGGCATTTGCGCGGCGCGGTCGACGTCGTCGCCAAGGCGAAGCACTGGCTCGGCTACTCGGTGACCGCGCCGGGCTGCTCGTACTCGCCGTTCGTCGCCCATCTCCCGGCCGAGATCCGCAAGAGCTGCGTGCTCTGGTACGCACGGGCCAAGGCCTGGCTGCGCCGCCATCCCGAGGTCAGCACGGTGTTCGTGTCACAGCTCAACACCGAGTACGTCGCACCGGGCGTGACGCATCTGCCGCAGCGGATCGCGGGATTCAAGAGCGCGTGGAAGGGCATGCCGAAGACCGTCAAGCACGTCATCGTGATCCGCGACGTCCCGGATCCGTCCGACGACACGCTGGATTGCGTGGCGCGCGTCGTGGCGGCGGGCACGGAACAGGCAGGTCCGGCCTGCGCGACGCCGCGCAACGTCGCGCTGACGGAGGACGCGGCGACGACCGCCGTCGCGCAGCTGCATTCGCCGCGCTATCAGGCAGTCGACCTGTCGCAGTACTTCTGCGACGACCAGAACTGCTTCCCCGTGATCGGCGGTGCGCTCGTCTACCGCGACGTGCTCGGGCACATCACGGTGGCGTTCTCGGACTCGCTGGGGCCATTCCTGCTGCGCAAGGTGCAGCTGCTGATGCTGCATTGGCCCCACGCGTCGTGAGGCTCGTGTCCTGAACGTCGGATCGTGGGCGATCGGCCGCCGGCCGATCGCTCCACGCCGGCCTCAGGCTCCGGTCGGGATCAGTGCACGCTGCGCCCGGATCGTGCGGCGTTGACGATCGGCAGCGTCGCGTGGACCGCCGTCAGGCGGATGCTGCCGAGCGAGTGCTGCAACGCGTACGTCGTGCCGCCACTTGAGATCTGCAGCGCGTATGACGAGCCGGCGACGGTGTGGACGGCGATCGCCTCGAGCGGGCGTTCGATCGTGTGCCGCCGGCCGTCGAGCACGACCGGGATCGGCGTCGTCTCGCCCCCGATCACTCGCCTGGCCGCCGCGTCGATGATCTGCGCATAGACGAAGGTCCTCGCCGGATCGGCCCTGCCGCGATAGGTGAGGCGGATCTTCGGTGTGCCGACGAGGTCGGCGCCCCGGCGCGGGCGCGCGAAGCGGACGCTCGCCGCGTGGTCGTCCGGCGTCGTGAGGTCCGTCAGGCCAAGCTTCGGGCTCGTGAACGGCGACAGCGACAGCGTGCCCCTTCCCGCAGCCGCCACGGTGCCCGCGGCCGCAAGCGGGTAGTCGGGCCCCGATCGCCACGTTCCCTGATCGTCGATCCACTCGAAGCGCGGGCCGGTGTCGACCTTCCTGTCGCGTCCGAGCCAGCGGCGCAGCCACGCGAGCTCCTCGCGTACGGGATATTGCGGATCGCCGGCCGGCGTCGCGCACGCGCCGTGCCCGCCGCAGTACCAGATCATCTTCGCCGCGACACCGTGTGCGCGCAGCGCGGCGAAGTTCGCGATCGCCTCGCTGAGCGGGAAGAACGTGTCCGGCGTGCCCTGCAGGATCAGGGTCGGCGCCCGGATCCTGCCGACGAGTGCGCCCGGCCCGATCGCTTCGAACCAGCGCCGATCGGCCACCGAGAGATTGCCGGCGACCCCGTCGACGCAGGCCGTCGTGAGGTGCGGGTCGACCCCTCCCAGCTGCGCGCCGGGCGCGCCGAGCAGCCCACCGGTCAGCCCAGATGGCGCGCCCGTCGTGCACAGCGCATTCAGCCAGCTCGTCTTGACGGCCCCATCTTTGAAGAGCGCGCTGATCAGCGAATGCCAGCCGGAATCGGGCATGATCGCGTCGATGCGCCGATCGAGCGCGGCGGCGACATATTGGATCGTGGCGCCATAGCTCAACCCGGACATCGCGACGCGCGGATCGCCCGGGGCGTCGAGCTGCGCCTCCGGCTGCAGCGCGAGCCAGCTGAGGATCGCCTGCACGTCCCGGCCTTCATACGCGGGCGAGTCGAGCCGTGAGACACCCCCGGACGTCCCGAATCCGCGTGGATCCCAGGTGACGACGTTGTAGCCGGCCGCGCGCAGGGTGGCCAGACCGGGCCCGCTCCCGCTGTCCTCGTCGGGCTGCGTGGCGCCTGGGCTCGAATACGTCGGGCCGACGAGCACGGTCGGCGCCCGGCCGCTGGGCGGCGGCGTGGCCGGGCCGAACAGGTGGGTGACGATCGGCGTTCCGTCGAACGACGTCACGACGGCGTCGCGTGCCGCGGCCACCGCAGGGCCGAGCAGGAGCACCGCAGACGCGACCAGCGCGACCGCGCCGACGCTCGCGCAACTACCGCGCAACATCATGCCGCGGCGCGCAGCAGCTCCTCGGCGTGGCGCCGCGCGCCCTCGTCGGCACTGTCGTCGGCACCGAGCATCCGCACGAGCTCACTGACGACACCCGCCTCGCCGAGCTGCCTCACCGTCGTCTGCGCCGGGCTGCGCGTCGCGTCCTTGGCGATCGAGAAGTGACGCGCAGCCAGCGACGCCACCTGCGGCAGATGCGTGATGCAGATGACCTGGCGCTCGGCGGCGAGATCGCGCAGCTGGTCGCCGACCGCGCGCGCGGTCTGTCCCCCGATGCCGGCGTCGACCTCGTCGAAGACCAGTGTCCGGCCGCCGCCTGCACCGGCCGCCGCCACGCCCATCAGCGCAAGCATCACGCGCGACAGCTCGCCGCCTGAGGCCGTCTCGCGCAATGGGCCAGCCGGCACGCCGGGGTTGGGGGCGATCAGGAACTCGACGCCGTCCGATCCCGTCGGGCCCGGCTCGCGCGCGGACAGCTCGATCTCGAACGCCGCGCCCTTCATCGCGAGCTCGTCGAGCCGCTTGCGCACCGCTGCGGCAAGCTTCGGGGCCGCCGCCGCGCGCGCCTTGTGCAGCGCGGCGCTGCCGCTTGCGAGCTGCGCGTGAGCCGCTTCCAGCCGTGCCGTCGCGGCGTCGATCGTGACCTCGGCGCCTACCAGCTCGGCGCGCCGCGCACGGCACAGCTCGGCGTGAGCGAGCACGGCCGCGATGCTGCCGCCGTGCTTGCGCTCGAGCCGCTCGAACGCGGCCAGGCGCTCCTCGACCGCGTCAAGCAGCTCGGGGTCGGCGTCGAGCCGCTCTGCGTATCCGCGCAACTCGCCCGCGAGATCGTCGACCTCGTAGGCGAGCGCCTGCCAGCGCTCCCCGATCGCGTCGAGCAGCGGGTCGATCCCCTGCGCCGCGAGCAGGTCTCGGCCAGCAGTCGCGACGAGGCCGGCGATCCCACCGTCGTCTGCGGCGGTCGCCTCCGCCGCTCCGAGCGCGGCTGCACGCAGCGTTTCGACGTGACGCAGCCGCTCGCGCTCGGCGCGCAGCGCGAGCGCCTCCTCCTGACGTGGCGCGGCCGCGTCGATCTCGGCGAGCTCGAAGTCGAGCAGGTCGAGCTCTCGCCTGCGCGCGCCCGCGAGCTCGTGCAGCTCGGCGAGCACCGCCTGCGCCTCGCGCGCGGCGGCGCTGGCGAGCGCGACAGTGGCGCGCCGCGCGAGCTGCGCCTCGCCGCAGAAGCCGTCGAGGATCTCCAGCTGGGCGCCGGCGAGCATCAGCTTGCGATGCTCATGCTGGCCGTAGAACGTCAGCAACGGCTCGGCGAGCTCGCGCAGGTCGCCGACCGTCGCTGAGCGCCCATTGACCAGCGCCCGCGTGCGGCCATCCGCCCCGATCCGCCGCG
Organism: Solirubrobacteraceae bacterium; assembly: GCA_036271655.1. GTDB lineage: Bacteria > Actinomycetota > Thermoleophilia > Solirubrobacterales > Solirubrobacteraceae > CADCVQ01. Next base: position 20,007 of record DATBAE010000019.1, read on the forward strand.
CCAGCACGACCTCCTGGGCATCAGCCGGAAGCCGCTCGCCGAGCTCGGGACGAAGCGCGTCGGGAAGCTCGAAGACTCCCTCGACGTACGCCTCGGAGGCACCGGGTCGCACAACGCCGGGCTTCGCACGGCCGCCGAGCAGGAGGTCCAGCGCGTGCGCAAGCACCGTCTTGCCCGCGCCCGTCTCCCCCGTCAGGACGTTGAGTCCCGGAGCGAGCCGCAACTCGGCCCGCTCGATCAGCAGGAGGTTCTCGACGCGCAGTTCGCAGAGCATCGTCACGGTGTATCAGCGCGACCCGACGGCATGAGCGCCTGCGCCCCGTTTTGTCACGATCCCAAGGCCGTCGCTGCACAGTGCCTGGGGCCGGCATGGCCGCCGCCGCGCCTACGACGACAGGCGACCGAACTTCGCGCGCAGCCGCTTGTAGAACGACGATCCGGGCAGCTGCGCGAGCGAACCAGCGGACGGCTGGAAGCCGGCGTGAATCTCCTCGCCGGGAGAGATCTCGCAGACCGGACGGCCGTCGACCGACACGTCGACCGCCTCGCGGCCCTGGTTCGTCACGGTCAGCGTGTCGCCCGGCGCTACGACGAGCGCGCGCGCCGTCAGCGAATGCGGGGCGATGAACGACACGCCGAAGCCCTCGACGCCCCAGGCAAGGACCGGGCCGCCGTTGGCGAGGTTGTATCCCGTCGATCCGGCCGGCGTGCACACGACCAGGCCGTCGCAGCGCACCGATCCGACCTCCTCGCCCTGTACGCCATAGGAGAGCTGGGCGACGCGGCCGCCGACCTTGCGGTGGAACGAGATGTCGTTGAACGCCTCGTGCCTCGCGCCGCTGCCGCTGGAGAACGCGATCGCGGGCAGCGACAGCACCTCGAACTCACCCGCGAAGGCGCGTTCGAAGCTGAACTCGTCGAGCTCCTCGGGATCGATCGTCGCGAGGAAGCCCACCTCCCCGAAGTTCACGGCGAACACGGGCACGGCCGTTCCCGCGCAGGCCCGCAGGCCCTGCAGGATCGTGCCATCGCCGCCGAGCACGATGCACAGCTCGACGTCGTCGGCGAGCGATTCGTCGACGACGATGCAGTCGTCGCGTCCGGGCGCCAGGCCGTGCTTGGCCGTCTCGAGCGCATCGAGGCGCAGCTCGACGCCGCTCGCGTGGGCCGCGTTGAGCAGGCGCGCCATCGTCGCCTCGACCTGCTGCGGGCGGCCATGCGTCATCACGGCGATCGCGCGGCGGCTCACGGCTCGACCTCTGCCGCAGCTGCCTGCAGATCGCCGACATCGCCTGGGCGACCACCCTCGGCAAGCCAGACGAAGCTCTCGCGGTTGCCCTTCGGGCCCGGCAGGCCGGAGGACGCGAAGCCGAGCACGGCGGCCCCGCGGTCGCGCGCGCACTCGGCGACCGATACGAGCGAATCGCGGCGCTGCGCGGGATCGCGCACGACGCCGCCCTTGCCGACCAGGCCGCGACCCGCCTCGAACTGCGGCTTGACCATCGCGAGCACGTCGTGGGTGGGCCTCGCGCAGCACGCGAGCACCGCCGGCAGCACCTTCGTCAACGAGATAAACGAGACGTCGGCGACGACGAGATCAGGTGCGTAGGGCAGCGCATCGGGAGTGATCGAGCGTGCGTTCGTGCGCTCGATCACCGTCACGCGCGGATCGTTGCGCAGGCCCCACGCCAACTCGCCGTAGGCGACGTCGAGCGTCGTGACGTGTGCGGCGCCCGCTTGCAACAGGCAGTCGGTGAAGCCACCTGTCGAGGCGCCGACATCGAGGCACCGACGTCCCTCGACGGCGATGCCGAAGTGCGCGAGCGCGTTGGCGAGCTTGATCCCGCCGCGCGAAACGAAGCGGGGTGCCTCGTCGACCGCCAGCAGGACCTCGCGCTCGACGAGCTGGCCGGGCTTCTGGGCGCGCTGCCCGGCGGCGCCGAGGCGCACCTCGCCGGCCATCACCGACGCCGCCGCGCGGGTGCGGGACTCGAACAGGCCGCGCTCGGCGAGGAGGGTGTCGAGCCGCACGCGCGCCACTACGGACCGACGCCGGCGCGCTCCGCGACGGCGGCCTCGATGCGCTCGGCGATCCGCCTGCCGGTGAACCCAACCTCCGCATGCAGGATCGCCGGGTGCCCGTGCGTGACGTAGCGGTCCGGCAACCCGACGCGCATGACGCGTGCGCGGTCGAGGCCGGCATCGTTCAGCGACTCCCAGACGGCGCTGCCGAAGCCGCCGGTGAGCACGCCCTCCTCGATCGTCACGAGCAGCTCGTGCTCGCTGGCGAGCTGTGCCATCAGGGCAGCGTCGATCGGCTTGGCGAAGCGCGCGTCCACGACGGTGACGTCGAGCCCGCGCGCGCTGAGCCGGTCAGCGGCCTCGAGACCCTTTGCGACGCCACTGCCGTAGCCGACGATCGCGACCTTGCCGTCGCCCTCGCGCAGGATCTCGCCGGTACCGATCTCGATCGGCTCGGGGGTCCCCGGCAGCGGCACGCCGAGCGCCTCGCCGCGCGGGTAGCGCAGGGCGATCGGCCCATCGTCGTAGAGCAGCGCCGTGCGCAGCATGTGGACGAGCATCGCCTCGTCGCGCGGGGCCATGAGGACCATGTTCGGCAGCGGCCGCATGTATGCGATATCGAAGACGCCGTGGTGCGTCGGACCATCGTCGCCGACGAGCCCGGCGCGGTCGATCGCGAAGACGACATTGAGACGCTGCAAACAGACGTCGTGGACGATCTGGTCATAGGCGCGCTGCAGGAACGTCGAGTAGATCGCCGCCACCGGCTTGACGCCTTCGAGCGCCAGGCCGGCGGCGAAGAGGATCGCCTGCTGCTCGGCGATGCCGACGTCGAAGTAGCGCTCTGGCAGCTCGTTCTGGAGGATGTTCAGGCCGGTGCCGGTGTTCATCGCGGCGGTGATGCCGACAACGCGGCGGTCGCGGAGGCACTCGCGCACGAGCGCCTCGCCGAAGACCGTCGTGAACTGCGGTGGTGGCTTGGGCAGCGTGGGCATCGCGGGCGCCGCGACGACGCCGTTGGAGATCGACTTCGGCTTGGCGGCATGCCAGCGCTCCATCCCCTCCAAGCCGCCGTCCTCGGCCGGTGCGAAGCCCTTGCCCTTGATCGTCGCGATGTGGACGAGGACGGGGCGCTCGGCCGCCAGCGCACTGCGCAGCGCGACGCGCAGGGCGTGGATGTCGTGGCCGTCGATCACGCCCGTATAGGCCCACCCGAGCTCCTCCCAGAGCAGGCCCGGCGCCCAGAACGCCTTGATCGACTCCTTCATCTGCGGACCGAATCGCTCGATCCGGCGGCCGAGGCCGGGCAGCTCGCTGAGCCGCGTCTCGACGCTCTCGCGCGTATGCCAGAGCTTCGGATGCAGGCGCACGCGCGTGAAGTAACGTGACAGCGCGCCGACGTTGGGGGCGATCGACATCCCGTTGTCGTTGAGCACGACGACCATCGGCGTGCCCGCGCCGCCGGCCTGCTGGAGCGCCTCAAACGCGACGCCACCGGTCATCGCTCCGTCGCCGATCACCGCGACGACACGACCGGCGTCGGGCTCCTGAAGGGCCTTCATCGCCTCCTTGATCCCGACGGCGACGCCGATCGACGTCGAGGCGTGGCCGGCGCCCATGATGTCGTGCTCGGACTCCGCGATCGAGCAGAACGGAGCGAGGCCGTCGTACTGGCGGATCGTGGAGAGCGCATCGCGGCGACCCGTCAGCACCTTGTGCGGATAGGCCTGATGGCCGACGTCCCAGAGAATCTTGTCGTGCGGCGAGTCCAGCAGCGAGTGCAGTGCCACGGCAAGTTCGCACGTGCCGAGGTTCGCGCCGAAGTGCCCGCCGATCTCCCCGACCGTCGCGATGATGTGCTCGCGCACCTCCTGCGCGAGTCGTGTGAGCTCGTCCTCGCTGAGCGGATGCAGGTCCTGCGGCCGCTCGATGCCTGACAGCAGCGTGCCGCTCATGAGCTGCGCGTCGCGATGAAGTCGGTGATCTGCTCGAGCTCGGGCGCGCCCTGCGGCGCGGCGGCGGCAAGCGATGCGCGCGCCTGGCGGTGCGACCGCGCGGCGAGCTCGCGAGCACCGTCGAGGCCGAACTCGCTGACGTACGTCCGCTTGCCATGGCGCTCGTCGCTGCCCTGTGGCTTGCCGAGCGCCGCGTCGGTGCCGGTCACATCGAGGATGTCGTCGACGATCTGAAAGAGAACGCCCAGCTCAGAGGCGTATTCGCAGAACTCGGATGTCGCAGGGCGGGTCATTCCGGCAATGAGGAGTACGCACTCTACCGACGCGCCGATCAGCCTCCCGGTCTTCAGCTCGTGCAGGCGCCGCAGGTCGTCGGCGGTCTCCTGGCTGCCCGCCACGTCGAGGAACTGGCCACCGACCATGCCGTCGACGCCGGTCGCCGCCGCGAGCTCGGCCATCGCGTCGAGGATCGCGCGCGGCTCGCCCTGCTGGTGGGTGAGGACGTGGCGGAACGCCTCGGCATAGAGGCCGTCGCCGGCCAGGATCGCGACGTCCTCGCCATAGGCGACGTGCGCGGTCGGCCGGCCGCGGCGCATCGCGTCGTCGTCCATCGCGGGCAGGTCGTCGTGGATCAGCGAGTACGTGTGGATGAGCTCGATCCCCACCGCGAGTGGCAGCAGGTCGTGCTCGTCGAGGCCGATCGCGCGCGCCGTCGCGAGCGCGAGCACGGGGCGGATCCGCTTGCCACCGGCGAGCAGGCTGTAGCGCATCGCCTCGACGAGCCGGGCGGTGCCGGGCTCGCCGGAGAAGCTCATCAGCTCGAGCTCGCGCTCGACCAGCTCCTGCAGCTCGTCGGGGTAGGGCACTGCGGACCGTCTCGCTACAGCAGCGAGTCCTGGCCCGGCAGCGGCGCGCGCTCCGCCTCGCGGGCAAGGCGCTCGAGCTCTGCCGAGGCCTGCGACGCGAGCGCGGCGCAATCCTCGACGACGGTCGCGGCCGCGTCCGCGCTGAGATCGCCCGACCGCAGCTGCTCGGCAGCGCGCTCCAGACGCGCGACGAGGTCGTCGAGCGTCTCGTCGGCATCGTTCATGACGTCGTATCACCCATCGGAGGATTGTCGCCCATCTCGCGATGGACGGCGGCGAGGATGCCGTTGACGAACTTCGGCGCGTCCGCCCCCGAGTAGGTCTTGGCGAGCTCGACGGCTTCGTCGATCGCCCCCTCGGGCGGGATCGGCGTGTCCGCGGGAGCGGCATCCGGATGCAGCATCTCGAGCAGTGCGATGCGCATGATCGCCTTCTCGAGCGGAGCGATGCGGTCGATCGTCCAGCCGTTGGCGTGGCGCGCGAGCAGCGCGTCGAGCTCCTCGGCGCGATCCTCGGCGGCATACGCAAGCGCACGCGTGAAGAGCGAGGCGTTGCGCTCGAAGACGTCCTCGAGCTCGCGCTTCGTAACGTCTGCCTGGTAGAGGGCGAAGACGGCGGCCCTGCGCTGTTCGGTCCTTCGCGACACGCGGTCGGCGCTCTAGCCCGCGGCTAGACGCGCGACATGTAGTCGCCCGTCGCCGTCTGGACCTTGACGCGGTCGCCGATGTTGACGAACAGCGGCACGCGCAGCGTGGCGCCCGTCTCCAGCGTGGCGGGCTTGTCGCCGCCGCCGGAGGCCGTGTCGCCGCGCAGGCCCGGCTCGGTCTCTGTCACCTCGAGCTCGACGGAGGCCGGGAGCTGTAGATCGCCGGGCGAGCCGTCCACGAACAGCACGTCGACGGTGTCGTTGGCCTTCGTCCAGCGCAGCGCCGGCGCGACCGATGGCTGCGGCACGGCGAGCTGCTCGTACGTCTCGGCGTCCATGAAGTGCGCGTCCGTGCCGTCGGCGTAGAGGAACTGCATCTTGCGCGCCTCGGTGTGGACGGCGCGGAACTTCTCGCCGGCGCGGAACGTGCGATCGATGACGTTGCCGTCGCTCGCGCGGCGCAGCTTCGTGCGCACGAACGCCCCGCCCTTGCCCGGCTTGACGTGCTGGAAGTCGAGGACCTTGAAGATCGTCCCGTCGACCTCGATGTGGTTGCCGTTCTTGAGCTGGTTGGTCGAAATCATGGCTGGCGGTCAGTGTAGGGGGCGCCTGCCGGTACCGGCAGGCGCCACCGGCCGGCGACTCCGACACATCCGAACGCTATCGTTCACTGCATGGATCGTGACGCCCTTCGCGCCCTTCAGGCGCCGCTCAAGCAGCAGTACCGCGATGCGCCAGAGCTTGCGCTCGTCACGCTCAGCGCGAACGGGGACCTCGATGACGAGCTCGCGTGCAACGTGCGCACCGGCCGGGCGCTGGCGAAGGCTGGGCTCCATCCGGCGACCGGCGGCGACGGCAGCTTGCTGTGCTCCGGCGACATGCTGCTTGAGGCGCTCGTGGCCTGCGCCGGCGTGACTCTGAAAGCTGTCGCCACGGCGATCGGCGTCGAAGTGCGCTCCGGCACGATCACGGCCGATGGCGAGCTTGATTTCCGCGGCACGCTCGGTGTCGACCGCGATGCGCCGGTCGGGTTTCGCTCGATCGCGCTGCGCTTCGCGCTCGATACGACAGCCGAACCCGAAGAGCTCGACGCGTTGCTCAAGCTGACCGAGCGCTATTGCGTCGTGCTGCAGACGCTGGGCGGCGGCACCGCGCTCACGGCATCGATCGAACGCTCAGCCGCCGGGATCGCGTAGCGCGTGCACGGTGAACTGCACCGCCGGCACGGCGGGGCAGGCCGCCGAATGCCTCGCGTGCCAGCCATCCGGCGAGCGGCAGCGACCAGGCGAGAAAGAAGACGCACTGCATGTCGGGGCTCAGCCAGCGCGGGGCGCTCTGGAACGTGAACCAGACGATCGCGCTCGCTGCCAGGGCGAGCACGGGAGGCTGCTGCGGCCGGCACAGCGCCTCCCAGCAGAGCAGCGCAAGAACGAAGGGCAGCTCGTAGTACACAGCGTTCCACGGGTCGAGGATGCAGCGCAGCAGGAGCAGCAGGACGAGTAGCAGCAGGACGTTCGCGCCACCGAAGCGCTCGGCGGCGCGGTGCACGCGCGCCCATGCGACCGATAGTGGGATCACGAGCAACGCGATCAGCGGATGCGTCAGCGGTGACAGCCATTGCGGCGGCACCCGGTACCCGGCGGGCTTGGGAAGACCGTCGCCGCCGATCACGATGTGGCCGGCCTGCCCGAGAAACCAAAACAGCTGCCACGGCTGGAAGATCGTCGCGCCGGTGCTCGCGCCGGCGGCGAGCGCCCGATGCGAGCCGGCGAGCAGGAGCGGGGCGAGCACGAGCAGCGCCACGGCGCCCGCGACGGCGAGCGCAAGCAGGCGGCGGCCGGGGAGCGCGAGCAGCACCGGGCCGATCGCGAGCACGGCCCACGACTTCGTCGCGATCGCGAGGCCGAGCAGCACCGCGGAGAGGATCGTGCGTGCGTCGAGCGCCGCCAGCACGGCGCCGATCGCGAACGCCGCGCAGAGCAGCTCCTCGGGATGGCCGATCTCGAGCGCGCGGATCGTGATCGGATTGGCGACGCACAGTGCGAGGACGAGCGCGCAGATCCCTGTCGAGCGCCCGTCTGCCGTCAGGCGGCGCACGAGCAGCACACCGAGCAGCGCGACCGCCAGCAGGCCCGGAATCGACATCGCGCGGTAGACGGCGAGCTCGCCGCCGCCGAGCGCGGCGACTGCCCCCGCGATCGGCGCACGCAGGACGAGCGAGCCGCCGTACGCGGGCACCTGGGCGAGAAAGCCGTGCACGTCACCGGCGATCAGCGCACGGGCGGCGCCCGACACCTCGCTGTCGTAGTCGTTCCAGGCGAATCCCTGCAGCGTCAGCCAGCCCATGAGGGCGACGCCGCAGAGCGCGGCAGCCCACCAGGTCCACTCGTTGCGCAGGCGTGATCCCACGAATAGCCCATCGGCGGCTCGGGCCGCGCGCTTGAGGCCGAGGGCCGTCAACGCATGCGTCAGTGGACGGTGCGCAGCTCCTTTGGCAGGCCGTTGAGCACCTCGTGGCCGTCGGCCGTGACGACGACGAGATCCTCGATCCGTACGCCGACTGCGCCGGGCACGTAGATGCCCGGCTCGACGGTGACGACGTTGCCGGCGACGAGCACGTCCTCGCCCTGCTTGGACAGGCGAGGACCCTCGTGGACCTCCATGCCGACGCCGTGACCGAGCCCGTGCCCGAAGTGCTCGGCATGGCCGGCGTCGTCGATGATCGTGCGCGCGACTGCGTCGATCTCCTTGCCGGTCGGACCTGGCGCGACCGCCGCGAGCGCTGCCTCCTGCGCGGCGAGCACGATGTCGTAGATCGCGCGGTCGCGCGGATCCAGAGCCCCGGTGGCGACCGTGCGAGTGCAGTCCGATGCGTAGCCGTCCAGCTGCGCCCCCCAGTCGATCACGACGAGCGTGCGCTCGCCGATCGGCGCGTCGCGCGGCGCGGCGTGCGGCAGGGCGCCGTGCGGCCCGGCGGCGATGATCGGGGGAAACGACACGGCCTCGGCGCCCAGGCGCCGCATCGCGATCTCGAGGTCGAGCGCCACCTCGCGCTCGGTGCGTCCGACGATCCCCGCGCCGATGACCTCCTCGAATGCCGCGTCGGCGAGGATCGCGGCGGTCCGGATCTTCTCGATCTCCGCCTCGTCCTTGACCGCGCGCAGCGCCTCGAGGATCCCGCCGGTGGCGACGAGCTCGACTCCCTGCTCAACGGCGAGCTTGGCAAGCTGTGCGTGCTGCTTGACGGTCAGATGCGCATCGTCGAAACCGAGCGTGCTGCCGCCGGGCAGGGCCTCGACGGCGCGTTTGAGGAGATCGGTCGCGATCTCGCGCTCCCATTCGGCGTCGAGCTGCTCGGCCGACTGCGTGAGATAGCGAAAGTCGGTGATGAAGCGCAGATCGCGAGCGCCGATCACGACAGCCCCGTTTGAGCCGTCAAAACCCGTCAACCAGCGCAGGCTGACGGGCTCGGAGACGAGCAGCGCGTCCAGCTCGCGCTCGGCGATCCGTGCCTGCAGTGCGACGCGGCGCGCCGTCACGACGCGAGCTCCGCCTTGAGGGTCACGAGCGCCTCGCGGTAGCCCTCGACGCCCTTGCCGGCGATCGTCGCCACGCAGGCGTCCGACAGCACCGAGACTCGGCGCCAGTCCTCGCGCGCCATCACGTCGGAGAGATGGACCTCGACGACCGGCACCTCGATGAACTGCAGCGCGTCGCCGATCGCGCGCGAGTAGTGCGACCAGGCGCCGGCGTTGACGATCGCGGCGTCGGCGAGGTTGACGACCCGATGCAGCTCCTCGACGAACTCGCCCTCGTGGTTGGTCTGAAAGAAGCGCGCGTCTAGCTCCAGCTCGGCCGCGAAGGCGTCGATCGCCTGCTCGAGCTGCAGGTACGACAGCCCACCGTAGTGGGCCGGATCGCGGCGGCCGAGCTGGTCGAGGTTGACGCCGTGCATGACGTGGATGCGGTTGTGGTTGCCGATGGTCACGACCAGCACTCTGGCATGTCCGAGAGGGTCGCGGTGATGCTGCGACCCGCCCGGCGCACTCAGCTCGCCGCCAGATCGCGAACGGCCGCAAGCAGATCGGCGGCGTCGACGCACTCACCGAAGCGCACGTCGCCGGGCGCACGGACAAGTACGAACGGGACGTGATCGCCGACGCGCTTCTTATCGAGCTTCGTCGCCGCCACGACCTCCTCAGGGCTGACCTCCGCAGCGAGCGTTGTCGGCAGGCCGGCGACAGCCAGCAGCTCGCCGACCTGTGCGCGCAGGTCCTCGGTGCCACCCAACTGCAGGGCAGCCAGCAGGCCGAGCGCGACCGCCTCGCCGTGGCGATAGCGCCGATAGCGCGTGACCGTCTCGATCGCATGGCCGACCGTGTGGCCGAGGTTGAGCAGCTGGCGCATGCCACCGTCGCGCTCGTCGCCGGCGACGACGGCGATCTTCGTGCGCGCGCAGTCGAGCACGACGCGCTCGTCGATGGCCGCACCGGCCGCGACGCGCTCCCAGAGCGACCCACCGGCGATCAGCGCGGTCTTGACGACCTCGGCGTAGCCCGACGCCTGCTCCTCGGGCGGCAGCGTCGCCAGCGTGTCGACGTCCGTGATGACCGCCGCCGGCTGGTGGTAGGCGCCGACGTAGTTCTTCGCCTCCGGCAGGTCGACGCCGGTCTTGCCGCCGTAGGCGGAGTCGACCTGCGCGACAACCGTCGTGGGGACCTGCACGACCGGCACGCCGCGCTGGTAGGCCGACGCGCAGAATCCCGCGAGGTCGCCGACGACGCCGCCGCCGAGCGCGACGAGATGGTCGTCGCGCGCCATCCCCTGCGCGGCCAGCTCGCGCCAGACGCGCTCGGCAACGGCGAGCGTCTTGTGCTCCTCGCCGGGCACGATCGAGATCGTGTGATGCGTGTCGCGCAGTGCGCCGCCGTAGCGGGCCCCGACATTGTCGTCGGTGACGACGAACGCGCGGCGCCCCGGCCGCGGCAGCCCGCCGATCAGTCCCCGCCCGACGAAGACCGGGTACTCGCCGCCGGCGGTCGCGGCCCAGACGAGCTTCGTTCCGCGCGGTGCGTCGGTGAGCGCCTGCAACGCGGAATGCGCGCGGCGCACGAGCCGGTCGCCCTCCGGGAGGTACGCATCGGCGACGGCCTCGTAGAGCGGGCGGCGCTCGGCGTGCAGTGCCTCGAACGCGGCGCGGTCGGCGGCCAGCGGGCGGTCGTCGCCGGCCGCGCGGCGCCAGGCGGTCTCGGCGGAGACGTCCATCCAGACGACGGTATGGTCCTGCAGCGCGGCCCGCACGGCCTCCGACAGGACGCTGCCGCCGCCGAGCGCTACCGCGGGCGCGCCGGAACGCAGCGCTCGCAGCACGATGGGCTCTTCGCGTTGGCGGAACCGGCGTTCGCCGTGGGCCGCAAAGAACGCGGCGATGCTCATCCCGAGCTGCTCCTCGACGAGCGCGTCGGTGTCGAGCACGTCGTCCAGCGCCGACGACTTGCCGGCGCCCATGAACCCTACGAAGACGAGCGCCATGCCGGGCGGGCTCCTACTGCCAGGACGTGGGCCAGCCGATGCGCGCGCGATACGCCTGCAGCGCGGCGATCACGTCGCCGAGATGGTCGCCGCCGAACTTCGTCCGGTAGGCGTCGGCGAGCACGAACGCGACCATCGACTCGCCGACGACGCCGGCAGCCGGCACCGTGCACGAATCGGTCCGCTCGCGCAGGGCGGCGGCAGGCTGCTTCGTCGCGATGTCGACCGAGCGCAGCGGCTTCGTCAGCGTCGGCAGCGGCTTCATCGCCGCGCGCGCGACGAGCGGGTCACCGGTCGTCATGCCGCCCTCGAGGCCGCCGGCGTGGTTGGACTCGCGGTAGTAGCCGCGCTCCTCGCTCCAGAAGATCTCGTCGTGCGCGTGCGAGCCGGGCTTGCCGGCGAGATCGAAGCCCTCCCCCAGCCCGACGCCCTTGATCGCCTGGATCGAGCACAGCGCGCCGGCGAGCCTGCCGTCGAGACGCTCCTCCCACGAGACGTGCGAGCCGAGCCCGGGGACGAGGCCGAACGCGATCACCTCGAAGACGCCGCCGAGCGACTCGTTCGCCTTGCGCTGGACGTTGATGTGCTGCACCATCGCGCGGCTCGCCTCAGGGTCGAGGCAGCGCACGGGATCGTCGTCGACGGCGTCGAAATCCGCCACGGTCAGCGGCTCGTCGCGCTCCGGCGCCAGCACGCTTCCGATCTGTACGACGTGCGAGCGGATCTCGACCCCGAGCGCACGCAGGAAGAGGCGCGCCAGCGCGCCGCCGGCGACGCGCGCGGCGGTCTCGCGAGCGCTCGCGCGCTCGAGCACGTTGCGGACGTCCGTGAAGTCGTACTTCTGCGTGCCGACGAGATCGGCATGGCCCGGTCGCGGGAGGTGCACCTCGGGGACGACCGCCTCGACTGGCCACGGGTTCATCCGCTCTTCCCAGTTGGCGTAGTCGCGGTTGGCGATCTGCAGCGCGATCGGTCCGCCGAGCGTCTCGCCGTGGCGGACGCCCGCGGTGACCTCGGCGCGGTCGCGCTCGATCTTCATCCGCCCGCCGCGACCGTGTCCGAGCTGGCGGCGCGCCATGTCGAGGTTCAGTGCGTCCTCGTCGAGCGGCAGGCCGGCGGGCAGCCCCTCGACGATGCAGGTGAGGCCGGGGCCGTGGGACTCCCCGGCTGTGACGAAGCGCAGCGCCATAGCGCCGCCCAGTCTATGTCGACGCTAGAAGGCGCCGAGGTACGTGTGCACGAGCGGGTGGCCCGCGAGCACGCCGACGACGGCGCCGAGGGCGAGGAACGGGCCGAACGGGACCGGCGTCTTGCGGCCCGTCGCCAGGCCCTTGCGCACGATGATCGCGATCCCGACGACGGTTCCGGCGATGAACGCGACGAAGAAGGCCGGCGCGACGGCCGCGCCGAGGTAGAGCCCGAGCACGCCGACGAGCTTCGCGTCGCCCATGCCCATGCCGCTCGGCCGCAGCAGTGCAGGCAGGCCGAGCACGAGTGCGGCGGCGGCACCTGCGATGACGCGCTCGAGCTCACCGCCCGGATCCAGCGCGGTGCCGAGCACGACGGCGAGCACCGCTGCGGGCAGCGTCAGTCGGTTGGGAATGATCTTGTGATCGAGGTCGATCAGCGCGATCGGCACGATGAACGCCATCAGCACGATCCCGAGGACGAGCTGGGCTGTGTCGGCGTGATGGACGGCGACGACGGCGGCGAAGAGCACTGCGGTGAGCGCCTCGACGAGCGGATAGCGCGCCGCGATCGGCTCCGAGCAGCTGCGACAGCGTCCGCGCAGCAGCAGCCACGAGAGGACGGGGATGTTGTCGTAGGGCTTGATCGGGGTCTCGCACGAGGGGCAGTGCGACGCCGGCATCGAGAGCGACATCCGGCCCGGCAGGCGGAAGGCGACGACGTTCAGGAACGAGCCGATGATGAGGCCGAAGGCCGCGGCTGGGAACAGGGCGGTGGGCATGGACACGTTCCTCGAGTCTGGTGGACGAAAGCGCAGATCGCGAGCGCCGCGGAGTTCCTGCGCTCATTCGTCACATCGGCGCGCGCGGGAGCCGACTTGAGCCTGTCGTCGCACGGCCACAGAACGACTGAGGGCGAGCCGATCGGCCCGCCCTCTCGTGCTTGATGTGGTGTCCGCTGTGCGCTACCAGCTGAGGCTCGTCGGGCAGCCGCCGCCGGCGGCGCTGCAGCTACGCACGAACGCGGTGCCGGTCTTCTGGATCGAAAACGAGCGGCCGCTCGCCGACAGCGACGTCACGGTGTACGAGGTCGGGTCCGCGGCGGGGCTCGGGGTCACCGTGACGCTCGAGGCGAGCGGGGACTCCGTGTCCGGGCACGAGGCCGGGCTGTTCGTGAAGCACGACTCCATCTGGGAGATCGCGTTACGGGCGTCGGACTTCGCCGACGCGTCCTGGGCCTTACCGCGCTGACCCAGGAACGTGGGCAGAGCGATGGCGGCGAGGATGCCGATGATCAGGATGACGACGAGAAGCTCGATCAGGGTGAAGCCCGACTCGTCCTGTGCGCGATTGCGCAGGTTCTGCAGCATGAGATCCCTCCAGGAATCCGAATGACATGACCGTGCCGGCCTTGGCGTCCTTGCCTTGGCTGGCACAGGACGGTCATCGGTACGGTCGCGTGCATTGGTGCAGCAACGAGGAGGCTTCTGGACCGATGGGCGAGGCGGCCGTGGCCGTCCGCTGGACACGTGTTGGCGGCTAGGCCACCAACACGCAAAAGAGGGCGGGCCCGTGGGCCCGCCCTCGATGGATCCGTCTGGTCTTGCGTGCTTACCAGGTGGACGTCGCCGAGCAACCGCCGCCCGTGGCGCTGCAGGTGCGGGCGAAACCGGTGCCAGACTTCGTGATCGTGAACGTGCGGCCGCTTGCCGAAAGCGACGTGACGCTGTACGCCGTCGGGTCGGACACGTGGGCCGTCGGGCCAACGGTCACGCTCGAGGCCAGCGGTGACTCCGTGTCCGGGCACGAGGCCGGGCTGTTCGTGAAGCACGACTCCATCTGGGAGATCGCGTTGCGGGCGTCGGACTTCGCCGACGCGTCCTGCGCCTTACCGCGCTGACCCAGGAACGTCGGCAGCGCGATCGCGGCGAGGATGCCGATGATCAGGATGACGACGAGAAGCTCGATCAGGGTGAAGCCCGACTCGTCCTGTGCGCGATTGCGCAGGTTCTGCAGCATGAAAATCCCTCCAGGATCCGAAATGACATGACCGTGCAGTCACTCGCCGCGCCGCGCTGCGTCCGTTCTGACGCGTCACGTCGCCCGCCCGGCTGAGCGGTTGCCCTAACGGGCGGGCCGGCTGCACATGCCGTTTCTCGGCGCAATGGCGGATCGGGCCGACGATCGTCGGTGCTTCTGGACAAACGGACGAGCGTGAGTCCCGCATCTCGGGTGCTCGGCCCGGTCGGCGCCGGCTTCAGTCGGCGAGGGCGCTGCGTGCTGCCTGGGCGTCGTGGCCCGCGATCTGCGTGCCGCTGCCCTCACACCACGGACATGGCACCGTCGACGGGCTGCCGCCGAGGTTCGAGAGCACCTGGCCGGTGCCGCGACACGGCGAGCACGGCGCGGGCGCGGCGGGCCCGGCCTCTGTCTCGGGTTCGTCGGTTGCGGCCATCGGCTGCTGACGCTACACAATGCGCGCATCGGTCCCGCTGACGCCACCGGGCGCTACGCCCCGTCCCCGACGGGCTCACTGCATCTCGGCAACCTGCGCACCGCCCTGCTCGCATGGCTCTTCGCGCGCTCGCAGGGCGCGCGGTTCCGGCTGCGGATCGACGACCTCGACCGTGGCCGCGTGCGCCCCGGAGTCGCCGAGCAACAGCTCGCCGACCTCGCCGCGCTCGGCCTGGACTGGGACGGCCCGGTCGCGCGCCAGTCCGAGCACGACCCGCTCTATGCCGACGCGCTCACGCGCCTCGACACCGGCGGCGAGCTCTACCCGTGCTTCTGCACCCGCGCCGAGATCCGGCAGGCCGCGTCTGCCCCGCACGGCGCGCTGCCGGAGGGCGCCTATCCGGGGACGTGTCGCGAGCTGACGGCGGCGCAGCGCAGCGAGCGCGAACGCACCGGACGGCCGCCCGCGCTGCGGCTGCGGGCAGGCATGGGTCGCATCGCGTTCACCGACCGCCTGCTCGGACACCGGGAAGCCGTCGTCGACGACCTGGTCGTGCGCCGCAACGATGGCGTCGCGGCATACAATCTCGCCGTGGTCGTCGACGACGCAGTGGTGAAAGTGGGTGAGGTCGTGCGCGGTGCCGACCTGATCGAGACGACCCCGCGACAGCTGCACGTCGCTGCGCGTCTGGGCCTGCAGGCTCCGGGCTACGCCCATGTGCCGCTCATGCTCGGCGCCGACGGCACGCGGCTCGCCAAGCGCCACGGTGGCGCAACGCTCGCCGAGCTGGCCGCCGCTGGCCAGTCGGCTGCCGGCGTGCGAGCGCGGCTCGCACGCTCCGTCGGGCTCGCCGACGCCGGCGAGACGCCGTCGCTGGACGACCTGCTGAGCCGTTTTGACCCTGCCCTGCTTCCAACCGAACCGACGGTGCTTGCCACATGGACATGAGCCGGCTCTTCGTCCCGATCGCGGTCGGCGCACTCGTCGTCGTCGCGATCATCGCGATCGTCTTCAACCCCGGCTTCGCCGGCATCGGCTTCGCGCTGATCGTCATCGTCGGCGCCTGTTCGGTCTGGCTGCTGCGCCAGCTGTACCTGAACGCGAGCGCAGCGCAAGACGACGACGACAGTTGAGCGACCTCGCAGGCAGCGCTGACGTCGCGGCGCTGGCAGAGCTTGCCCGCAGCTCCGGCAGGCTCGGCATCGATACGGAGTTCATGGGCGAGGGCCGCTACCAGACGCTGCTCTGTCTCGTCCAGGTGGCGGCCGAGACCGGCCCGATCGACGGCGACGTGCGGATCGAGGTCATCGACCCGCTCGACGAGCGCGTCGACCCGTCCCCGCTCGCCGAGCTGCTCGCCGATCCCGAGATCGAGATCGTCATGCATGCCGGGCGCCAGGACGTCGCGCTGCTGCGGCGTGTGTGGTCGACGCAGATCACAAACCTATTCGACACCCAGCTCGCCGCCGGCTTCGCCGGACTGCGCGCCCAGCTCGGCTACGAGGCGCTGTTGCACGAGCTGCTCGGCGTGCGGCTGAAGAAGAGTGCGAGCTTCACGCGCTGGGACGCACGCCCGCTGAGCGCCGAGCAGATCGACTACGCGCGTGACGACGTACGCCACATCCTGCAGGCGACGAGCACGCTGCAGGCGCGGCTGCGCTCGCGCGACCGCCTCGGCTGGGCGCGGGAGGAGTGCGTCGCCCTCGCGAGCGCCACCGACGAGCGCGATCCGGACGCGATCTTCGCGCGCCTGCCGCGCGTGAACTCACTCGATCCGAAGCTGCGCGCGATCGCGCGCGAGCTCGTCGTCTGGCGCGAGGAGACCGCGCGCGCACAAGACCGCCCGATCCCCTCCGTGCTGTCGGATGCCGCGTTGATCGAGGTCGCCAAGCGACGTCCGACCGAGCTGCGCCAGCTCGAGCAGATCCGCGGCATCAACGAGCCGACGCTGCGACGCCGCGGCCGGGCGATCCTCGAGGCCGTCGAGCGTGGGCGCAGCCGGTCGCCGATCGCCATCGAGGGCGAGCGCCCGTCCCAGCCCGACGCGCTCGACGCGCCCGTGATCGCGCTCGCCGAGGCGCTCGTGCGCACGCGCGCGCTCGAGGAGGAACTTGCCTACGAGCTGATCGCCGCCCGCGCCGACCTGCAGCGCATCGTGCTCGCCCTGCGCGACGGCTCGCCGCCGCCCGAGGTGCGCACGCTGCAGGGATGGCGCCGCGAAGTCGTCGGCAACGAGCTGCTCGAGCTGCTCGACGGCCGGCGCTCGCTGACCGTGGGCCCTGATCGTCACGTCGCGGTCAGCTCACGCTGAGAGCAGGACGGGCGCTCGGGTCAGCCGAGCTGCTGGGCGCGCAGGAAGGCGGCGGCGACCGACGCCGCGGTGCGGCCCTGCAGATCGACCTCGGCGTTCATCCGGCGCATCGCGGGGGTCGTCAGGACGCGCGTGACCGCGTCGATCGCGCTCGACAGGCGCGGTCCGTAGGCCGTCAGCACCTTCTCGCTGACGATCGGTGCCACGTGGCCGGATGCGAACAGTCCGCGCGGATCGGCGAGCAGGACGTATCGGTGCCCGGCGAGCTGACCCTCGCTTGTGAACATCGACGCGACGTGGACCGCGCCGCTGTCGAGCGCTCGGTAGCGGCCGCCGCTCTCCACGGGCATGACGGTGAGGTTGCGCAGTCCGTAGACCGAGCGCAGCCCGTCGAGCCCCTCGAAGCGGGTGGCGAACTCCGCCAGCGCCCCGATCCGCACCGTGCCCGCGAGCTTCTTGAGGTCTCCGATCGCGTGCACGCCGTGGCGCTTGGCGAATGCCGGCGTGACGCCGAGCGCGTTGCTGTCCGCGAAGGGGGTCTGCGCCAGCAACGAGAATCCGTTGTGGTGCTCGAAGGTCTTGGCTGCCTCATAGGCCGCCATCGCGCGACGCGGCCGACGGCGATCGTTGGCGACCTCTGACAGCAGCACGCCGATGTACTCGGGATACATGTCGAGCGCGCCGTTCTGCAGCGCGCGATGGATGATCTCCGAGCTGCCGACGTCGCTCTTGAGGACGACGTCGAAGCCCTGGGCCCGCAGCGCCCTGCTGTAGAGCTGCCCGAGGATCTCCTGCTCGGTGAAGTTCTTGGCCCCGATCCGGATCTCGGGCCCCGCCGCAGCCCGCGGTGAGCCGACCGTCACAGCGCCGTCGCCGCCACCACCACAGCCGGCAAGCACAACGGCGGCGATCAACAGCGCGGCAAGCGCGCCCGCGGCACGGCGCGTCATGCCCGCACCCGCAGGCGCGCCGCCGTCGCGTCCGCCGACGCTGCCACCGGCAGCGTGAAGTGGAACGTGCTGCCCTCGCCCGGGCTGCTCGTGACCCAGATGCGCCCGCCGTGCTGGTCGACGATGCGCTCGCAGACGGCGAGGCCGATGCCCGTACCGGGATAGTCCTCCTCGCCATGCAGACGCTGGAAGGGCTCGAAGATCCGCGCCGCGTGCTCAAGCTCCATCCCGATCCCGTTGTCACTGATCGAGAACCGCCAGGCATCCCCCTCCTGCTGCGCGGAGACACGCACGCGCGGGGTGGTCTGCGCAGTGAACTTCACGGCGTTGCCGATCAGGTTCTGGAACACGCGACTGAGGTTCGCACGATCGGCGAGCACGACCGGCAGCTCGTCGACCGTCACATCTGCGCCGGCGCCGTCGATCGTGCCCGCGAGCGTCTCGAGCACCTGCTCGACGATCCGCATCGTCGACACCTCCTCGAGCGCGAGCGCGCCACGGCCTGCGCGCGAGTACTCGAGCAGGTCGCGGATCAGGCCGCGCGCCTGCTTCGTGGCGCCGCGGATGCCGTCGATCAGATCGAGGTCCCCACTGCGCCGTTCGCCCCCGCCGCGCTCCAGCAGCTCCGCGTACATCGAGATCGTCGTCAGCGGTGCCTGCAGGTCGTGCGAGGTGACCGACGCGAACTGCTCGAGCTCGGCGTTCGAGCGCTTGAGCTCCGCGTTGGAGTGCCGCAGCTGCTCGGCGCCGCGCTCGATCGCGTCCGCCATCGTGTTGAAGGCGCGGGCGAGCTGGCCGATCTCGTCCTCGCTCTCGGCCGCCACCCGCGTCGCCAGGTCCCCCTCCGCCAGCCGGCCCGTCGCGTCGGCGACCGTGCGCACAGGGCGCAGCAGTGAGCGACGCAGGTAGAGCGTGAAGCCGATGCCGATCGCGATCACGAGGACGAGCCCGCCGAACCCAAGCCGGATCGCGTGCTCGGATCGCTGCTCGGCGTTGTCCTCACGAGCCCTGATGACCGACCGCTCGCGGTCAAAGAGGCTGGCGAACTGCCGGCGAATCGCGTCGAGGCGTGCGCGCCCGCCGTTCGTCTCCACCTGGCTGCGCGCCTTCGCGAAGCTGTCGTGAGCGATGTCGATCAGCACGCTGGCCCAGAGATCGTCGTAGTCCTGGATCGCTCCCCCGATCGCGCGCGTGCGGCGCTGCTGGCCAGGATCGTCGGACACGAGCAGGGCCAACCGCCGCGTCGCGGACGGGTAGGAGGCGAGTTCACGGCGGACGGGCTTCAGATACGACGAGTCCTCCGTCGCGACGTAGCGGTTCAGGCCGTTCTCGATCGACAGCAGGGACTTCTCGAGCTGGTCGGCGAGGCTGAGCGCCTGCTGCGAGCGAAACGCCGTCCGCGCGGCGTCGCGCTGGCCCGTAACGGCGACGATGAGCACGACGAGCGCGCCACCGAGCAGGATCGCGGCGGCGACGCTGAGCGTCACCACTCGGGTCGTGATCTGGGTCCTCAGGCTCCTACGCAGCACGGGTGACGCGCCTCCCCCGGGGCGCGGCCAACTGTACTGCTGCCCGAGGCTGCATCGGCATCGGTGAACGGTCGCACGAACCCGGCCGCGAGGACATAGCGCTGCCCGGACGAAGATGGTTCGGTTAGCCGCACGCGGGGAAGAGGTGGGCCGTATTGAGCCTCCCGTGGTGCGTGACGAAACTCCCTGTGTGTCCCCTACCCTGCTGATCATCGACGACCATGCCGCGTTTCGCGCCGGCGCGCGCGCGCTGCTCGAAGCCGACGGATACAAGGTCGTCGGCGAGGCCGGCGATGCGCGCGCGGGACTCGCCGCCGCGGGCTCGCTGCGGCCCGACGTGATCCTGCTCGACGTGCGCCTGCCCGACATGGATGGCTTTCACGTCATCGCCCGGCTCGCGGATGACGGCTGCGCCGCCGCGGTCGTCGTGACGTCGAGCTCAGACGACCCCCTCTATCCCGAGCGCGCGCGGCGTAGCGGTGCCCGCGGCTTCGTCGCCAAGCACGATGTCTGCGGCGCGGCCCTGGACCGTCTGCTCGCGTGAGCGTCGCCAATCCTGCGAGGCTACGCGGATGCGCGTCGTGATCGCCGACGACTCCGTCCTGCTGCGGGCGGGCCTGGC
Source organism: Solirubrobacteraceae bacterium (assembly GCA_036271655.1). Lineage (GTDB taxonomy): Bacteria > Actinomycetota > Thermoleophilia > Solirubrobacterales > Solirubrobacteraceae > CADCVQ01. The sequence goes on from DATBAE010000019.1 coordinate 40,082, forward strand.
CCGGCTGCTCGAGGACGCCGGCTTCGAGGTCGTGGGCCAGGCCGGCAACGCCGACGAGCTGCTGCGCAAGGTTCGCGGCCACCGGCCGGACCTCGCTGTGACCGATATCCGGATGCCGCCGACGCAGACCGACGAGGGCCTGCGCGCAGCCCAGCAGATCCGTGGCGAGCTGCCGGAGACCGGCGTGATGGTGCTCTCGCAGTACGTCGACGAAAGCTACGCGCTGGAGCTCCTGCAGGGCAGCGCGGAGGGCGTCGGCTACCTCCTGAAGGACCGCGTCGCCGACATCGACGCCTTCGTCGACGCGCTGCGCCGCGTCGCGGGCCGCGGCTCTGTGCTCGATCCCGAGGTCGTCTCTCAGCTGCTCGGCCGCCGCCGCGTCGACGACCCGCTCGACCGCCTCACGCCGCGCGAGCGCGAGGTGCTCGGGCAGATGGCTCAGGGCCGGTCCAACGCGGCGGTCGCGCGCGATCTCGTCGTGACGGAGCGGGCAATCGAGAAGCACGTGACGTCGATCTTCAGCAAGCTCGGGCTGTCGGCGGCCGACGACGGCCATCGGCGCGTGCTCGCCGTACTGCGCTACCTCGGCGCGTAGCCGGCGACCCCACGATCGATAGTGCGGCTGTCCGCACCATCGGACACGTGCAGGCCCCATCGCCGTTGCTGCGATCGTTCGCGAGCCTGCTTCCATGCGATTCGACGAGCGTCCCAGCTACGCCGAGGGGCCGACGACCATCTCGGTGGTCGATTCCGGCGAGCTCTTCCGGACCGTCGCGTCGCCGCGCAACGCCTGTCCACGCCCGCGGGACCCCTCCCCGTGTCCGTTCGTGTCACCGACGAGCCGGCGGCGGTAGTCCTCCTCCGACTGCCGCCGGCTCGCTGTGGCCGCCCGTGATCGCGGCACGAGCGGCGGACCCCGGAGCACGTCACCGATTGCGCAGGCGGCTCGCAGAAGGCTGCCGACGAGCCCGTCAGCCAGTCGCGTGGGTCGCTGCAGGGGTCGCCGGGCGCGGCCGCTCGGCGGCGAGCATCGACGCGGCCACGACGCCGCCGATCGCGCCGAAGAGATGGGCCTGCCAGGAGATGTGGTCCTGCGGCAGGAGGCCCTGCAGAAGCCCGACGCCCCAGATCCCCACGACCACGACCCCGACGCCGATCTCGATCAGGCGCCGGCTGTAGATGCCGCGCGCCACGAGGTAGGTGGCGTAGCCGAAGACGACGCCGCTGGCGCCGAGGTGGATCGTGTCGGCGGGCGCGATCAGCCAGGTGCCCAGTCCGCTGACGATCGCGACGACGAACGACACATAGGCCACGCGGGCGACGCCGCTGAGCGCGATTGTCGCGCCCATGATCGCGAACGGGACGGTGTTCGAGAGGAGGTGCTCGAAGCTCACGTGCAGAAACGGCGCGGCGAGCACTTCGGGCAGCCCTTCTACATCGCGCGGATGGATCCCGTAGCTGTCGAGCCGGTGGTCGTCGATCGCGTCGATGACCTCCATCACCCACATCAGCGCGACCATCGCGACGACGAAGATGAGGCCGTGCGTGCGCTGCGGACCGAGACGATCGCTCACCTGCCAAACGCTACCGACGGGCAACGCCCGGCCCGACGGATGAACGAAGAGGGCCGCCTCTCGGCGGCCCTCTCCATCCCGTCCGAGGGATTCGTGAGCTACTTGATCGCGTCGTAGACGCTGAACAGCGGCAGGTACATCGAGATGACGATGAAGCCGACGACGCCACCGACGAAGACGATCATCACCGGCTCGAGCAGCGAGGTCAGGGCCTTGACCGAGGCCGCGACCTGGTCCTCGTAGAAGTCGCCGATCTTCGACAGCATCGTCGTCAGCGCGCCCGTCTCCTCGCCGACCTTGACCATGTGGCCGACCATCGACGGGAACACCGGCGAGTCCATCAGCGGCTGGGCGATCGAGCCGCCGGCCTTGACGCTCACCATGACGTGGTCCATGGCCTCCTCGACGACGATGTTGCCGGCCGTCTGCTTCGTGATGTCGATCGCCTGCAGCAGCGGCACGCCGGCGCCCATCAGCGCAGAGAACGTGCGCGACCAGCGAGCGAGCGCCACCTTCTGGAAGATGTCGCCGATCTTGAACGGGATGCGGAGCAGGAAGCGCTGCCACAGCGAGCGGCCGCGCGGGGTCTTCTTCCACTTCGCGAAGCCGACGCCGAGCGCAACGGATCCGATCAGCAGCAGGTACCAGTAGCCGGTCACGACGTTTGAGACGCCCATCACGAAGCGCGTCATCGAGGGCATCTGCACGCCCGTTCCGAGCTCCTTGAAGACCCCTGCGAAGACCGGCACGATGAAGGCGACCATCGCCAGCATGACGATCATCGCGAAGCTCAGGATGACGATCGGGTAGGCCATCGCCGACTTCACCTGGCGGCGCAGCGAATCCTCCTTCTCGAGCTGATCGGCGACGCGCAGGAGGGACTCCTCGAGCAGGCCTCCCGTCTCTCCCGCGCGCGTCATCGCGACGTAGAGCGGATTGAACGTCTTCGGGTGACGCTCGAGCGCATCCGACAGCGGCAGGCCGGCTTCCACGTCCTTGCGGACCTCGACGAGCTGCGCGGCGAGCTTCTTGTTCTCCGTCTGCGCCTCGAGGACGTAGAGCGCGCGCAGGATCGTCATGCCGCTCGAGACCATCGTCGCGAGCTGGCGCGTCATGATCGAGAGGTCGCCGAGCGTGATCCGGTTTGCCCACGGCAGCTCGATGTCCTGCTTCGCCCGGCTCTTGTCGGCGATGTCCAGGACGATCAGGCCCTTGGCCTTCAGCTGGTCGGCGACCGACTGCTTGGACTCCGCGTCCAGCTCGCCCTTGGCCTGCGTGCCGGCGAGGTCGATCGCCTTGAAGACGTACGTGCTCATCGCATGGCCTCCCGGTCGAGCTGGGCGCCGCAGCGCATCAGCGATGTCATGACAGCGCCGAGAAGGACTGCGCGCCGAGCAGGCGACGCAGCTCCTCCGGGGTCGAGGAACGCGCCTCGGCGAGCTTCTGGGTGACCGTGCCCTTGCGTACGAGCGTCGCAAGCGCCGCATCCATCGTCTGCATGCCGAGGCTGCCGCCGGTCTGCAGCGAGGAGTAGATCTGGTGCGTCTTGCCCTCGCGGATGAGGTTGCGGATCGCCGGCGTGGCGAGCAGCACCTCGCAGGCCGCGACACGCCCCGCGCCGTCGGCCGTCGGCAGCAGCTGCTGCGTGACGATCCCCTGCAGCGCGACGGACAGCTGCACGCGCACCTGCTGCTGCTGGGATGCCGGGAAGACGTCGATGATCCGATCGATCGTCTGCGGCGTGTCCTGCGTATGCAGCGTGGCAAAGACGAGGTGGCCGGTCTCGGCCGCGGTCAGCGCGGTGTGGATCGTCTCCAGGTCGCGCATCTCGCCGACGAGGATGACGTCGGGATCCTGGCGCAGCGCAGCCTTCAGCCCGTCCGCGAACGACTGTGCGTCGGAGCCGATCTCACGCTGGTTGACGATGCACTTGTTGTGCGCGTGGAGGAACTCGATCGGGTCCTCGATCGTCATGATGTGCTCTTCGCGTGATGCGTTGATCTCGTCGACGACGGCGGCCAGCGACGTCGACTTGCCCGAGCCCGTCGGGCCCGTGACGAGCACGAGTCCGCGCGGTCGCTTGGCGAGGTCGTGCATCGCGACGGGCAGCCCGAGCTCGTCGATCGTCTTGATCGAGAACGGGATCAGGCGGAACGCCGCCCCGATCGCGGATCGCTGGTAGTAGGCGTTCACGCGGAACCGCGCGCGCCCCGGAATCGAGTAGGCGAAGTCGATCTGCCAGTCCGTCTCCAGGCGCTGGCGCTGATCGTTCGTGAGGATCGAGTAGATCGTCTCGCGCGTCTGCTCGGTGGTCATGACGGGGTAGTCCTCCAGCGGCTGGAGGCGTCCCCGGACCCGTACGGTTGGATGTGCCCCGGCCGTGAGATGCAGGTCGGAGGCGTTGCGCTCGATGACCTCGAGCAACAGGTCGGCGAAGTCAAGGCTCATTACGCCCGGCTATCGGCGCGTGCGCCGTCGCGTCGCGCATTCCGGCCCGAACATGGACGACCGTATGATCCGTCGACGCGGATGGCCGACTCGACGAACCGCACGCATTCCGACACGCCCTCCCAGCGCAGGCCGTGGAGGGTCGAGGGCCAACGCGACGACGAGCCCGACTCCGCGGCCAAGCAGCGCGGCCGTCCGACGCTGCCGCGGCCGCCAGGCATGCAACGCTTCTGGCGCTTTTTGCTGCTGCTGCTCGTCATCAACATCGTGCTCGCGCAGCTGATCCCATCGAGCAAGGACAAGCGCCTCGACGTCCCGTACACGTTCTTCCGCGACCAGGTCACGGCCGGCAACGTCAGCGAGGTGAACGCCAAGGGCGACGTGATCCAGGGGTCGTTTCGCAAGAAGGTGAAGTTCGAGAAGAAGGGTCCGGAGGGCGGGTTCGAGACCGTCCGCCCGACGTTCGCGCAGGACGACGAGCTGCTCACCCTGCTGCTCGCCAAGCACGTCGAGGTCAACGCCCGGCCGGTCGACGAGGGCCGCGGCTTCCTCGCGACCCTGCTGCTGTCGTTCGGGCCGACGCTGCTGATCTTCGGCCTGCTGATCTACTTCCTGCGCCGCAGCGCGGCGGCAGCGGGTGGTGGCGCGCTCGCGCTCGGGCGCTCGAAGGCCAAGCGCTACGACGCATCCGCGACCCGCGTCAGCTTCGATGACGTGGCAGGCATCGACGAGGTCGAGGACGAGCTCAAGGAGATCGTCGACTTCCTCAAGAACCCCGACCGCTACCGCAAGCTCGGCGCGTCCTTTCCCAAGGGCGTCCTGCTGTCCGGTCAGCCGGGCACCGGCAAGACGTTGCTCGCCCGCGCCGTTGCGGGCGAGGCCGACGTGCCGTTCTTCTCGCTCAGCGCGTCGGAGTTCGTCGAGATGGTCGTCGGCGTCGGCGCGTCGCGCGTGCGCGACCTCTTCGAGCAGGCCAAGAAGGCTGCGCCGTCGATCATCTTCATCGACGAGCTCGATGCGATCGGCCGCGCGCGTGGCGGGGGCGGCGGCTTCGGCGGCCACGACGAGCGCGAGCAGACGCTGAACCAGATCCTCACCGAGATGGACGGCTTCACAGGCTCGGAGGGCGTCATCGTGCTCGCCGCGACGAACCGGCCGGAGGTGCTCGACGCCGCGCTGCTGCGACCGGGCCGCTTCGACCGGCGCCTGACGGTCAACGCGCCCGACAAGGACGGGCGTGTCGAGATCCTCAAGATCCACACGCGCTCGGTGCCGCTGGCAGCCGACGTCAACCTCGAGCGCGTCGCCTCCTCGACACCGGGCATGGTCGGCGCCGACCTGCGCAACCTCATCAACGAGTCGGCGCTGATCGCCGCGCGCCGCGATCACGACACCGTCACTGCGGCCGACCTCGCGGACGCGCTCGAGCGCATCGTGCTCGGGGCCGAGCGCAAGATCACGCTGTCGGAAGACGAGCGCGAGCGCACGGCGTATCACGAGTCCGGCCACGCGGTGCTCGGCATGCTCGAGCCCGGTGCCGATCCGGTGCGCAAGGTCTCGATCGTCCCCCGCGGGCGCGCGCTGGGCGTGACCTTCCAGTCGCCGTCGGCCGATCGCTATGGCTACGACGCGCGCTACCTCGAGGGCCGCATCGTCGGCGCGCTCGGCGGCCGCGCGGCCGAGGAGCTGATCTACGGCAACGTGACGACGGGCGCCGAGTCCGACCTCGAGCAGGTGACGTCGATCGCGCGCCAGATGGTCGGCCGCTGGGGCATGTCGGACGTCATCGGGCTCGTGTCGGTCCTGCCGGCACCAGGCGAAGAGCAGTTCTACGGCCCCGGCGGGCCGGTCCAGGTGTCAGACGACACGCGGGAGTTGGTGGATCGCGAGGTCCGCCGGATCATCGAGGCCTGCTATGACCGCGCCCGGCGGACGCTGAAGGAGAACCAGGAGCGCCTCGAGTCGCTCGCGCGGGCGCTGCTCGAGAACGAGACGCTCGACGAGGACGATGCCTATCGGGCGGCCGGGTTCGAGCACGGTGCGGCGGTTGCCGACGTCGATGGGACGGCCGTCGACGCCGACGCCGACGAGCTGCCAGCCGCGTGACGCCTGCTACGCAGCCGGCTCGTCGAACGCGGCGAGCGCGTCCTCGCTGAGGCGCGCGTACCACGGGTTCTTCGATTCCGCGGCCTGCTCGAAAGCGGCTCGCGCCGCGGTCATGTCGCCCTTGGCCTGCAGCAGGCCGCCGAGCCGGTACGCGGCGGCTGCCGCGTGCTTCGGGTGTCCCGAGGCCATCGCCTGCAGGTAGGCCGCCGCCGCCCCTTCGCTGTCGCCGAGCTGCTCGGAGAGCCGGCCGAGATGACACGCCGCGAGCGGCGCGTGCTCGGGATCGGCAGCGATGATCGATGCACGGAACGCCTGATCGGCGCCGAGCAGGTCACCGCTGAGATGCAGCAGCCTGCCGCAATGCAGCGCCGCCCATCCGAGGTCGGCGGAGATGTCCGATAGTGCGAGTTCGTACTGCTCGCGGGCCTGCGCCAGCCCGGGGACGTTGATCGTGCGCTGGATCCCGGTGCTCGCCATGGCAATCAATGATGACGCGTCGGATCGGCGGGCGGACGAGGATTGCGCCCGAGCAGCTGATCCTGTCGCTCAGCCGCTCTCTACGACGGCAGCCCCCGTGCCGCTGACGCGCGTGACCTCTTCGATCGAGGTCAGCCCGTGGCGGACCTTCTCGAGCCCGTCGTCGCGCATCAGGCGCATGCCCTGGCGCACGGCGACGTCGGCGATCTCCGGAGCCGACGCGCGGGCGAGCGTCAGCTTGCGGATCTCCTCCGTGACGACCATCACCTCGTAGAGGCCGATCCGTCCCTTGTAGCCGCTGTGGCCGCAACGCGGGCAGCCCCGCGCCTGGTAGGCCTCCATGTCGAACTGACTGCGGATGCCGTTCGCGCGCAGGACGTCGGCCGTGATGATCTGGCGCTCCTTGCAGTGCTGGCAGAGCTTGCGGGCGAGCCGCTGCGCGACGACGCAGTCGATCGCCGATGCGACGAGGAACGGCTCGATACCCATGTCGACGAGCCGCGTGACGGCGCTCGCGGCATCGTTCGTGTGCAGCGTCGAGAGCACGAGGTGGCCGGTCAGCGCGGACTCGATCGCGATCTGCGCGGTCTCGCGGTCGCGGATCTCGCCGACCATGATGATGTCGGGATCGGCGCGCATCATCGAGCGCAGGCCGGTGTGGAAGTGCAGCCCGGCACGCGGATTGACCTGGACCTGCGTGATGCCGTCGAGCTGGTACTCGACCGGGTCCTCGATCGTGATGATGTTCTTCTCGATCGTGTTGAGATCCGCCAGCGCGGCGTAGAGCGTCGTCGACTTGCCCGATCCCGTCGGGCCGGTCACGAGCACGGCGCCGTACGCCTGGTGGTAGGCGCGCTCGAAGCGCTCGCGCTCCTGTGCGGCCATCCCGAGCTTCTCGAGGTCCATCGGGATGCTGCTCTTGTCGAGGATGCGCATGACGACCGACTCGCCGTGCACGCTCGGCAGCGTCACGACCCGCAGGTCGATGTGGTGGCTGTCGATCGTCAGGCCGACGCGACCATCCTGCGGGATGCGCCGCTCCGAGATGTCGAGGTCGCTCATGATCTTCACGCGGCTGATCACGCCGAGCACCATCCGGCGCTGGATCTGCGCCGTCTCGACGAGCACGCCGTCGATCCGGAAGCGCACCCGCAGATCGCTGCCGTTGGGCTCGAGATGGACGTCCGACGCGCCCTGCTCGACGGCCTGGGCGATGATCTGGTTGACGAGCCGGATGACCGGGGCGTCGTCAGCAGACTCGCGCAGGTCGACGACCTCGGCCGGACCGTCGTCGTCGTCGCCGCCGAACATGTCGCCCGTCGTCGTGACGACGTCGTCGAGGTGCGTCAGACGTGAGATGAGGCCGAGGATGTCCTCGCGGCTCGTGACGGCGGGACGGATCTCCTTGCCGGTCAGCAGCGCGATGTCGTCGACGGCGAGCACGTTGGACGGGTCGGCCATCGCGACGAGCAGCGTGCGGTCGTCGATCAGGTCGACCGGCACGGCCTCGTAGCGCCTGGCAGCCGAGACCGAGATCAGGTTCGCTGCGGTCATGTCCGGCTTGAAGGTGCCGAGATCGAGGTGGTCCAGGCCATGGCGCTCGGCGACCGCGCGCGAGAGCCCGTCGGCGGTCAGCGCGCCCTGCTCGAGCAGCACCTCCTCGGGCAGCTTGCCGGTGCGGCGGCCCTCCTCGATCGCCGACGCAACGCGATCGCGCGGCACAAGCCCGAGATCGACGATGACGTCGGTCAGGAAGCGGGCCGGGCCGCCGGGATGGCGCGGTCTCGTGATCCCGTCAGCGTCCATCCGGTGCGACGTCGGCGGCTTCAGCGGGATCGGTTCGGGGAACATCCGGCTTCAGGCAACGTGGTATCGCGGGCAGCGGCTCGCATCGAGTCCAGCGGCGCCGCCAGACCAGTCCAGATGGTGAAGCTCAACGCGCCCTGGCGCACCAGGATCTCCAGTCCGTTGACGGTATCTAGGCCCCGCGCGGCGGCTTCCCGGATCAATTCGGTCCCACCGCTCGCATACACGAGGTCCACCACGGTTTCGTATTCGGTCAGCCCATCGGCAGCGAGCGGCAGATCCTTGAACGCGCTCGACGTTCGGTCGAGCCCGACGCTCGTGCAATTGACGAGCAGATCTGCCGCCACCGGCTCGGACACGACGCGCGCGCCGAGCCCAGCCGCCCGTGATGCGGTCCGATTCCAGATCGAGACGTCGGCGCCCGCTTGCACGAGCGCCCAGACGACCGCGCGGGCGCTGCCGCCCGCCCCGAGCACGAGCGCCGTCCGCGCGGGGCGATCGCCGAGTGCCGCGAGCAGGCCCGGCGCGTCGGTGTTCTCGGCGGCGATCTCGCCGCCGGCGGCGAACGTCAGCGTGTTCGCCGCGCCGATCTCGCGCGCGGCGTCGCTCGCACTCGTCGCGAGCGCAAGCGCCGCCGCCTTGTGTGGGATCGTGACGTTCGCGCCGCGAAAGCCGGCTCCGTGCAGCGCCCGCACGGTGTCGGCGAAGGCGGCCGGCGCGACCGGCAGGCGCTGGTAGCGCTGTAGGCCGGCGGCGCGCATCATCGCCGGCGAGCGGCTGTGGCCGACGGGCCAGCCGAGCACGCCGTAGCGCGAGAGCTCCGCGTCGCGGTCGGCGGGGCCGATCAGCACGTCGTCGGCGACTTGTCGCCGGCCAGGGCGCGCGCCGCTCCGTAGCGCGCGACGTTGCGATTGTGCTCGGCGAGCGTCGTCGCGAAGACGTGCTCGCCGCAGGTGCCGGGCTTGACGACGAAGTAGCGGTAGGGCACGTTCGCCGGCGCCGCGGCGGCGCGGATCGAGGCGAGCCCCGGGTTGCCGATCGGCGTCGGCGGAAGACCGTCGTGGGTGCGCGTGTTGTACGGCGAGTCGATCGCGAGATCGGACTCCGTGAGCGCGCCGCTCGGCTTGTTGAGCTCATAGCGCGTCGTCGAGTCGATCCCGAGCGGCGTGTGATCCTTCAGCCGGTTGTAGATGACGGCGGCGATCAGCGGCCGCTCGCGTGGGAGCTGCGCCTCACGCTCGACCATCGAGGCGATGATCAGGACGTCGTACCCCGTCAGGTTCTTACTGCGCGCGCGACCGAGGTTGATCGTCGCGAAGCTCTGGCGAAACGCGGCCAGCTGGCGATCGACGAGATCGCGCGCCGGTGCTCCCCGATCGAGCTGGTAGGTCGCCGGGAAGAGGAAGCCCTCGAGCGAGCGCGTGCCCTTCGGCGCGCCGTAGCGAAACGGGTTCAGCGCGCCCGCGAAGCGCTTGGAGGCGTCGAGGTAGCTGCCCCGCAACCCAGCCCGGCTGGCGATCGGGGCGATCTCGCGCCGCGACTTGCCCTCTGGGATCGTGACGTTGATCGTGGCGACCTTCGCGACCGGCGCTCGAGCGCTCAGCGCGGCGATCGCGCTGCCGTACGTCATGTCCTTGTGCAGCAGGTGAACACCGGAGCCGAGGTCGCCGCGCTTGCCCGACAGCCGCGCGCGCACTTCGAAGAAGAACGCCGAGTCGACGACGCCGGCGTTTGCGAGCTGGTGGGCGATCGCGCTCGTGCTCGCGCCCTGCGGGATCGTGATCCGGACGGCGTCGCCCTCCGCGCTGCCGAATGGCTGGAACGTCAGCAGCGCGCCGACGACGATCACCGCGAGCACGGCGACCGCCAGCAGGCCGCCGATCCGTGCCCGAGCCGAGACGCGCCGGCGACGCATCGCGGGACCGGACGGCGTATCCCCGGGCGGCGTCACGATCGGCCGGCTCGGGCGGCGCACGCGGCGGATGCCGATCGGGCGCTCTGTCTCGTCGTGCAGCGCGCCGGCGGGCGCCGCCGGAGGCGCGGGCGGCTGTGGCTGGATGCGGCGCACGCCGTCGTCGCGCGGCGCCGGGATGGGACGCAACGGCGATTGACGGCGGATCGTGATCTCGTGTTCATGTGGTGACTCCGGCGATGGCGGATCGGCGGCCGCTCCGGCCGGCGCGACATCCGGCGCTGGGACTGACTCTGCTGACTGCGGCGTGCCGCCGTGCCGGCGCGCCTCGCGCTCCTTGCGGGCGCGCTCGCGCTCGGCAGCCGATCGCTGCGCTCCTGCGTTCGTGTTGTCCCGACGCGGCCGGCTCATCTGGCCGTGAAGTTCGCCATGAACGCTACCCGGCCTCCGGCCGTGACGGCGGCACGTCACGCGGCTGCTGGACGAACAACCAGCCGGTCAGCAGGTGCGCTGCGGCACGCGAGTCCTCGGAGGACGTCGGGCTGCCCGGATCGCGGCTCGCGATCAGCGTCGTGAAGCGCTCGTCGAACAGCTCGACCGGCACCGTCACCCGCTCGGCGAGGCGCGCGACGAACGCGCGCGTCTCCTGCGTCTGTGCCGAGTCCGAGCCTGACAGCGAAAGTGGCAGGCCGACGACGACGCGGCCGACCTCGCGCTCACGCACGAGATCAACGATCCGCGCCATGCCCTTGCGCGTCGAGGGGCGCAGGATCGGCTCGATCGGCGTCGCCAACGTGCCCGTCGGGTCACTCAGCGCGCAACCGCAGCGCGCGATCCCGTAGTCCAGCGCCAGAACCCGCAACCGACTGCCCTCACCTACGCAAGGGCGGCTTCGATCGCGGCGCGCGCGGCGGCGATCGACTCGGGGAGCTTGGCCGGATCGCGACCGCCGGCCTGGGCCATCGTGTCGCGCCCCCCTCCCCCTCCGCCCGCGACCGCCGCGGCGGCCTTGACGATCGCGCCGGCCTTCACGCCCCGCGTGACGAGCGCCGGCGTGACCGCCGCGACGAGATGCACGCGACCGTCCAGCGCGGCGCCGAGCACCGTCGCCGACTCGTCGCCCAGCCGGCCCTTGATGCGATCAGCGAGGTCCATGAGCTCCTTGACGCCGGCTGCCCCGCTGACGATCTGCGCGACGATCTCGGCGCCTGCGACGCTGACGGCACCGGCCGCGAGGCTGTCGGCGTCGACGCCCGCCGCGACGCCGTTCGTCGCGCCGGCCTTCGCAACTTGTCGGGCGCGGTCGCGCAGCTCGCCGACCGCCTCGGGCAGGCGCTCGACGCCGGTGCGCAGCAGCGCCGCCGTCTCGCGTGCCTTCGCATCGCTTGCACGCAGCTCGGCGACGGCCGTCGATCCGGTGATCGCCTCGATCCGGCGGACGTTCGCCGCGCTGGAGCTCTCGCTGAGGAGCTTGAAGACGCCGATCTCGGCCGTCGAGCGGACATGCGTCCCACCGCACAGCTCGCGCGAGTACTCGCCCGCGCCGACCTGCACCATCCGCACGACGTCGCCGTACTTCTCGCCAAACAGCGCCATCGCGCCGAGCGCACGCGCCTCGTCGAGCGTCGTCGTGATCGCGCGCACCGGGTCGTTGCGCAGCACCCACTCGTTGACGCGGTCCTCGATCGCGCTCAGGTCCTCGGGCGAGATTCGCTCGCCGTGGGCGAAGTCGAAGCGCAGCTTGTCAGGTCCGACGTACGAGCCCGCCTGGCGGACATGCGGACCGAGCCGCTCGCGCAGCGCGGCATGCAGCAGATGGGTCGCAGTGTGGTTCGCCTGCGTCGCAGTGCGCGCGGCGCGGTCGACGCGCGCGACGACGCGCGCACCCGGCTCGAGGGCGCCACGCTCGGCGGAGACGAGGAGCGCCTGGTCGTCGCCGATCCGCACGACGTCGACGACGCGCGCCGCGCAGCTGCCGTCGTCGCACTCGATCGTGCCGAGGTCGGCGACCTGGCCGCCGCCGGTGGCGTAGAACGGCGACTCGGCGAGCTTCACGAGCAGGCCGGCGTCCGCGCCGCCGACGGGGCCGACGGTCGTGTGCTGCTCGAGCGTCTCGTAGCCGGTGAAGTCGGTCTGAAAGCCAGCCTCCCGGGCCAGCTCGCGGGCGCGCTCGCGCAGCCCGCCGTCGCCGCCATCGGCACGCGCGCCGCGGCGGGCCTGGGCACGCTGGGCGTCCATCAGCACATCGAAGCCGTCGATGTCGACGGCCATGCCCTGCTCGGCGGCGAGCTCGGTCGTGACCTCGATCGGGAAGCCAAACGTGTCGTGCAGCTGGAAGGCCGCGTCGGCGGGGATCGTGCCGCTCGCCCGGGCACGCTCGATGACGTCCTCGAGCAGGCGCGTGCCCTGCTCGAGCGTGCGGCCGAAGCCCTCCTCCTCCGAGCGCGCCCAGAGCAGGATCGACTCGCGCTCGCGCCGTAGCTCCGGGTAGGCGTCGCCCATCGTCGCGATGACGGTCTCGACGAAGCGGGGCAGAAAGCCCGGCGCGATCCCGATCCGGCGACCCTGCTGGATCGCGCGGCGCATGATCCGCCGCAGGATGTAGCCACGATCCTCGTTGGACGGCACGACGCCGTCGGCGATCAGGAACGTCAGCGCGCGCGAGTGGTCGGCGAGGATCCGCAGCGCGCGCTCGTCCGGTTCCGCACTCGCCAACTCGCGGCCCAGCGCCATCAGCGGCGCGAACGTGTCGGTCTCGAAGACCGTCTCCACGCCCTGCTGGATGACGGCCATCCGCTCGAGCCCGAGACCGGTGTCGATGTTGCTCGCCGGCAGCGGGGCGAGCGTCGGGCGGCCGTCGCGGTCCTTGCCGAGGTCGTACTGCGTGAAGACGAGGTTCCAATACTCCAGGAAGCGCTCGTTCTCGCCGCCGGGAAGATCGTCCTCCCTGCCCCACTCCAGGCCGCGGTCGATGTACAGCTCGCTGCAGGGACCGCACGGACCGCTGTCGCCGGCCTGCCAGAAGTTCTCCGAGCGCGGGCAGAGGATAATCCGCTCGCGCGGCACGCCGACGGCGAGCCAGGCGTCGATCGCCTCCTCGTCGGGACCGAGGCCGAGCTCCTCGTCGCCCTCGAAGACCGTGATCCAGATGTCGTCCGGGTCAAAGCCGAAGCCGGTCTGCGACAGCTCCCAGGCCATCTCGACGGCTTCCTTCTTGAAGTAGTCGCCGATCGAGAAGTTGCCGAGCATCTCGAAGAACGTGAGGTGGCGCGCGGTGTTGCCGACGTTGTCGATGTCGGTCGTGCGGAAGCACTTCTGGACCGTCGTCAGGCGCGGATGGGGCGGCTTCTCCTCGCCGCGGAAGTACGGCACGAGCGGATGCATGCCGGCTGTCGTGAGTAGCACCGTCGGGTCGTACGCGGACGGCACGAGCGACGCCGACGGCAGCCGCTTGTGGTCGTGCTGCTCGAAGTAGCCGAGGAAGGTCTCGCGGATCTGAGCGGTGTTCACGCGGCGATTGTGGCGCATCCGACGATCGCATCCCCGCACAGGAAGACCGCCGTCTGCCCCGGTGCCGCGCCGTCGAACGGCTCGTAGAGGTGGATTTCATCCCCCTCCAGCCGGCAGCGCAGCGGCCGGGCGTGGTAGCGCAACTGCACGGCATCGGGGCTGTCGCGGTGCAGGCGGACGCCGCGGACGCGCACCGTGCTCGTCGCGAGCTCGGCACGCGTGCCGACCGTCACCGTGTTCGTGCGAGCGTCGGTCGCCAGCACGTAGAGCGGCTCCGGACCAGCGATCCCGATGCCCTTGCGCTGCCCGACCGTGTAGCCATGATGACCCTCGTGACGCCCGAGCACGCGCCCGCCGCGATCGAGGATGTCGCCAGGCCGCGCAAGCAGGCCCCCGTGCCGAGCAAGGAAGACCTCGCGGCCGGTGCCGGCGAGGAAGCAGAGATCCTGCGACTCGGGCTTGTTCGCAACCGCCAAGCCGGCCTGCTCGGCGAGCGTGCGGACCTCGTCCTTCGTGCGGTCCCCGAGCGGGAAGCGCAGGCGCCCGAGCGCCGTGCGCCCGAGCGCGGCGAGCATGTATGTCTGATCCTTGGCGGGATCGACGGCGAGTCGCAGCAGCCCGTCCTCGGTGCGTCGCGCGTAGTGGCCCGTCGTCAGCGTGGCGGCTCCTACGCGATCGGCGAAGTCGATCATCGCGTCGAGCCGGACGTGTCCGTTGCAGCGCACGCAGGGGTTCGGCGTCAGCCCGTCGGAGTGCTCGCGCAGCCACGGCTCGACGACCCCACCGCGAAACTCGTCGCGCAAGTCGAGCGTGAAGTGGGGCATGCCGAGGCTGTGCGCGAGGCGGCGCGCCCCGCGTACGGCTGCAGCCGAGCAGCACGAGCGCTCGCCGTCGTTGTCGACGTCGGCCCACAGCTCGAGGGTCACGGTCGCGACGTCGCCGTCCGACAGGAGCGCGGCGACGGCGCTGTCGACGCCGCCTGATAGCGCGACGAGCGTCCGCCCTGGATGGGGGCGCAGCGCGCCCGTGGCGCGCGCCGCAGCGCCGAGGGCGCGGTGCATCGCGTCGGACGCGAGGTCGGCGGCGTGCAGCTTGCCGGGGCTGAGGCCGCCGAGCGCGGCAGCGATCTGCGGCGCACCGATCCGCGCCGCGTCAAGCAGGCCCGCGCCCTCGACAAGCTCGACCGTCGCGCTGGCGGCGGCGATCGTCGCCCCGCAGCCGGAGGCCTCGAACGCGGCGGCCCTGATGTGCTCGCCCGCCACGACGAGCGAAACGCGCACGAGGTCACCGCACGCCGCGCCGCCGGCGACGCCATGCGACGCATCCTCGAGCTCCCGTCCGAGGCCGCGCGGGCTCGTCAGATGATCTTCGAAGCGCTCGTCGGGCACGAGCCCGAGTCTACGGCGAGACCGCCTGGTCGCCGGCTGCCTGAAGCCGCGCGTTGGCCGCGTCGGACAGCGCGGACGCGTCGTGCGCCTTCTGGATCGCCTCGATCGGCGCCAGCGGCGTGTGCGAGACCGCAGGCGGCTTGGGATGCGGCATGAAGAGCAGGCCGCAGACGAGCAGGACGCTCGCGACCGCGAGGATCAGGAACGGACGCGCATAGTGAGCCATGCGAGCGCTGTCGGCCGCGGCCGCCGGCCGCGCGAGCCCTGACGGGTGCAGGCGGACGTTCGTCCGCCCGCTGCGCTCAGACCGGGACCCGGCCGGGTGCGGCGCTGCTGCGCAGCCCGACCTCCCGCAGCTGCTTATCGTCGACGGGCGCGGGCGCGCCGGTCAGCGGGTCAGAGCCGCTCGCGGTCTTCGGAAACGCGATCACGTCGCGGATCGAGTCGCGGCCGGCGAGCAGCGCAACGATCCGGTCGATGCCGAACGCGATCCCGCCGTGCGGCGGGGCGCCGTAGCGCAGCGCCTCGAGCAGGAAGCCGAAGCGCCGCTGCGCCTCGTCCTCGTCGAGCCCGATGGCGGCGAAGACCTGGCTCTGCACTGCGGGATCGTGGATCCGGATCGAGCCGCCGCCGAGCTCCCAGCCGTCGACCACGAGGTCGTAGGCGCGCGAGCGCCAGACGCCGGGATCGCCGGTCGCCGCGAGGTCGGCAGCCGTGTTCCCGGTCGGAGCGGTCGGCGCCGTGAACGGGTGGTGCAGCGCGTCCCAGCGCCCTTCGTCCTCGTTGTAGCCGAACATCGGGAAGTCGACGATCCACAGCACGTCGTGACGGCCGGCCGGGACGAGGTCCCAGCGCGCGGCGAGCTCCATGCGCAGCGCGCCGAGCGCGCCGGCAGCGGTCGGCTCGCTGTCGGAGACGGCGAGCAGCAGGTCGCCGGGCTGCGCCCCGAGGGCGCCGGTCACGGCCGCGATCTCCTCGGCCGAGAGGAACTTCGCGATCGGCGAGCGCCAGCTGCCGTCGTCGAGCACGAACGCCCAGACGAGGCCGGCCGCGCCGTGGCGCTTGGCGAACTCGGTCAGCTCGTCGAGCTCCTTGCGCGCAACCTCGCGCTGCCCGGCGTTGATCGCGCGGACCACCCCGCGCGGATGGGACCGATTCAGCACCGCGGAGAAGACCTTGAACTCGGAGCCGCGCAGGTGATCGGAGACGTCGGTGATCTCGAGGCCGAAGCGTGTATCGGGGCGATCTGAGCCGAAGCGCAGCATCGCCTCGTCGTAGCTCATCCGCAGGTAGGGCGGCGCCTGGATGTCGAGCCCGCCGAGCTCGAAGACCTTGGCCATCAAGCGCTCGTTGACGTCGATCACGTCGTCCTCCTCGACGAACGACATCTCGAGGTCGAGCTGCGTGAATTCGGGCTGGCGGTCCGCTCGCAGATCCTCGTCGCGGAAGCAGCGGGCGATCTGGAAGTAGCGCTCGTAGCCGGCAACCATCAGCAGCTGCTTGAAGAGCTGCGGCGACTGCGGAAGGGCATAGAAGTTGCCGGGCTGCAGCCGCGACGGCACGAGGAAGTCGCGCGCGCCCTCGGGCGTCGAGCGGGTCAGGATCGGGGTCTCGACCTCGAGGAAGTCCTCGTCGGACAGCGTCTCGCGGATCGTGCGGACGACCTCGTGGCGCAGCACGAGCGCGTCGACCATCGGCCGGCGCCGCAGGTCGAGCGTGCGGTGGCGCAAGCGCAGCATCTCGTCCAGATCGCCGTCGCCGTCGAGTGGAAACGGCGGGGTCTGAGACTCGGCGAGCAGCCGCATGTCGGCGACCTGGATCTCGATCTGGCCGGTCGCGAGGTTCGGGTTGATCTGGCCGGGCTCGCGCTCGATCACCGCGCCGACGACGCTGACGACGTACTCGGCGCGCAGGCGCTCGGCGGCCGCGAACAGCTCAGCCCCGTTCTCCGGGTGAAAGACGAGCTGCACGATGCCGGAGCGATCGCGCAGGTCGACGAAGATCAGCCCGCCGTGGTCGCGGCGCGTGTTCACCCAGCCGCAGACGCGGGTGCTCGCGCCCGCCTGCGCGGCGCCGAGGTCGCCCGCCCACGTGTCGCGATATGGGTTCGCGCGCGGCGCGCGCCTCACCGCATGCCTCGTCCACGCAGGATCCGCGCCACGACCTCGCCCGCAGCGACCTCGTGTTGCTCGCCTGCCTGCATGTCCTTGAACGTCGTCATCTCGTCTCCCACGATCGCAACGTACCGGGCGCCGATCCGATCGGCATGCTTGAGCTGCCCCTTGCGCGAGCGGCCGGCGAGCTCGATCTGCGCATTGAGCCGCGCATGACGCGCCTCGTCGACGACGGCAAACGCACTTGCCCGGCGGGCCGGCGCGTCAAACGCGACGTAGAGATCGACTGCCGGCGAAAGCGCCGGCAGCCCGCCGGAGGCGAGCAGCATGCGCTCGATCCCGGCCGCCCAGCCGCAACCCGGTGTGGCAGGCCCGCCGAGCATCTCGACGAGCCCGTCGTAGCGGCCGCCGCCGGCGACGCCGCTCTGCGCGCCGAGCGCATCGGAGGTGAACTCGAAGACCGTGCGCGTGTAGTAGTCCAGGCCGCGGACGAGCGTCGGATCTACCTCGTAGTCAAGCTCGGCGCCGTCGAGCAGCTCGCGGACGGCCGCGAAGTGGACGGCATCGTCGGCGTCGAGGTGCTGCAGCAGCAGCGGCGCGTCGGCCATCACCTCGCGCGTGCCCGCATGGTCGGAGTCGAACGCCCGCAGCGGGTTGAGGTCGATCCGCGCTCGGACCTCCTCCGACAGCCGATCGGCGTTCGCCCGCAGGTACGACTGCAGCTCGTCGCGGTACGCGTGGCGCGCGGCGAGCGTCCCGAGGCTCGCGATCCGCAACCGCAGGCCACCGACCTCGAGCTCCTCGAGCAACGTGCCAAGCAGGACGATCAGCTCGGCGTCGACGGCCGGGTCATCGGACCCGATCGCCTCGGCGCCGATCTGCCAGAACTGCCGGTAACGTCCGGCCTGCGGCTTCTCCTGGCGAAAGAAGCTCGACAGGTACCAGAGCTTCACCGGCTGGGGCAGCTTGTGCATGCCGTGCTCGGCGTACGCGCGGCAGATCGGGGCGGTGCCCTCGGGCCGCAGCGTGACGGAGCGCCCGCCGCCATCGTCGAACGTGTACATCTCCTTCTGCACGATGTCCGTCGACGCGCCGACGCCGCGCGCGAACACGTCGGTGTATTCGAAGGCGGGGGTCTCGATCCGGCGAAACCCGGCGCCGCCGAGGATCCCGCGCGCGATCCGCTCGAGCGCGACGCGCGCGTCGGCATCGTCCGGCAGCACGTCGTACGTGCCGCGCGGAACCTGGAGGCGCTCGCTCACCGGCGGTGCGCGAGCTCAGTCAAGAACGGATTCGACGCCCGCTCGCGCCCGAGCGTCGTGATGCCCATGTGGCCGGGGTGCACGACCGTGTCGTCGTCGAAGCGGTCGAGCAGGGCGGCGATCGACGCCATCAGGGTCGGCCCGTCGCCGCCCGGCAGGTCGATCCTTCCGACCGAGTTCTCAAACAGCACGTCCCCCGAGAAGAGCGCGCCCTCCTCGCGCACCGCGTACGTGACGTGCCCGGGGCTGTGGCCGGGCGTGAAGATCACGTCGAACGTCAAACCGGCGAGCTCGAGCGTCTCTCCACCAGACACGGTGTGCTCCGGATCCCACGATTCGTAGGGGCCGAAACCGGGCCACGGCACGAACGCCATGACGTCCTGCAGCACGGGCACCTCGAGCTCGGGGCAGTAGACCGGCGCGCCGGTGGCACGCGCCACCGGCGCGACGGCGCCGACGTGATCGAAGTGCGTGTGCGTGAGGAGGATCGCCTCGAGCGTGACGCCGGCCTGCTCGATCGCCGCCAGCAGACGCGGCGCCTCCTCGCCGGGGTCGACGATCACGGCGCGATCGACGCCGTCGCCTCCCTCGCGCACGAGAAAGCAGTTCTCCTGCACCATCCCGACCGTGAACATCGCGACATCGAGCGACACGCGATGACCTACGCCTTCTTTGGCTTCGAGGGCTTGCGCGCCAGCTGGTTGACCCGGCGGCGATAGATGAACTGGTCGGTGTAGAAGCCGAGCGGGATGTAGAAGAGAAAGACGACGACGGTCAGCGAGATCGCGCGCGCCACCGGCGTCTTGAAGCCGAACACGAGCAGCAGGCCGAAGACGACCGCCGCCATCGCGGCGCGCGTGGCCGCGCGCTTCCACGTCGGCTCGACCATCATGCGGTCCTTGCGGCGCTGCGCGTTGAGCTCCTTCTCGGAGGCCTTGCGCTCCTCGGCAGTCGGCGGACGACCCGTCCTGCCGCGCGATTCGATCACGCCGGCGGCGTTGCCACGGTGCTTGCTGCGGCGCTTCTTCTTCGTCTGAGCCATCTGTGGCTACGAGCTTAGCCTCGATCCTCCGATCCTCGCGGCGAATCCACGATAATCGGGGATCCAGGCTTAGAGGCTGCCTCGGAGGGCGTCCTCGACGGTGCGGCGGTTGCGGATCGGCAGCTCCTCGGGGAAGCCGTCGAACGCCGCTCGGGGTGCGAGCCCGACCAGCTCGCAGCAGACGGGCGTCGCATGACGTGCGACCGCTGCGACCACCTCGGCAAGCGTCGTGGCGCGATGGTCCTCCACGTTCAGCGATACCTGGGCGATCCCGCCGCGCGACGGCAACTCGAGGCCGATGGCTCGCACGCCCGGCAAGCCCTCCGCTCCACCCTCGCGGATCAGCGCCGCGATCGTCCGCGCCTTCACGCGAGTCGCCGGTCGTGCAAGCTCGACGTTGAAGGCGACGAGCGGCGCGCGCGCGCCGACGAGCACCGCGCCGGTCCGTGGATCAATCGTGCGCGGCCCGAAATCGGGTGCGAGCTCGCCGGCGGCGACGCGCTCTGCCAGGGCCGCGACGCCGCCGCGTCGCAGTTGCGCCCGCGTGCGCCGGTCTGCGAGCAGTCCGTAGAGGAAGACCGGCAGCCGGGCGCGACCGAGATCCTCCGCTGCGACGAGCGCTGCGGCGTAGGCCATGCCCCGCCGCGCGTCATCGAGGTACACGAGCGGCGCCACGTCGAGCGCGCCGACATGCGGGTGGCTGCCGCGTGGTGCGCGCAGGTCGATCCGCTCCCGGCATGCGGCGCCCCCCGCGACGAGCCCGGCCACGAGCTCGCTCGTCGTGCCCGCGAGCGTGTAGACGGTGCGGTGATGGTCCGGATCGGAGTGGACGTTCAGCTGTCGCGCGCCGCCCGCGGCAAACGCCTCACCGATCGCCGCGATCGCGCCGGCGTCGCGCCCCTCCGAGACGTTCGGGATCGCCAGCAGCAGTTCGTCGGGATCGAACACGACGGCGTCAGCCGTCGAGCAGCCAGCGTCCCGCGTCGAGCACCTGGGTGGATCCGATCCGCAGGCTCGGCTCGAGCACGACCACGTCGAGATGCACCGGCACGGTGACCGTCCCGCCGATGCCGGCGCTGGCTCCGAAGGCGATGTGCGCGGTGCCGAGGATCTTCTCGTCCTCGAGGATGTTGCCCGTGAGCGTCGCGCGATCGTTCGTCCCGACGCCGAGCTCGGCGAGGTTGCGGCCCAGCGGACCGTGAGCATCGAGCATCGCGAGGTAATCACGGGCGGCGTCACCGGGGTGCTCGGCGTCGACGAGCGCACCGTCGCGGACGGTCAGCAGCACGGGCTCCTCGGTCAGGCCGACGAGTCCGAGCGACGTCGTCGCGATCGTGCCGTCGCCACCGACGGGCGACGCGAAGCCCTCGCCGCATGGGAGGTTGCCGAAGGCACCAGCCGCACCGAGATCGCCCTCGTCGGAGATGCCGTCGCGGCCAGTGAGGTCGAGCCGCATGTCGGTGCCGCGCGGGCAGGTCATGTGGACCTCGTCGGCTTCGGTGAGCAGCTCGGAGACGGCGCGGCAGCGTCCGGCCAGCGCGTCGAAGTCCGTGCTCATGAGCCGCGCGAGCATGTCCGCGGTGACGCCGGGCAGCGTCGCTCCGCGATGCCCGAGCTCGCAGGCGCGCTTGCGAGCGCTCGTGTGCGACATGGATGGCAGGCAGGGCGCGATGAACACGTCCGCGGCGGCGAGCGCGGCAGCGACCGGCGCCGGCGGCTCGGTGCCGCGGGCCGGGTTGGGCGGAAGGACCGCGAGCACCGCGTCGCCGCCCGCGGCGCGAGCCGCGGCAAGCAGCGCCTCGCCAATCGTCACGCTGTCCGGGTCGGCGACGACGAGCACCGTCTCGCCGGCACGGACGCGCAGGCAGCGCTCGATGACGGTGCTGACGGCCTGCTCGAGCTCGCTCACGTGGCGAAGGCTATCCGGCGATGATCGCGATCTTGATCCGCCCGGCGCGCTCGGTCCTCGTCAGCTGGCCGCCTGCCGTCGCTATGCAGCTCTTCGCGCCCTGGACGGGCACGCTGATCGCCCGGATGTCCGGGCTCATCGCGCGGTACTGGCCCTTGCCGACCGAGGCGTGGCCGTCCTTGAAGCAACCGAGCTGCCAGTTGACCGTCACATGTTGCTTGGGCGCCGCGCTGACGCGCACGCGCACCTGCGTCGGGCTGACGATGATGCCGCGTGCCTGCGCGACGGCGGCACGGCCGGATTCGCGGGATTCGTCGAGGATGCCGGTGCGAACCGTCGGTGCCGGCTTGGAGCGCTTGTGCTTCGTTCCCGGGAGCGCCGACGCGTCTCCCTCGGCAAAGCCGAGCGACGGATTCGCGCTGCCTGCCCCGTTGCCGCCGCTGCTGCTCCCGCCACCGCCGAACAGGAGGACCCCGGCGACGATCAGCACGGCGACCACCACCACGGGTACCACGTACAACGGCTTGATGAAGTCCTTCACGCAGTTCCTTCCGTCGTCCTAGAAGCGGCCCACGACGCGCACGATACGGCGGCCGGGCGCCGCGCGCGCACGCAACCGCATTCCCCGCCTGCCCGCCACGTCGGCATCCCCTA
This sequence comes from Solirubrobacteraceae bacterium, assembly GCA_036271655.1. Taxonomy (GTDB): domain Bacteria; phylum Actinomycetota; class Thermoleophilia; order Solirubrobacterales; family Solirubrobacteraceae; genus CADCVQ01. Next base: position 62,284 of record DATBAE010000019.1, read on the forward strand.
TCGCCCCGGCTAGACTTCCCGGCCCCGCCGGAGTAGCTCAGTCGGTTAGAGCAGCGGAATCATAATCCGCGTGTCGGGGGTTCGAGTCCCTCCTCCGGCATGAAGAAGTGGCTGCAAATCACAGGAACCTAGTTCTGGATCTTTGGACTGGCGGTCTGAATGGTCCCGGAATGGTCCCGAACTATTGGGGCGTTGTAGCACCCCGATCCATCTGCGGGACCCGCCATCCGACCTTCACGGCGGTCCCGATCCAGCTCTCCGAGGAGCACCCAAGTACCCGCTCGGCCCTTCGGCGCTCGACAGCACCGGGCTGCGATCCGGCGGGCGAGAAATCCGGATGGCGAGCACGACAGTGCACCCGGACCGCGGCCGCACACACCTTCCCGCGCGCGCGAGGCCGTATGGAAACGCTCCGAGCAGCCGGTCCCCGTGCGTGGCGCAGGCGGCTCGCAGACGCGGATCCGGGTGATCCCAGAAAGCGTGCTTTCGTGAGTTTCGGCACGATGCCGGCATGCAGCAGCAACCGTTGGGCGGTCCGACGCTGGAGGACGCCGGCGCAACCACGGCGGGCCGGTACCGGTTCCAGTACTGCTGCGTCGGCGCGCGACTGCTGGCCGCCATCGCCGAGAGACAGGCGTGCGTGGTGATCTGCGAGCGCCACGAGGACTACCTGGTGCTCGTCGAGGACGGCCGCATGCAGGCGTGCGTCAAGCACCGCGAAGGCCACCTCGCCACCTGGTCGGTCCCGTCGCTGGCGGGCGCCGACGGCAACCTCGGTCACCTGCTCGACACCTTCCAGCGCGCCAACGGTCAGATCGACTGCTGCTTCGAGAGCAACCGGGCCCACCGGGTCGGTGGACTGTTTTCGGAGGACGCGGCCGTCGACAGCCCGCTCAGGGACGATCGCGCAGAGGCTGTCGGTGACGCGCAGGGAGGTCGATGCGTTCGTCGCGCGCCTGACGATCCCGCCGCCGATGCCGAATCGGCGCGACATCGAGAGCACGTTCGCGACCCGGTACGCGATGGGTGCTCTGGACGCGCTCGGGATCACCTTGTCACCGTCGGTCGCGATCTCGATCGCACGTGATCTGATCGCGGGCGCCAGCGCCGAGCGCCTGGAGGTAGAGGTCGAATCGGCGGTGCTTGTTGCGGCGCCTGCAGACCGCCCCGCCCTTGCAGCGGAGGCGGTGCTAGCCGCCCGGCGGGTCACCGATCAGCATCTCGCTGAGGCGCTTCGCGCCGCTGCGATCGCGAGGACGCCGAGCCTGAGCGCCTCCGCGATCGGCGCGTCGAGGGTGACGGCGGCAGCGGCCTGCCTGACCTCCCTGACCAGCGGCACGTCCAATCCGAGCCCCGACCGGATCAGGTTGAGCAACTGGGTCTTGCCGCCGCCGCTGGCGCCCACGATCACCGTCACCCCGTTCGGGAACACCCAGGACTGATGAGCATCCGGCGGGTCCAGGCGGACACGTCGTAGCCGCAGTTCGCTGCCCATCAGGCGCTCCCCGCCGGCAACGCCGAGGTGAGGCGCTCGCGTGCGAGCCCCGGATCCGAACGAAACTCGCCGGCGAGCAGTTCGACGCGGACTCGCTGCGACGGCGCCATCGCTGCGGCTAGCTGATCCGCCGTGCCGACACCGGCACGACGATCAGGATGCAACCCCGAGCCCGCGACCCCGACCTCTGCCTGAGGCTACGCTGCACCTCATGAGCGACGACACCCCCGACCACGGCGATGAAGCTGCTCGCACGCATCTCCAACGAGATGGTCCGTGCGCAAAAGAAGTTCTTCGGCAAAGGACCGACACAGGCGAAGTCCTACCTCGTCGATGACCTGCTGTTCATCGTCATGCGCGGCGGCATAACAACCGCCGAAGCAACCATGCTGCAGTTCGGCAAGTCCGACATGGTCCGCGAGTTTCGTCAGCTCTTTGAAAACGAGATGACCGAACGACTGACCAGCATGATCGAAGACCTCACGGCCGCAGAGTCCTGACCTACCAATCACAGGTCATATTCGACCCCGCAATCGTCATCGAGATGTTCGTCTTTGATTCCGCAGGAATCACTGAAGACCGCGTAGCCACCGCCGAAGGCCAACTCTACGATGACAAGACCGGCGAAGCCACCGACACCATCACCTTAGATGAACCCTCAAGCGCGGGACAAACGCACCGCGCCCAAACATTGTGAACCGCCCCGGGTTCGTTGGAGGCGGTGATCTACCCTGGACATTCGGAGTCGAGGTTCTGGTGTTGGTCTTGATGTAGTGGGCTTCGTAGTCGCTTGGGGAGAGCATTGCGAGGGCGGAGTGGCGCCGGCGGGTGCTGTGGAACAGCTCGATGTAGTCGTGGACGGCGGTGGCCAGCTCGATGCGGGTCGCCCAGCGCTTGCGGTTGAACAGCTCGACTTGCATGCGGCCCCAGAAGGACTCGACCATTGCATTGTCATAAGCGCTGCCGACGGCACCCATCGACGGGGCGATGCCGACGTCTTTGACGCGCTGGCTGAAGGCCCAAGAGATGAACTGCCCGCACTCAACTGGTCGTCGCAACACCGGGTTGTCGGTAGCGGAGCGTAGCCGCGGCTCGGACTTCAGGTGAGACCGCGACGATAGCCACGCGCGCGGCCGTCCGCCCGGGGGCACCCGAAGCCGTCGGCGCGTCATGTCGTGGGGCGGTTGGTCAGCTGGCTGCGGCGAGGTGCTCGTCGAGGACCTCGGCGGGGGTTCGCCACCCGAGCGTCTTGCGCGGGCGGCTGTTGAGCGCGTCGGCGACGGCAGCGAGGTCGTCGGCGCTGTGTCGCGCGAGGTCGGTGCCCTTGGGGAAGTACTGGCGCAGCAGCCCGTTGGTGTTCTCGTTGGTGCCGCGTTGCCAGGGGCTCTGCGGGTCGCAGAAGTACACCTGCAGGCCGGTGTCGATCTTCAGCCTGGCGTGCTGGGCCAACTCGGCGCCCTGGTCCCAGGTCAGCGAGCGGCGCAGGTGTGCGGGCAGCTCGCCGAGCTGAGCGCTGATGGCGTCGCGGACGGCCTCAGCTCCGGCACCGGTAACCGGCGGCCCGTTCTTGGCCCGCAGACCGTCGCGGCCGGGAATCGGCGGCAGGTGCAGCAGCATCGTGAAGCGACTCGTCCGCTCGACCAGCGTGCCGATCGCCGAGCGGTCGGTGCCGATGATCAGGTCGCCCTCCCAGTGGCCTGGGACGGCGCGGTCGGCGGCCTCGGCGGGCCGCTGGCTGATCATGACCTCCTCAGAGATGAAGCCCTTCCCGCGCGCGCCGACCCGCGCCCGAGGGACGCGCAGCGCCCGCCCGGTGCGCAGGCACGCGGTCAGCTCGCGGGCCAGTGCGCCGCGCCCCTGCACGAACAACGACTGGTAGATCGCCTCGTGCGAGATCCGCATCGACCGATCATCGGGGAAGTCAACGCGCAACCTGGCCGAGATCTGCTCAGGACTCCACGCAGTCGCCCACCTGCGGT
>DATBAE010000020.1:0-84845 GCA_036271655.1 Solirubrobacteraceae bacterium
CCTGATCGTCTACGACTGCCTCTTCCCGTACACGGTCGGCGGCGCCGAGCGCTGGTATCGCAACGTCGCCGAGCGGCTCGCCGCCGACGGCCACGACGTCACGTATCTGACGCTGCGCCAGTGGCCTCGCGGCACCACTGCGGACCTGCCAGGCGTACGCGTGCGAGCGGTCGGCCCGCGGATGGCGCTCTACGTCGACGGCCGCCGCCGGATCGCGCCCCCGCTCGTGTTCGGAGCCGGCGTGCTCGGGCACCTGCTGCGTCACCGGCGTGGTTACGACGTCGTGCACACCGCGTCGTTTCCGTACTTCTCGCTGCTCGCTGCCGGCGCGCTACGGCGTCCGGGGCACTACCGGCTCGTCGTCGACTGGCACGAGCTGTGGTCACGCGCCTACTGGCGCGAGTACCTCGGGCCGGTCGGAGGGCGCATCGGCTGGCTCGTGCAGCGCGGCTGTGTGCGGCTGCGCCAGGTCACGTTCTGCTTCGCGCAGATGACCGCACAGCGGCTGCGCGAGAGCGGGATCGGCGGACCGGTGACCGTGCTCGAAGGGGAGTACGCGGGCTCGTTGCAGCCCGCGGCACCGCGGCCCGCCGAGCCGACCGTCGTCTTTGCGGGGCGCCACATCCCCGAGAAGCGCGTGCCTGCGCTCGTGCACGCGTTCGCGGCGCTGCGCGAACGCGCGCCGGAGCTGCGGCTCGTGATCTACGGCGACGGGCCCCAGCGGGCGGAGGTGCTCGCGCTGATCGACGAGCTAGGCCTGCGCGACGTCGCCACGGCGCCCGGCTTCGTCGACAGCGCCGTGATCGACGAGGCGCTGGCGACGGCGCTCTGCATGGTGCTGCCCTCGCGCCGCGAGGGCTACGGCCTCGTCGTCGTCGAGGCGTCGGCGCGCGGCGTGCCGAGCGTCGTCGTCGCCGGGCCCGACAACGCGGCAACCGAGCTCGTCGACGAGGGCGAGAACGGCTTCGTCGCACGCTCGGACGCGCCCGAGGAGCTCGCCGAGGCGATCCTGCGTGTGCGCGCGGCGGGTCCGTCGCTGCGCGCGAGCACCGCGGCCTGGTTCGCCGGCAACGCCGAGCGCCTGTCGCTTGCCCGCTCGCTCGATCGCGTCGCCGCGGCCTACGCGGACGACGAGCGCCCCAGCGCCTCGCGGTAGGCGTCGGCGACGCCGTCGCGCAGGTGGGCTGCCATCAGCGTGGTGGTGACGCGGGCCCGTGCCGCGGCGCCGAGCCGGCGCAGCTCGTCGCGATCGCCGGCGAGCGCGACGAGCGCGTCCGCCAGCGCCGGCACGTCGCCGAGCGCCAGCACGAGGCCCGCCTCTCCGACGGCCTCAGGGTTGCCCCGCCCGTCGGAGACGACGAGCGCGAGGCCGGCGCCCATCGCCTCGAGCACGGCGAACGACAGGCCCTCGCGCTCGGACGGCATGACGAGCACGTCGGCCGCGCTGAGCAGCGGCGTGACGTCGCGCACATGACCCAGCACGTGCACCCCCTCCGAGGCGCGCTCGACCACCGCGTCGCGCTGCGGACCGTCGCCGGCGACGAGCAGGACGACCGGAGCACCCGCAGCCCGCGCACGCTCGGTCGCGGCGATCGCGTCGAGGGGGCGCTTGCGCCCGTCGAGCTCGCCGAGGAACAGCACGATCAGCTCGTCGGATTGCAGATCGAGATCGGCGCGTGCCACCGCGCGCTGCTCCGCGCTCGGCAGCGGGGACGGATCGATCCCGTTGCGCACGACGCGCAGCCCGTGATCGGCGCCGGCGTTACCGCCGACGAGCGCGAGCAGCTCGTCGTGCTCGGCCTGCGACGTGCAGACCGTCCGCGCGGTCATCGCGATCGCCCGTCGCAGCGCGCGGCTGCTCAGCGCCCGCGCCGGCCCGTCGACGCGTCGTAGGAGGTGCAGCCCGTGCGTCGTCCAGACCGACGGGCGCAGCGTGAGCAGCGGCAGCGCGAGCATCGTCGCCGCGTCGCCGTGGACATGGACGACGTCGGCCCCGAGGATGCGCCGTGCGACGCCCGGATAGCGAGGCGCGATCGAGGCGGCGCCCGCTGCCGGCGTGCGCCCCGCCGACAACGCCACGCGCGCGTGGCTGAAGCCCTCGATCTTCTCCAGGAGGTCGATGTACGTCTCCGCCCCGCCGCCGTGATGCGGGAGCACGTGCAGGACACGCGCGTCAGTCACGGCGCAGAATGAGCACGAACTGCAGGGCGAAGAGCCGCGGGGCACGACGCGCCATGAACCAGCGCAGGTGGCCGAACGGGAAGCGCGGTCGCCCGGTGGTGCCGCCGATCACGCGCCGGACGACGGCCTCGAACGGCAGCGGCGCCGGCGTGAAGCGCTCGCGCTCGATGCGCAGGCCCGCCCCGCGCGCAAGGTCACGCGCCGCGTCGAGCGTGAACCAGCGCAGGTGGGTCCGGTCGAACGTGCCCGAGTCCTCGAGCGGGAAACGTCCCCGAGCGATCTCCCGCCGTGCGCGCCAGTGCACACCGTTCGGAACCGAGACAACGGCGACGCCGCCCCGCCGCAGCCGGGTCGCGACGAAGGCGAGTACGACCCACGGGTCGCGGAGGTGCTCGAGCACGTCGCCGAGCACGACCGCGTCGAGCTCCTGCGGCAGCTCTCTGCGCAGCTCGGGGTCCTCGATGTCGAACTCGAAGACCTCCACGCAGTGCTCGCGTGCCTGTGCTGCGAGCACCGGGTCTGCCTCCAGGCCATATGTCATGCAGCCACGGTCGCGCAGCGCCGCCGCGAGGTACCCGCTCGCGCAGCCCACGTCGAGCACGGTCGCTTCGTCGGGAACGGCCTCGAGCGCGAACCAGTGGCTCGCGGTCAGCCCATGACGGGCGACGAGATCGCCGTAGGGCAGACCGATGACGACCTACCTGCGGCCGGTGTCGGGGCGTGGCAGGGGCATCGGCGAAGCAGACTCTCAGATCCTGGCCATCGTGGGCGTTCGGTACGGTCAGGGCCGTGTCAGAGGGCGACGAACCCCCACGCTCGCGGGTCGCCGGCGCAACCGCGAGCAGCGCGTTCGGCATCGTCGTCTCGATCGTGTCGCTGGCCGGCGTCGGCTGGTGGGCCTCGCGGCAGTCGGCTCCCCATCTGCCGTCCGACGATCGCGGCCTGGCATACGTCGCGATCGCACTCTGCGCGTACGCGGCGATCACAGCCGCCCGCGGACTGCGTTGGCACAGCATCGTCCACGGAGCCCGCATCGAGGCGAGCTACCGGCAGACGCTCGAGCTCGTGATCATCGGCTACATGGGCAACACCGTTTTGCCGCTGCGCGGCGGCGAGGTGCTCCGCGTCCTGCTGCTGGCACGCGAGTCGGCGATCGGCTACCCCCGCGCCATCGGGACGATCGTGCCCGAGCGCCTGTTCGACGTGGTCGCGCTGACGACGGTCTTCGCCAGCCTGACCGTGATCGGCGTCGCGGGCTCGCCGGTCGGTCCGGCGCCGGCCGCGATCGGCGCCGGCGGCATCGTCCTCGGCGCGATCGGGCTGCTCGTCTACGCGCGGATGCGACGCCGCGGGCGCCTCGCGACGTTCGCTGAGCGCGTCGGCCCGCTGACCGCCGCGTCACGCGGCGTGCTCAACCGCCGCGGCGCGGGGCTGTTCGCGCTGAGCGTCGGGATCTGGCTCAGCGAGGCGCTCGTCCTCTTCCTCGTCGCCCATTCGCTGGACCTGCACATCGGGCTGCTCGAGAGCCTCTACGTCGTGATCGCCGCGAGCCTCGTCTCGCTGATCCCGGCCGGGCCCGGGTTCGCCGGCACGTTCGACACCGCGGCACTGTTCGCGCTCAAGGCACTCGACATCGAGGGCAGCGCGGCGCTCAGCTGCCTCGTGCTCTACCGGCTCGTCATCTTCGGGCCGATCACAGCAGCCGGCATGGTCCTGCTGATCCGCCGCCACGGCGGCCTGCGGATGCTGCGCGGCGCCCGCGCGCCGGCCTCCGAACCCGCCTGAGCCCGGAGCGAGCTACCCGGGGCCGCGCTACCCGGCCGGCAACCCGCAGACGCGGATCTCGGCCGGTCCCTGGATCTGGACCTCAAACGGTGTGCGATCGCGGTCGCGAGAAATCACGATCTCGCCCCAGGCATGCGGGCGCAAGGCCTTGATCGCATAGAACGCGGCGCCCCAGCGGCGCAGGCCGATGCCTGTCTGCAGCTGCGCGCCCGCGCTGCGCACCGCAAGGCCGTCGACTGGCAGCAGGAGGTTCGCGTAGCGATGGCCGGCCACGACGACGCACGAGCTGCCGGAGGGACGCGCATTGCCGCCGACGACCGTCGGCGTCGGCCCGCCGGGCGCGGGGCGCGTGACGGGCTGCACATGGACGCGACGGGCGAGCACGTAGACGGCGTCGGCGGACTCGCGCGGCGCTGAGAACGAGCCGTCGATCGTCGCGCTCGGATCGGGCGTCGGATCGCCGAGCTCGCTGACAGCGGCGAAGTAGGGCGCAGCCACGATGTCCGGCGCTCGCACCGGATCGGGCTGGTAGCGCGGATCGATCGGGCCCGCCTCGTGTGCCAGCGAGAGCGCCGCGAGCTCCGCGCGCAGATGACTCGTGAAGCCGTCGAACTGACCCTTGGCCTCGACGCGCAGCGCGATCACGTGCGACGCGCCGGCAAATGCCAGCAGTGCCAGCGCCGGCGCGACGGCACGCGTTGACAGGCGCACGCCCCGCAGCGCCTCGCAGGCGACGAGCGCGACGAAGACCGCCCCCGGCAGCAGGTAGCGGCTCGTCGTCGGCTGCATGTCCTGCGCGCGCCCGACCGCCGTCAGCAGCCAGAATGCGAGCGGCAGCGTCAGCGCCGTGACAAGCCGCAGCGGCGGGCGCTCGGCGCGCAGCCAACCCCACACGACGAGCCCCACGAAGCCGATCGCAAGCGCCGAGTAGTAGCCCGCGGAGAGGCCGACGAGCGCCCCGACGGCGCCGCCGAGCGAGTCGATCACGTACTGCGGCGCGAGCAGCAGGTTGTCGCGGCGGAACTGCGCGACGTTGTAATTGACGTACCAGATGCCATACAGGACGACCGGGACGGCGAGGATCCGCATCGCGCGCGCACGCCGGTGGGGGTGCAACAGGACGTCGACGATCGCCGCCGCCAGCACGGCGATGCCGATGCCCGAGCTCGCGAGGCCGAGCAGGACCGATGCGCTCGCCCAGCGCTCGGCCTTCGGCGTCCCGCGATCGAGGCAGAGCAGGAGTCCGATGCCGCCCAGCACCGACAGGCCGAAGCCGATCTGGAAGGGCCAGATGATGTCCTGTCCGCCGGCGCCGACGAGCACCGTCAGCAGGCCCGGCACGAGCGCCCCCTCGCGCCCCAGGCGCGGGATCGCGTAGACGTAGACGAGCACGCCAAGGCCGACCGTGAGCAGTGCGACGACGACGCGATACGGCCAGTACGGGGCGGCCCCGATCGTCTTGAAGAGCAGCTTGAAGACGAGCACCGGCGCCGCCGACAGGTGCTCGTTGTGCGGGCGCAGGAACGTGTCCACGTCCCACCCGCGGCGATTGAGGACCCAGTTCCATTCGTCGTAGAGGAACGTCGTCAGGTCGCGCCCCAGGTAGAGGATCACGACGAACGCAGCGAACGCGCCCAGCCCCATCACGACGGACGGAGCGTGGCGCGAGCGCAGCAGGCGCACGGCGGCGTCCAAGCTCAGTGCTCGACCCCGTCGAGCTGCTCGTCGCGCCGCCACGGCTGCGGGCGGACGCGAGCGCGCTCGGCGTCGCGCAGGTAGTCGCCGCGGCTGAGGTGATGCTCGAGGAAGACGTAGAGCACGATGAAGAGGTAGCGGCTGCCCATCTCCTGAAGCTTCAGCTTGGACTCGCCCGTGTCGCGGTTGCGCCAGGAGATCGGCACGACGGCGTACGTGTGGCCGCGCACCATCGCCTTCAACGGGATCTCGACGGTCAGGTTGAAGTGGTTGGAGAGCAGCGGCTGGATGTTGTCGATCACCTCGCGCCGGTAGGCCTTGAAGGCGTTCGTCGTGTCGTTGTAGCCGTGGCGGAAGAGGACGCGGATGCCGAGGTTCACGATCCGGTTGAGCAGCAGCTTGAAGCGCGGGTAGCCCTCGGTGTGCCCGCCGGGCATGAAGCGCGAGCCGAACGCGCACTCGAAGCCCTGCTCGAGCAGCCGCCAGTACGTCACGAGGTCATGCGGCGAGTCCGACAGGTCGGCCATCATCACGGCGACCGCGTCGCCGCTGTAGTTCGCCAGGCCGCAGCGCACCGCGAAGCCGAAGCCCGGCCGCCCCTCGTTGCGCACGCAGCGCACGGTCGGGCGGCGCTCGGCGATCTGCGCGACGAGCTCCCCGGTGCCGTCGCTGCAGTGGTCGTCGACGACGATCACCTCGTGATCGATCTGCTCGGCCTCCAGCGTGTCGATGAGCGTCTCGATGGTGCTCGCGATCGAGCCCTCCTCGTTGTGCGCCGGGATGACGACCGACAGCTTCACCCGGGTGCGGCCTCCGCGGTCCATTGCTCGGCGTTGACGTCGTAGATCTCTGAGAGGACCTCGTCGATGCCGTACTGCAGCTCGAAGGCCGGGTAGTCGCGCTCGAACTCGCCGAGGTCTGAGACCCACCAGCGGTGATCGCCCATCCGTGCCTCGTCGGAGAGCGTGTAGTCCAGCTCGCGGCCGGCGATCTGCTCGCACTTCGCGATCGCCTCGAGCATCGAGACGTTCGACGCGCGTCCGCCGCCGAGGTTGTAGACGGAGGCGGGGCGGGGGTTCGCGTGGAACAGCCAGAAGGCCTTGAAGACATCGGCCGAGTGGATGTTGTCGCGTACCTGCTTGCCGCCATAGCCGAAGATCGTGTACGGCCGTCCGGTCACGGTGCACTTCATGAGGTAGCTCAAGAAGCCGTGCAGCTGCGCGCCGGCATGGCTCGGGCCGGTCAGGCAACCGCCGCGGAACGCGACGGTCGGCATGTCGAAGTAGCGCCCGTATTCCTGGACCATGAGATCGGCGGCCGCCTTCGACGCGCCGAACACGGAGTGCATGCAGCGGTCGATCGACATCGACGTCGGGATGCCGCCGTAGTAGTCGTGGCCGACCGGCAGCTCGAGTCGCGTCGCGTGCTCCTGCAGCGGCAGGAAGTTCGGCGTGTCGCCGTAGACCTTGTTCGTCGAGGTGAAGACGAACGTCGCCTCAGGCTTGCAATGGCGCGCCGCCTCGAGCAGGTTCAGCGTGCCGTTGGCGTTGACGGAGAAGTCCGTCTGGGCGTCGGTCGCGGCCCAGTCGTGCGACGGCTGCGCAGCCGTGTGGATGACGATCTCCAGGTCCTTGGCGTGCTTGCGAAACACCGCCATCACGCCGTCGGCGTCACGGATGTCGATGTCCAGCGAGGTGAACCCGTCGAGGCGCTCCACGAGCGTGCGCGTCGTGCGCGCGGTCGACGCCTCGGGGCCGAAGAAGCGCGCCCGCATGTCGTTCTCGAGCCCCACGACATCGAATCCCTGCTGGACGAGGTGCTTGACGGATTCCGAGCCGATCAGGCCGCCGGATCCGCTGACGATGGCAACTGGCATGTGCGGGGAGTCTCAGAGCGCCTGACGCACGACCTGCTCGTTGTCGACGATCCATTCGAACGTGTCGACGAGCACCTGGCGCGCACTGCGACGCGGACGCCACGCTGTCATGCCCGCCAGACGCGAGCAATCGGAAAGATAGACCGGAACGTCACCGGGACGCTCGTCGCTCGAGCGCTCGACGGCGATCCGCCGCCCCGCGATGTCGGCGCACAGCGCGGTCGTCTCGCACAGCGAGAGGCTCACGTCGCGGCCGCCGCCGACGTTCACCGTATGACCCGCCCACGCTCCCGGATCGGCGAGCTGCTGCTCGACGAGGTCGACGAGGTCGTCGACGTGCAACAGATCGCGAACCTGCTTGCCGGAGCCGCCGAAGCCGATGTAGCGCAGCGGCCTGCCGAGCACGTGGGCGAGCATCCAGTACGTGAAGACGCCCTGATCGACCTTGCCCATCTGCCACGGGCCCGCGACGACGCCGCAGCGATCGATCACCGCCTGCACGCCATACGTCTCGGCGTACTCGCAGATGAGGTGCTCGGCGGCGAGCTTCGTCGCGCCGTACAGCGTGCGTGCACCGTCGAGCGGGAAGGCCTCGCTGATCCCTGCGGGGGAGACGCCTGGCAGCGCCTGGTCAGCAGCGATCTCGAAGCGGGTGTCGTGCTCGTCGAGCACGATCTGCAGCTGCGGCGCCACCGGGTAGACGCGGCTCGTCGAGAGGAAGATGACCTGCGCCCCGCGCCGCCGCGCGAGCTCGAGGCAGTGGTAGGCGCCGATCAGGTTCGTCTGCACGAGCACGCTCGGCGAGCCGCCGACGCCGGCCATCACGCTCGGCTCGGCCGAGCACTCGACGAGCGCGTCGACCTCGCCGACGGCAAGCAGGTCCTCGAGCTCGCGCACGTCGCCGTGCATGAACGTGACGCCCGCGGCGCGCAGGCGCGGCAAGTTCAGCTCGCTGCCGCGGCGGTAGAGGTTGTCGAGCGCGACGATCTCGTCGTCCGGATGTCGCGTCGCGAGCGCAACGGCGAGGTTCGCACCGATGAAGCCAGCGCCGCCCGTGACGAGGACGCGACGGCTCACGCGTGCCACTGCAGGACGGGGGATCAGGTCATGCGTGGCGCCCATGCGCGGCGAGGCTATCGATGCGCGAGCCGGCTCAGATGCTCCGCGCGCTCGGTGTGGCGCCTGACAGCTCGGCGATACTGCTCGCGTCCCGTGCCGCCATCGCCGACCGACTCTGCCGCCCCGCGCGTGACCGTACTGATCGGGTCCTACGACAACGCCGCGACGTTGCCGCGCGCGATCGAGTCGATCCTCGCCCAGACCGTCACCGACGTCGAGCTGATCGTCGTAGACGACGGATCGGCCGACGCGACCGCGGCACTGACCGAGGAATACGCGCACCGTGACCCGCGCGTGCGACTGCTCTCGATGGGGCGCAACGTCGGCATCTCGGAATCGCTCAACGAGGGCCTGCGCGCGGCGCGTGCCCCGATCGTGGCGATCAACGACGCCGACGACCACTCGGCCCCGCAGCGCCTCGAGCGCCAGCTCGCGCTGCTGGACGGGCGGCCAGACGTGGCCGTCGTCGGCTGCCGAATGCACGAAGTCGACGAACAGGGCTGCGCATTGCGCCCGCGGACCTCGTTCCAGTCGGGCAACGTCGGCGACGCGCTGATGCGGTTCAACCCGATCCCGAACACATCCGCCGCGCTGCGACGCGACGCGGCGCTCGCGGTCGGCGGCTACGACGCTGGCCTGCGCTACGCGATGGAGTACGACCTCTGGCTGCGGCTCGCCGACGACTGGACGATCTGGGCGCTTGACGAGCTGCTGGCGACGCGCGTGATGGGCTCGACGAACGTCGCGTCGCACGCCGAGCGTGCGCAGATCGGAGAGACGATCGGACTGCGACTGCGGGCGATGGCGCGGCGCCGCTCACTGCGCGGCGCGACCGGACTTGCGCCCTACGTCGTGAGCTATGCCACCCCGATCCCGCTCAAGCGCGCGCTTCGTAGGCGCCTCGGCCAGGCGCCGTGACAGCATCGCGAGCGACGCTATTCACGGTGTTCGCGAGTGCCCTGCTGCTGGCGGCCTGGGGTGTTGTCTTGCTTGCCACATTCCACTACCCCGCGTCACCGCTTGACGAGGGGACACTGGTCGCATATCCGTCGCGCCTGCTGCAGGGCTATTGGCCACATCGCGACTACGTGACGTTCTACGGCCCGGCGAACGTCTGGGTCCTCGGCGCGGCGTTCAAGCTGTTCGGAGCGTCGCTCGTGGTCGAGCGAGCGGTCGGGCTCGCGTTTCGAATGCTTGCGCTGGGCAGCGCAATTGCGATCGGCGCCCGCTTCGGGCGCGCCCCGGCGGTCGCGGGAGCCGCGATGGCCGCCGTGACCTGGCTCCCGTGGACCGTGCAGGCGAACGCCGGGCTGACCGCGATCGCGCTGGCCCTTCTCGCACTCGCGCTCCTGAGCCGCGCTGACAGTCCGGTGCAGCGCCGAGCGTCGCTGCTGGCGGCTCTCGCCGGCGCAACGGCGGGGCTCGTCCTGCTCGTGCGCTTCGACTTTCTACCTGCGATCGCGGTGGCCATCGTGCCGTTGCTCGTGGCTCTGCCCGGCCGCAGGCGCGCGTTCTTCGCCGGGCTTGCACCGATGCTCGTCATCGCCATGGCGCATCTCGTGCTGATCGGGCCCGGCGCGATCGAGCGCGTCCTGCAGGACATCGTCGCAAGCGGACCAGGGCGTGACCTGCCACTGCCCAGCCGCCACACGGACGACGGACGCCTGTTCACGCTGAGCGTCATCGTCGCCGTCGTGGCCACGTCGACCGGCCTTGTCGCGATGCGCAGGCGCCGACACCCGGAGGCCGCACTTCTCGCGGCAATCGGACTGCTCGGTGGCGGACTGCTGCCATACATGGACGGGCGCGCTGACGTGTTCCACATCTCCTCGGGCGGCGCCGTGGCATGCATCACGTTGTGCTGCCTCCTCGGGTACGTGTTCCAGCGCATCACGACGAACCGGCTTCTGGGCGGCTTCGCCGTAGGCATCGTCGCCTTCGGCGCAGCGAGCGAGGTCACGAGCCTCGGCACTGCCAAGTTGCTGTTGGAGTACCGGTTGGGAGCAAACGACGGGGTCGCGAGCAGCGACGTTCACGTTGCCGATCGCAGCTATCGGCTCACCCCAACGGCTGCGCACCGGCTGCAGCCCATCCTGGACACCCTCGACGAGGTCGCCAAGCCTGGACAGCGACTGTACGTCGGACCGCACGACCTTCGGTTCGCGGAGTACAACGATTCCTATCTCTATTTCTTGCTGCCGCAACTGCGCCCCGCGGCGATCTACTGGGAGGACAACCCCGGCACCGTCAACGGTCGCCGCTACGACCTGGGCGCGCATCTGCTGCGGGCTGACTTCCTCGTGCTGAACCGCGCCTACGATCCGACGACCGCAGGTCCGGTGCCCGGCTCGTCGAAGCCAAACGAGATCGTGGCGCGCGACTTCTGTCCCCTGCTGGTGAGCGGCACATACGAGCTCCTGGCGCGCCGCGGTCCGGCGTGTGACTGACATGCGCCTGCTCGTCCTCTGCCAGGAGCCTGTCGGCGAGCGGATGGCGGGCGCCGCGATCCGCGCGGTGGAGCTCGCACGAGCGGCTGCGACGGTCGCGGACGTCACGATCGCCGCCCCGTCCGGATCGCTGCCCGACATCCCCGTCGTCCCGTTCGAGCCGCACGACGCGCGCAGCCTGCGCGATCCGCTGGCGTCCGCCGACGTCGTCTACGGAGTGCCGCAGTGGCCGCTCGTCATGCGCGCGCTGCGCCGCAGCGGGGTGCGGCTCGTCTTCGATCTCTACGTCCCCGAGTACTTCGAGACGCTCGAGGGCTTCCGCGAGCGCGACGCGCGCCTGCGGCGGCTGATGAGCGCGCTCGCGCTGGATCGCATCGAGGACGCACTCGCCGACGGCGACCTGCTGCTGTGCGCGACTGAGCGCCAGCGCGACCTGCTGACCGGGCTCCTGCTCGGACAGCGAGGCCTGCCGCCCGCCGCCTACGACGACGACCGCTCGCTTGATGCCCGTCTCGCCGTCGTGCCGTTCGGGATCCCTGCCGCACCGCCGAAGCGCAGCGCTGGGGCCACTGGGCCGAAGGCCCGCTTCGGCGCGACCGAGCTCGTGCTCTGGAACGGCGGCATCTGGGGCTGGCTCGATCCGCAGACCGCCATCCGCGCGGTGACGCAGCTCGATCGCGCCGGCCTGCGGCTCGTCTTCATGGGCGCCGCATCGAGCCCCGCGGCGCGCGAGGCGACCGAGGCCGCGAAGACGCTCGCATCGCAGCTCGGCGCTCCCGTCGACTTCAACGACGACTGGGTGCGCTACGACGAGCGCGCCGACTGGCTGCTCGATGCCGACGCCGTCATCTCCTGTCATCACGATCAGCTCGAGACGCGCTATGCGTTCCGCACACGCCTGCTGGACTGCTTCTGGGCGCAGGTGCCGATCGTCTGCACGGGCGGCGACGACCTCGCGGCTCGCATCGCGCGCGAGGATCTCGGAGCGGTCGCAGCCCCGGGCGACGTCGACGGCGTCGCGGCAGGGCTGGTGCGGGTGCTGCAAGGCGATCGCGCGGCCTACGAGGCGCGCCTCGCCAGCGCAGCGCGCAGGATGACATGGGAGCAGACCGCCGCGCCCCTGCTCGACTTCCTGCGCTCAGCGGGCGAGCACGGCCAGCACAGCCGCCGGCGGCCCCACGCGGCGCGCGCAGCGCGCAGCCGCGCCTACTCGCTTGCCCGGCCGCTGCTCAATGCCGCCGGGCTGCGCGACTGGCCGCGGGCGTAGCGGCCGCGCGTTCGCTCAGTCCGTCGTCACCGCGTCGCCGAGCTCGCGCCGGCTCACCGTCCGCCGGCGCTGAATCGCCCGGCGCTTGCGCAGCGTGGTGGGCAGCATCGCCAGCGCGTCGCGCCAGGCGGCGAGGTGCGCCGGTCCGAGGCCGTCACGGATGCTGCCGGCGAGCCAGCCGACGTTAAAGAGGACGATTCGCGGCAGGTGCAGCACGAGCGCCGAGGCGGGGAACGTCTTCAGCGTCAACAGCAGCCCGTTGCGGCGCAGCAGCAGCGCGTGGCGGCCGCTCAACTCGGGGCGGTCGGTCGTCGCCGAGCCCATGTGGAAGCAGCGCGCCGCGGGCACGTAGCGACAGCTCCAGCCGCGCAGCTGCGCGCGCATCCCCCAGTCGACGTCCTCGAGGTACGCAACGAAGTCGCCATCGAACGAGCCGACGTCGTCGATCGTGCGGCGGCGGTACATCGCCGCGCCGCCGCACGGCGAGAGGACCGCCTCGGGCGCGTCGAACTGCCCGCGGTCACGTTCGCCGTGGCCGCGCCGCCAGCAGGCGCCCGACCAGCGCATGACGTCGCCGGCCCCGTCGATCACGTCGCGCTGCGCATAGTCGAGCATCTTGCCGCAGGCCGATCCCGCCTCCGGGTGGGCGTCGAGCTCGGAGGCCAGCGCCTCGAGGAACCCAGGGGCGAGCTCGAGGTCGTTGTTGAGCAGCGCGACGTAGTCGCCGCCCGCCTCCGCCAGGCAGCGGTTCATCGCCACGCTGACGCCGGCGTTGGGCTGCACGACGACGCGCACCTGCGGCCAGCGCTCGGCGAGATGCTCTGCCGTCCCGTCCGTCGAGCCGTCGTCAACGACGACGATCTCGAGCTCCCCGCCGATCTCCTGCGCGACCACCGACGGCAGCACGACGTCCAGCAGATCCCTCCCGTCGTAGGTCGGGATGGTCACGGAGATCCGGGGCACCGGCAAGTACGCTAGCCGCCGTGCATCCGGGCTTGGCTTTGAGCCGCAACGTCGTGGCCAACATGCTCAGCGCGGTCGCGGGCCTGAGCGCCTCGATCATCTCGGTGCCGGTGATCCTCCACCACATCGGAACAGCCGGCTACGGGGTCTGGGTCCTCGGCCTGACGGTGATCCTCTACCTGTCGATCGCCGACGCCGGGTTCGGACCCGCGATCCAGCGCTGGACGGCGGTCGCGCGCGGCAGCGGCGACGGCAGCGCAGCGACGCGCCTGCTCTGGACGTCGGTCGCGATCTACGCCGCGATCGCGATTCCAGCGTCGCTCGCGTTCGCCGCCCTGTCACCGACGCTCGCGCGCCTGTTCACCGCTGCTCCCGGACCGATGCGCGACGACGCGACGCAGATGTTCCGGCTCGTCTCGCTCGCGCTGCTGCTCGTGCTCATGACGAACGCGATCGGCAACGTGCTGCAGGGACTCGAGCGCTTCCAGGCGATCACGCTCAGCGCGATCCTCGGCGCGATCGTCCAGCTCGCCGCGATCCTCGCGCTGATGGCGGCGGGCCGCGGGTTGCAGGGACTCGCCGAGGCGCTCGTCATCCAGCAGCTCGTCGTGCTCGCGACGCGGCTCGTCGCGCTGCGCGACGTACTCGGCGCTGGCCGTCCGGGGATCCTTCGACGCAGCGAGCTGCGGGCCGTGATCGGCTTCGCCGGCCGCCTGCAGCTCAACGCGCTCGCCGGCCTGATCAACTCGCAGAGCGACAAGGTGGTCGTCGGCATCGTCGCGACAGCGGCCGTCGTAGGTCAGCTCGGGATCGCGTCGCAGCTCGTCGACGGCGGGCGCCTGCTCGTCACCGCGGCGCTCGCGCCGATCGTCAGCGCGCTGGCGGTCACCGTCGGCACGCGCGACGTCGAGCAGCTGCGACGCCAGTTCGCTTGGATGCACCGCACCTGGCTCTACGTGATCGGAGGCGGAACGGTGATCGCGATGGGCGCGCTGTACCCGATCGTCGACGGCTGGATCGGCGGCCACCACGAGGCGATCGTGCTCGGCCTCGTATTGACGCTCGCCAACGGCATCTCGCTCTGCACCGGAACCGGGGTCGCGTATCTGCGCGCGGTCGGCCGGCCGCAGCTCGAAGCACGTCTGGGGCCCGTCATCGTTGTCTGCAACCTCGTCTTCACGGTGCCACTGGCCGTCGCCTTCGGGGCGCGCGGCGTCGTCTGCGGCACGCTCGGCGCCTACGTGCTCGGCACGCTGTGGTTCATGCGCCGCTTCCGCGCGCTGACGCCGGACCTCGACCATGTCGGCCCGCGCGAGCTGCTGCGCCCGGCGCTGCTGGCGACCGCCGCGGGCGGGGCGGCGCTGGCAGGCGGGATCGGCGCGACGGCGCTCCTGCCGACCGGGCTCGCGCTCGTGCCGGTCGGCCTCGTCACCGGGGCCGCGTTCGTGCTCTACCTCGCGCTCGTCACGGGGCGCTCGCTGCGCCCGTCGGCGGTCCGCAGCCTCGTCACGCAGCTGCGGGGCACGCCCGCGTGATCGACGTCGTGATCGTCACCGCGGACACGCGCGAGATGACGCTCGGCTGCGTCGCCGGCCTGCAGGGCGAGCCGCTCCTCGAGTCGCTGATCGTCGTCGACAATGGCTCGTCGGACGGCACAGCGGCGGCGCTCGCCGAACTCGCCCCGGAGGTCGAGCTCGTGCGCCTCGAGCAGGGCGTCGGCTTCGCGCGCGCCTGCAACCTGGGCGCGGCGCGCGGGACCGCCGGGCTCGTGCTGTTCCTGAACTCCGACATCCTCACGACGCCGGGCGCGATCGCCGGCCTCGCGGACGCGCTCGAGGACGCGCCTAGCGCGGTCCTCGCGGGCGGGCGGCTCGTGGACCCCGGGACGCTGCGCACGCAGGACGCCTACCGCCCGCGCACGTTTCCGTCCGCGGCGACGCTCGCAACGCAGCTGCTCGGGATCGAGCAGGCGTGGCCGGGCAACCCGATCGCGCGCCGCCACTTCGGGCGCCGCCTCGACGACGAGACGACCGTCGTCGCGCAACAGCCGGCCGCCGCCGCAATCCTCGTGCGCCGCCCCGCGCTCGAGCGCGTCGGCGGCTTCGACGAGCGCTTCTGGTTCTGGTTCGAGGACTCCGACCTGCTGGCGCGGCTGCATCGCGAGGGCGAGATCCTCTACGTGCCGCGTGCCGTCTTCCGCCATCTCGGCGGAGGGACGTTCCGGCGCTGGAGCAAGGTCGAGCGGATCCGCTCGCTGCACCACGGGATGCTGCACTACGCCGACGCCCAGCTGGCCCGCCCGCAGCGGGCGCTCGTCGGATTCGTGACGATCGCCGTGAGCCTGCCGCGGGTCGTCCTCTTCGCACGCTCGCGGCCCGCCGAGGCGCGTGCCTGGCGCGACGTCATGCGCGCGGGCGGCGCGCTCGTCGCCGGCCACCGCGTGCCGCCGCTCGCCGGACCCGCTGAGTAGGGTGGCCGTCGATGGCGCGCTCCGCTCTCATCACGGGAATCACCGGCCAGGACGGCTCCTACCTCGCCGAACTGCTGCTCGAGCGCGGCTACGAGGTGCACGGGATGGTGCGCCGCGCCTCGACCGAGAAGTTCGATCGGATCGAGCACCTGCGCGACCGCATCACACTGCACCAGGGCGATCTACTCGACCAGCGCTCGCTCGTCGACACGCTGCGGGCGTCCAAGCCCGACGAGGTCTACAACCTCGCCGCGATGAGCTTCGTGGCCGTCTCCTGGATCCAACCGACCCTGACGGCCGAGTTCACCGGCGTCGGCGTGACGCGGATGCTCGAGGCGGTTCGCGAAGCATGCCCCGAGGCACGTTTCTACCAGGCGTCGAGCTCGGAGATGTTCGGCAAGGTGCTCGAGGTCCCGCAGACCGAATCGACGGCCTTCTATCCGCGCTCGCCGTACGGCGTCGCGAAGGTCTACGGCCACTTCATCACGGTGAACTACCGCGAGTCCTATGACCTCTTCGCATGCTCCGGAATCCTGTTCAACCATGAGAGCCCGCGTCGCGGGCTGGAGTTCGTGACCCGCAAGATCACCTGGCACGCGGCCGCGATCAAGCACGGCCTGCGTGACGAGCTCGCGCTCGGCAACCTCGACGCGCAACGCGACTGGGGCTATGCGAAGGACTACGTCGAGGCGATGTACCTGATGCTGCAGCAGGACGCCCCAGAGGACTTCGTGATCGCGACGAACCAGACGAACACGGTCCGCGATTGCGTCCAGATCGCCTTCGACGAGGCCGGGATCGGCGACTGGGAGCGCTACGTGCGCCTCGATCCGGCGTTCCTGCGCCCGGCCGAGGTCGACCAGCTGATCGGCAACCCCGCGAAGGCCAAGCGCCAGCTCGGCTGGGAGCCGCAGACGACGTTCGAGGAGCTGATCCGCTTGATGACACGGGCAGACCTCGAGCTGCTCTCGCGCTGACGAGAGCGCCACCGCGATGCGCGTCCCCCTGTTCGACACGACCACTGCGGCCGAGCCGCTGCGCGAGCGGATCGACGCGGCGATCGCCGACGTCGTCGCGGCGCGGCGCTTCATCCTCGGGCCGCAGGTCGCCGCCTTCGAGGACGACTTCGCGCGCTACTGCGGGACCGATCATGCGATCGGCGTGGCGAACGGCACCGATGCGATCACGATCGCGCTGCGCGCGATGGGCGTCGGGCCCGGCGACGACGTCGTCGTGCCCTCGTTCACGTTCTACGCGACCGCCGAGGCGGTTCCGGCGACGGGCGCACGGCCGGTCTTCTGCGACGTCGATCCCGACACGTACTGCCTCACGGCCGACACCGTGGCGGCTGTCCTGACGCCCGCGACGAAGGCCGTCGTCGCAGTCCATCTCTTCGGCAACGTCGCGCCGGTCGCCGAGATCGAGGCACTCGGCGTGCCGGTCCTCGAGGACGCCGCCCAGGCCGCGGGCACGCGCACCGAAGCGGGCCGGCCGGGCGCCCTGGGTCGCGCCGCGACGTTCAGCTTCTTTCCCTCCAAGAACCTCGGCTGCTATGGCGACGGCGGCGCGATAACGACCGCCGACGAGGCGATCGCGGAGCGCGCGCGGATGCTGCGCTTCCACGGCTCGCACGACAAGGTCAGCTACGAGCACATCGGCTACAACTCGCGCCTCGACGAGCTGCAGGCAGCGATCCTGCGCGTCCAGCTGCCGGCGCTCGACGCCTGGTCGGACGGGCGGCGAGCCGCCGCGCGCCACTACGAGGAGGCGGGCCTCGGGACGCTCGTCTCGCTGCCCGTCGCGAGCGATCATTGCGAGCCCGCCTGGCACCTCTACGTCGTGCGCAGCGAGCGTGCCGACGAGCTCGCCACCGGGTTGGCCGCGCGCGGGATCGGCTGCAAGGCCTACTACCGCGTCCCAGTCCATCGTCAGGCCGCGATGGCGCCGTTCGCCGCCGGCGTGCAGCTGCCCGTCACCGACGAGGTCGCGCGCACGCATCTCGCACTGCCGATCAGCCCGGTGCTGAGCGAGAGCCAGGCACACGAGGTCGTCGCAGCTGTGCGCGACGTCCTGCGGTAGCGCTCAAGCCCGGCGCGAGCGCTCGAGCTCGGACTGCAGCGCCTCGAGCACCCGGACGACGCGCAAGCCGCTCTCGCCGTCGGAGCGCGGCGTCGCACCGCTGCGCACGCACTCGACGAAGTGCTCAACCTCGAGCCGCAACGGCTCGGCGTTGGAGATCCGCGGGCTGTAGATGTCCCCCGCGCGGGTGATGTACTCGCCGTAGGAGTCGGCCTTCTGATCGAAGCCCTTGTCGTAGACGGTGACCTTGCGCTCGAGATCCATGTCGTCGAACGTCGCCATCCGCTGTGAGCCGACGACGGTGAAGCGCCGTTCCTTGTGCGGATCGAGCCACGACAGATGCAGGTGCGCGGCGAGCCCGGACGGGAAGCGCAGGAATGCGAACACGACGTCCTCGACGCCGGCGCGCATGTACGACTCGCCCTGCGCGTGCAGCTCGTAGGGGTCCTCGCCGGCGAGGTGCAGGATCACCGAGATGTCGTGCGCGCCAAGCGACCAGAGGGCGTTCTCGTCGGCGCGCAGCTGACCGAGGTTCAGGCGGTTGGAGTAGATGTAGTGGATCTCACCGAGCTCGCCCGAGTCGGCGATCTCCTTCAGCTTGCGCACGCCCGGGTGGTACTCGAGCAGGTGGCCGACCATCAGCACGCGTCCGCTCGCGCGGGCCGCGTCGACGGCGAGCTGCGCATCGGCGACCGACTGCGCGAGCGGCTTCTCGACGAAGCAGTGCTTGCCGGCCTCGAGCACGCGGACGGCGAGCGTCGCGTGCGTCGGCACGGGCGTGGCGAGCACGATCGCGTCGAGCTCGTCGTCGGCCAGCAGATCGTCGAGCTGCGCCGTGAAGCGGGCACCTGGGTGCTTGCCGGCGAGCCGGGCGCGAACGTCGTCTCGTGCATCGCAGCACCACCGCAGCTGTGCTCCCGCAAGTCCGTCGATCACCCGCGCGAGGTTCGGGCCCCAATAGCCGAGGCCGACGACTCCGCACGTAACGTCGCCGGACGGCGAAATCCCCATCGTGGCCGGCTACAGCAGTACTGCGTGGCCGCCCGAGCGGCGCGTGACGCCGCGCAGGTCAAGCGCCAGTGGCACGTCGGCGACCGCGGCGTCATGGTCGACGCCGGGATGCGCCGTCACGATCAGCGCCAGGTCGGCATCCGCGACCGCCTCGTCGAGCGGGACGCTCCGCAGCCCGTGCTCGGGCAGCTCCGCCACGAACGCGTCGTGGTAGCGCAGGTCGGCGCCAAGCCCCGTCAGCAGCGAGACGATCTTCAGGCCCGGCGACTCGCGCACATCGCCGACGCCGGGCTTGTACGAGACGCCCAGCACCGCGATCTTCGAGCCGCGCACCGGCTTGCCGACGCTGTTGAGCAGACGATCGACCTTTGCGACGCAGTGGTATGGCATCTGCTGGTTGACCTTGCCGGCGAGCTCGATGAACTCCATGCCCATGTCGAACTCGCGCGCCCGCCAGGCCAGGTAGAACGGATCGACCGGCAGGCAGTGGCCGCCCATCCCCGGACCGGGCTCGAAGCGCATGAAGCCGTACGGCTTCGTCGAGGCGGCGTCGACGACCTCCCAGATGTCGATCCCCATCCGGTCGCAGAGCATCGCCAGCTCGTTGACGAGCGCGATGTTCACGGAGCGGAAGATGTTCTCCAGCAGCTTCGTCAGCTCCGCGGCCTCGGGCGTGGAGACCCGCACGATCGTGTCGCAGACCTCGCCGTAGAGCGCGGCGGCACGATCGCCGCAGGCGGCGGTCAGGCCGCCGACGACCTTCGGGGTCGTGCGCATCGTGAAGTCGGTGCGGCCGGGGTCGACGCGCTCGGGCGAGAAGGCGAGGTTGAAGTCCTCGCCGGCGACGAGTCCCGACTCGCCGAGGATCGGGACGAGCCGCTCGCGCGTCGTACCGGGGTATGTCGTCGATTCGAGGACGACGAGCTGGCCGGCCTGCAGCACCTCGGCGAGCGCGCGTGACGCGCCGACGAGCGGGCCGAGGTCGGGCTCGCGGTTCGTCGTGAGCGGCGTCGGAACGCAGATGAGGATCGCGTCGCAGCGCTTCAGCGCGGCGAAGCTCGTCGTCGCCTCGACGCGGGGCAGGGCGCCGGCGAGCACCTCGTCGGAGATGTCCTCGATGTACGAGTT
Source organism: Solirubrobacteraceae bacterium (assembly GCA_036271655.1). GTDB lineage: Bacteria > Actinomycetota > Thermoleophilia > Solirubrobacterales > Solirubrobacteraceae > CADCVQ01. Next base: position 20,022 of record DATBAE010000020.1, read on the forward strand.
GCCGGCGCGCAGCGCGTCGATCTTGCGCCGATCGACATCGACGGCGACGACGTCGCGCCCCTCGGCCGCGAATGCAACGGCGAGCGGCAGGCCGACGTAGCCCATCCCGATAACTCCGACGGCCATGATGGGCGCAAGTGTAGACACTCGCCCAGGGCCGCTATGGCCTCCTCCCACAGACGTCCAGTCGCGGCGCGGCCGTCAGCGGGTCGTCGCGGCAAGCTCGGCGAGATCGCTGCGGACCATCTCCTCGATCATCGCCTCGAAGCTCGTCTCCGGCTCCCAGCCGAGCCGCTCGCGTGCCCGCGTGATGTCGCCAACCGGCGGCGTTCGCTCGGAAGGACGGACCATCCGCTCGTCGACGCGCACGTGGCGCTCGACGTCGAGATCGACGACCGCGAAGGCCGTCGTGACGAGCTCGCCGACCGTGCGCCCGACACCGCCGGCAAGCACGTAGTCGTCGGGCTCGTCCTGCTGGAGCATGAGCCAGAAGCCGCGCACGACGTCGCGGGCATGGCACCAGTCGCGAATGGCGTGCCGGTCGCCGAGCGCGAGCTCGTCCTGCAGGCCGAGCTTGATCGCTGCTGCGCCGCGCGAGACCTTGCGCGGCAGGAAGCGCTCGGGCCGTCGCGGGGACTCGTGGTTGTAGGCGAGCGCGCACGACGCGTGCAGGCCGTGCTTCTGGCGCATCGTGTCGACGAACCCGTAGGCGGCGAGCTTCGCGACGCCATACGGCGAGCGCGGGTGCTTCGGGGTGTCCTCGTTCTGCGGCGACACCCGCGCCGCGCCGAAGATCTCGCCCGAGCCGGCGACGAGCACGCGCGCGCCCTCGATCTCGCGAGCCGCCTGCAGCAGCGTCGCCGTCGCGCCGGCGACGAGCTGCAGCGTTCCCACCGGGTCCTTCCAGGACGCCGGCACGAACGTCGGCGCGGCGAGGTGGTAGAGCTCGTCGGGCGCGGTCTCCAGGACCGCTGCGCGGAGCGACGCCGAATCCGCGAGGTCGCCTTCGACGATTGCCGCGCCGTCCGGCACCGGCGCCTCGGAGCCAGGCCGCACGAGGCCGACGACCTCGTAGCCCTTGTCGTGCAGCAGCTCTTGCAGGTACCAGCCGTCCTGCCCGGTGATCCCGGTGATGAGCGCCCGCGGCACGCCCGCAGCGTATCGGCCGGACGCACCGGCCTCGAGTCGCATGCCGGCTCGTGCGTTGACCACCAGTTTTCAGGAAGTCGGTTCGGGTAACGACATCCCGAGCGCCCAATGCAAGAACGCAACCTTTCGATCAACGACTCGTTCTCAGTCGTACCCTATGAACGGCGCTCCGGTGTCGAATCCCAGATGACCCTCCCCCGCCCCCTCCCCAGCGGGCTGCCGGCGCTCCCCGAGCCGGCAGCTGCGCCTGTCACCCCCGAGGCCGTCAACGTGCTCGGGATCCCACTCGCGCTGACCGACTACGAGGCGACGATGGCCTGGATGGACGCGATGATCGCGCATCGCAAGAAGGGCTACATCTGCGTCGCGGCCACGCACACCGTGATGGCCTGCGAGGAGGACCCCGAGCTGCGCGAGGCGGTCCTCAACTCGTCGCTGACGCTGCCCGACGGCCAGCCGCTCGTGTGGGCGATGAACGCGCTCGGCGGCGACCTCGACGACCGCGTCTACGGACCGGAGCTGATGGCACGCTTCTGCGAGCGCGCAGCAGGCTCCGGGACCCGCATGTACCTGTACGGCGGGCGCAACCAGGGCGCGCTCGTGCAGCTCGCGCTGAACCTCCGCCGCCGCTTCCCGGGCGTGCAGATCGTCGGCGGCTACTCGCCGCCGTTCCGCGAGCTCTCCGAGGAGGAGGAGGACGCGATCGTCGACGAGATGAACGGCTCCAAGGCGGACGTCATCTGGGTCGGCGTCGGAGCCCCGAAGCAGGAGAAGTGGATGGCCGCGATGCGCCAGCGCGTCGAGGCGCCCGTGCTCGTCGGCGTCGGTGCAGCGTTCGACTTCCACGCCGGCCTCGTCCCGCAGGCGCCGGAGTGGATGCAGTCCGCCGGCCTCGAGTGGCTGTTCCGGATGGCGCAGGAGCCGCGCCGCCTCGCACCGCGCTACGTGCGCTACAACCCGCGCTTCGTCACCGGCTTCGCCCGACAGTACGCACGTCACCGCCTGCTCGGCGACACCGGCGACCGATAGGTTTCACGCCACAGTGGGGTCGTCTCGCAACAGCTCGCCGCAACGAGACGATCGAGTAACGCCTGACGTCGCCGTCATCGGGCTCGGCCGGATCGGGCTCCCGCTCGCGATCTCCTTCGCCGATCGCGGCCTGACGGTGCTCGGCGTCGACAAGGACGTCGACCGGCTGCAGGCGGTGCGCGACGCGCGCATGCCGTTCGAGGAGCCGAGCGCCCAGGATGCCCTCGAGCGCGTCCACGCGGCCGGCACGCTGACCGTGTCGGACTGCGTCGCCGATGCAGCCCAGGCAGAGCACATCGTCATCACGCTCGGCACGCCGTCCTTCTCCCACGTCGAGATCGACATCTCCGACATCCGCTCGGCGCTCGACGACCTGCTCGGCCACCTGCGCGACGGCCACACGATCGTGCTGCGCTCGACGATCGCGCCGGGCACGACCGACTTCGTCGCCGGCTACCTCGCCAAGCATCGCGGCTTTCAGATCGGCGAGGACGTCTTCGTCGCACACGCGCCGGAGCGCATCGCCGCCGGGCGCTTCTTCGAGGAGATCGACACGCTGCCGTGCATCGTCGGTGGCGTCGGCGAGGCATCGGGCGTGCGCGTCGGCGCGCTGTTCTCGGCGTTCGGCGCGCCGATCGTGCAGACGACGCCCGTGCAGGCCGAGCTCGCGAAGATCTGGACGAACATCCTGCGCTACGCGAACTTCGCGCTGCCGAACCTGCTGATGATGGATTGCGAGCAGCACGGCGCGAATGTCTTCGACGTCATCGACCTCATCAACCGCGACTATCCGCGCGGCGGCATCGCGATGCCTGGCCTGACCGGCGGCACCTGCCTGCGCAAGGACTTCGCGTTCAGCGAGGAGCGCTCCAACGCCCCGGGCATGCTGCTCGCCGTCTCGCGCGTCAACGAGTCGGTGCCGCTCTTTCTCGTCGAGGGCATGAAGCGCCGGCTCGGCTCCCTGAACGGGCGCAAGATCGCGGTCCTCGGACTGGCCTTCAAGGGCAACACCGACGACGAACGCGACTCGCTCGCGCACAAGCTCGTGCGCCTGCTCGAGCGCGAGCTCGCCGACGTCGCCGTGCACGATCCGCTCGTCGCCACGCCGACGCCGCCCTTCGACGAGGCCGTCACGGCCGCCGACGCGATCGTCATCGCCGCCAACCATCGCGAGTTCATGGGCGCCGACGTGCTGCGCGCGGTCGCCGCCCTGACGAGCGACGACGCGCTCGTCGTCGACCCCTGGAACTGCTTCGGCGCGGGCCAGGTGTTCGGCTACGTCAGCGAGCTCAGCGCGCTGACGAACGGGCACGTGGCGCTGCCGTGACGCTCGCCCGCCGATGAGTCGCGTGCTCGTCACCGGCGGTGCCGGCACGATCGGCGCCGCTGTCGTCCGGCGCCTGCTGCGCGACCCCGAGTTCGAGGTGCGCGTCTCCGACCAGCGCCCGGCGCCGCAATGGATGCGCGAGGGCTGCGAGGTGCACACCGGCGACCTGCGCGATCTCGCCCAGGCCCGCGAGGCGACGGAGGGCTGCGCGCAGGTCATCCATCTCGCCGCGATCGTCGGCGGGATCGCGAACTTCCACAAGCTCCCGCACACCCTGACGTCGGTCAACAGCGCGCTGTATGACGCGATCATCCAGGCCGCTCTCGATCATCAGGTCGAGCGCTTCGTGTACGTGTCGTCGTCGATGGTGTTCGAGCGCGCGACGGAGTACCCGACGTCCGAGGAGCACATCTGGGAGGTGCCGATGCCGCGCTCGGCGTACGGCTTCTCGAAGCTCGCCGGCGAGGTGTGGTGCCGTGCGGCGCACGACGAGCATGGCCTGCCGTTCACGATCTGCCGGCCGTTCAACGCCTATGGCCCCGGCGAGATGCCCGACGACGAGCCGGGGATCGCGCACGCCGTCCCGGACCTGATCCGCAAGGCGCTGTCCGGCCAGCATCCGCTGAAGATCTTCGGCTCCGGGGAGCAGACGCGGACGCTGACGCACATCGACGACATCGCCGACGGCGTCGTCACCGCGATGGCGTCGCCGGCGGGCCTGCACGAGGACTTCAACATCTCGGCCTCGCAGGAGCTGACCGTCGCCGAGATCGCGCGGATCGTCTGGGAGGCTTGCGGCCGCGACCCGGGCGAGTTCGCGCTTGAGCACCTGCCGACGTTCGCGGTCGACGTCGTGCGCCGCTGGCCGAACGTCGAGAAGGCCAAGCGGATGCTCGGCTGGGAGTCGCAGATCGGCGTGCGCGAAGGCATCGCGCAGACGACAGACTGGCTGCGCGAGCGGCTCGCGACGGCCTGACTGCTGCGCATCGCTTCTGGACGCGTGGGGCGCCGGGCGCGTAATCGCGCGTCCGGCGCCCGCAGCACCGCGCCTCTCCCCCAGTCAAGCGCTGCGCACCCTACCGCCTGATCGCAGCTTTATGCAAGCCTAATTTCTAGGTAGGCGTAGCCTGCAACGCCTCGTATGTCAGGCGAAGCCCCTCGGCGATCGGGGTGTGTGCCCGCCAGCCGAGCGTCTCGCGCGCGCGAGACGCGTCGAGGCACGAGCGGTCGATCTCGCCGAGTCGCGCGGGGGCCAGCTCGGGTTCGGGCGTCCCCGGGCCATGCAGCTCGGCGAGCACGCCCACGATGTCGAGCACGGAGGTCTCCTCCTCGGTGCCGACGTTCACCGAGCCGCCCTCGTCGCGGTCGCCCGCCCGGATCAGCGCATCGACGAGGTCGCCGACGTAGACGTAGTCGCGCGTCTGCGAGCCGTCGCCGAAGATCGTCAGCCGGCCGCCGTCGCGCAGTCGGCCGCAGAAGATCGCGATCACCCCGGCCTCGCCGTGCGGGTCCTGGCGCGGGCCGTAGACGTTGCCGAAGCGCAGGGCGATCGTCGGCAGCCCGTAGAGGCGGCGGTAGAGGCCGAGGTAGAGCTCGGCGCAGAGCTTGCTCTGCCCGTAGGCGGCCATCGGCAGCGCGGGGACGCTCTCGGGCGTCGGCAGGACGTCGGTCTCGCCGTAGATCGCGCCGCCGGTCGACGCGAACACGACGCGCGGTGGGCGGGGCGTATCGAGCGCGCGTGCCGACTCGAGCACGTTGATCGTGCCCTCGACGTTCGTGCGCGCGTCGAACGCCGGGTCGGCGAGCGAGAGGCGGACGTCGACCTGCGCAGCGAGATGGAAGATCGCCTCCGGCTTGGCCGCTGCGACGATCTGCGAGAGCGCCTCGCGATCGCGGATGTCGGCACGCTCGAGCTGCGCGCCAGCGGCAAGCGCGCCGGCGATGTTCGATTCGCGACCGCTCGACAGATCGTCGACGATTGTCACGGTGTCGCCACGGGCGACGAGCGCATCGACGAGATGCGACCCGATGAAGCCCGCGCCTCCGGTCACGACAGTCCGCATGCGGCGTCGAGTCTAGATCACCCCGGGCGGGTACCCTCGCGGTTACGCTCGCGGCCGGGCGGCAGGCGCGACGGCGCCCAACACGACTGAGGAGCACAGATGAGACTTCCGATCGGCCAGGACAAGAAGCGAAACCAGGCGCTCGACGCCGTCGCTTCCGTCGCCAAGACATGGTCTGAGTGGCGGCTCGGGGCGCGGGCGTCCAAGACCGTCTCCAAGGGCGCCGTGAAGGCGTCCAAGCGCGCCCAGAAGGTCTCCAAGCGGGCCGGGAAGCTGTCCAAGCGCGCGGCGTCGTCGCCGGCGGCACGCAGCGCCAAGGGCAAGCCCGTGAAGATCGCGGGCATCGTCGCCCTCGTCGCCGGCATCGGTGCCGCGGTCGCCAAGAAGCTCAAGGGCGGCCCGGCGGAGCCCGTCTACACGCCGCCCCCGCCGCCGGCGCCGTTGGACCCGCCCGCGGCGCTCGCCGATCTGCCGACGCCGGCACCGACCCCGGTCGCGGTCGACGACCTCGCTCCCGCCGAGCCCAAGACGCCGGCCGAGCCCAAGACGCCCGCCGAGCCCAAGCCCGAGGCCGCCGGAGCGCCGGCCGCTCCCAAGGACACGTCCGCCGAAGACGGCGCCGCTGCCGCGACGGACGGCGACAGCGCCCCGGAGGCCGCTGACGCTGCCGCCAAGGACAACGCGGCGGCCGCCGAGGACGAGCCTGCCGGCGAGAGCAAGGCGAAGCGCAAGAGCTGATCCGCGCCGGGGCGCCGCTGCGCGGGGACTAAGGGTCCGTACGAGAATTACCGCGCGCTAATTCGTGGACGGACCTTAGAGCGAGTCGTAGACGGCGCCGAGCGTCGCCGCCACCACCGCAGGCGCGGCCAGCTCGAGGACGCGCCGGCGTCCACGCTCGCCAGCGTGAGCGTCGGCGAAGCGGCTGCGCACGGCGACCGCAAACGCGGCGGCGTCGCCCGGCATCACGAGTTCCGCCGGATCGCAGAGCTCCGGCAGCGCGCCGATCGCGCTGGCGACGACCGGCAATCCAGCCGCCATCGCCTCGGCTGCGGCGAGCCCGAACGTCTCCGCCGAGCGCGACGGCACGATCGCGAGGCCCGCTCCCGCACGCAGCCGCGCAAGCTCGCACGCGTCAACGCGACCCGTGAACGTCGTCCGCGTTCCCGCTGCGCGCGCCTCGAGGGCGCCGCGATCGGGGCCGTCACCGGCGATCACGAGCGGCAGGCCGGCGGCCGCGCAGGCAGCGATCGCGATGTCCACGCCCTTCTCGGGCGCAAGCCGCGAGACCACGAGGGCGTACTCGCCGGTCGCCGCCGTCGACGTGGCGACGACGTCGCGCACGACGTGGCCGATGACATGGACCTGGCCGTCCAGCGGCGCCCCGAGCGCGCGCAGTCGCGCCAGCGCAAACGCGCTCGGCACCACAACAGCGTCGGCGTGCGCGAGCAGCCGGCGCTGCCAGAGCGCCAGCGATGCCCCGTAGACGGCGGCCTCGACACCGGTGCCGCGACAGTTGCGACGCACGCCGGGCAGCGTGTCACGCCCATGGCAGCGCGTGCACTCCTCGCCGCGCGTGAAGCAGGTGCCGACGGCGCAGACGAGCCGGTAGTTGTGCAGATGCAGCACGGTGCGTGCACCGGCCGCGCGTGCCGCCGCCAGCGCGCGCCAGCCGAGCGACGGGTTGAGGTTGTGAGCGTGCACGATGCGCGCGCCGCTGCGGCGTACGGCCGTGGCGACGCGCTCAGGCGCGAGGCCGCCGCCGAGCAATCCCGTGGCGGCAGCGCCGCGTCCGATCGTCGCGCTATCGCGCATCAGCAGCTGCGCATCCTCGCTGAGCTGCTCGCGCACGAGCCAGAGCAGGTCCTCGACGACGCGCTCCTCGCCGCCGGTCGTCCGATAGCGGTTGTGCAGGAAGAGGATCATGCGCGGTGCGTATTTGCGTGGGCGACCACTTCCCCGCAAACCTAGACTCTGGCGCGACATGCAGCCGACGGCGAGCATCATCGTTCCGACGCGCGCGCGCCCCGGGTACCTCGCGGTCGCGCTCGCGTCGATCTCGCCGCAGGCCAGAGCGGGTGGCGCGGAGCTGCTCGTCGTCGACGACGGCCCGGATGAGGCGACGCGTGCCACGGCACTGCGTCACGGGGCCCGCTACGTCGCACATGCCGCCTCGCGCGGGCTGAACGCGGCACGCAACACGGGCGTCGACGCGGCCGCCTCGGATCTGCTCGTGTTCGTCGATGACGACGTCGCGGTGCGCCCCGGCTGGCTGCCGGCGCTGCTCGCCGCCGACGCCGAGGCCGAGGCCGACGTCGGCGTGCTGACTGGGCCGATTCATGCGCGCTTCGAGGACCACCGGTGGCGCTCCTGCGGACGCGAGCTCCCGCCGATCACCACGCAGGACCATGGCCCGCAGGACCGCGACGTGGCGACTGCCTGGGGCGCGAATATGACCGTGCGGCGCTCGGCGATCGCCCGCGCCGGGCGCTTCGACGAGGCCCGCGAGCTGTACGGCGACGAGCAGGAGTGGCAGGCGCGGCTGCGGGCGGCGGGAGGATCGATCCGCTACGTCGCCGCCGCCGCGCTCGACCATCGTCGCGCTGGCGACGACGCGCGCCTGCGCTCGCTCGCCGCCGCCGCCTACCGGCGCGGGGGGGCGAGCCGGCGCTTCGACGTCTTCAAGCGCAGCGCGCCGGCGCTGCGCAGCGAGCTGCGCGTGCTCGCCGGCTGCACCGCACACGCCGTGCGCTTCGCCTGCCCGAACGGGATCGTGCTGACCGCCCACCAGCTCGGGCGGCTGCGCGCGGCGTTCGCGGCAGCCCGTTCGCAGGAGCCCGATCCGGACTTCCTGTCGGGCACGAGCGGGACCGTCCGCGGCATCCGCCGGCCGCTGCTGCAGACCGTGGACGCCGTCCTCGACGCCGAGGCCCGTCCCCGGCTGCGCCGGATCGACGCGGCGGCCCGCACACGACCGGCCGCACCCTCGCGCGTGCTTGTGCTCGGCGTCGAGCGGCCCGGACGGCTGATGGGCGCGGTGCGCGCCGAGCTGCATCGCTCACGCTTCCACGACGTCGAGATGCACACGGTCGGCATCGGGGAGGCCGGCAAGTTCGAGCACGTCAACGCACTGCTCGAGCGCCATCCGCCGGCGGGACACGACTGGCTGCTGGTCGTCGATGACGACGTCGTCCTGCCACCGCGCTTCTTGGACCGCTTCCTGTTCTGCGCCGAGCAGGCCGAGCTCGTGCTGGCCCAGCCCGCGCACCGGCGCCATTCGCACGCGGCGTGGGTGGCGACACGGCGCCTACCCGGCGGCGCCGTACGCGAGTCGCGCTTCGTCGAGATCGGGCCCGTCACCGCGTTCGCCGCCACGACGTTCGAAACCCTGCTGCCCTTCCCCGGGTTGCGCATGGGCTGGGGCCTCGACGCGCACTGGGGCGGACTGGCGATCGAGCACGGCTGGCGGGCCGGGATCGTCGACGCCACGCCGATCCTGCACACGGCGCCCGTCGGCGGCGGCTACGAGCGCGCCGCCGCGGTCGCCGAGGCACAGGCGTTCCTCGCCGACCGGCCCTACGTCACGCGCGCCCAGGCGCGCTGGACGCGGCGCATCCCCGGATGACGGCGCAACACCGCTCGTCCGCCGTCGCGGACGCTCTCACCATGCGGCGGCGAGTGCGATGAAGGTCGCGGTCGTCGCCGAGTTCTATCCGCGCGCCGCCGACCCTGTGCTCGGCCTCTGGGCGCATCGGCAGGCGATCGCGGCGCGCGACGCCGGCGCCGACGTGCACGTGCTCGTGCTGCATCGCCCCCTGCCCTCGCTGGCGGAGGTGCGCAGTGGCCCGCGCGCAGCGCTGGGCGCGAGCGCTCGCGCGCTCGCCCAGCCCGCGCATGCGACGCTCGACGGCATCGAGGTCACGTACGTCCCGTTCCTCGCTCCGCCCCGCCCGCAGACGTATGGCGCGTGGGGACGCTGGGCCGGTCCGTCGCTCGCAATCGCCCTGCGCGCGCTGCGCCGCCGCTTTGCCTTCGACCTCGTCCACGCGCACAACGCCGTGCCGGCCGGCGAGGCTGTGCGCCGCGCGGGCCTGCGATCGCCGTTCGCCGTCTCGGTTCACGGCGGCGACGTCTTCCATACCGCGCCCGGCTCGGCGACCGGCGCCGAGGCGGTCCGCGCCGCGCTCGGCCGGGCGCAGCTCGTGATCGCCAACAGCGCCGGGATCGAGCAACGCTGCCGCGTGCTGGGGGCGCGCGCGACGCGGGTCGTGCGGCTCGGCAGCGACCTGCCCAAGCAGCGCGCACCGCCATACGCGGCCCCGACGATCGTCACGACCGGCCACCTCATCGCCCGCAAGCGGCACGCCGACGTGCTGCGCGCCGTGGCGCTGCTGCGCGACGGCCGCGCGGCGCCGCTGCGCTACCTCATCATCGGCGACGGGCCGGAGCGAGCCGCGCTGCAGGTGCTCGCGACACGGCTCGGCATCGACGACCGCGTCGAGTTCGCCGGGCAGCTGCCCGGCCCCGAGGCGCTCGCCCGCACCCGCCGCGCGACCATCTTCGCGATGCCGTCCACCGATGAGGCGTTCGGCGTCGCCTACGTCGAGGCGATGGCGGGCTGGGTGCCCGCGATCGGCGCCGAGGGCGAGCCCGGCCCGCAGGAGATCCTCTCTGCCGGCGGCGGCATGACGCTCGTGCCGGCGGGCGACGTGGCGGCGATCGCGGCCGCGATCGGCGGGCTGCTCGGCGAACGCGGGAACCTGGCCACCGCGGGCGCGACCGCCCGTGCGACGGTCGAGCAGGCGTTCTCATGGAGCGCCTGCGGCACGGCCACGATCGAGGCCTACGAGGCGGCGCTGGGACGGGGGCCGCGGCGGTGAAGCCGGTCCTGTTCGTCACGAACCACGTGCCGCCCGATCGCGTCGGCGCATTCGCCGCACTGCACGCCCGCGTGCCGCTCGAGCTTGCGCTGTTCGGCGGGCGCCTGGACCATGCGACGGCCGCGGTCGCCGACCCGGGTGTGCCGCACCGCACGATCGCCCAGCGCGAGGTCCACGCGCTCGCCGCCTCGGGGCGCTATCGCGCCGTCGTCTGCGGCACCGCGGGGCGCACCGCGTTGCCGGCGGCCTGGCGCGGCGCGCGCTCCGGCGGGACGCCCTTCGTGTTGTGGAGCGCGCTCTGGGCCCATCCGCGTACGCCCGCCCACCTGCTGGCAGGCGCCCCGCTGATGGCCGCCCTGTACCGCGATGCCGACGCGATCGTCGCCTACGGGCCTCATGTGGCCGCGTTCGCGCGAGCGCGAAGCGCGCGCAACGTGCATCTCGCGCCCCAAGCGGTCGACAACGCCTTCTGGAGCGAGACGATCAGCGCCGAGCGGCAGGCGCCATTCGTGGCGGTGTTTCTCGGGCGGCCCGGCCGGGCAAAAGGCGCGGTGTTGCTGCTCGATGCCTGGCGTCAGTCAGGCCTCGGCGCATCAGCCGCCGCGCTCGTCCTCGTCGGTGCGGGAACCGGGTTGCCCCGGGTCCCCGCCGGCGGCGCGGTGGGCTTCGTCGGCCCCCAGCCGCCCGAGCAGGTCCGCAACTTCCTGGCAGCGGCGGACGTTTGCGTCATACCGTCCCTGCGGACTCGCAGCTTTCGCGAGCCCTGGGGGCTCGTCGCCAACGAAGCCATGAACCAGTCGACCCCCGTCATCGCAAGCGAAGAGGTCGGCGCGGCCGCCGGCGGCCTCGTGCGCCACGAACGCAACGGGCTCGTCGTGCGGGCTGACGACGCGGCGGCGCTGGCCGGCGCACTGCGGCGCTTGCACGACGACTCGCACCTGCGAGCCACGCTCGGCGCCAACGCTCGTCGCGACGTCGCCGCCTACACGTACGAGGCCTGGGCGACCGGGTTCGCCACTGCCCTGCGCTCGTTACGTTGACCGGCTCGTGCTTCGTCTCGTGACAGACGCCCGTAACCCGGGGATGCCGGCGCCGGCTGGCAAGGACGCAGGACCGACGATGTGCCTCTGGCACATCGAGCGTCCGAGGACGCCGCCGTGCGGTGATCGGCGCCCGGGGTTCCGGGTGGACTGTTACGAGACGAAGCACTAGATGCGCCGCCTGCTGCTTGCCCTCACCGCGACCCTGACCCTGCTCGGGCCGGTGGCCGCTGCACACGCCTCCGGCCTGACCGTGATCCGCGACTGCACGTACGACGAGGTCATGTCGAAGACGTACACGCAGAAGGAGTACCGCGATGCGCTGCGTGAGCTGGCCGCCGACAGCGACCAGTACAACAACTGCCGTGACGTCATCGAGCACGCCCAGCAGGCCGCGCTCGCTGCCGGGCGCAAGCCGCCGTCGAAGGGCTCGGGCGGTGGCTCCAAGGGCGCCGGACCGAGCACCGCCGTGCCCGTGCACAGCGGCGGCGTCAAGGGCGGCGCCGGCGCGATCGGCAGCCCGCCGGCCGCCAAGCAGCTCGCCTCCGCCACCGCGGCCGAGCGCACGGCGATCGAACGAGCGCGCACGGCGACCGCCCGCCCCGTTTCGCTCGACGACGCAACCGTCGATCCTGCCAAGGTCGGCACCGTGCCCGACATCGCCCAGGTCTCCGACCTGCCGACCCCGCTCGCCGTCCTGCTCGCACTGCTGCTGGCTGGAAGCCTCGCGCTCGCCGCAGCGCGCATCCGACGCCTTGTCCACGCACGCCGCGCTTGAGGATCCGCAGCGGGCCGCGGCGCTGAGCGTCCCGACGCCGACGGTCCAGGGCCTGCTCACGACGGGGCTCGCCGCGATCATCTGCGCGGTCGCGTTCGTCGCGCAGGGCGGCCTCAGCCTCGATCACACCGCGCCGGCCGAGGTCGGGCTGACGCTCGGCGGCGGGCTCGCGATCGTCGGCGCGCTGCTGCTCGCCCCGCGCCGCGAGCGGCCCTGGGGCATCGGCCCGGTCCTCCTGCTGCTCGCCTTCGCCGCGCTGACGGGACTCTCGATCACCTGGGCGGCCAGCCCGTCCGACGCGTGGCTCGAGACGAACAGGACGCTGACGTACGCGGTCGTGTTCGCGGCTGCCGTCGCGCTCGCCCACAGCGTGCCTGGGCGCTGGAGCGCGGTGCTCGGTGCGGTCACGCTGTCGGCGGTCGTGCTGAGCGGATACGCCGTCCTGACGAAGGTCCTGCCCGGTGCGCTGAATCCCGACGAGGTCTACGGCCGCCTGCGCGAGCCCTTCGGCTACTGGAACAGCGTCGGGCTGGCGGCAGCACTCGGGGTGCCCGGCTGCCTCTGGCTCGGGTCGCGGCGTGCCGGCCACCAGGCGCTCAACGCGCTCGCGTATCCGTCGCTCGCGTTGCTCGTGCTGACGATGCTGCTGGCGTTCTCGCGCGGTGCCGTGCTCGCGGCGGCGCTCGGAGCCGCGTTCTGGTTTGCCAGCGTCCCGCGCCGGCTGCGCGGCGCCGCGGTGCTGATCGCCGGCGTGGCCGGCGGCGGGATCGTCGCCGCATGGGCGTTCTCGCAGAGCGCGCTGACCGACGACCGCGTCCCGCTCGCGCTGCGCAACACGGCCGGACTGCAATTCGGAGCGCTGCTCGTCGTCGTCCTCGTCGTGCTTGCGTTCGGCGGCCTTGCGCTCGGGTTCGCACGCGCCATGCACACGCCGACGCTGCTGCAGCGCGATCGCGCCGGCGTCGCGCTGCTCGTCGCGCTGGCGCTCGTCCCAGTCGGCGCGATCGTCGGGCTGTCGGTCAGCAGCCGCGGCCTGACCGGCTCGATCTCCGCTCGCTGGAACCAGCTGACCGATCCTTCGGCGCCGCTGCCGGGCAACGACACGAGCCGCCTGACGGCGGCCGGCAGCGTGCGCGCGCGCTACTGGGACGAGGCGCTGCGGATCTTCAAGGACAACCCCGGCGTCGGGGTCGGCGCGGGCGGCTATGCGACCGTCCGCAAGCGCTACCGCACCGCCGATCCCGCGGTCCGTCAGGCCCACGGCTACGTCGTGCAGACGCTCGCCGATCTCGGGCTCGCCGGCCTCGCGGTGAACCTCGCGCTACTCGCCGCCTGGCTCGCCGGCGCGGTGCGCGCGACCGGGTTGCGACGGCGTGATCGGGGGCGGCCCTACTCGCCGGAGCGGATCGGCCTGCTGACGCTGCTTGCGACCGTCGTCGTCTTCGGCGCACATTCGCTGATCGACTGGACGTGGCTCGTACCCGGCAACGCGATCGTCGCGCTGATCGCCGCCGGCTGGCTTGCCGGTCGCGGCCCGCTCGGCGAGCGAGCCTCGGACGGGCTGGCGTCCGACCCGGCGCACGGTCTCGCCGCGCGGCTGCGCGCCGGCCTGCGCGATCGCGCGCGAGCAATCGCGGCGGTGGGCACGCTGCTGATCGTGCTCGCGACGGCCTGGACCGCGTGGCAGCCGCAGCGAGCCGACAACCTCACCCAGGATGCGCTCGGCGCACTCAGCGACGGTCATCCCGCGACCGCGCTCGCGCGCGCCCAGCGGGCGCACGCCATCAATCCGCTGGCGCTCGAGCCGCTGTATGCGCTCTCGACGATCGACGAGGCCGACGGCCGACGGGCGCAGGCCGGTCGCGTGCTCGGTCAGGCGGTCCGATTGCAGCCGGCCAACCCCGATCCCTGGGTGCGACTCGCACAGTTCGATTTGAATACGCTCAAGCAGCCACAGCGCGCGCTGACCGCGATTCGCCCGGCGCTCTACCTGGATCCCCGATCTTCCGACGCTGTCGCCGTGTTCCTTGCAGCACAACGGAAGGTCCATGCGTCGTGAAATCCATTCGCCCACTCATCGCAGCCCTCGTCGTCCTCGCGGCCTTCCCGTCGCTGGCGGCCGCATCGGCAACCCAGGAATCGACGTTCCAGGACGACCCGCTGCTCGTCTACGGCACGCCCGACCAGGTCAACTCGACGCTCGACCAACTGGCCGCGTTCGGGGTCGACCGCATCCGCGTGTCGGTCTTCTGGCGCATCGTCGCGCCCGCCAACGACCAGACCCAGAAGCCGAACTTCGACGCAACCGATCCGGCGCAGTACCCGGCAGAGAACTGGGTGCGCTACGACCGCGTCATCCAAGCCGCCCAGGCGCGCGGGATCCAGGTCAACCTGAACATCACCTCGCCGGTGCCGCGCTGGGCCGCGACCGACTCGCCGCGCCCCGACCTGCAGGACACGTTCGGCCCCAGCGCGCAGGAGTTCGGCGCGTTCGTGCACGCTGTCGCAACGCGCTACAGCGGCACGTACGCGGGGCTGCCGCGCGTCGACTTCTGGTCGATCTGGAACGAGCCCAACCAGGCCGGCTGGCTGACGCCGCAGTGGGCACCCGATCCGCGCAACGCCAAGAAGTTCGTCGACGCCGCGCCGTCGCTCTACCGCAACCTCGTCGGGAGCGCATGGCAGGCGCTCGCCGACACCGGCCACGGCAGCGACACGATCCTGATCGGCGACACGGCGCCGCAAGGCGCGGGCAAGGAGAAGGGCCTGTCGAAGTCGATCGACGCGCTGAAGTTCATCCGCCGGATGTACTGCCTGGACGACAACCTCAACATTCTCAAGGGCGCCGAGGCCTCAGTGCGCGGCTGCCCGGCTGACGGGGCCACGTTCGTCGCCCAGAACCCAGGCCTCTTCCATGCCACCGGCTACGCGCATCACCCGTACGCGCTGCTGACACCGCCCTCGGCGCGCTCGAAGAACCCCGACTGGGTCTCGATGGCCGATCTGCCCGCGCTGTCGCACGAGCTGACGCGGATCTATCAGCGCTACCGCCAGCCGCTGCCGACCTCGCGCGGCGTGCCGCTGTACCTGACCGAGTACGGCTACCAGACGAAGCCCGACCCGCTCAGCGTGACGTTCGGCGAGCAGGCCGCCTGGATCAACCAGGCCGAGTACATCGCCTATCGCAACCCGCTCGTGCGCTCCGTCAACCAGTTCCTGCTCGTCGACGACGCGCCAACCGCCGGCGTCGATCCGAAGAAGAACCCGCGCCTTGCATACCGCACGTTCCAGAGCGGCCTGGAGTCCCTCAACGGCGCCCACAAGCCCTCGTTCAAGGCCTATGTCACGCCGATCTTCGTCACGAAGAGCAGGATCCGGCGCGGTCGCTCGGCGACGATCTTCGGCGAGCTGCGACCGGCGATCGCCGGAACACCGGTCAGCGCCGAGCTGCAGTTCCGCGCCCATGGTGCGAAGAAGTGGAAGACGCGCAAGACCGTCAGCGTCGGCGGCCCGCGCCACTACTTCGCGACGCACCTGAAGATCAACGGCACGGGCGACGTGCGGATCTACTGGCGCAACAGCGGCAAGGCCGTGGCAAGCCGCGCGGCTCCGATCACCGCGGTGCGCTGAAGCCCCGCGCGCGGGGGGCACTGGCGTGCCCCGCTCACGGGCGCGTCGAATCCCGGCAGGTCGGCGCCGAGTGGTCAGCGAGCGCCGGCGGTCGGCGCCGCGGCACCGTCGACGAGCTCGGCCGGCAGTGCCCCGGGGCCGCCCATCCGCCGCACGCTGATCAGCAGCTGCTCGTACTCGTCGGTGACGGCATCCCACGAGTAGCGCCGCGCGCGCTCGCGCGCCTGGGCGCGGTAGTGCTCGACGAGCTCGGGCTCGTCGAAGAGGCGCTCGAGCTGCGCCGTCAACGACGGCACGCCCTCCTTGCCCGAGAACGTCAACCCGGCGTCGCCGACGGTCTCGACATTCGGCGCATGGTCGTTGACGAGCACGCAGTTGCCGGCGGCGAGCGCCTCGAGGATGACGGGGTGCGTACCGCCGACCTCGGTCGGCGCGCAGAAGACGTAGGCGTGACGCTGCAGCTCCCAGTAGCCGCGGCCGAACACATAGCCGGGGAAGACGACGCGCGGATCGCCGGCACGGCGGACCTGGCGGATGTAGTCGTGTGCGTACGGCGCGCCGCCGACGACGACGAGCTTCATGCCCTTCGCGCGCTCGCTGGAGATGCGGCTGAACGCCTCGACGAGCACGTGCGGGTTGTTCTCGGGCTCCAGGCGGCCGACGAACAGCACGTACTTGTCCGGCTCGAGGCCGAGCCGGTCCAGCGTCTCGGTGCCCTCGTGGCCCGGGTCCTCGACACCGTAGGGGACGACGCCGATCCGCTGGCCGTAGCGCTGCTCGAAGATCTCGGCGACGGCGTGTGAGTCGGTGATCGCGGTGTCCGCCCAGCGCGGCGCGTTGCGCTCGGCGAAGCGCAGGTACGCCTTCGCGAACGCGGGCCACTTCGAGCGATCGGAGTCCAGCCCGTCGACGTTGATCACGGTCGGGATCCCCGCCCCGCGCGTGACGAGACACATCGGGCTGTTGCCGGCGATGAAGAACAGCGCGACGTCGGGGCGCAGCCGGCGCGCGCAATGCAGCGAGGAGAGGAACGTGTGCGTGAACGTGTCGAGGTACTTGTTGCGCACGGCCGGGATATGCACGAGGCGCGCGCCCTTGTGCTCCTTCAGGCGCTTGTCGACGACGTGCGGGCGGCAGTAGACGACGACCTCGTGGCCGCGCTCGGTGAGTCGGCTTGCGAGCTGCTCGGCGGCCGTCTCGAAGCCGCTGTAGGAGGCCGGGATCCCGCGCGTGCCGAGAATCGCGACCTTCATGACACGCCGTTCCTCGTGGCGCGGATCGCGAGTGTCCTATCCATCCTGAGCCAGCGTATATGCCGCGATGTGGGCACGCGCCGAGGCGCGCCAGGAGAACTGCGCCGCCCGCGCCACGCCGCGCGCGGCGAGCCCGGCCGACAGCTCGCGATCGGCGACGACGCGGGCCAGCGCCTGCGCGAGCGCCTGCGCGTCGAAGGGATCGACGTAGAGCGCGGCGTCGGCGCAGGTCTCCGTCAGCCCGGGGGAGCGAGCCGCGATGACGGGGACGCCGGCGTACATCGCCTCCAGCGGCGTCAGCCCGAAGCCCTCGTGCAGCGACGGATGGACGAGCGCAGCGGCACCCGCCAGCAGCGCCGCGAGCTGGGGCTCGGGCTCGCAGCGCACGCCGGCCTGCTGCGTGCGCGCGCGGCCAGCGAGCACGAGGTCGAGCGCATCGTCGCCGGCCAGCCGGCGATAGCGCGCGTGCGCATCGAGCAGCAGGCGGAGGTTCTTGCGCGGCTCGTCGTCGCCGACGTAGAGGAAATGCTCGGGCGTGACGTCCGCGACGTGCGGCTCCTGGCCAGCCCCGTGCGGCGCCACGACGATCCGCGCCGGATCGAGGCCCCAGCGCGCGAGCGCGTCGCTGCGCGTCGTCTGCGAGACGCAGACGACGCCATCGGCACCCCGTGCGGCACGACGATGGGTGATCGACGCCCAGCGACGAAAGCCGGGGGCGAAGCAGTCTGGTAGGCGCTCGAAGGCGAGGTCGTGGACGGTGACGACCTGCGCGCAGGGCGCCCGCAGCGCGAGCGCCGGCAGCGGGTGGTGCAGGACGTCGGCACGCACATCGCGCGCCCGGCGCGGCAGCTCGACCTGCGTCCACCACGTGTCCCGCGCGAGGTTGCGCGCGCTGCCCGCACCGCCACCGGCCGGTGCCGGGCGGCCCTCGTCGGCGGCCTCGACGACCTCGATGCCGTCTCGCAGCAGGGCATCGCTCAGGCGCCGCAGATAGACGCCGGTGCCGCTCGGCCCGCGCAGCGCGTACGTCGTGTCGAGGAGGACGCGCATCAGTGATTCGCCCCGGCCGATGGCGCGTCGACCCCGGCATGGGCGGTCAACCCGCCACGCGCCCTAACGGATGGCCTGACAGCGCGCACGAGGATCGTGGAGCTGCGGACGCGCAGCTCGACGACTTCGAAGCCGAGATCGCCGAGCAGCGCCCGCAGCGTGGCCGGCGAGAAGAAGCGAACGTGGTCCGAGCGTGGCTCGAAGTGCGCGGCGAACCGTCGCCGGCTGAGCGCCAGCGAGAGCAGTGTCAACGGCCCGTGGTGCGGCGTCGTCAGCAGCAGCGTGCCGCCCGGGCGCAGCACGCGACGGATCTCCGACAGCCACGGCGCGACATCGACGACGTGCTCGATCACCTCGCCGGCCCAGACGACGTCGACGCTGACGTCGTCGAGCGGCAACGGCTCGCCTGGCTTCCACAGCCGTACGTCCAGGCCGGGCACGCTGGCCGTCGCCCGCCGCAGCGCCTCGGCCGCGACGTCGACGGCGATCGGCTGCGCGCCCAGATCGTTCAGCGCTGCGCTGAACTCTCCGGCGCCACAGCCCAGATCGAGCACGACATCGCCGGCGGCGACGTTCGCCAGCAGGAAGTGGCAGCGGATCGCGAAGCGCCCCGGCGCCAGATCGGCGGGCACCGTCTCCCAGATGCCGTCGTGCAGAGCGCTCACCACCGTCGAAGTCTCGCAGCGGCGCACTCCCTGCGAGGATCGCCGGGTGCGGATCCTCGCGATATGCGCCGTCACCCATCCGGGCGGCGCCGAGATCGGGCTGCTGCGGCTCGCCAAGCGCCTGCTCGCGCGCGGCCATGAGCTGACGCTCGCAACGCCCGGCCCCGGTCCGCTCGACGACGCCGGCCTGCCGGTGGTGCGGATCGCGCTAGGCGGCCTCGAGCGCGGCGGGGGAGCGCGCGCGGCCGCGAGCTTCCCGCGCGTCCGCAGGCTCGCGAAGGACTACGACCTCGTCTACCTCAACGGCACGGTCGCCGGCCGGCTCCTGCCGGCGCTGGCCGGCCGGCGCAGCGTCCTGCACGTGCACGACATCGTCGATCGCGTGCCGCGCTTCTGGTCGCTGGCCGACGCCGTGCTCGCCGATTCCGGCGCGGTCGCCGCGCGGCTGCCTGGGCTTGGCGCGCACGTCGTCTACTGCCCGGTCGAGCTCGACGCGGGCGGGCCGGACGGCATCCCCGCTCCCTGGCCGCCCGACGACGGCCCGCGGCGCCCGGTTGTCGGCTTCGTCGGGCGCATCGAGCCGCGCAAGGGCCCACTGGACCTCGTCCGGGCGGCCCCGCAGATCCGGGCGGGCGTGCCGGACGCGCGGATCGTGCTCGTCGGTGACGATCCCTACGACAGCGACCCCGCATACGCCGAGCAGGTGCGCAGTGCCGAGGGCGTCGAGCACATCCCCTGGGTGCCCGACGGCGCCGCGGTGATGCGCCATCTCGACGTGCTCGTCGCACCCTCGCGCCAGGAGCCGTTCGGCACCGTGCTGGCGGAGGCGATGGTCGCGGGGACTCCCGTCGTCGCGACCCGCGTCGGCGGCCTCGCGGAGGTCGTCGTCGACGGCGTGACCGGCCGGCTCGTGACGCCCGGCGAGCCCGGCGAGCTCGCCGCTGCCGTGCTCGAGGTGCTCGCCGCACGCGACTCGATGGGCGCCGCCGCACGCGAGCACGCCCAGCGCTTCGGCGCCGACGCGTACGCCGATCGCGTCGAGGCGATCCTGCTCGAGGCCGCCGGCATCACGAACAGGGACGCATGAGAGTCGTCTTCGACAGCCGGCCGTTGCACGACCCGCGCGGGATCGGGCGTTACACGAGCTGCCTGCTCGAGGCGCTGCGCGCGACCGCCGCCGGCGGCGACGAGATCATCGAGGCGGCCCGCCCGCGCCGCGGCGACGTCTACCACGCGCCATGGATCGACGGGGCGCTGCTGCGGCCGCCCTGCCCGCAGGTCGTGACGCTGCACGACGTCGTCCCGCTCAAGCGCCGCAGCGAGTACCTGCGCAGCGGGATCCGCTTCCGCATGCGCTACCTCGCCGTCGAGCGCTCGACGCGCCTGATCGTCCCGACGTCAGTCGTCGCGCACGAGGCGACCGAGCATCTCGGCATCGAGCCCGAGCGGATCGTCGTCATCCACGAGGCGCCGGCGCCCGCGCTTCATGCCCGCCGCAGCGACGAGATCGCCGCGGCGCGCACGCGCTACGGGCTACCGGAGGACTACCTGCTGTGGGTCGGCGGACTGCAGACGCCCGATCCCCGCAAGCGCGTCGCCGCACTCGCCCGCACACCCCGCGAGCTGCCGCTCGTGCTCGTCGGCGCGACGAAGCCGTGGGCGCACGAGCTGCCCGACGTCACGCTGACAGGCCGCGTATCCGACGAGGACCTCGCCGCGATCTACTCCGGCGCGCACGCGCTCGTCTTCCCATCCGACGACGAGGGCTTCGGGCTGCCGACGATCGAGGCGCTCGCCTGTGGGACGCCGGTCGTCGCGACCGACATCCCGGTGCTGCGCGAGGTGCTCGGCGACCGGGCGACATTCGTCGACGCCGGCGATCTCGAGGGCCTGCTGGCTGCGGGTGTCGCAGCGACGCGCCCGGCGCCCGCGCCGCCGGCCTGGACTTGGGCCGATGCGGCGCGGGCGACCTGGCGCGTCTATTCCGACGCGATCGATCGATAGCCGACCGATCGGGCTGACCGTCTAGACGCTGACGGGGACCCGCTCGGGCTCGCGCTGCGGAGCGTGCTGCGGTGCCGGCTCGCGTGGCGTGACTTCCTTCTCCCAGTCGATGCGTGCGCGATCGAACGCGTCCCAGTCGATGCCGGACTCGTTCTCCTCGGCGCGCAGCGCCCACTTCGGGATCTCGAGGACGTTGTCGTCGCTCGGCCCGGGATCGGGGTCGGTCTCGTTGGCCGTGTCATCCTCGGAGTCGTCGGACTCGGTGGCCAGGAACCAGTATCCGAGCGATCCGAGCGCGAGCATGCTGATCGATCCGGAGATGATCGCCAGAGGCGCGAGGCCGATTCCGAACAGCAGCCCCGAGAGCGGGCACGTGACGGCCCAGGTGACGCCGGCGCGCCGCGGGATTGCGTCCTCGAACGAGCCGCGGAACATCTCCACAAGCAGCAACATCATGAATCCGGAGAAGACGACAAGCGGTATTGCAAAGCCATCCATAGGCAACGTGATCCTGTGTCGTGGTTGTCTCCCCTATCGGATAGCGTAAGCGTCGCACCGCATTTCGGCGCCACACGCCCAACATCCGTCCAGGTGCCGGCGCGCCGGCCTCTCAGGCCCGCGCGAACTATCCGAGCAGCGCGCGAGCGGCGTCGGTGCCGAGCCGCACCGAGTAGTTCGTGCCGCGGTCCTCGGGATAGATCTGCGTCGTGTTGGCGAGCACGAGCCCGGGCACGCCGGTCTGCAGCGGCGGGATGCGCTCGTGGTAGCCGACGGTCACGATCGGCTGCGCCGCGGGCTCGCGATGCAGCCAGCTTGCCTTGATCCAGTCGGGCGAGAACGTCGGTTGCACCTTGCGCAGCGACGGCAGGTAGGCCGCGAGCAGCTCGTCGGGCGTCAGCGACAGCAGCGGGTCGCCGGGCGCCAGGTAGTTGGCGACATAGAGAAAGCGCCTGCCGCCGTAGCGCTCCGGCGAGATCAGGTTCGTGTGCTCGACGAGCCCGACGAAGGGCACCTCGGGATCGGCGATGTTCGTCCAGTAGAACGGCGAGAATCGGCGATCGAGCTCGAGCAGCATGCAGAGCGCTGTGTGGTACTCCGTGGCGGCGAGGCGGGCGAGGTAGTCCGGGCCGATCGCGGCCCGCAGATCGTCATCGAGCAGCGCCTCGAAGACGTCGCTCGGCACCGTCGCGACGACGGCGTCGTAGCGCTCCTCGGTGCCCTCGGCGCGGGCATAGCCGCGCGGGTCGTGGCCGTGGCGAAAGGAGCCGACCGCGCCGGCGCTGACGAGCAGCCCGCCGTCGCCGTCGCGCCGCAGCGCTGCGACCGGACGATCGATCAGGACCCGCCCGCCGCCGCCGATGATCGCGTTGCGCAGCGCGTCGAACAGCAGCTCCCACGAATGCGACGGGTAGCCGAGCAGCTCCTGGCGCGCCTCGTCGCCTTCGAGCTGGCGGCGCAGCGTGAGCTTGCTCCACAGCCACGCCATCGAGATGTCGTCGGCGCGCTCGCCGAACTTGCCCCGCAGCAGCGGGCCCCAGACCTTGCGCCAGGGCCCGTCGCCCATGCGCTGCTCGATCCACTCGCGGGCCGTGATCGACTGAAATGGCTCGACCTCCTTCGCGCGCTTCTGCAGCAGGAAGACGGCCAGGCCCATGCGCAGCCGGGCTGGCAGCGAGAGCGGCCCGAAGCGCAGCAGGTCGAGCGGCGTCGTGAACGGCCATTGGCGCCCGTCGAGGAAGAACGCCATCGACGAGGGCTTCCACTCGAGCTCTTCGCCCATCCCGAGCTCCGCGTACAGCTCGACGATGTGGCGGTCGCTCGTGAAGAGATGGTGGTAGTAGCGCTCGAGCAGGTCGCCGCCGCCGACGTCGAGCGTCGCAGCCTGGCCGCCGAGCCCGGGCCAGCGCTCGTAGACATCGCAGACGTGGCCTTCCTGCGTGAGGCGATAGGCGCAGACGAGCCCGGCGACGCCGGCGCCGATGACCGCGACCCTCACGTGCGCACCACGAGTGAGCGGACGCGGCCGACCCCGCCGTAGCCGGCGAGCAGCACGACGAGCCCGATCAGCGTGATCGGCACGGTCACGACGAAGCGAAGCAGCAGCAGGTACGAGAGCGCCTGCGTTCCGGTGCGGCCGACTGCGCGCACGCCGAACGCGATCGCGGCGTCGAACGTCCCGACGTACCCCGGCCCGCTCGGAACGAGCGCGAAGATCGATGCCAGGCCCATGAGATAGCCGACGTCGAGCAGCGCGAGGTCCAGGTCCGCGGCCCGAGCGACGAGCCACCAGGCGATCCACTCGAGCGCCCAGACGACGAACGTGATGCCGAGCAGGCGCAGCCCGTGGTTGGAGCGCAACCGCTTCGTCGCGTCGGCCATCGGCGCGAGGAACGCGACGACGCGCGTCAGGTGGCCACGGCGCCGCAGGACCCAGGCAGCCGCGGCGCCGATCGCGAGCAGCGCCCCGACGAGCAGCGCCGCGAACACGAGGCGGCCGCCCGACGGCACGTCGACGCCGCCGAGCACCCCGTAGGCGAGCACGACGAAGAGGCCGACGAGCACGACGACGTCGAGCACGCGCTCGGCGACGATCGTGCCGATCACGGTGCGCGCATCGGTCTGCGCGCGCGGCACGATCAGGACGACGCGCAGCGCATCGCCGGCGCGCGCCGGCAGGATGTTGTTGCCGAAGTTGCCGACCGCGAGCAGGCCGTAGGCGTCCGTCCGGCGCGCACGCGCGCCGTTGTAGCGCAGCAGCTCATACCAGCGCTCGGCGCGCACGGCGCAGCCCGCGAGGTAGAAGCCGACCGCGGCGGCGAGCTCCGCGATCGAGCCGGGCGAGCTGGGGAACGTCGGCGCCCGCTCGTGCGAGGCCCAGACGACGAGTGCGACGAGGCAGGCGACCGAGAACGCCGCCCCGAGCGCCGTCAGCGCCCGCTGCCGTCCGCTGCCGCTGCCGCTGCCGTCACCGCTAGACGGAGCTGGTCTCGCGCTCATCTTCGGCTGCGACCAGGTTGGTCCGCTCGCGCACGACATACAGGGGCCGGCGCTTGACCTCGTCGTAGATCCGTCCGACGTACTCGCCGATCATCCCGATCGCCATCAGCTGGATGCCGCCGAGCAGTAGCACCGCGACGACGGTCGTCGTCACGCCGGGGACGAAGGCGCCGAAGATCCGGAAGACGATCGCGACCGGGATCGCCAGGAAGGCGAGCATCGCGCAGGCGAACCCGGCGACCGTCGCGATCTGCAGCGGCACGTGCGAGAACGACGCGATCGCGTCGAGCGCGAAGCGCAGCATCTTGCGGATCGGGTACTTCGTCGTGCCGGCGTGACGCGCATCGCGGTTGTACGGCAGCGCCGTCTGCGTGAAGCCGACCCACGATGTCATCCCGCGCAGATAGCGATTGCGCTCGCGCATCGTCAGCAGCGCGTCGAGCGCGACCCGGTCCAGCAGGCGGAAGTCGCCGGCGTTCGCGACCAGCGGCACGTCGGAGAGGCGTCCGATGATCCGGTAGAAGAGCTCCGCGGTCTTCAGCTTGAAGGCCGACTCGCCCTCACGCTCGATGCGCGTCGCGTAGACGACGTCCGAGCCCGCGTGCCAGTGCTCGATCATCGTCGGGATCAGCTCGGGCGGGTCCTGCAGATCGGCGTCGATCATCACGACGGCGTCGCCCCGCGCATGGTCCAGCCCGGCTGTGATCGCAGTCTGGTGGCCGAAGTTGCGCGACAGCGAGACGATCCGCAGGCGCTTGTCGGCGGCGGCGATCTCCCCGAGGATCCGCGGAGTGTCATCGGTGGAGCCGTCGTCAACGATGATCAGCTCCCACGGCAGCCCGTCGACGGCCGTGCGCACGCGCTCGTAGAAGAGGCGCGCGGTCCCCTCCTCGTCGAGCATCGGCGCCACGATGCTCAACAGGGCCAGATGCCGTTCGGCCACCTGCTGATCGTAGACGGCGGGGCAGCGGCGGCGTGCGCCTGCGGCCTCCGCGAACGGGTCCCGGCGGACGGATGTGCGACGCACACGGCACGCAGCGCACGGCGTCGACCATCTACGCTGCCCGCACTGTGCCGCGCTGTGCCGCCTGTGGCGCGTCCGGGCTCGTGCCGCACCTCAAGGTGGCCGGCGACGCCGGCCCGGACGGCCTCATCCCATCGACCGATCGTTTCGGCACGGCACTGGCCGACATCGTCCGCTGCACGACGTGCGGCCATCGCCAGACCGAGCCGATGCCGGCCGACGCGGTGCTCGAGAGCGCCTACGCCGACGCCGCCTCGGAGGACTACGTCGCCGAGGAGGCCGGTCAGCGCGCCACCGCCCGCCGCGCTTTGGATCAGATCGAGGCGCAGCTGACGCCGATCCCGATCCCGCCGACGAACGGCGGGCCGCGGCAACGCAGGCTGCTCGACCTCGGCTGCTGGGTCGGCTTCTTGCTGTCCGAGGCACAGGAGCGCGGCTGGTCGGTGACCGGCGTCGAGCCGTCCGCGTTCGCGTCGGCCTATGCGCGTGACCGCCTCGGGCTCGACGTGCGCACCGGCGACCTCTTCAAGACCGAGTTGCCGTCACACCACTACGACGCGATCGTGATGGGCGACGTCATCGAGCACCTGCCCCGGCCCGGCGAGGCGCTCGACCGGATGGCGGAGCTGCTGCGGCCGGGCGGCATCGTCTGGATGGCGCTGCCCGACGCCGGCAGCCTCGTGGCGCGCGGTATGCGCGCCCGCTGGTGGTCGGTGATCCCGACGCATGTGCAGTTCTTCACGCGCGGCTCGCTGCGGACGCTGCTCGAGCGCCGCGGCTGGACGGTGCTCGAGATCGCGACGGCGCCGAAGGCCTTCAGCGTCCGCTACTACCTCGAGCGCGTGGGTGGTTACTCGCCGCCGCTGGCGCGGGCGCTCGTGCGCGGCGCCAGGAGCGCGCGCATCGTCGATCGCATGTGGGCGCCGGATTTCCGCGATCGCATGGCGATCGTCGCTCGGGCACCCGCGGCACCCTCCGAGGACTGACACGGTGGACCTCGGCCTGCGCGGCCGGGTCGCGCTCGTGACCGGCGCGTCGCGCGGGATCGGCCGTGCGATCGCCGACGCACTGGAAGCCGAGGGCGCACGGGTGGCGCGCGCATCGCGGACGTCACGGTACGCGTTCGACAGCGCCGACCTCGACGCGATCGATCCGCTTGTCGACGACATCGAGGCCGCCCTTGGGCCGATCGACATCTACGTCGCGAACACCGGTGGCCCGCCGCGCAGCGACGACCCGCTCGCATTCACCGCGCAGCAGTGGGAGACGGCGCATCGCACGCTGGTCGTCTCCCCGATGCTGGTCATGCGGCGCGTCGTGCCCGGGATGCGCGAGCGTCGGTTCGGCCGTGTGCTCGCCGTCTCCTCGAGCAGCGCGCGCGAGCCGCTGGCGGGGCTGCAGCTGTCCAACGCCAACCGGCCTGGGCTGCTCGCGGCGATGAAGCTGCTCGCGCGCGAGTCGGCAGCGGACGGCGTCACGTTCAACGCGGTCCTGCCGGGACGCATCGCCACCGACCGGCTCAGCGAGGGCTACGGCGGCCTGGAGCTCGCCGAGGCGGCTGCGCGCGACGAGGTTCCGGCGGCGCGGCTGGGCCAGCCGGACGAGGTCGCCGCAGCGGCCGTCTTCCTCTGCTCGGCCGCCGCGGGCTACGTGACGGGGCAGTCGCTGCTCGTCGACGGCGGGCTGACGCGCTCCTGGTGACGGTGCCCAGCCGCACCCCGGGCGCGCAAGATCGGGAGGGTGTGGTCCGAAGCGTCCATATATGGGACGCAACGCGCCAGACCTCCGGCCTCCTGCGGCGACCGGACCCCCCCCCCTTACTTAAGTATTTACTTGTGTATAGTGGTTGGCGTAAGCAAACGAAAGGGGTACCGACACATGACTGTCGAGCCCACTACCACGCAGGACAAGCAGATCACCATCGATGTTCCCGAGGACCGGGTCGCGGAGTTCTACGCGTTCTACGGACGCTTCCTCGCAGGACCCAGCGGACGCCGCGGACGCGGCCGTGGCCCCGGCCGCGGACACGGACACGGACATGAGCACGGACGCCACTGCGGGCCCCATCACCGGCATGCCGAGACGCCCGCCGCCGCCGACGGCGAGCCGCAGACGGCCTGATGGCCGACAAGCAGATCACCGTCGCGGTCCCCGAGGAGCGCGTGCCGGAGTTCTACGTCTGGTTCGCGAGCTTCCTCGCGGCCGAGGCCGGCGGTCCGCCGCGCCGCGGCCGCCCCGGGGGCCGCGGCGGACCGGACTTCGGCGGACCGGACTTCGGCGGACCGGGGCGGCACTTCGCCGATCCGGTCGGCTGGTCGGCGGCCGACGCGGAGGAGTCCGCCTGGCTGTACCGCAAGCTCGCCGAGCCTGCTCGGGCGCTGTTCGATCTCCTCATCGACGCGCCCGGTGAGCCCGTCGCCGGCAACGAGATCGCGGCTCGGCTGGGTCTCGAGAAGGGCGCTCACGGCGTCGCCGGCATCCTCGCCTGGCCGGGGCGCTACTCGCGCAAGCTCGGCCGCGAGCTGCCGATCGCCACGCAGGGTCGCGCCGACGGCGGGACCGACTACTACATGGATCCCGCGATCGCCGAGATCTTCGCGGCCGCGCGAACCCGTGGATAACGGGCGCCCAGCGGGCATGCTGGGGGCATGACAGAACGACTTGATGGAACCGTGGCGCTCGTGACCGGCGCCAGCAGCGGGATCGGCGCGGCGACGGCGCGCGAGCTGGCGCTACGTGGCGCGGCGGTGGCGCTCGGCGCGCGGCGCAAGGACCGGCTCGAAGCCCTCGCGCAGGAGATCACCGACGCCGGTGGGAGCGCGATCGCGATCGAGACCGACGTGACCGATGCCGCGCAGGCCCGGCGGTGCGTCGCCGAGACGGTCGCGCAGCTCGGGCGGCTGGACACCGTCGTCAACAACGCCGGCGTGATGCTGCTCGGGCCGATCGTCGGCGCGCCCGTCGAGGAATGGGACCGGATGGTCGCGCTCAACCTCCAGGGCCTGCTCTACGTCGCGCACGCCGCGATCCCGCACCTGCTCAAGTCCGCCGAGCAGGGTCCGCGACGCGTCGCCGATCTCGTGAACATCAGCTCGGTCGCGGGCCGGGTCGCGCGCCGCAACTCCGGCGTCTACAACCTCACGAAGCACGGCGTCGGGGCGTTCAGTGAGTCGCTGCGCCAGGAGGTCACGGGACGCCACGTCCGCGTCTCGCTCGTCGAGCCGGGCGCCGTCCTGACCGAGCTGCCGGACCACATGCGCGACGAGATCCGCGAGCAGATGATGGGGCGCTTCGCCGACGTCGAGCGCCTCGAAGCTGACGACATCGCCGACGCGATCGGCTACATCGTCAGCCGGCCCCGGCGAGTCGCGATCAACGAGGTCCTGATCCGGCCGACAGAGCAGGAGGGCTGAGCCCGAAGCCCGGCGCTCGCTCAGCGCGGCGCGCGCAGCCCGAACGGCGCCCGCGCGCCCTGCGAGCGCGTCGCCTGGACGACCGCCCGCCGGCGGCGAGTCGCCGGCAGCGCGCGCAGCGCGGCGCCGTAGGCGCGCAGGAGGTGGCGCTCGCGCAGAATCACGTGGCCGAGCGCGAGCACCTCGTAGAACGCGATCCGGTGCAGGTCGCCGCGCAGATCGGCCCACGAATCGTTCTTGGCCATCATCAGCAGGCGGTTGCGGAACTGCAGCCGGCGGTGCGCCTCGGGCAGCCCCGACCGCGTCGTCGGCGAGTAGAAGCGCATGTGCCAGGCGACGGCCCGCGGCTCGTACATGCAGCGCCAGCCGAGCAGCCGGGCACGCCATGCGAGATCGACGTCGGACGCCCAGAGCTCGAGGTCCTCGTCGAACACCTCGCCGCCGACCGCGCAGGCGTCGAGCACCTCACGCCGGTAGAGCACGCATGCGCCGTCGCCACCGAAGACCTCGGCAGCCTGGAGGTAGCCGGTCACGGGCTCGTTGTGGCCGACGAGCGTGTTCTTGCGCCGCCGGTCGATCACCATCCCGGCGGCGTCGAGCCGATCGAGCCGATCGGCGGCCTCCATCCCCGAGGCACGGATCAGGCGCGGCGCGACCGAGCCCACCCCGCCCTGGTCCAGCCGCGGCCTGGCGGCCGCGAGAAAGCCGGTGTCGAGCACGCAGTCGGCGTTCAGCAGGAGCACGGCCTCGCCCTCGCTCCCCACGATGCCGGCGTTGATCGCCGCCGCGTACGACAGCCGCTTGCCCAGGCCGATGACGCGTGCGCCACAGGACTCCGCGACCGTGCGCGTCTCGTCGGTGCTCGCGTTGTCGATGACGACGACGTGCGCACCCGGTTGCGCGACGGCCGCGGGCAGCGAGTGCACGAGGAGGGGTGCCTCGTCGACGCTCAAAACGAGGATCGTCGTGCTCGGCTTGGCCTCGCTCATCGCGCCCGCTGCCGCCCGGAACCGCGTGGCACCCGACGGCCGGCGCACAGCGTCACAGGAGCTCCTCGTAGACACCGACGGTGCGCGCGGCGCTGTCGGCCCACGACAGCCGCGCGGCACGCTCGCGGCCGCGGCGCACGAGCTCGGCGTGGCGCTCGCGATCGCCGACGACGCGCCGGATCGCCACCGCGATGTCGCCGGCGTCGAGCGGGTCGAAGTACTCGGCCGCGTCGCCTCCGGTCTCCGGCAGCGCCGTCGCGCGGGCCGCGACGACGGCAACGCCGCGCGCCATCGCCTCGACGATGACGAGCCCGAAGCCCTCGTACAGCGAGGGATGCACAAGCGCGTCGGCGCCGCGCATCAGCGCGTCGAGGCGCCCGTCGGAGAGGTAGCCGGTCAGCCGCACGGGCTCGCCGCCCGCCGCCTCCCGCACGCGCTCGGCCTGCTCGCCGCTGTCGACGCCGGCGAGGACGAGCTCGTGCTCGAGCCCGCCCGCACGCAGCGCCCGGAACGCCTCGACGAGCCGCAGCAGGTTCTTCTTCGGGCGCAGGTCGCCGACGGCGAGCAGGTACGGCCCCTCACCTTCCGGCGGCTGGTCGCCGATCGGCAGCGAGGGCGCGTTCGGAATCACCCGTACGCGCGCCTCGTCGACGCCATAGCGCTGCACGACGTCCTGCGCGGTGTAGTGCGACACGCAGATCACGCGCTGCGCCGAGCGCGCCGCGCGGGCGGCGAAGGTGCGGTACTTCCAGCCCGTCCGCGCCGAGAAGTCGTCGGGGAAGACCTCGAATGCGAGGTCGTGGATCGTGACGACGCCCGGACAGGGCCGGACGAGCGGCAGAAAACAGTTCGGAGCGTGCACGACGTCCGCGTGCCCGCGCCGCAGCCGCACGGGCAGTCCGACCTGCTCGAACAGCAGCTCGGGGCCGCGGCCACCGCGCGAGATGATCTGGAAGTCGATCCCCGGGCGCTGCGGCAGCGCGTCGATCAGCTCGCGGACGTAGCGCCCCCACCCGCGCAGCTGCGGGTCGAAGGCGTCGCGGGCATCGATGGCGACGGTCGGCACGCGCTGAACGATCTCACGCCCGGTCGCGGCGGCCGCTCGTCGCATGCGTCCACGCTCACCTCGACGGACGGGTGTACGAGCGCACACCCCACAGCGCGGCGGCGTCCGGCGCCCGCGCATATGCTCAGCCGATGGGCCGCGGCCGCCTCGATCTCTTTCGCGCCGACGACCACCGCTCGGCGGCGCAGCGCGCCCAGCGCCTGGCGCTGCAGACGGCGAGCCTCGCCCGCCTGCCGCGACCCGTCGCGAGCTTCTGGCTGCGGGCGCTGCGCGCCGCGCGGAGCGAGCACGACACGTGGAGCATCGACGTCGCCTGCCGCCCCGCCGAGCTGCGCGTCCTGCTCGACGCGCTCGGCGGCGCGCGGCGGATCGCCGAGATCGGCACCGCCGCCGCATGGACGACCTGCTGCCTGACGCTTGCCCAGCCGGGCCGCGAAGTGCATTCGTGGGACGTCGAGGCGCACCCCGAGCGCGAGCGCTACCTCGCTCTGCTGACGGCGCAGGACCGCGAGCGCGTGCATCTGCACGACCGCCCCGGCGGGCTGGGTCCGGCGGATCCGCCGCCCGTCGACGCCGTCTTCATCGACTCGTCGCACGAACTCGAGGAGACGATGGCGACGTTCCGCACCTGGGAGCCGGCGCTCGAGCCCGGCGGCGTGATCGGCTTTCACGACTACGCCGACGACGCCTATCCCGGCGTGACGCAGGCGGTCGCGGAGCTTGGCCTGCAGGGTGAGGCGCGTGGTCATCTGTTCGTCTGGCGCAAGCCCGCGCCCTCCGCGCAGGTAGCATCGTGAGCGTCAATGCCTGAGGCCATGGAAGCTGCCACCGCATCGTCAGAGCCGCGCCAGTCCAGGATCTTCGAGCTTCCGATCGAGCTCGGCCATCCGGACGAGCTGCTGCAGCGGATCGTCGGCTGGGTCGGCGGCGACGAGCCGACGAAGCGCGTCATGTATGTCAACGCGCACGTGCTCAACCAGTCGCGCGAGGACCCCGCGCTGCTCGAGGCGCTCGAGGGCGCAGACCTCGTCTACTGCGACGGCTACGGCGTCCGGCTGGCAGCGAAGGCGTTGAGCGCCGAGATCCCGCATCGGATGACCGGCGCGGACTGGATCTGGGACCTCGCGTCCCTCTGCGAGCAGCAGGACCGCTCGCTGTATCTGCTGGGCTGCGACCCCGGCGTCGCCGCCCAGGCCGGCCAGCGACTGCGCCGCGCGCACCCGAAGCTGCGCATCGTCGGCACGCACCACGGCTTCTTTGAGATCGGCTCCGGACACGACGAGCGCGTCATCGAGGACATCAACGCACGCAAGCCCGACATCCTGCTCGTCGGCATGGGGACGCCGAAGCAGGAGATCTGGGCGCAGCGTACGGTCGATCGGCTGAACTGTGATGTGCTGTGGAGCGTCGGGGCGCTGTTCGACTTCGTCTCGGGACGAGTTCCGCGCGCCCCTGCCTCGTTGTCCGACAATGGACTGGAATGGATCTTCAGACTGGCGATCGAGCCGAAGCGGATGTGGAGGCGCTACCTGGTGGGCAACCCGGTGTTCCTGCACCGGGTGATGGCGCAGGCGCGCCACCGCCACGACGACCGCTGACCGCGAGGACGCAGCGCTGGCTGGCCTGGCTCGGCGTCGCCGTCGCGGGGTCGATCGCGCTCGGGCTCGCGACCTCGGCTGGTGTCAAGGGCCGCGGCGGGCTCGCCGATGCGGCGCATGTCGCGATCGCCTGCCTCGTCCTGTTCACGATCGTCGGATTCGCGCCGACCCGCCTCTTCCTGCCGGCCGGGCTGCGCCGCCACGAGCTCGTGTGGGTGCTGCCCGTCGGCGCCGTCGGCGCGGCGCTCGAGCTGGCGTTGCTCGTCTACGCGTTCGTTCCCTTCAACATCGCCCTCGGGCTCGTGCTCGCCGCCGGGCTCGGGCTCGGGGCCTACGCCTGGCGCCGCGACCCCGGCCTCCCGCTCGCACGCTCCGCGCGAGAGGCGGGCGTCGCAACGTCGTGGCGCACGCTGCTCGTCCCGCTCTACCTGGCGGTCCTGATCGGCGCGATCGCGCTGATCCCGATGTTCCGCAGCGGCTTCGCGACGGTGATCGGCAACGGGTCGGATGCGCACCTCGCCGTCGGCACCGCGACGTTCCTGCAGCGCCATGCGCCAAACGCCGTCGCGATCGACGAGCCGGTCGACCGCGTGCCGCTCGTGTGGCGCTCCAAGCCGCCGATCTACCTCGCCTTCGGCGCCGTCGCGCGGCTCGCCGGGATGGAGCCCTACAAGGTGCTCGCGACGCTGCAGGCGGCGCTGCTCGCGCTCGGCGCGCTCGGCTTCTGGCTGCTCGCACGCGAGCTGCTGGGAGCGAGCGCGTGGGCCGCAGCCGGCGCGATGGGGCTCGTGGGGCTCAATCGCATCGCCCTCTTCACCGGGATGCATCCCTACTTCAACCAGACGTGGGGCTACATGGCGCTGTCGTTCTCGATCGTGCTCGCGTGGTACGCCGTCCGGCGACGATCGCGCGGCGGGCTGCTGCTGTTCGCGTCGTTCCTCGGCGTGCTCGTCTTCGCCTACCCGCTCGCGATGCCCGTCCCGCTGATCGCGGCGATCATCTTCTGGGGCTTCGAGCGCCGCCGCCAGGGACGCTCGCTGCTGCGCATCCCGCGCCTGCGCAACAAGAAGAACCTGCTCTGGATCATCCCGCTCTTCTTCTTGCTGCTGCTGCCGTTGCAGGGCGTGCTCGAGAAGGTCTCGGTCTCGCTGCGCGTGCTGCTGCCGGGCCACTCACTTGTCAACTGGGGCGGCGACCTGACCGGGTTCTTCCCCGAGCGCTTCTTCCTCGGCTTCGACTCCGCTGCAACGGCGCTGCCGGGGATGATCCTGCTCGGCGTCGGGCTCGTGCTGGCGCTGCGCGCCGCCCCGCGCGAGCTGCGCTGGGGACTCGGCGGCGTCGTGATCTTCGGGATCCTCTGCGCGCTGTACTTCCGCCCGCGCGAATACGGGTGGTACTTCCACTTCAAGGCGCTCGCGTTCGTCGCGCCGCTTGCCGTGACGCTCGGCGTGGCCGGGCTCGCGCGCCTGCGATGGACCTGGGTCACGATCGTCGCGATGATCTTCCTCGTCGGGGCGACGCGCACCGGCGCGGCGCATCAGATCGGCACGACGTTCGATCAGCTGCCCAAAAGCCTGCTCGCGCTGCGGGCGGTCGATGCCCGCCTGCCGCCGACCGCGACGCTGCGCCTCGACATGCCGGCGGACGGCCGTCAGCTCTGGGCCGGGATCCTGCTCGCGGGCCAGCCGCTGTGCTCGCAGAAGCCCGTGCTCGGCACGAGCTACCCGCACGTCCCGATCTCGCGCCGGGCCGACTACGTGCTCGTCGACAACGACTGGCGCAAGCCCGTCGACGCGGTCGGCCCGCCGGTCATGACGCTCGAGCGCTACACGCTCTTTCACCTGCGGCCGGATCTGCCCAACGGGCCCGACACGTGCTCACGCAAGATGGTGCTGACGGTCACCCAGCTGTCGGCCGGCGCCAAGCCGATCTCGTAACCAGGCGCGCAGCGCCGCTACACGATCGACGGCCGGGCCGGATCGACGAGGTTCGCCGCGTGGCGCTCCATCAGCTCCTCGAAGGCCTTGTAGCCCTGCTGGCGCACGAAGCGCGCCTCGGCGGCGGTGATCGGTACGAGCCACAGCACGACGATGCGGCGCCCATCGTCGAGCTCGCAGCGCTCGAATCCGGGCCCGAACACGTAGGGCGGGAGCACGAGCAGCTGGTCGGCCGGCGAGCCCGCGGTCCACGGACGGCCGAGCGTGATGACGCTGCCGACCCCGAGCCGCGTGGCGGGATCGGCGTTGACCGACGCGAGCGCAGCGAGCATCTCGACGAGAACGGGATCCGCCGCCGGTGCGAGCAGGACGTACTCCGCGCCGTCCTCGCCGGCGGCGGCCGTCGCGGCGGCGCCGACCGTCGCGTACACCCAGGGCCGGCCAGGGCCGGCGGGAGCGATCCGCCGCACCACGAAGCCGGGCAGCAGCTGCGCGACGCGCGGACGCGCCGAGGCGATGTCCTCGTGGGCGCTATCGGGCCAATGGCGCTCGAGATGGTCGACGTAGCGCATCGCGGCGCCATCGTCACATACCGCGGCTCAGGGGCGGCACTTCGTAGGCTCTTATCCGGCCGTGCTGTGCTGTGCCAAGGAGCGTGTGAGCGATGAAGGTCCTCGTGGTCGACGATGAGCCGGGCGTACGCGCCGCGCTGCAGCGCGCGCTCGCACTCGAGCGCCACGACGTCCTGCTCGCGCAGGACGGCCAGCAGGCGCTCGACGTGCTCGCCGAGGGCACCGTCGATGCGATCGTGCTCGACGTCATGATGCCGCGCGTCGACGGCCTCGAGGTCTGTCGCCGGCTGCGCGCCGCCGGCGACCGCACGCCGGTCCTCATGCTCACGGCGCGCGATGCCGTCGACGACCGCGTCGAGGGGCTCGACGCGGGCGCCGACGACTACCTCGTCAAGCCGTTCGCGCTGCGCGAGCTCAACGCGCGCCTGCGGGCACTGCTGCGCAGGATCGACCCGGGCGGCCCGACGCTCGCGTTCGCCGACCTCGTGCTGGACCGCTCGGCACACCAGGTGCGGCGTGGCGAGCGCCCGATCGAGCTGTCGAAGACCGAGTTCTCGCTGCTCGAGCTGTTCCTCGAGCACCCGCGCCAGGTCCTGACGCGCTCGACGCTCTTCGAGCGCGTCTGGGGCTATGACTTCGGCGCCACCTCCAACGCGCTCGGGGTCTACATCGGCTACCTGCGGCGCAAGACCGAGGACGGCGGCGAGCGGCGCCTGCTGCACACCGTGCGCGGCGTCGGCTACGTGCTGCGCGATCCATGAGCGGGCGCCCGCGATGATGGCGCTGCGTCACCGGCTCACGCTGCTCGCTGCGGTGACGGTCGGCGTGACCGTCGTGCTCGTCTCGCTCGTCGCCTACCTCGTCCTGCGCAACGAGCTGCGCAGCCAGGTCGACAACGCGCTCGCGGCGCAGTACACGCAGGTCCAGCGGATCGCCCGCGGCGTCGACTTCGGGCCGTCGCTGGGCTACCAGATCCCCGCTCCCTCCGTGCGGGCGGGCGGCTCGAGCGGCCCGCTGCAGCTGATCAGCTCCGATGGCAGCGTGCTGTTCCGCGCCGAGGGCGATCTCGCGGTGCCGGTCGACGCGCAGGACCGCGCAGTCGCGGCGGGCACGAAGGCGGCGCTGCTGCGTGACATCCGCAGCGACGGCGTGCACCTGCGGGTGCTGACGGTCGCCTTCCCCGACGGCGGCGCGGTGCAGCTCGCGCGCAGCCTCTCGAACGTCGACGCGACGCTCAACCGCCTGCGGCTCGTGCTGGCGATCCTCTGCGCCGGCGGCACGATGCTGGCGGCGTTCTTCGGGCGGCTGTTCGGGCGCCAGGTGATCCAGCCGGTCAGCGAGCTCACCGCGGCCGCGGTGCACATCACGGAGACCGACGACCTCGGCCGCCGGATCGAGGTCCGCAGCGACGACGAGGTCGGCCAGATGGCAGGGCGCTTCAACGCGATGCTCGAAGCGCTCGAGGGCTCGAGGGCTGCGCTCGACCAGTCCGTCCATTCGCAGCGCCAGCTCGTCGCCGACGCATCGCACGAGCTACGTACCCCGGTCACGGCGCTGCGCACGAACATCGAGGTGCTGCTCGCCGAGGGCGGCGACCTCGCCGGCGACGATCGCCGGCGCCTGCTCGAAGACGTCCGCGCGGAGACCGAGGAGCTGACCGCGCTGATCACCGACGTGATCGAGCTCGCGCGTGGTGACGAGCCGCTGGCAGGCGTCGACGACGTGCAGCTCGACGCCCTCGTCACGGAGGCCGTCGCGCGCGCCCGCCGCCGCCGCCCGCAGACGACGTTCCGCACCGAGCTCGAGCCGACGATCGTCGAGGGCCTGCCCGAGCGCCTCGGCCGCGCCGTCGACAACCTGCTTGACAACGCGGCCAAGCACGCACCCGACGGCACCGTCGTCGACGTCCTGCTGCGCCGCGGCGAGCTGATCGTGCGCGATCGCGGGCCCGGGATCCCCGAGGACGAGCGCCCGCATGTGTTCGACCGCTTCTACCGCGGCTCGGGCGCGCGCGGGCGCCCGGGGTCAGGGCTCGGGCTGGCGATCGTGCGCCAGGTCGCGGAGTCCCACGGCGGGACGATCGGCGTTGAGGAGGCTGTCGGCGGCGGAGCGCTGTTCCGGCTCACGCTCGTCGCCGACCGTCCGGTGCCCGGGCCGAGCCCGGCGCCGAAATCGGGCGCCGCGACGGCGCCGGTCATCTCGTCCTCCTGAGCTCGAGCGCGCTCGGGCGCGGGCTCAGCCGCCGGCGGTCGCGCTCGCCCCGGCCGCGCCACCACCGGCCGCACCACCACCGCCGAACCCCCGGCGGAAGCCGCCGCCACCGAAGCCGCCACCTCCGAAGCCTCCGCCGCTGCCTGCGGCCGACTTCGCCGTCGCGGTGATCTGCGTCGCGACGATGCTGCCGTCCTTGGCCTTCGTGCCCTGCACGACGACGGTGTCGCCCGGATAGATCCCGCGCGAGCTCGCCGCGGCGTTGCGCGTCACCTTCGACTGCGCGTTCGTCTTCACGCGCACCGTCGTGCCGTCGGCGCCCTGGACGTAGAGCGAGCTGCCCTTCTTGTCGGCTACCGAGCCGAACGTCGTGTCGCCCTGCGCCTGGCCGCCGGCCGCTGCGCCACCGCCCGCGGCCGCGCCTGCGCCGGCACGACCGCCGACGCCACGCGCGCCCGCCGCACCGGCGGCGGCACCCGCCGCACCCGCGCCCCCGACGCCCGCAAGCGCGGCGCGCTGAGCGCCACCACCGCTGCCCTGCTGGTTCTTCTGGACCTCCACGCCGCCGATGAACCCGGCTGTCGCGAGCAGGATCGCGCCGAGGCCGACGGTCACCGGCGTGACGAGCCGGCGCCGCGCTCGCGGCGTGATCGGCGGATCGTCGAAGAGCTCGGGCGCCCAGCTGTCTTCGTTGCTCGACGGGGCGCCGGGTGCGACGGCGTCGCGGTCCCGGGCAGAGGATCGGTCGGGCATGTCGGCTCCAGGTTCGGGATGGTCGGGGGAAGGAGTCATTCGAAGCGCAACGCGTCGATCGGTCGCAGGCGCGCGGCGCGCGCCGCCGGGTACGTGCCGAAGAACAGGCCGCAGAGCAGCGCCGATCCGAACGCGAGGAACACCGACGGAAGAGCGATCACGGGCCTCACGCCGGCGACGTCGAAGCGGCTTGCGACGACCCCGAGCGCGACGCCGACGAGCCCGCCGAAGAGCGAGACGAGCACGGCCTCGGTGAGGAACTGCGTGAGGATGTCGGCACGGCGCGCGCCGATCGCCTTGCGGATCCCGATTTCGCGCGTGCGCTCGGTGACGCTGACGAGCATGATGTTCATCACGCCGATCCCGCCGACGAGCAGCGAGATCGCCGCGACCGCGCCGAGCAGCGTCGTGAAGACCTTCGTCGAGGCGTCGGAGGCATCGCGGACAGCTCCCTGGTTGGTGACCTGAAAGCCTGGGTTTGTCGGGTCGCTGACGTCGTGGCGGGTGCTGAGGATCGACGTGACCTCGGCCTGCGCGGCGTCGAGGCTCGAGCTCGACGTCGCCTGCACGACGATGCTGCTCAACGCGCCGTAGCCGCTGATCGCGTCCTGCACGGCGGTCAGCGGCGCGAGCACGACGTCGTCCTGGTCCTGGATGCCGTTCGATCCTTTCGCCTTCGTCACGCCGACGACCTGGAAGCTCTCGCCGCCGACGCGCAGCGACTGACCGACCGGGTCCGTCCCGCTGAACAGATTCGACGCCACCGTCGGCCCGATGACGACGACGCGATGATGCTTCGTGACGTCCTGCGTCGTGAACATCGCACCGTCGGCGATCGCGTAGTCGCGCGCCTGCGCGTAAGCCGGCGTCGTGCCGACGAACGAGGACGGCGAGTAGCTCGTCGAACCGCTGACGAGGGTCGCGCTGGCCGCGTTCAGCACGGGGGCGGCGCTCTTGACGTCGGGCGCGTCAAACGTGTCCTGGAGTGCCGCGACGTCCTTCGTGTCGAGCTGCACGCCGGCTCCGCCGCCGCGGCGAAAGCCCCCGGGCCCGGCACCGCCGAACTGCGACTGGACGATGAGCACGTTCGATCCAAGCGCATCGATGCCGGCCTGGACCTGCTTCTTGGAGCCGTTGCCGACTGCGACGAGCAGGATCACGGCGGCGACGCCGATCGTCATCCCGAGGATCGTCAGCCCCGAGCGCAGCTTGTTGGCGCTGATCCCGGCCAGTGCGATCCGCAGCGTCTCTGCGCGTGTCATGCCGCTCGCGCTCCGCGCGGACCGACCGGTCGATCCTCCAGCACGCGGCCGTCGGCGAGGCGCACGACCCGCCCTGCGCGCTCGGCGACCTCAGGCTCGTGGGTGATCAGGACGATCGTCCGCCCGGCCGCATGCAGGCGCGCGAAGATCGCGAGCACGTCGTCGGTCGCGCGCGAATCGAGGTTGCCCGTCGGCTCATCGGCAAGGATCAGCGCCGGGTTCGTGACGAGCGCGCGCGCGACCGCCGCGCGCTGCTGCTGGCCGCCGGACAGCTCGGACGGCTCATGATCGAGCCGGTCGCCCATCCCGACGGCCTGCAGCGCGGCGATCGCCCGCCGGCGCCGGTCCGCACGCGGGACGCCGGCGTAGGACAGCGGCAGCTCGACGTTGCCGAGCGCGCTCGTGCGCGGGACGAGGTTGAAGCTCTGGAAGACGAAGCCGATCTTGCGGTTGCGCAGGTCGGCGAGATCGTCCTCGGCGATGTCGCGCACGTCGACGCCGTCGAGCAGGTAGCGACCGTCCGTCGGTGCATCGAGGCAGCCGAGGATGTTCATGAGCGTCGACTTGCCGCTTCCCGACGTGCCCATGATCGCGACGAACTCGCCCGCCTCAATCCGCAGCGAGACGTCGTCGAGCGCGCGCACGGTGATGCTGTCCGAGACCTCGTAGACGCGCCGCACCGCGCGCACGTCGATGACGGCGGGCCGCGGACGCGCCGGCGACGTCGTCACGGACCGCCCCTGAGACGCGCGCCGCCGCCCGCGAATCCGCCGCCACCACCGAAGCCGCCGCGCGTCGCGGTCGCGCCGCCGAAGGCGCCGGCAGCCCCGCCGCCGAGTCCGCCAGCAGCCTGCTGGCCGGATCCCGCGCTGCGAGCGCTCGCGCCGGCCGCCGCGCTGGCCGAGCGGACGACCACCGTGTCGCCCGCGCTGAGGCCGCTGAGGACCTGCGTCGCGCTGTCCCCGACGACGCCCGCCTGGACGCGCGCGGTCGTGCGTTTGCCGCCGCGGACCACGGTCACGGTCGATCCCGTCAGGGCCTGGCTCGGCAATGTCAGGCCCGACGCCTGTGCCACGACGATGTCGGCGGTCGCGCTCATCCCCGCCTTCAGCTTCGTGCCGCTCTGGTCGAGCCGCAGCGTGACCGGATAGCTGACCGCCCCGCTGCTCGAGGTCGAGCTCGAGCTCGCGAGCACGCCGACGCTCGCAACGTGGGCGGCGAACTGCGAGCCCGCGTCGGCGTTGACGGTCACGGTCGCGGCCTGGCCGACCTTGACCTTGCCGATGTCCGACTCGCTCAGCGACACCTCCATCTGGAAGCGACTGAGCTGCGCCAGCGTGATGAAGCCTCCGGATCCGGAGCCCGATGCGGAGCCGGATCCCGAGCCGGCGCCGGCGTCACTCCCCGCGGTCGCGGCCGTACCGCCCGCGCCCGCCGTGTTGGATGACGCCGACGCGCTCGAGCCGCTGCCGACCGTGTCACCGACCGCCCCGTCGACGGTCGCGATCGTGCCCGTGAACGGAGCCCGAAGCTTTGTCTCGGCGAGTGCCTGCTCTGCCTTGCGCACGCTCAGCTCAGCGCTCTCGACGGATGCCGTCGCGGACGCGACCGATGTCGCAGCGCTGGCGCCGCCGCCGCTCGACGAGGCGGCCGAGTTGCGAGCGCCGCCCGAGCTCGCCGACCGCGACGACGACGCGCTCGGGCTCGCCTTCGCCGTCGGCTTCGCGGTCGTCGTCTTGGCCCGCGTCGCCGCCGGCGCAGCCTTCGCCGTCTTCGGCGCGGCGGCGGGAGCGGGCGTCGCGACCGGAGCGGGCGTCGTGTACGTCGACGATGGTGCGGTCGTCGCGGGCGCCGCGGTCGCAGGCGCGGCGTCGGGGGTTGCGTCCGTCGCGTCGGCTGCACCGGCGGTGAGCGCGACGGTCGTGATCGTCGGCGCTGCCGCCGTGCGGGCGCTGACGGTCGCGGCCGTCGCGGCCGGGGCGCTCGCCTTCGTCGTGCCCCCCGCCTGCGCACTCGCCAGCGCGTCGCGCGCCGACTGCAAGGTCGCCCGGGCCTGCGCGACGTCGACCTCGGCGCTGCTCGGATCGATCGTCGCGAGCAGCTGCCCGCTGCGGACGTGCTGGCCCGCCTTGACGTAGACCTTCGTGACCTGGCCGCTGGCACCGAAGCTGAGGTCGCTCTCGCGGGCCGGAGCGAGGCTCCCGCTGCCGCTGACGGTCGACTGGATCACGCCCTGCGCCACCGTCACCGTGCGCTCGGGGCTGCCGGCGGCGGCGCTCGAGCCGACGCTCGTGATCGCGACCGCGACGCCTACACCGGCGATCACCGCCATCACAGCGGGCACCGCGACGCGACCCTGGATTCGCCGGCGCGGCACCGATCCGCCGCTCAGCTCGTGCCGGCGCTCGGCGCCGGCTGGTTCTGCGGGCCGTTGGGCGTCGTCGGGCCGCTGCCAGACGGCCGGGCGGGCATCTGCACGCCGCAGGCCTTCATCGCCGCCTGCAGCTTGGCGAACTGCGCGGGATCGCGGCGGAAGCCACCGGAGCGCCCATTGGGGCTGGTCGAACCCGTCGACCCGCTCGCGCCGGCGGTACCGGTCGGGCCGGTCCGTGCGTACGGCGGCCGCCCGTTCGCGCCGCCCGGCTGGGTGCCGTTGCGCGGCCCGCCGCGGCCGGTGCCGCGCACGGGCAGCGTGACGCCCTGCTTCTGCAGGCAGGCGCGGACCTTCGGATTCTGCGCGAAGCCGAATCCGCCGCGCCTGCCGGTTCCGCGCTGCGAGGCCGCGGCGGCCGATGTCGTCGTGCCCGTCGTCTTCGAGCCGCCGCCACAGGCGGCGAGCGTGAGCAGCGCCGTCAGCAGGGCGA
Organism: Solirubrobacteraceae bacterium; assembly: GCA_036271655.1. Taxonomy (GTDB): domain Bacteria; phylum Actinomycetota; class Thermoleophilia; order Solirubrobacterales; family Solirubrobacteraceae; genus CADCVQ01. The sequence continues at coordinate 61,573 of DATBAE010000020.1, forward strand.
TCCCGGCGACGGCCGGGCGGATCGGTCGGCTGGAGCGCCTGGCGGGGCGGTCTTGCTGCGAGGGGCGCGTTGCGGGCACGGGCGGTCTCCGGTTTGCGAGCGGCAGGGCTGGCGCGCAATCACGCGGCCGAGTCCGAGCACACCAGCCGACCCGCAGGGTTTGTGAAGCCTCTTCGAAGAAGAGACGAAGAACGCCCGGGCGCGCCGCCCGCGCGCGAGCCGCTACGCGGTCTGCGGAACCTCGCCGGCGGCTGCGATGACCGGGACGACGACCGGTTCGGCGCCCGACACCGTGAAGCTCTCGCCGTCGCTGACGAGCGTCAGCGGGGCGCCGTCGAGCAGGCGATACGTCGTCGCCTCCTGCGTCATCTCGACCTCGAGCCGGCTGCCGCGGAAGATCAGCCGGAAGCGCATCCGCTTCCAGTCCGCCGGCAGGCGTGGGGTGAAGCGCAGGTCGTAGCCGTCGATGTCGCGCAGGCCCGCGAAACCGTTGACGAGGGCCATCCAGACGCCGCCGCAGGACGCGACGTGAATGCCGTCGGACACGTTGCCGGCGAGGTTCGCGAGGTCGACCGCGGCACTCAGCAGGAAGTAGTCGTAGGCCGCCTCGTAATCGCCGACCTCGGCTGCCATGACGCTCTGGACGCACGAGGAGAGCGACGAGTCGCCGGTCGTCAGCGGGTCGTAGTACTCGAACACGCGGCGCTTCTCATCGAGCGAGAAGCGGTCGCCGGCGAGGAACGTCGCGAGCACGACGTCGGTCTGCTTGATGACCTGGTGGCGGTAGATGTTCAGCGGGTGGTAATGCAGCAGCAGCGGATACTTGTCGAGCGGCGTGTGCTCAAAGTCCCACGGCTTGCGGTTGAGGAAGTGCTCGTCCTGCAGCAGGACGCCGGCGCGCTCGTCGTAGGGGACGAACATCTGGTTCGCGGCGCGCTCCCACTCGGCATGCTCGTCGGGACCGATCCGCAGGCGCGCGACGAGGCGGTCGTAGGCGTCGGGATCGGTGTCGCGCAGGAGGTCGAGGCCCTCGGCGGCCGCCGCCAGGTTCTCGCGCGCCATCAGGTTCGTGTAGGCGTTGTTGTCGACGACGGCCGAGTACTCGTCCGGCCCGGTGACGCCCTGGATGCAGAACTGCCCGTCTCGGCGCGCCGAGAAGAACCCCAGATCGGCCCACAGGCGGGCCGTCTCGACGAGGATCTCGACCCCCTCGCGAGCGATGAACTCCTCGTCGCCGGTGACGCGCACGAACTGGCGCACGGCATAGGAGATCGCCGCGTTGATGTGGTACTGCGCGGTGCCCGCCGCGTAGTAGGCGGACGCCTCCTCGCCGGAGATCGTGCGCCACGGGAACAGCGCGCCGCGATGGCCGAGCTGGCGCGCACGGCGCCGGGCCGCGTCGAGCATCTCGTAGCGGAAGTGCAGCAGCCGGCGGGCGACGTGCGGCTGCGTGTACGTCAGCACCGGCAGCACGTAGATCTCCGTATCCCAGAAGTACTGGCCCTCGTAGCCGCGGCCGGTGAGCCCCTTGGCGGCGATCCCATGGCCCTCGACGCGGGCCGAGGCTTGGCGGATCTGGAAGAGGTTGAAGCGGACCGCCTGCTGGATGTCCTCGGGGCCGTCGATCTCGATGTCCGAGTGCTCCCAGAACGCGTCGAGGCGCTCGCGCTGGACCTCGGCGATCCGCTCGAAGCCGTCGCCGGCGGCACGGTCGAGCGTGCGGTTGACACGCCGCACGAGGTCGCCCGGGGGCGCCTGGTCGGCGTGGTGATAGCCGAGCAGCTTCGTCACCCGCGCGGGCACGCCCGGCTCGGCGTCGAGGAAGAAGACGACGCGGCCCTCGTCCTCCTGCACGCTGGACTCGATGCTGTGACGCAGCTCGGTGTCGATGCTGTGCTCCATGCCGCAGGCCAGGCCCATGTTGCTCGAGCGCGTGCGCAGCTCGAGCAGCACGCGTGTCTCGTCGCAGAACTGGTTGACGGGCGCGAGTGCCGACTCGTCCATGCGCACGCCGACGCGCGGATCGTCGTCCCCCTTGGGCTGCGGCAGGTGCGTGACGAGCTCGGATGCGATCGCGAGCTCGGCCATGCCCGAGACGAGCGTGACCTCGTAGGAGATCGCCGCGAGGTGTCGCCAGTGCAGCGACGCGAGGCGCTGGGTGCGCAGCTCGACGACCGCACCGCGCGCCGTCCGGAAGCGCGCGTTGCGCTCGACGACGCCGCAGCGCATGTCGAGCACGCGCTCGTAGCGCAGCAGCTTGGACTCCGTCAGGACGAGCGGCTCCTCGTCGACATAGAGGCGCATCACCGACCCGTCGGGGGCACTGACGATCGTCTGCCCCGTCGTCGCGAAGCCGAACGCCGCCTCGCCGTACGGGATCGGCCACGTCTCGTGGAAGCCGTTGAGGAAGAAGCCCGGGTCGTTGGACGGCAGGCCTTCGTCGTGCGCACCGCGAATGCCCATGTAGCCGTTGGCGATCGCGAACAGCGTCTCGGCCTCGGCCGGCGTCTCGAGCGAGAAGCGCCGCGAGACGATCCGCCACGGATCGATCGGGATCGCCCTGCTCATCGCTGGCGTCGTGCGCGCCTGACGGATGCTGGTCAGCGCCTCCAGGCGCGAGTTCCTGAGGCTCATGCGAGCATCTCCTCGAGGTCGGTGACGACGATGTCCGCGCCGTGCGCGTGCAGGGCCTCCTGGTCGCCGTGCCGGGCGACGCCGAGCACGAGACCGAAGTCGCCCGCACGGCCGGCCTCGACGCCGGCCAGCGCGTCCTCGACGACGACCGCGCGGGCGGGGGCGATCTCGAGCCGCCGGGCGGCCTCGAGGAACATGTCGGGCGCGGGCTTGCCGGGCAGGCCGAGCTCGCGCGCGTCGCTGCCGTCGACGACGGTCTCGAAGAGGTCGGCGATGCCGGCCGCGGCAAGGATCGGGCGGCAGTTCTCGCTCGAGGAGACGACCGCGGTGCGCATCCCCGCGTCGAGCAGCGCGTGCACCCACGCAACAGAACCGGGGAAGGCCGCGACGTTGCCGGCGGCGAGCTCGCGCGCGACGAGCGTCTGCTTGGCGTTCGCAACGGCTTGCACGCTGTCGTCGCCGGGCGGGGCGTCGTGTGGCGCCTCGGGCAGCTCGATCCCGCGTGAGGCGAGGAAGTCGCGAACGCCCGCGGCGCGCGGCTTGCCGTCGACGTAGCGCCGGTAGTCGGCGTCGGGGTCGAACGGTGCCTGCTTGACGCCAGTCGTCGCCGACCAGTGCTCGAGGAACGTGTCGAACACGCTCGTCCAGCATGCGTTGTGGAGCGTTGCGGTGCTCGTCAGCACGCCGTCGAGATCGAACAGCACGGCGTCGTAGCGCTCGGTGGAGACCTGGCCCGCGGCCGCGTCGATCGTCATCTGTGCCGCGCCATGTTACGCGCCGCACCGAGCGTCGTCGTGGTGTGGTGCGGGGAAGGGAGCCGTCCAGGGCCTTCCGTGAGTTCCTGACCGGGCCCCTTCCCCCACCTTCCACGCCCCCTGCGATCATCTGACGATGCCCGGGACCTTGCGCGATCTGCGCCACGAGCTGACGGGGCGCCTGCGCAACGGCGCGACCCATCTCATCACGGGTATGCCCGAGGATCGCCGTGCTGAGCTTGCCGAGCGCGTGCGCGCCGGACGTGCCTCGCGCGCGCTGCTGAACCGGGCATCGGGCTGGTACGGGCGCGCTCCCGTGCCGATCGCCGGCGGCCTCGCGCACCTCCTCTATGTCTCGACGGCCGACCTCCCGCTCGACCACGCGCACGCCGGGCTGATCGTGCGCGGCACGCTCGAGCCGCCGGTCCAGGAGGCGCTGCGCCGGCTGCTTGCACCGGGCGCGGTGTTCTACGACATCGGGGCCAACGTCGGCTTCTTCACGATCCTCGGCGCGCGTCTCGTCGGGCCGACAGGCCGGGTCGTGGCGTTCGAGCCCGTGCCGGCCTGCGCGCGCGCCGTCGGGCGCAACATCGAGCTCAACGGCTTCGCGCACGCGGAGATCCGCGAGGCTGCGGTCGGCGCGGCGGGCGGACGGGCGCAGCTACTCGTCGTCGGCGAGGCAAGCTGGTCGCACCTCGCCTCGACCGGCCGGCATGCCGACGTGCGCGACGAGATCGACGTCGAGGTCGTGTCGATCGACGAGCTCGTCGGCAGTGGCGAGATCCCGCCGCCCGACGTCCTAAAGATTGACACCGAGGGCGCCGAGCTGCAGGCGATCGCGGGCATGCGCGCGACGCTCGAGCGCCACCGTCCCGCGATCGTCTGCGAGCTGCACGACACGAACGCCGAGTTCTGCGCGCTGATGGAGGAGCTGGACTACGTCGTCACGAACCTCGACGGCCCGCAGCCGGTGCGCGAGGCGGGGCCGGTACACGCGCTGGCTCAGCCACGCTGAGCGGGACAAGGTCACCGAGAAACGTGTCATGCCCGACGGGCTCGAGCTTGCGTGGCAGTTCGGTGACGTGTGGCGAGGTCATGGTGGAGTCCGAGTCTGTTGAACGGATGTACACCACCATGTGCGCTTCGTCACATCGCGCGGATCACCGCTGACGCCACGGGCCGTCCTGAGTTGTGATCATCCGACGATCACAGCTCGGACGGGCGGCTGGCTACGCCGCCAGCGACTCGAGGACCGCTCGCAGCTTTGCCGCGGTCCTGTCCGGCGCGTAGGCGTCGATTCGCGCGGCGCCCCGCTCGCGCAACGTCGCACGCAGCTCGCCGTCGCCGACCGCGAGCGCGAGCGCCTCGGCGGCCACGCTCTCGTCGTCATCGTCGCCCAGCAGCAGCGCCGCGTCGCCGGCGACCTCGGGCACGCCGCCGATCGCCCGCGCGATCACCGGGACGCCGAAGTGGAACGCCTCCAGCAGCGGGATGCAGAAGCCCTCGTGCTCGGACAGGCAGAGGAAGGCGTCCGCCCAGCGCCAGCGCTCGGCGAGCTGCTCGTTCGTCAGCCCCGACTCGATCGTCACACGCCCCGGGGAGATCTCCTCGGCGAGCACGCGCATCGCGGCGTCGTAGGGCCAGTTGATCGGCGCGCCGACGAGCACGAGGCGCGCAGCAGGCGCGTGGCGGCGGCGGTAGAGCTCGAACGCGCGGATGACGGCATCCTGGCGCTTGTGCGGCGCCAGCCGCCCCACGAAGAGGATCGTCGGCGCGTCGGGAGCCGTCCAGGTCGCGGGATCGGCCGGCGGGCGGCGCGGCACGCCGAGCCCGGCGGGATCGAAGAGGATCGGGATGACGACGTCGGAGCCGAACTCCTGCGCGTTGTAGAGCGAGACGCCGGCTGCAACATCGACGGCCGCCGCGAACTGCGGCAGCTGCTTGCGCCCGAGCGCGCAGACGACGCCCGCCTGCGGGTCGTGGTCCCAGAACCACCGCGCAGGCGTGATGTTGTGCGAGATGAGCAGCTTGCGCTGCGGCATCTCGAGCACCCCGCGCAGCTTCGGCGCGTAGGCCGAGTAGTGGACGAGCAGCACGTCGCTCGCGCCGATCCCAGCGGCGGTCAGCGAGCGCAGCGGCGCGATCCGGTCGCCGATCCGCGGGTCGATCTCGGCCGCGACGTCGCGGCCGCCCCAGCCCCAAACGCGGAAGCGATCGCGAAACGCAAGCGCCTGGGTCGTGACGGCGTCGTACGGACCCGCGCCGCTCAGCACCTGATGGACGTTCAACGCTCTGGCGGCGCCTGCCCGCTGCGCTCCTCGAGCCGCGCGACACGGTCCTCGAGCTCGGCGACGCGGATCAGCAGGTTGAGGTTGAAGCGCGTCTGCTGGGACTGCAGTTCGCGCAGGTATTGCCGCATGACGTGAATCAACTGGCGCTTGGCCCAGGTGATCGGTGCGCCGAGCTTGCGCGTCGAGCGCATCAGGTCGACGTCGGGCTCGATGTTCGCCCACTCCATCAGCTGCTCGATCGAGACCCGCTCGGTCGGCTCGATCCTCATGCTGGCCGGCAGCGCATCGTCGCGTGCGGCCGCTGCCGTGCGCGCCGCGCCAAGCGCGTCCTCGGGCTTCATGCCCACTCGCCTGGAGGCCCGTCGGGACCAGGTTGCGACGCCCACTCGCCGGCGGCGTCGGACGGCGCCGGAGGGCCGGGATTCAGGTCGGCGCCCTCGGCCGTCCCCATCAGGCGGTGGTAGAACGGCATGCCCTCGCCGACCGGCCCGTCGAAGGCCTTCGCGCCGCCGTCGAGCACGACGACCCGGGCGCAGGTCCGCTCGATGAGCGCCGCGTCGTGCGACACAAGCACGAGCGTCGCGCCGTCCGCGATCTGCGAGGCGATCCGCGCCTCGCACTTGCGCTGGAAGGCCTCGTCGCCGACGGCGAGCACCTCGTCGATCAGCAGCACGTCGGCGTCGAGATGCGCGGCGATCGAGAAGCCGAGTCGCAGGAACATGCCGGACGAGTAGGTCGCAACCGGCGCGTCGATGAAGTCGCCGAGCTCGGAGAACGCGATGATCGCGTCGAGGCGCTCCTCGATCTGCTCCTTGACGAGCCCATGCAGGGCGCCGTTGAGGAAGATGTTCTCGCGGCCCGAGAAGTCGCGCCCGAAGCCGGCACCGAGCTCGAGCTGCGCGACGACCTGCCCGCCGCAGGCGACGCGCCCGGAGTTCAGCGGAACGATCCCCGACAGCACGCGCAACGTCGACGACTTACCGGCGCCGTTGCGGCCGACGACGCCGACGGTCTCGCCGGGCTCGATGTGCAGCGACACGTCGCGCAGCGCCTCGACGGGCGCGGGCCCACCCGCCCGCGTGCGGCCGATCAGCATCTCCTTCAGGGTGCGGCCGCGGTCGGCCTTGACGCTGAATGCGCGCGAGGCATGCTCGAGCACGATCTCGCCGGGCCGGACGCCCTCGACACCGTACCCTCCCGCCCGGCGTGCCATCAGACGACGACCGCGAGCTCGTCCTGCATGCGCTCGAACAGCCACTTGCCGCCGGCGAGCATGATGATCGCGGCGCCCGCGACGTAGGCGAGCACCCCGATCGGCGGCACGATCCCGCCGTAGACGACATCGCGGATCGCGGTGATGAAGGGCGCGATCGGGTTGCCCCACTCGAGCAGGTCGCGGTACGCGTCGCGGCGCGTGATCGAGTCGATCTGGAAGAAGATCGGCGAGACGAAGAACCACGGCAGCAGCGCCGCCGAGAGGATCGGTGCAACGTCGCGGAAGTACGCGTGCAGGATGCTGACGGCGAGTGCGAAGCCGAGCGTGAACCCATACAGGCAGGCGAGGATCAGCGGCAGCAGCAGGAGCGCGACGTCGAGCGTCCCGCGCACCGCGATCGTGACGAGTGCGACGAGCGCGAGGATCACGAGGAACGTCACCATCTGGACGCTCACGACCGCGCCGGGGATCGTCGCGCGCGGGAAGCGCGCCTTGCGAACCAGCGCGCCCTGCTCGAGCAGCGACGGCGCCGCGCTGAGGACCGACTGGCTGAAGAAGATCCAGATCACGAGCCCGACCATCAGGAAGAGCGGGTAGTCGGGGATGTTGTCGAGCTTGAAGATGAGCCCGAACATCAGGTAGTACGCGCCCATCAGCACGAGCGGGTTGATGAGGTACCACGCGACCCCGAGCGCGGAACCCTTGTACTTCTGGCGCAGCTCGCGGCGGACGAGCTGCTCGAACAGATAACGGAAGGCCACGCCGGCGATTATCGCCGGGCGCGGCCTCCCGCGAGCAGGCCGAGGGCTGTTAGCCCGCCGGATTGGACGATTGGGCAGTCGTCGGCTGGCTGCCGAGCGTGACGTCGAGCTTGTGCGAGTCCGAGCCCCGGCGCACCGTCACGCTGACATGGTCGCCGGGTTGGTGGGCCGCGACGGCCGAGATCAGCCCGTTGCTGTCGGCGACCTTCGTGCCGTCGATCGCCGTAATCGCGTCACCCGCGCGCAGGCCGCCGTTCGCGGCGGGCCCACCGGGCTTGACCGCCTGCACGAGCGCGCCGGCCGAGCCCTCGCCGCCGTCGGACGTGCTGACGCCGATGTAGGCGTGCGTGACGGTCTTGCCGGCCTCGAGCGAGCTGAGCTCGGACTTCGCGAGATCGATCGGCACCGCGAAGCCGACGCCGGCGCTGGCCGACGTGCCCCCGGTCGCGATCTGGTCGGCGATGCCGATCACCTGGCCGGCACCGTTGAGGATCGGGCCACCGGAGTTGCCCGGGTTCAGCGACGCGTCGGTCTGGATCGCATGCGCCACCGTGAAGCCATTCGGCGCGCTGATCGTGCGATCCAGGCCGGACACGACGCCGGTGCTGATGCTGCGCTGATACCCAAACGGATCGCCGATTGCGGCCAGGCCGTCGCCGACGTGCAGCGCGGCGGAGCTGCCGAGCGTGAGCGGATGCAACGTCAGGCCGGACGGGTCGATCTTCAGCACGGCCACGTCGGTCGCGTCGTCCTTGCTCGTCAGCTGCGCGGTGTGCTTGCTGCCGTCGGCGAACGCGACGGTGATCGAGGAAGCCTCGTCGACGACGTGCGCCGCGGTCAGGATGTAGCCGTCGCTGCCGACGAGGAAGCCCGTGCCGGTGGCCGTGTTCTCCTCCTGCTGACCTGGGTCGCCGAACGGCGAGATCGACTGCGACTGGCTCGTGCCCTTCGCGGTGATGTCGACGACGCCGGAGGCCGTCTTCGCGTAGAGCTGGGCGGCGTTCAGTGACGGCGTCGCATCGTTGGCGACCAGCTGCGACGCGCCCCCGCTGGCGGCCTCGACGACCGTCGTCGTGGCGCCGCCGCCGACGGCGCCGGTCACCGCGAGCAGGCCGGTGGCGAGGGCGCCGCCGAGCAGGCCGGAGATCGCTGCGAACGCCGCGATCCGGCGAGGTCGCCCCGGGCGCGGGCTCGCCGTGCTCACGGCGGGCTCGGGGTCGGGCTGGCGCGCTGGTCCGGCGGGTCGAGCTGGCTCGTCAAAGAGTGAGGGGGACACATGAACTCCCGTTCGTCGGTGTAGCCACCGTACGTGCAGCTCCTATGAGCGATCGAAGCGGCTTCGGAGAACTTCATAAGTGTCGTCAGCCGCCGCCGAGCGCGCGTTGCACCGCGTAGAACGCGGGCTTCGGACGCAGCTGGTCGTCGAGCAGCGTCGCGGCACCCATCCCCGGCTGTGTCTCGGAGATCCACGAGCGCCCGTCGGTATAGCCCCAGAACGTCAGCGTGCGACAGGAGACCGCGAGGCAGCTGCGCACGATCTGCGCGTAGATGCGCGCCTGCGCCTGCAGCTCGGCGGCGCTTGCGGGCAGTCGCAGCCCGACGTCGGCCTCGGTGATCGCGACGTCGAGCCCGAGCGCCCGGAAACGGCGCATGTTCTCGACGAAGTCCGCCGGCAGGCCCTGCAGGTTGGAGTGCGTCTGGAAGCCGACGCCGTCGATCAGGCCCTGGGCCTTCAGCCCGCGGACGATCTCATAGAGCTTGTCGGACTTCGGGTTGATGCCCTCGGCGCCGATCTCGTTGAGGTAGAGCTTCGCGTGCGGGTCGGCCGCCCGCGCGATGCGGAAGGCATCGGCGATGTAACCCGCTCCGAGGCGGCGCATGAAGGGCGAACGGCGCAGGGCGCCGCCGTCGGTGATCGGTTCGTTGACGACGTCCCAGATGCTGACGGACGACTTGAAGTGGCCGATCACGCGCTGGATGTGCTCGGTCATCGCTGCGCGCAGATCCGCGGCGTCGAGCTCGCCGACCCAGGCCGGGAGCTGCGAGTACCAGACGAGCGTGTGCCCCCGGACCTTCTGGCCAGCGGCGCGCGCCCGCGTGACGATCTCGTCCGCCGGCCCGAACTGGAACATGCCGCGCTGCGGCTCGGTCGCGTCCCACTTCATCTCGTTCTCCGGCGTGACCGTCGAGAACTGCTGCGCGACGAGCTCGCGGTATGCGCGGTTGCGCTTCAGCTGGTCGGCGCGCACCGCCGTTCCGATGTCGAGGCCCTTGGCCTTCGCGAGCGCCCGCAGCGGCTGGCCGGGCAGCGGCTTGGCGTCGGCGCCGCCCCGCGCGAGGTACGCCGCCGAGCAGACGAGGACGACGAAGACGGCGGCGATCGCCGTCCGCCGGGGAAAGCGCACGCTGCCCTTAGCCCCAGGCGTTCAGAAGGCGCCGCGGCGCGTGAACACGGCCGGGACCGTCTTGACGAGGATGCTGAGGTCCAGGAAGACCGACCACCGCTCGAGATAGAGAAAGTCGAGCCGCACGAGATCGTCGAAGTCCAGCTCGGAACGGCCGGACACCTGCCACAGTCCGGTGATCCCGGGCGTCACGAGGTAGCGCTTCTTGTGCCACTCCTCGAGCTTCTCGAAGTCGCGCTCGGGCAGCGGCCGCGGCCCGACGAGGGACATCTGGCCGCGCACGACATTGAACAGCTGCGGCAGCTCGTCGAGCGAGTAGCGGCGCAGGAAGCGCCCAACGGGCGTCATACGCGGGTCGTCGCGCATCTTGAACAGCGCGCCCGTCGCCTCGTTGAGCGATTCGAGGTCGGCCTGGCGCTGGTCGGCGTCGCGGTACATCGTGCGGAACTTCAGGCAGGCGAACGGCGTGCCGCCGATTCCCGGCCGCATCGAGCGGTAGATGACGGGGCCGCGTGAGCTGAACCGCACGGCGATCGCGATCGCCGCCAGCACAGGGCTCATCATCAGCAGCAAGAGCGATGCGACGAGCAGATCGAACGTGCGCTTGGCGAGGAAGTCAAAGCCGTCGAAGACCGGTGGCTTGAGCTCGAACAGCGGGACCGCCTCGCCCGGCACGAACTCGGCGCGGTGGACGAGCAGCTCCATCGTCGAGGGCGCGATCCGCACGCGCACGCCGACGCCGTGGGCGACGTCGACGAGCTCGACCGCCTGCTGCTGCGGGAAGTCGGGGTCGGCAATGATCACCTCGTCGATCCGGTGGCGATGGATGACCGCCGCGAGCTCGTCGAGCGTGCCGAGTGAGCGCAGCCCGTTGTTCGGGCGCGGCGTGAGCGAGATGAAGCCGACGACCTTCACGTTCGGGTGCGACGCGTCGCGCAGCGCGTGCCCGACCGCCTCGATATGCGCGCCGCTGCCGACGAGCACCGCGCGGCGCTGATAGCCGGCCGCACGCAGCAGCGCGCCCGTCAGCTTCTCGTAGCTCAGCCGCATCAGCGAGACATAGATGACGGCGAAGAACAGCGAACCGTAGAAGATGTAGTACGAGCTGTAGTGGCTGTGACTCCCGCTCGCGACCGCGTAGACGAGCGCGACGAGCGAGACCTGCGCGAGAGCCGAGACGATTCGCGACATGCCGGGACGCTCGCCGCGTGCCGAGTACAGCCCCGAGCGGGCGAACAGCAGCACGGTGAGCAGGCAGGCGAAGTCGAAGTAGCGGTCGGTCTCCGCGGCCTGCGCGCGCAGCTGCCACTCGCCGGCCTGCAGGCCGGCCTTCAGGCACAGCGCCGTCAGGATCGCCATGTAGATGCCGATCCCGTCGAGCATGAACAGCGTGCCGACGCGGACGAGCACGCGCAGCGTGTCGAGCTTCAGCAGGAACGAGAGCGCGGGCGGGCGCTTGCGACGCACATCACGGTCCGTGAGGGCGAAATCGGGCACGATCGGCTCGATCGGCCGGGTCGCCTCCCGTGGCTTCGGCTCGGTTCTCGGCATGCCCTTGCTCTAACGCCTCACGATGGCAGATGTTCCGGTGCATAGGCACCAGTTCGGAGCTTCCCCGCAAGAGCCACGTCTCCTGCCTTCCAGGTCAGTCAGCGTCAGGCTCCGCCGCGTCCGACGAGGACATCCGCGCCGGATGCCTCGAGCGTCCGCTGGAGTCCTTCGCGCAGCTCGATCTCGGGCTCCCAGCCGAGCAGCTGGCGGGCCAGCGTGATGTCCGGTTGGCGCACCTGCGGATCGTCCGTCGGCAGCGCCTCGTAGACGATCTCCGAGCTCGAGCTCGTCACCCCGATGACCTCGTGTGCGAGCTCCAGCAACGTGAACTCGTGCGGGTTGCCGACGTTGATCGGCCCCTGCTGCCCGGACTCCGAGAGCGCGATCATCCCGCGGATCAGATCGTCGACGTAGCAGAAGGAGCGTGTCTGGCTGCCATCGCCGAAGACCGTGATCGGCCTGTTCTGCAGCGCCTGGCGCATGAACGTCGGGATCGCGCGGCCGTCGTGCGGGCGCATCCGCGGGCCATACGTGTTGAAGATGCGGATGATCGCCGTGTCGACGCCCTGCTGACGGTGGTAGGCCATCGTCAGCGCCTCGGCATAGCGCTTCGCCTCGTCGTACACGCCGCGTGGGCCGATCGGGTTGACGTGGCCCCAGTAGGTCTCCTTCTGCGGATGCACCTGGGGATCGCCGTAGACCTCGCTCGTCGAGGCCAGGAGGAAGCGGGCGCGGTGCTTCTTCGCGAGGCCGAGCGTGTGATGCGTCCCGTGCGAGCCGACCTTCAGCGTGTGCAGCGGCAGGCGCAGGTAGTCGATCGGCGAGGCCGGCGAGGCGAGGTGATAGACGACATCGACGTGGCGCTCGATGAAGTACGGCTGCACGATGTCGATCTGCAGGAACTCGAACTCCGGAACGCGGATGTGCTCGATGTTCGTCAGCGAGCCCGTCTCGAGGTTGTCCACGCACACGACGTGATGGCCGCGGCGCAGAAGCTCGTCGCACAGATGCGAGCCCAGGAACCCCGCGCCACCGGTGACTAGACAGGTGGCCATGGCGACGAACTGTAGCGGCGTACCCGGCAGGCGCGGACATCCGGCCGATCGGGCACCGCCGGCTCAGCGCTTGCGCGCAGCGCGCAACTGCTTCTTCGTCGTGCCGGGCAAGATCACGACGAGCCCGTCGGAGCGCTTGCGGGCGAGGCCGCGGACGACGAGCCGCTTGGTCACGACGGGGCAGCGCTTGCAACGCGGGTTGCTCTTGCAACAGCCCTTCTTGGGCTTGACCAGCAGCTTCATTAGGCGAACCTAACAGCTCGAAGCTATGTCCTGACTAAGGAGTAGGGTTGCGAGATGCCAGCCGAACCCTTCGTGACGCTTCTCAACGAGCAGATCGGCCATGAATTCGCCGCCTGCCAGCAGTACCTCGCGATCGCGACGTACTACGACGACGAGACGCTCCCACGCCTGGCCGCGTTCTTCTACGCGCAGGCGCTCGAGGAGCGCAACCACGCCCTGATGATGGTCCAGTACCTGCTCGACGCGGGCTCCCCAGCGCCGATTCCCGGCGTCGCCGCGCCGCAGAACACGTTCGGCGACGTCGTCGAGCCGGTCGCACTGGCACTCGACCAGGAGCGCCGCGTCAGCGAGCAGATCAACGCGCTCGCCGCGATGGCGCGCCAGGAGGGCGACTACTCCTCGGAGCAGTTCATGCAGTGGTTCATCAAGGAGCAGATCGAAGAGGTCGCCTCGATGAACGACCTGCTGAAGGTCGTCACGCGCGCGAAGGAGAACCCGCTGCTCGCCGAGGAGTACCTCGCCCGCGAGGCGCCGGGCGAGGAGGGCGCGGATCCGACGGCGCCCCCGGTCGCCGGCGGCGCGCTCTGAGCCCGACGACGTAAGCACGGCGACGCGCGCCGGCCCGCGTCCACGAGCTCCGCTCCGTACCCTTGCCCGACATGACCGAGCACGAGCGCCTCACCGTCGCACCGATCGTCGGCCCGGACGATCCCCGGCGCTTCACGGACTCGGGCATCGAGATCGCGCCGCTGTACACGAAGGACGACCTGCCCGAGGAGCTCGACCTCGGTGCCCCCGGCACGTTCCCGTACGCCCGCGGCGTACACGGCGAGATGTACCGCAAGCGGCCTTGGACGATGCGCCAGTACGCCGGCTACGCGTCCGCGACGGAGTCCAACGAGCGCTACAAGTACCTGCTCGCGCACGGCTCGACCGGCCTCTCGATGGCCTTTGACCTGCCGACCCAGCTGGGCCTGGACTCCGACGACCCGCGCTGCCTCGGCGAGGTCGGCCGGACCGGCGTCTCGATCGACACGATCGACGACATGCGGACCGTCTTCGACGGCATCCCGCTGAACGCGATCTCGACGTCGATGACGATCAACGCGCCCGCGACGGTGCTGCTCGCGCTCTACTCGCTCGTCGGCGAGGAGCAGGGCTGCCCGAGCGAGGAGCTGCGCGGCACGACCCAGAACGACGTCCTCAAGGAGTACATCGCGCGGGGGAACTTCATCTACCCGCCCGAGGGCACGATGCGCCTGACGACGGATCTCTTCGCGTACTGCAAGGAGTTCGTGCCGAAGTGGAACACGATCTCGATCTCCGGCTATCACTTCCGCGAGAAGGGCTGCTCGGCCGTCCAGGAGGTCGCCTTCACGCTCTGCAGCGCGATCGCCTACGTCCAGGCGGCGATCGACGCGGGCCTCGAGGTCGACGAGTTCGCCCCGCGCCTGGCGTTCTTCTTCAACGGCCACAACAACGTCTTCCAGGAGGTCGCGAAGTTCCGCGCGGCGCGGCGGATGTGGGCGCACATCATGCGCGATCGCTTCGGCGCGCAGAACCCGAAGTCGATGACGCTGCGCTTCCACACGCAGACAGGCGGGGTCACGCTGACCGCCCAGCAGCCACAGAACAACGTGAGCCGCGTCGCGCTGCAGGGCTTCGCCGCAGTCTGCGGCGGCACGCAATCGCTGCACACCAACGGCTTCGACGAGGCGCTCGCGCTGCCTTCCGAGCGCGCCGCGAAGATCGCGCTGCGCACGCAGCAGATCATCGCCCACGAGTCCGGTGCGACCGACACGGTCGACCCGTTCGCGGGCTCGTACTACGTCGAGGCGCTGACCGACGAGATCGAGTCGCGTGCCTACGAGCTGATCGCGAAGGTCGACGAGCTCGGCGGCTCGGTGAACGCAATCGAGTTCATCACGAACGAGATCGACGAGTCCGCCTGGGGCTACCAGGAGCGCTACCGGCTCAAGCAGGACATCGTCGTCGGCGTCAACAAGTACGAAGAGGACCAGATCGAGATCGAGGACATCCTGCGCGTCGATCCCGCGACCGAGCAGGCCCAGCTCCAGCGGCTGGCCGCCTTCAAGGCCGACCGCGACCACGAGCTCGTCGCGCGGCGGCTCGAGGACCTGCGCACGGCGGCTCGCGGCAGCGACAACCTCATGCACCCGATCCGTGCGGCGCTGAAGGACCGCTGCTCGATGGGCGAGGTCTGCGCCGCGATGAAGGACGTCTTCGGCGCGTACCGCCCGCGCGGCTGACTCGACCTCCGTGGCGCCGAAGGATCAGCGGCGGATGATCCGCTCGCAGTTCGAGGCGCGGTCGTCCTTGTCGACGTAGGCCGTGTCGAAACCGGGGCCGCAGTCGATCGTCGTCGCGCCGCGACTGTAGGCGTAGACCGTGTCGTTGCCGGGCCCCGCGTCGACGTGGTTGGGGCCACGTCCGCGCAGGCGGATCTCGTCGTCGCCGTTGCCGCCGAAGATCGTGTTGCGACCGGCGCCGCCTTGCAGGTAGTCGTCGCCGTCCTCGCCGCGGATCGTGTTGCGCCCCGGGCTGCCGTAGATCGTGTCCTTGCCGGCGCCCCCGTAGAGACGGTCGAGCGCGTGCGTCGCGTCGTCGTGCAGCTGGTCGCCCCAGATGACGTCGTCGCCGCCGAGCCCGCGGATGACGTCGGCTCCGCTGCTGCCCAGCAGCGTGTCGTCACGGCTCGTCCCGTGCTTCGTCGCGCCGCCGCGCGGTCCGAGCCAGGTGATGCCCTGGCTCGGGCTGGCGGCGGGCTTCGGCGCGTAGCGGATCGTCTCGCAGCCCCGTACGCGGCCACGACGGAGCATCTGCGCATCTGAGATCCCGCCCTTGCGGTTGCGCGGATCCAGCACGACCGTGTCGTCGCCGGGTCCGCAGTCGACGAGATCCTGGCGACCGCCGTCGTTGGCGTAGATCGTGTCGTCGCCGGAGCCGCCGAACAGCCGATCCGGTCCGGAGTCGGCAAAGAGCATGTCCGGGCCCGATCCGCCCAGCAGCGTGTCGGTGCCCGAGCCGCCGTGCAGGACGTCCGCGCCGGCGCCGCCGACGAGCCGATCCTGCGCCGGACCGCCGTAGAGCAGGTCGTCACCAGTCGATCCGTAGAGCCGGTCGTGGCCGAAGCCGCCGACGAGCACGTCCGCACCGGCCCCGCCGAGCAGCACGTCGTCACCGGATGACCCGTCGAGCCAGTCGGCGCCGGATTCGCCGACGAGGCGGTCCGGACCCGTCTGGCCGAAGATCTCGTCGGCGCCGGCCCGTCCGAGCAGACGATCAGCACCGCCCTCGCCCTCGATCAGATCCGCACCGACGTGGCCGAGCAGCGAGTCGGCGCCGGGCCCGCCGATCAGGCGGCGCAGATGCGCGAGCGGCAGCGGCGTCACCGGCGGTGCCGCGAGCCGCACGTCGAAGCCCGGGGCGACGGTCGGCGGAAGCCCGAGCGCACCGTTCCCCGGCGGCTGATCTGGGGCCGCCGGCGGCGCGGGCACCGGCGCGGTCGGCGGCGCCGGCGCCGGCGCCGGCGGCGGCGGCGCGGGACAGAAGATCAACAGCTTGCAGCCCGATTGGGCGAGCGCGCCGGCCGGCGGCGAGGCGAACGCCGCGACGATCGCGAGGGCCGCGACGGTGAGGGGTCTCGCGCGCACGGCCCCACCATCGACGCCGGCCGTTGCGCGCTTGAGGACGCGGGCGCATGCTCGGCAAACGGCGGCGCCCGAGCCGGCCTACACCGGCGACGAACTGCCGCACCGCATGCGAGCCTTCCCGCATGCTCATCACCGCCATCACGTTCTACGACGTCGTGCTGACCGTCCACATCCTCGCGGTCGTGGTCGCGTTCGGCGTGACGTTCACGTACCCGGTGCTCGATGCGTACGTCCGCCGGACGAATGCCGGCGACCTCGCCGCGCTGCATCGCTTCCAGACCGTTCTCACGAGCCGCGTCATCACGCCTGCGATGGCCGTCATCCTCGTCGCCGGCCTCTACATGGCGACGAACCGCTGGAGCCTCAGCGATCCCTGGATCGGCGCGACGTTCGCGATCCTCATCGTCCTCTTCGGGCTGGTGGGCGCGATCTTCACGCCGACCGAGAAGCGCTGCGCGGAGCTGGCGGCGCGAGACGCCGCCGCCGGCGGCGGGCGCAGCGCGGAGTACGAGGCCCAGGCCCGCAAGCTGATGATGTTCGGCGGCCTCGCCTATCTGCTGATCGTCGCGGCGGTCTTCCTCATGACGGCAAAGCCCGGCGCCTGACGCTCGTCGCCCGGCGGAAGGACTCCGGCCGGTCCGGGCGAACCCCGACGCATGGAGCTGTCCACGGCGCAACGCCGGCTCGTGAAGTCCCCGCCCGAATTGTGGGCACAGGTCAGCGACGAGGATCTGCTCGGGCGCTGCCTCGCCGAGTTCGGCGAGATCCGCATCACCAGAGTCGAGCCCGAGACCACCGTCGCCTGGGAGGGCGAACGCGCAAGCGGCACGGTGGAGCTCGCGGCGGCCGGGTGGGGGACGAAGGTCGTCCTGACGGCGAGGCCCAGCCGACCGGCGCCGGCCGCGATGCCAGACCAGCCGGCGAGAGACGCATTGCCGTCGATCCTCGGCAGGATCCTGGACGCGCTCGGGGCAGCGCACCACCGCCCGTTCTCACGCGACTGAGCCCGCTCGAGGCTCAGGTTCCCTCCAGGCCAGAGCCTCGTTCCGGGCACGATGCCCGGGACGAGGCGTGCGCCGGCCGCGCGGCCCGTCGTGATCGGAATGGTGCGCGGCGACAGGCGGCGGACCCCTACCCTTCGTGCCGCGATGTCCAGGCGCAAGACGGCCCCAGCGACGTACGAGGACAAGCTCGCCCAGCTGCAGCAGCTGCGTGATGCGACGGGCCGCACGAAGCGCGAGGCCGAGCGCAAGCAGCACGACCGCGGCCGGCTGAGCGCACGCGAGCGCGTTGAGAAGCTGCTCGACCCCGGGTCATTCGAGGAGCTCGACACGTTCGCGCGTCATCGCACGCACGACTTCGAGATGCAGAAGCGCCGCCCCTGGGGCGATGCGGTCGTCACCGGGCATGGAACCGTCAACGGCCGCCGCGTCTGCGTCTTCTCGCAGGACTTCTCGGTCTTCGGCGGCTCGCTCGGCGAGGTCATGGCGGAGAAGATGTGCAAGATCATGGATCTCGCGACGAAGATCGGCTGCCCGGTGATCGGCATCAACGACTCCGGCGGCGCGCGGATCCAGGAGGGCGTCGTCTCGCTCGGGGGCTATGGCGAGGTCTTCATGCGCAACGTCAGCTCGTCCGGGGTGATCCCCCAGATCAGCCTCGTGATGGGGCCGTGCGCCGGAGGCGCCGTCTACTCGCCGGCGATCACGGATTTCATCTTCATGGTCAAGGGCACCTCGCACATGTTCATCACGGGCCCCGAGGTGATCCGCACCGTCACCGGCGAGGAGGTCGAGTTCGAGGAGCTCGGCGGCGCGACCACGCACGGCACGCGCTCGGGCGTCGCGCACTTCGCGTGCGAGGACGAGGAGGCCTGCCTGCAGGACACGCGCTACCTGCTCAGCTTCCTGCCCTCCAACAACCTCGAGACGACGCCGCGGATCGAGCCGACCGACGATCCGCAGCGGATGGATCTCGCGCTCGACGAGATCGTGCCCGCCAACCCGAACAAGCCCTACGACATCCGCGAGGCGCTGCGCATGATCGTCGACGACGGCGAGTTCTACGAGGTCCACGAGCAGTTCGCGACGAACATCGTCTGCGGCTTCTCGCGCCTCGACGGCGACGCGGTCGGCATCGTCGCCAACCAGCCGGCGAGCATGGCGGGCGTGCTCGACATCGACGCGAGCGTCAAGGCGGCGCGCTTCGTGCGCACCTGCGACGCGTTCAACGTGCCGCTCGTCGTCTTCTGCGACGTGCCCGGGTTCCTGCCCGGCGTCACCCAGGAGTGGGACGGCATCATCCGGCACGGCGCGAAGCTCATGTACGCGTTCGCCGAGGCGACCGTGCCGAAGATCACCGTCATCACGCGCAAGGCCTACGGCGGCGCATATGTCGTCATGGCGTCCAAGCACATCGGCGCCGACCTCAACCTCGCGTGGCCGACGGCGGAGGTGGCGGTGATGGGCCCCGAGGGCGCCGTGAACATCATCTACCGGCGCGACATCGCCGGCTCACCGACGCCCGAGGCGCGTCGCGAACGGCTGATGGACGACTACCGCGCGCGCTTCGCCAACCCGTACTCGGCCGCCGAGCGCGGCTTCGTCGACGACGTGATCATCCCGCACGAGACCCGTCCGAAGCTGATCGCGGCACTCAAGACCCTGAAGTCCAAGCGCGTCCAGCGCCCGAAGCGCAAGCACGGCAACATCCCGCTGTGACGACACGGGGCGCCGGGCTCTGGCTCGTGGTGCTCGTCGGCGCCGGGCTGCGCTTCGCGACGCTCGGGACGCAGAGCCTCTGGTTCGACGAGACGGTCACGGGCCAGCTGCTGCGGATGCACCTCGGCGAGATGCTGCGCGCGATCCCAGGCAGCGAGTCGACCCCGCCCCTGTACTACGTGATCGCGTGGCTGTGGACACGCGTCGCGGGAACGGGCGCGGTGGGCCTGCGCTCCCTGTCGGCTGTCTTCGGGACTGCGACGATCGTGGTCGCCTGGGCGCTCGGGAGGCGGCTCGCCGGCGACCGCGGCGGCCTCGCGGCAGCCGCGCTCGTCGCGTTCAACCCGCTGCTGATCTGGTTCAGCCAAGAGGCCCGCAGCTACGCGCTCCTCGCGCTGCTCGGTGCGCTGGCGACTCTTGTCTGGCTGCGGGCGCTCGAGCACGGCGAGGGCGGCCGCTCTGCACGGCTTGCGTGGGGAGCAATCGCCGCGGCCGCGCTCGCGACCCACTACTTCGCGATCTTCCTGGTCGCGCCGCAGGCGATCTGGCTCGTGGTCGCCGCCCCCGACCTGCGCCGGCAGGCGATCGCGGTGGCGCTGCCGGTCGCCGCCGGCGTCGCGCTCGCGCCGCTGGCGATCGTCCAGCAGTCCGACGACCGCGCCGCCTTCATCGGCACGACCGCGCTCTCGACCCGTCTCGTGCACATCCCGGCACAGTTCCTCGTCGGCTACTACACGCCGTTGACCGCTCTGGCGGGCGCGTTGACGGTGCTCGTCGTCGTCGGGGGCCTTGCGGGACTGCAGCGCCTCGTGGGCGCACGCGGCGCAGCACCCGCGGCGGCGCGCGCGGACGCCGTGCGCGTGGCCGTCGTCGCGGTCAGCGCCGTCGCGCTGCCGCTGATCGTCGCCGTCGCGGGCAAGGACTACGTGCTCACGCGAAACGTGATCGCGGGGCTGCCGCTGGCGTGCGTACTGCTCGGTGCCGGTTTGGCCACGTTTGCCCGGCGCACCAGCAGGAGGTCTCGAGTCGGAGCTGCGGCGCTCGCGCTGGCCTGCCTGGCGGGCACGATCACGACGGTCAGCGTTGCCAGCGACCCGCGGCGCCAGCGCGACGACTGGCGCGACGCCGCTCGCGCCCTTGGGCCGATCACGGGCCCGCGGCTCATCGTGGTGACGCCGGTCCAGGCTCGTTCGCCGCTGCGCTACTACCTCCCGAACGCGCGCGTGGATACCGCGCAGGGTCCGACGTACTTGACGGCGGAGATCGACGAGATCTCGCTGCCGGCACGCGGGGACAGCCAGCGCGCAGGCAGCAAGCCCCCGCGCCCGCGGGCCCCCGTCGCTCCGGCGGCCGGTTACGCGCTCGCCGGCCGCACGTTCGGCAAGACCTTCACCGTGCTGCGCTGGCGCGCCGTGTCTCCCCGGCCTGCGCCGATCGTCCCGACGCGGGGCCTCGACGGCACGGATGCAGCGCTCCTGACGGTCGACGTCAGGCGGGCGCCTCGACCAGCGAGCTAAAGTTGACGCCCCCGTCACGTTCTCGCTAGGCTCTGCCCCGCCATGGCCACGGGCGCCCGAAACCACGATTATGACTGGGTGGTCGTCGGCTCAGGCTTCGGCGGCAGCGTCGCCGCGCACCGCCTGACGGAGAAGGGCTACCGCGTCGCGGTCGTCGAATCGGGCCGACGCTTCGCCGACCACGAGTTCCCGCGCTCGACGTGGGACATCCGGCGCTACTTCTTCGCACCGCGGCTCGGGCTGCACGGGATCTTCCGGCTCTCGCTCTTCAAGGACGTCTCGGTCGTCAGCGGGGCAGGCGTCGGCGGGGGGAGCCTTGGCTACGCGAACACGCTGTATCGCGCGCGGCCGCGCTTCTACAGCGACCCGCAGTGGGCCGGGCTCGAGGACGACTGGAAGGCGGCGCTCGCGCCCCACTACGACGAGGCCGAGCGGATGCTCGGCGTCACGACGGTCACCGCCGACGATCCCGCCGACGAGCTGCTGCGCGCCTTCGGCCGGCACATCGGCGTCGACGAGTCGTATGCGAAGACGCGCGTCGGCGTTTTCTTCGGGACTCCCGGCGAGACGGTCGACGATCCGTACTTCGACGGCACGGGGCCCGCGCGCACGGGCTGCATCTCATGCGGGCGCTGCATGGTCGGCTGCCCGCACGGAGCGAAGAACACGCTTCCCAAGAACTACCTGTGGTTCGCTGAGCGCGGCGGCTGCCGCGTGATCTCCGAGCGCGAGGTCGTCGACGTCAAGCCGCTCGGCGCGTCGGACGGCTCCGACGGCTACGCGATCACGACCGAGCGCACGGGCGCCTGGCTGCGCAAGGACCGCCGCACGCTGACCGCCGCGCACGTCGTGCTCGCCGCCGGCCCGCTCGGCACGAACAAGCTCCTGCAGCGCTGCCGTCACAACGGCTCGCTGCCGGACGTGTCGCCGCGCCTCGGCGAGCTCGTGCGGACCAACAGCGAGGCGCTGCTGGCCGTGACCGCACCCGACGACAGCGTCGACTACGCCAAGCGCGTCGCGATCTCCGGCTCGATCTACCCCGACGAGAACACGCACATCGAAACCGTCAGCTACGGCCGCGACGGCGATTCGATGAGCCTCCTGCACACGCTGCTGATCGGCGACGGCACCCGCGTGACGCGTCCGCTGAAATTCCTCGCCGCCGTGCTGCGCCATCCGCTGCGGTTCGCCAAGCTCTTCGATCCGCGCGGCTGGTCGCGCCGCACGATGATCCTGCTCGTCATGCAGACGCTCGACAACGCGATCGCGCTGCGCCCGCGACCCGGACGGCGGGGGACGATGCGGCTACAGACCGAGCAGGACCCCGAGAAGCCGAACCCGACGTTCATCCCCGTCGCGAACGAGGCCGCCGAGTGGATGGCGGAGCAGATCGGCGGCATGCCGCAGAGCTCGATCCTGGAGACGCTCGCGAGCATCCCGACGACCGCGCACATCCTCGGCGGCGTCGTCATCGCCCGCTCTCCCGAGGAGGGCGTCGTCGACGCCCGCCAGCACCTGTTCGGCTACGAGAACCTGCTCGTCTGCGACGGCTCGGTCGTGCCGGCGAACGTCGGCGTCAACCCGAGCCTGACGATCACGGCGCTCGCCGAGCGCGCGATGAGCTTCATCCCGGCTGCGTGCGAGGCGGCCGACGCCGATCGCGCGCAGCCGGTCCTCGCCGTCTGACAACCACTCGCCGTCTGACGGCCCGGACCACCTAGAGGCCCGGGCGCGCGACTCCGGCGCCACCCCATCCTGTGCTAACGGAAACCACCCCCGGTAGGCGCCGCCGCGCCCCCACCCGACGAGCGCACTCGCGACGCGCCGACGACCCATTGCAGACAAACCAGACCGATCCACTCTGCAATATGCATTAATCCCGATCGCCAATAGGGTGTATTATCTCGGTCTCCCCCTCCCTCCATCCACGGAGCGCAGACCTATCGAGCCAACGACAGCAGGCGGCCGCCGAGGGACGCTCGAGAACCCCGAGGTTCGCGAGGACGTCCCCGGCCACGTCATCCCGATCCTCGAGCACGAGTTCGACGACTTCGACACCGAGTCGCAGCGCTTCCTGCGCGGGGATATCGACGAGCCCGAGTTCATCAAGTTCCGCCTCAAGCAGGGCGTCTACGGCCAGCGCCAGGCCGCCGTCCAGATGATCCGCGTGAAGCTCCCCTTCGGCGGCATCACCCCCGAGCAGCTCGACGCATTCGCAGACGTCATCGAGCGCTACGTGCCGCTGCGCAAAGGCCACATCACGACGCGCCAGAACATCCAGCTGCACCACGTGCCGCTGCCTGACGCGGCCGCAGCGATTCGTGAGCTGTCGGACGCCGGGCTGTCCTCGCGCGAGGGCTGCGGCAACACGGTGCGCAACGTCACCGGTGACCCCTGGGCCGGCGTCTGCGACGACGAGCTCTTCGACCTGACGCCATATGCCGGCGCCTA
>DATBAE010000021.1:0-52151 GCA_036271655.1 Solirubrobacteraceae bacterium
GCGATCGCAGCGCGCGGCGCCACGCTGCCGTATCTCGGCGGCCGGCTCGAGCTGATCTCCGAGGCGGGCCGCACGCGCGCGCACCGCAGCGGTGACACGCTGCGCGTACCGGCCGAGCCCGAGCTGGCGAGCGTCGCGATCGAGCGCTGGTACCGGCGTGCAGCGGCGAAGGAGATCGCGCCGCGGCTCGACGTCGCCGCACAGACACTCGGCACGACGTACTCGGCGCTGTCGATCCGCGGCCAGCGCACGCGCTGGGGCTCGTGCTCGGCACGCGGCGCGATGAGCTTCAACTGGCGGCTGCTGCTCGCCCCCGAGGCGGTGCTCGACTACGTCGTCTGGCACGAGGCCTGCCACCTGCGCGTGATGGACCACTCCCCAGTGTTCTGGGCGCTCGTGCGACGCCACTGCCCGGGCTATGAGGAGCAGCGGCGCTGGCTGCGCCGCCACGGGGCGACGCTCGTGCTCTAGCCATTCGCCCGCGACCGCCGTCCCTGGCAGGATGGACCGCAGTGCTGGAGGGGAGAGGACCGGTCGTTGCAGCGGTCGCCGCACTCGCGACGGTCATCGTCCTCGCGCTCGTGCTGCTCGAGCGCGACCG
The DNA here is from genome assembly GCA_036271655.1 of Solirubrobacteraceae bacterium. Taxonomy (GTDB): domain Bacteria; phylum Actinomycetota; class Thermoleophilia; order Solirubrobacterales; family Solirubrobacteraceae; genus CADCVQ01. The sequence continues at coordinate 602 of DATBAE010000021.1, forward strand.
CAGCCACTACACGGTGACGGCGGACTTCGTCTCCGCCAGCCAGCTCGTCAGGGGCAACCAGGTGAAGGTCAGCGGCACGCCGATCGGCAAGGTCTCCGACATCCGCCTGACCGACGACGGCAGGGCGGAGGTCGTCATGCAGATCGACGCCGACGGCTACCACCCGCTGCGCCGTGGCACGCGCGCGATCATCCGCCAGACGTCGCTGTCGGGAGTCGCCAACCGCTACGTCGACCTGCAGCTCGGCGGCGCCGAGGGGGCAGCGATCCCCGACGGCGGCAGCCTGCCGACCCATAGCACGGTGGCCGCAGTCGACCTCGACCAGATCTTCGACACGTTCGATCCCAAGACCCGCGCCGGCGTGCGCAAGAGCGTCGCGTTCCTGCGCGACTTCCAGGCCGGCAACGAGGACGACGCCAACGCCGCGCTGCGCTACCTCAACCCGGCGCTGTCGGCGTCGGCACGACTGTTCGCCGAGGTCGACCGCAGCACGCCGGATTTCGAGCGCTTCCTCGTACAGACCTCACGGCTCGTCACCGACGTCTCCGCGCAGGACGGCGTGCTCGCCGACCTGACGCGCAACCTGGCGACGACGACGAGCGCACTGACGTCAAACGACGAGGCGCTCGGCCAGTCGGTCGGGCTGCTGCCGAGCGTCATGCGCAAGGCGAATACGACGTTCGTCAACCTGCGCTCGGCGCTCGACGACCTCGATCCGCTCGTCGCGGACGCCACGCCGGTCGTGCGCGACAAGCTGATCCCGCTGCTCGACCAGCTGCGCCCGTTCGCTCGCGGCGCCCGCGCACCCGTCCGGGCTCTGTCGAAGACGGTCCGGCGCTCGGGCGCCGACAACGACCTCGTCGAGCTGCTGCGCCGCCAGCCTGCGCTCGACCGCGCCGCAGACCAGGTCGCGACGCGCAACGGAGCGCAGCGGCCCGGCGCGTTCCCGACGACGATCAAGGCGCTCGACGGCCTGACGAAGCAAGTCGCCTTCCTGCGTCCCTATGCACCGGACCTCGTCGGCTGGTTCGACGACTTCTCGACGAGCGGCGCCTATGACGCGCTCGGCAACTACTCGCGCGCCGGCCTCGAGCTCAACGGCTTCACGCTGGGACCGGCGCTCAACGCGCTGCCGGTCCCGCCCGCCCTGCGCAACCTCGTCCTCAGCGCGGGCACGAAGGCGCTGCGCAACAACCGCTGCCCGGGCTCGATCGAGCGCCGCGCGCCGGACGGCTCAAACCCGTACAAGCCGTCGCCGGACTTCAACTGCGACGCGACCGAGGTCCCGATCGGGCCATGAACGCGCTGCGACGGATCCCTGCTCGCCCGGCGCTCCTCGCCCTGCTCGCGCTCGCGCTCGCCGGAGCGGCGCTGCTGGCGGTGACGTCAGCGCGGGCGTCGGACGAGCAGCGCTACACCGTCGTGCTCGACAACGCCTTCGGACTCACCGAGGGCTCGGACCTGCGCTCGGCGGGGGTCCCGATCGGCAAGGTGGAGCAGCTCGACGTCCAGCGCTCGACGGCGCGCGCGCTCGCCACGATCGTCATCACGAAGCCGAGCTTCGCCGGCTTCCACGCGGATGTCTTTTGCGAGGTCAAGCCGCAGTCGCTGATCGGCGAGTACTACATGGACTGCGACCCGGGCACGAAGCCGGGGCCGGCACCGCGCACGATCCCGGTCCAGCAGACGGCGGGCACGATCCCGCCCGACCTCGTGCTCGACATCCTGCGCCGGCCCGCACGCGAGCGCTTCGGCCTGATCCTGACGGAGCTCGGCAGCGGCCTGACCGGGCGCGGCGGCGACATCCAGACGACGCTGCGGCGCGCCGTCCCGGCCCTGCGCGAGACCGACAAGGTGCTCGCGATCCTCGATGCCAACCGCACGACGATCAACCAGCTCACCCGCAACGCCGACACGGTGCTGGCAGCGATCGCCGCCAACCGGCACGACGTCGCGCGCTTCGTCCGCACGGCCGGCGAGACGACGCAGATCGCGGCGAGCCGCGCGAGCGCGCTGAGCGCCACCGTCGACAAGCTGCCGCGCTTCGAGCGCGAGCTGCGCCCGACGCTCGCCGACCTCGCGACGACGGCGCGCCGGCAGACGCCGGCGCTGCGCGACCTGCGCGCCGCCGCGCCCGAGCTGACGACGTTCCTGACCCGGCTCGGCCCATTCGCGACATCGGCGCGGCCCGCGGTGCGCGGGCTCGGCCGCGCGGCGCAGACCGGGATCCCGGCCGTCAAGCAGGCGCGCTCGACGGTCAAGCAGCTGCGCGCGCTCGGCGCGGCGAGCACGGAGCCGATGCGCAACCTGCGCTTCGTGCTGGAGGACGTCAACGACCGCAAGCGCGCGGTCGAGCCCAACAAGCTGAGCCCGACCGGTGCCGGATTCACCGGCCTCGAGGCGCTCCTGCAGTACTTCTTCGTCCAGTCGCAGGCGATCAACATCTACGACTCCCGGGGCTACCTGCTGAAGCTCAGCCTGCTCGTCAACGAGTGCTCGCAGTACACCGACGCGCAGTCGATCATCGACAACCCGCAGCGCACCGCCCGTTGCAAGCAGTGGCTCGGACCCAACCAGCCGGGGATCAACAGCGGTCAGGTGGCGAGCGGCGCGCGCACGCAGGCACCGGCCGGCACCGGCACGCTGACGCAGACGCCGCCGCCCGGCACCGCGTCGGCCGGAAAGAAGTCAGGTGGTCCGCTCGCCAGCACGAACGACCTGCTGAGCAAGGTCCTGCCATCGAACGTCACCGGCACGCTGCCGCACGCACCGCCGGCGAGCCAGTCGTCGTCGCCGTCGAGCGATGCGAGCGCCCGCGACCTCCTCGACTACCTGCTGGGGCCGTGATGGGCAGTCGCCGCTCGTCGCCGCTCGCACGCAAGCCCGTCCTGATCGGCGGGTTGACCGTGCTCGTGATCGTCGTCGCGGTCGTGCTCGCCTACCGCGCGAACCAGGGCCTGCCGTTCGTGCCAAGCTACGAGCTGAAGGTGGACACGCCGAACGCGGCACGGCTCGTCGTCGGCGACGACGTGCGCGAGGGCGGCTTCCGGATCGGCCAGGTGGCGAAGATCGATCCGGTCGGCGGACACGACGGCAAGCCGGCCGGCGCCGAGCTCACGCTGAAGCTCGACGAGTCCGCGACGCCGATCCCGGCCGACACGAGCATCCGCATCCGCCCGCGCTCGGCGCTCGGCCTGAAGTACGTCGAGCTCATCAAGGGGACGTCGGGCAAGGCGCTTCCCGAGGACTCGGTGATCGCCTCCAGCGAGACCTCGTCGGCGCCCGAGCTCGACGACTTCTTCTCGACGTTCGACGAGCAGACGCGGACGAACATCGACCGCAACCTCGACGAGCTCGGCAGCGGCCTCGCCGGCCGCGGCGACGCGATCAACCGCACGCTGGCCGCCGCGCCGCAGCTGCTCGGCGACCTGCCGCCGGTCATGCGCACGCTCGCCGACCCGGGCACGCAGCTCGTGCGGCTGCTCGACGCGACGGCCGACACGACGCGCGTCCTCGCGCCGCTGTCGGACACGCTCGCGCGCGGCTTCACCGGCATGGCGGACACGTTCGGGGCGCTCTCGGAAGATCCTCAGGCGCTGCGCGAGACGATCGAGCGCGCGCCCGCCACGCTCGACGTCGGGATCCGCTCGCTGCCGGGCACGCGTCCGCTGCTGGCGGCTCTCGCGGCGGTCTCGCCCGAGGTGCGCGGAACCGCGCACGAGCTGCGCGCGAGCCTGCCGGCGGTCAACCGCGCGCTCGCCGCCGGCACGCCGGTGCTGAAGCGCACGCCACAGTTCACCGACGACCTGCGCGGCACGCTGCGCGCCTTGCAGGACGTGGCGAAGTCGCCGACGACGAATATCACGCTCGGCGGGCTGACCGACACGATGCGCACGCTCAACCCGACCCTGCGCTGGCTCGGCCCGCATCAGACCGTCTGCGACTACTTCGACTACTTCTGGACGTTCCTCGCCGACCACCTCTCCGAGGAGGATCCGACCGGCACCGTCCAGCGCATCCAGGTCAAGCTCGCGCCGCTCGCGCAGAAGAACTCACCGATGACGTTCGGCGCCGCGCGGCCCGCCAATGGCGGCACGATCGATCCCGCCGAACAGGCCCTGCTCGGCGATCCCGCGGCGCTGCACGACCAGATCTACGGCGCCGCGGTCGACTCCGCTGGCAACGCCGACTGCGAGATGGGTCAGCGCGGCTACCCGACACGCGAGGCGACCGGCCTCCCGAGCGACCTGAACATCGCCGTCGACTCGCGCTCCCCTGGTGACCAGGGGCCGACGTACAAGGGCCGCGCCCGCGTGCCCGCCGGCGAGACGTTCTCGTCCGAGCCGACCGGCATCGCGCCGCCGGTGACGCCATGACCCGCCGCGTCCACGGACCGAGCGCGTTCGCGGTCGGCATCGCGGTCATCGTGCTCGCGATCGTCGGGACGTACTTCGCGTTCGCGAAGGACATCCCGTTCGTCAACAGCCCATACGAGGTGAAGGCGGCGTTCCGCGACGCGAGCGGCATCAACGCGGGCTCGCCGGTGCGCATCGCCGGGGTCGACGTCGGCAAGGTCGAGCGCGTCGCGCCGACGAGCCCCGGCGCGCAGTCGGCGACGCTGACGCTCGCGATCCGCAAGAACGGACTGCCGATCTATCGCGACGCGACCGCGAAGATCCGGCCGCGGATCTTCCTCGAGGGCAACTTCTTCGTCGACCTCGCGCCCGGCACCGCGCGCGCCGGCAAGCTGCACGACGACGCGACGATCACGGTCGCCCGGACCGCGAGCCCGGTGCAGTTCGACCAGGTCCTCGGCGCGCTCAAGAGCGACACGCGCAACGACCTGCGGACGGTGTTCGATCAGGTCGGCAAGGCGCAGGACGCCGGCGGCGCAAAGGCGTTCGACGCATCGCTGCCCTACCAACCCGCCGCCTACAAGTTCCTTTCGATCCTCTCCCAGGCGCTGCTCGGCAAGCGGCCGACCGACGTTGGCGACCTCGTGCGCGACGCCGGCGCCAACGCGCAGGCGATCAATGCTCCGCGGCGCCTGACGGCGCTCGTCGCCGACTTCAACACGACGGCGGCCGCGCTCGCCGACCGCCAGGACGCGTTGACGAGCGCCGTTGGCGAGCTGCCCCGCACGCTGCGCGCGGCCGGCCCGGCGCTCGACGCCCTCAACGGCGCGTTCCCTGACGTCGAGCGCTTCGCGCGCGGAGCGCGGCCGGGCGTCCGCTCGCTCGGCCCGACGGTCGACGCCGCGCTGCCGCTCGTCAAGCAGCTGCGCGGGCTCGTCCAGGATCGCGAGCTCGGCTCGCTGGCGCGCAACGTGAGCAGCGCGACGCCGCCGCTCGCGCAGCTCTCGAAGACCGGCGTCGGCGTGCTCAGCCAGCTACGCGCGCTGGCCAGCTGCGCGGCGAACGTGCTCGTGCCGTTCGGCGACTCGACGATCGAGGACAAGGCGTTCCCGACCCACGGACCGGTCTACCAGGACCTCGCGAAGTTCCTTCCCGGCCTCGCCGGCGAGAGCCGCTCGTTCGACGCCAACGGGCAGTACTTCAAGGTCCTCGGCACCGGCGGGGCGGAGACGCTGAACCTCGGCGATGGGGTCTTCGGCAGCGTCGTCGACCCGATCGTCGGCAACAACCCGCCGCCGATCCGCACCCGCCCGCCACTCGAGCCGGACGTGCCCTGCGAGACGCAGCAGCCGCCCGACCTGCGCTCGATCCCGAAGGGCCCGCCGCCGAGCGTCAACACGACGGGAGCAGCCGCGACGGCGCGCGAGGCGAAGGCGCAGGCCGTCGCCGTCGACCTGCTGCAACGCCAGCTGAAGGCCAGGGGCAGCGACATCAAGGTCCTCGACCATGCGATCACGCTCCCCGAGATCCGTCAGATCGCTGCGAAGAACGGGCTCACGGCGCAGCTCGACGCCGCGCTCCGGAAGGCCGGCGGATGAGCCGCGCGATCCGCAAGAACCTGCCCGCGTTCGGCGCGATCGCGGTGCTCGTCGTCATCGCGCTGCTCGTCGGCGGGTACATCCTCGACCGCCAGGGCCACGGCATCTCGCTCGGCGGGCACGGAGCGCTGCGCGTCAACGTCGCGCTCGACACCGCGCAGGCCGTGACCCCGGGCCAGGGGCAGACCGTGCAGGTCGCGGGCGTGAAGATCGGCACGATCGCCAACGTCAGCCTGCACGACGGGCGCGCGCTCGTCGGCCTCGACATCGAGCACAAGTACGCGACCCTGATCCGCCGCGACGCGACGGCGCTGCTGCGCCCCCGCACGGCCCTGAAGGACATGTACGTCCAGGTCTTCCCGGGCAAGGACCGCACGCCGGTGAAGGCGGGCTTCACGATCCCGATCCAGAGCTCGCTGACCGACGTCGACCTCGACGAGATCCTCTCCCAGCTCGACGCGCGGACGCGCGACTACATCACGCTGCTGGCCAACGGGGCAGGCGAGGGCCTGCGCGACAAGGGCGATGCGCTCGCGCGCGTACTCGCCCGGTACGGCCCGACGGTGCGCGATCTCGGACAGGTCGCGCACGAGGTGTCCAGCGAGCGCGTCGCGCTGCGGCGCCTCGTCACGTCGCTCGCAGAGGTCAACGGCGAGCTGGCGAAGCGCCCGCAGCAGCTGACACGGCTCGTCAGCGGGGCGTCCGGCACGCTGCACGCGTTCGCCGGCGAGGACGGCCACCTGCGCGACGCCGTCTCCGAGCTCGCTCCGACGCTGAAGCAGGCGACGGCGACGCTCGATGCCGTCACGCCCTTCGCCAAGGAGCTCGGTCCCACGACGCGGGCGCTGCTGCCTGCCGTGCGCACGCTGCAGAGCGTCAACGCCGCCGTGATCCCGTTCGCGCGTGAGGCGACGCCGATCGTGGCCACGAAGATCCGCCCCTTCGTGCGGGACGCGGTCCCGCTCGCGAAGGACCTCGCACCGGCCGCGCGAGGTCTGGCACGAACCGCACCCGAGCTCGTTCGCAACGGCACCGTCGCCAACGACTTCGTGAACATGCTCGGCTACAACAAGGACGGCCGCGAGGCGCCCGACAAGCCCGGCCGTGACGAGGGCTACCTGTTCCAGCTCGGCTGGCTTGCGCACCAGACGACGAACCTGCAGAGCATCGACGACGCGAACGGGCCGATGCGGCCGATCTTCGTGACGGGCACATGCTCAACGCTCACAAGCCTCGTCAACGACGACCCGCCGCTGGAGTTCGCGCTCGGCCTGTCGCCCCTGCTGGCGACCGTCTGCAAGAACCCGGCGACCTCGTCGCTGAGCCTGACGCGCTCGCTGAAGCTGACGGGAAGCCGGGGCGGCGGATGAACACCCGCGCCCCGACCCCCGGCAAGCTCGTCGCCATCGCGGGCTTCACGCTGACGTGCTTCGGCCTGCTGCTGTTCCTCTGGCTGTCGTTCGGCGGCGCGATCCCGTTCAAGCCTGAGGGCTACCGCGTGAAGATCGCGTTCCCGGACGCGGCGACGCTCGCCGACCAGGCCGACGTGCGCACGGCCGGCGTGAAGATCGGGCGGGTCGTCGCCAAGCAGCTCGCGCCCGAGGGCAACAAGATGCTCGTCACGATCCAGCTCGACCGCCGCTACGCGCCGATGAAGACCGATGCGCACGCGATCCTGCGCGAGAAGACGCTGCTCGGCGAGACGTACATCGAGGTCACGCGCGGCAGCCGCGGCGCGCCCGACGTCAAGGAGGGTGCGCGCCTGCCCGACGGCCAGGTCAAGCCGGCCGTCGAGTTCGACCAGGTGCTGCAGATCTTCGACAAGCCAACGCGCAAGGTCTTCCGGCAGTTCATGGCAAGCACCGCGCAAGCGAACGCCGGCCGGGGCCGTGACATCAGCGATTCGCTCGGCAATCTGCCCGTCCTGACAGAGAGCGCGGCGAGCGTCTCCGGCGTGCTCGCCGACCGCGGCGCGGCGCTGCGCGATCTCGTCAAGAACACCGGCCGGACCTTCGAGGAGATCTCCTCCGACGAGGGCGCTCTGTCGACGCTCGTGCGGCGCAACACGGAGCTGTTCGACGAGCTTTCGCGCCGCCAGCAGCAGCTCGCCTCCTCCGTCCGGCTCTTCCCATCGTTCCTCGACCAATCCAAGCGCACGCTGGCGCGACTGCAGACGTTCTCGGCCAAGACGACCCCGCTGATCACGGCCTTGGAGCCCGCGCTCGGCGACCTGCAGCCCACGCTGCACTCGCTCGGTGAGCTGTCGCCGGACCTCGAGAACCTCTTCGACAACATCGATCCGCTCATCACAGCGGGCCACACGGGGCTGCCGGCGCTCTCGAACGTCCTGCACGGGGTCGATCCGACGCTGACCGCCGCCGGCCCGTTCCTGCAGCAGGTCAACCCGCTGCTGCGCTACCTCGAGTACAACCAGGTGAAGGTCTCCGACTTCCTCGACATCGCGCCGTCGACGCTCGGCGGGATCCGCGCCACGCCGCCCGGCTCTCCAAGCAACGGCCACGTCCTGCCGCAGATCATCATGACCGGCATCGAGTCGCTACCGGCGCTGCAGCGAGGCTCGGGCAACCGCGGCAACGCCTACCTCAAGCCGGACGCGCGGCGCGACCCCGAAAAGCTGATCCTGCCGAGCTTCGACTGCGGCAGCTCGGGCGAGAAGGCCCCGACGAACACGCCGGGCTGCCGCGTACAGGGCGCCGTCCCATTCGAGGGCGCCGCGACGAGCTTCCCGAACGTCGCCCCAGCGCTCCCGGGCGGCAGGCTGACCTCGCTCGTCAAGTGACGCCGCCTGAGACCGGATCGACGTTGGGGGCTCGCGTCGGCGTCGTCGGTCACGTCGAGTGGGTCCAGTTCGCGCTCGTCGACCGCGTCCCGCGCGCGGGCGAGATCGTGCACGCGCGCGAGACGTTCGCCGAGCCCGCGGGCGGCGGCGCCGTCGCCGTCGTGCAGCTGCGCAAGCTCGCCGGATCGGCGCTCTTCTTGACCGCACTCGGCAACGACGAGATCGCCGCGCAGGCTGGCGCGGCGCTACGCGACCGCCACGGCGTCGAGCTGCATGCCGCCACGCGCGAGCGCCCGCAACGCCAGACGTTCACGTTCGTTGACGAGGCGGGCGAGCGCACGATCACGGTCCTCGGCGAGCGGATCGTGCCGCTGTCATCCGACGTGCTGCCCTGGGAGCGGCTCGCGTCGCTGGACGCCGTGTACTTCACGGGCGGCGACGCAGCGGCGGTGCGCGCGGCCCGCACCGCGCGGGTGCTCGTCGCGACGCCTCGCGCGATCGACGCGCTGGCGGCGTCGGGCGTGCGGCTCGACGTGCTCGTGCGCAGCGAGGGCGACGTCGGCGAGTCCTATGAGCCCGGAATGCTCGATCCCGCGCCTCGCGTCGTCGTCAGCACGCGCGGTGCGCGCGGCGGAGTCTGGTCGGGCGAGACGTCCGGCACCTGGCAGGCGACGGCGCTCCCCGGCCGGCCAGTCGACGCCTACGGCTGCGGGGACTCATTCGCCGCCGGGCTGACGTTCGGCCTCGGCGCCGGCATGGCGTTGCCGGCCGCGATCGAGCTCGCCGCCCGCTGCGGCGCAGCCTGCATGTCCGGGCGCGGCCCGTATGGCGCCCAGCTCGAGCTGGCGCCGGCCGACGAGCGCTAGGCGCGCCGCTCGCGAAACGGCTTGGCGTCGTCCCAGCGCTCGAACCAGGAGGCGCCCTCGCGGATCGAGAGGAAGACGCCGGGCTCGAGACCGGCCGCCGCGAGGAAGTCGGCACGGGCCTGCGCCGGATCCTCGTCCTGCGGCGCCTCGAGCGCCACGCCGCGCTCGGGGTGCTCGTCGGAGGCGATCAGCACGAAGCGCGAGCGTCCGTCGTAGGCGAGCCCCACGTACGAGAGCGTCCCGAGGTCCTCGTCGACGCCTTGGACCCACGTCCAGCCGTAGCGCGCGCTCAGGTCGGCGGGATCGCGATCGATGACCGCCACGTAGTCCATCACGACCGGCGCCCACTCGTCGGCGGTCTGCTGCACGAGGCGCATGCTCAGTCGTCCAGCGTCCTGCGCAGAGCGTCGAACGCGGCCTCGCCCCGACGGCGCTCGATGACCTCGCGCTTGACCTTGCCGCGGTAGACCTCGATCGAGCCGTCGCCACGAACATCGGCGCCGGCGCGGACGGTGGGGTTGAGCCGCGACGGCCCGCTCAGCTCGCCGCGGGCGGCGACCAGCGCACTCGGCGCGTACTCGCGCGTCAACGCGCGCTGCGGCTCGCGCCGCGCGGCCGGTGCGAGCGCCGCCAGCTCGGACTCGAGCGCATCGATCGCGTCGGTCAGCGCGCGGTGGCGCGAACGTGAGACCTTCGACCCCGCGCGTATCGTGACGATGTACGGCATTGACGCGGCGAACGTCTCAGGCGCGAGCACTGCGATCGCGCAACAGCCTCAGCGCTGGTCGATCGGCACGTAGTCGCGCGACCGCTCGCCCGTGTAGATCTGGCGCGGGCGCGAGATCTTCTGCTCGGAGTCCTCGACCATCTCGCGCCACTGCGCGATCCAGCCGCTCGTGCGCCCGATCGCGAACATGACCGGGAACATCGCGACCGGCAGGCCGAGCGCCTGGTAGATGAGGCCGGAGTAGAAGTCGACGTTCGGGTACAGCTTGCGCTCGATGAAGTTCTCGTCCTCGAGCGCGATCTGCTCGAGCTCGAGCGCGATGTCGAGCATCGGGTTGCGCCCGACGACCTCGAAGACGTCCTCGGCGGCCTTCTTGATGATCCGAGCGCGCGGGTCGTAGTTCTTGTACACGCGGTGCCCGAAGCCCATCAGGCGCTGCTTGCCCTCCTTCACGCCCTTCACGAAGTCCGGGATGCTGTCGCGATGCTTGATGCGCCGCAGCATGTGCAGGACGGCCTCGTTGGCGCCGCCGTGCAGCGGGCCGTAGAGCGCGCCGATGCCGGCGGCGATCGCCGAGTACGGATCGGGCTTGGCGGAGCCGACTGAGCGGACCGCGCTCGTCGAGCAGTTCTGCTCGTGGTCGGCGTGCAGGATGAAGAGGATGTCGAGCGCCCGCTCCAGCCGCGGATCGGGCTCGTACTTCAGCTCGGTCATCTTGTACATCATGTTCAGGAAGTTGCCGGAGTACCCGAGGTCGTTGTCGGGATAGACGTACGGCTGGCCCTGCGCGTGGCGGTAGGCGAAGGCGGCCAGGGTCGGCATCTTGGAGATCAGCCGCACCGTCTGGATGTCGCGGTTCTCGGGATCGTCGATGTCGTTGGCATCGGGATAGAACGTCGACAGCGCGCCGATCGCGCCGAGCAGCATTCCCATCGGGTGGGCGTCGTGGCGAAACCCGCCGAGGAACTCCTTGATGTTCTCGTGCACGAACGTGTGCGTCGTGATGCGGTGCTGCCAGGCCGCCAGCTCGGCGGCGTTCGGCAGCTCGCCGTAGACGAGCAGATAGGCAACCTCGAGGTACGTCGACTTCTCGGCCAGCTGCTCGATCGGGTATCCGCGGTACTCGAGTACGCCGTTCGTGCCGTCCAGATACGTCACCGACGAGCGGCAGGCCGCGGTGTTCATGAACGCGGGGTCGTACGTCATCAGGCCGAAGTCGTCCTCCTGCACGCGGATCGCGCGGAAGTCGAGCGCGCGCACGGTGCCGTCGACGATCGGGATCTCGTAGCTGCGGCCCGTGCGATTGTCGACGACGGTCAGCGTGTCCTGGCCGCTCACGGCATCCACTTCGCTGCTCTTGGGAGTGCTCACGTGCCCGCTCCGATGTCGTTCGTTGGGCTCATCGTCCCTTCGATTATGCACCCCGGGCGGCCGATCGCAGGTCGACGGGATTGTGAAATTCTCGCTACACGAGAATCGCTCGCGTTTACGTCCGTCTGTGGCCGCGGCCACTCAACTCGCCGGCGTCAGGTGGAGACGTAGACGATGATGCCCATCGTCGCGGCCACCAGGGCCACGCCGAGCGCCATCACGCCGCGTGCAGCGCCCGCGCTGCTGGGAAAGTCCGGCTGCCTCATGCCGAGCATGCTGACGCAGACCGCGAAGGCGACGAGCACGCCGCCCGCGATGAAAAACGGCGTGTGCGACTTCTCTGCCTCGGCGGCGGCGAGGATCGTGCTGATCATCAGGCTCATCGCGGCGCGACCTTACAGCACCGGAGGCGATCCGGAGCTCGTCGCGCCCGGCCCGCCCTCGTAGCGACTCTCGGTCGCCTCGACCTGGCCGTGGTAGTGGCTGCCGAGCTCGGGATGCCCGTAGGGCCGCAGCGCGGGCGCGTCCAGCGTCATGAACGACAGCTGCGCGATCGGCTTGTTCGCCCACAGCTTGATCGGCACACGCGTCAGGTTCGTGATCTCGAGCGTCAGCGTGCCCTTCCAGCCGGGATCCACGAAGCCGGCCGTGGCATGAACGATCAGACCGAGGCGCCCGAGGCTGGACTTGCCTTCGATCCGGGCGACGACGTCATCGGGCAGCTCGACCCACTCCAGCGTGCGGCCGAGGCAGAACTCCCCCGGATGGATGACGAACGGCTCGTCGTCGCCGATCGCGATCTGCTCGGTGAGGTTCTGCGGCGGCGCCGCGAGGTCGATCGCCGCCGTGCGGTGGTTGTGGAAGACGCGGAACGTGTTGCCGAGCCGCAGGTCGACGCTCGCCGGCTGCACCATCGCCGGGTCCCAGGGCTCGATCGTGATCCGCCCCTGCTCGACGAGGCGCAGAATCGTGCCGTCGGACAGGACGGAGCTCGGTGCGCTCATCGCGCAGTCGGGCGGGAGCCTGAATGCACCGATTCTGGCTCAGTGCTCTACGCGACGCGCGCGAGCGATCGTGACCGTGCGCACGCGCGGCGGTGCCTGCATCTGCGGCGCGCCGTGCGGGCCGCGACGCGGCGAGCGCGGCAGTACCGGACGCGGATGGCTGGGGTGGCGCGGCCGCGGGCTGAGCGGCCGCTGCGTGCCGCCGTCACCGGCGGCCGGCTCGGGCTCCGGCGGGGAGCGCACCGAGTACCACACGATGTAACCGAGCCCGAAGATCGGGATCTTCAGCACAAGCATCAGGAAGATGAAGGTCAAGCCCATCGGGTCCGCAGGGTACCCGGCGCGAGCGACGAGCGCACGTCGGCAAATGATCCGCGACGCGGCCCGGCGCGTTGTAGCCGGCATGAGACTTCGCCCAACCCCACTGCTGGCGCTCGCGGTGGCATGCCTCGCGGTGCTGGCCGGCCCGATCGCCGGCTCACAGGCGCGCGCCGTCAAGACCGTCACGCTGCGCAACATCGCGTTCTCCCCGAAGCGACTCACGGTCGCACGCAACACAACCGTGACGTTCAGCTGGCGTGACGGCGGCACGACGCACAACGTGACGAGCATCGGCCGCAAGCGTTTCAAGTCGATCCCCGACCGGTCAGCGGGCTCGCGGTCCGTGCGCTTCACCCGCGCCGGAACGTACCGCTACGAGTGCACGCTGCACCCCGGAATGACCGGGACCATCGTCGTTCACTGACCCCCCACCCGAGGAGACAGGTACCAGTGTCACATCTGAATATCGAGACGGTCGACGCCGATGGCGCCATTCGCGAAGCGGCCGAGGCCGCGGGCCTGGATCGCGGCGACTTCCTGAAGAAGGGCGTGCTCGCCGGCGGCGGCCTGCTCGTCGGCAGCGCCGTCTTCACGCAGTACCTGAGCCCCGCCCAGGCGGCGATCTCCAAGACGCGGCGCTCGAAGGCGAACGACGGCAAGATCCTCAACTACGCGCTGACGCTCGAGTACCTCGAGGCCGCGTTCTACAAGGAGGCCGTCGCAAACCAGGCCTACGGCGCGAATGCAGCGCTGAAGGCATACGCGATCACGGTCGCCGATCACGAAGCCAAGCACGTCCAGTTCCTCAAGGGCGCACTGAAGTCCAAGGCGATCAAATCCCCGAAGTTCGACTTCGGCGACGCGACGGGCGCCGCGAAGTTCGCCGCGACGGCGCAGGTCCTCGAGGACACGGGAGTCAGCGCCTACCTCGGCCAGGTCAAGAACGTCTTCCAGGCACCGGTCCTGCAGGCGGCCGGCACGATCGCAACGGTCGAGGCCCGTCACGCCGCCTGGATCCGCGTCATCAACGGCGTCAGCGGCGCACCCGCCGCGTTCGACAAGCCGAAGTCCGATGCCGCGATCCTGAAGGTCGTCGGGAGCACCGGCTTCATCAAGTAGCCGCGGCTTCTGCAGCACGGAGTGAGAGCGGGGCCCGAACAGGGCCCCGTTCCTCGTCGTCAGCCGGTCAGCGGGACGGCGCCGACAGCGAACGAGGTCATGCGCTGCAGCTGCTTGACGCGCGCAACGATCTCCGGGCCGGTGAGCCGCGCGACGCGCTCGGTGCCGAACTCCTCGACGTTGAACGACGCGATCGCCGTGCCGTAGGCCATCGCCAGCTTCAGCACCTCGGTCGTCGCGTCGCCGCCGTGTGCGGCGATGCAGCCGACGAAGCCGCCCGCGAACGAATCGCCGGCGCCGGTCGGATCGGCGACGAACTCGACCGGAAACGCCGGGATCCAGAACGACTCGTCGGCCGTGACGAGCGCCGCGCCATACTTGCCGAGCTTCACGACGAGCGCCGTCGGGCCGAGCTCCATGATCTTGCGCGCGCCCGCCACGACCTCGCGCTCGCCCGTGAACAGCGTCACCTCGGAGTCGTTGAGGATCACGCAGTCGACCTCGGAGATCGCAGCGACGAGTGCGTCGCGGGCGATGTTCATCCAGAGGTCCATCGAATCCAGAGCGACGAACTTCGCCCGCTCGCACTGGCGGCGGACGTTGAGCTGCAGCTCAGGCAGGATGTTCGCCAGGAAGAGGACGTCGCAGTCCAGCGAGGCCGGGGAGAGCTTCGGATCGAACGTCTCGAAGACGTTGAGGTCCGTCTCGAGCGTGTCGCGCGCGTTCATGTTCTCGCGGTAGACACCGCTCCAGAAGAACGTCTTGCCGCCCGCGATGTGCTCGATGTCGTCGGTGTTCACGCCGCGGCCGCGCAGAACGGCGTACTCCGGCTCGCCGAAGTCGTCGCCGACGGGCCCGACGACGCGCACCTCGTCGAAGAACGAGGCGGCGAGCGAGAAGTGCACGGCTGCGCCGCCGAGCATGCGCTCGCGCCCGCCATGCGGCGTCTGCACGGCATCGAAGGCGATGGATCCAACGACAGTGAGGCTCATAGGCGCGCTATTCCATTCGTCGATCGGTTGCGTGCGCTCGTCCGGCGCGCGCGAAGTATGGAGCCCCGCCATGCCCGGCGCGATCCCGGCGACGACGATGCGCGCGCCGTCGTCCTATCGTGGCGGGTCGAGATGCGCGCGATCCAGATGTCCGAGTACGGCGGTCCGGAGGTCCTGCAACTCGTCGATCTGCCCATGCCCGAGCCAGGAGCCGGCGAGGTGCTGATCCGCGTCAACCGTGCCGGCCTGAACTTCGCCGACACCCACCGCCGGACGAACACGTACATCACGAAGGACGCGCTGCCGCTCGTGCCAGGCACCGAGGTCGCCGGGGTGCGCGAGGACAGCGGCGAGCGCGTCGTCGCGCTGTGCGGATCGGGTGGCTACGCCGAGTACGCGAAGGCAAACGAGGCCCTGACGTTCCCGATCCCCGACGGGGTCAGCGACGAGATGGGGCTCGCGCTCGTCCTGCAGGGCCTGACGGCGTGGCATCTCTACCGCACGGCCGGGCGGGTCGCCCCCGGTGAGAGCGTCGTCGTGCACGCCGCCGCGGGCGGCGTGGGCTCGCTCGCCGTGCAGCTCGGCAAGCCGCTCGGCGCCGGGCGCGTGATCGCGACGGCCTCGACTCCCGAGAAGCGCGAGCTCGCGCTGCGGCTCGGCGCCGACGCCGCCGTCGACGGTGCCGGCGAGGGCCTGACCGAGCGCCTGCTCGAAGCCAACCTGGGCGCACCCGTCGACGTCGTCTTCGAGATGGCGGGCGGCGCGGTGTTCGACGCCTCGCTCGCGGCGCTCGCCCCGTTCGGGCGGCTCGTCACGTACGGGAACGCGTCGGGCGAGAGCAGCCCGCTGCGCAGCGGCTCGCTGATGCGCCACTCGCGCGCCGTCGTCGGCTTCTGGTTCGCGCATTGCCTCGGGCGCCCGGCGATGATCGACATCGCGCTCGCCGATCTCTTCGAGCGGGCGCGACGCGGCGAGCTGCGCGTCGTCACTGGCCCCGCCTATCCGCTCGCCGAGGCCGCGCGCGCGCAGGAGGACCTTGCCGGACGGCGGACGACCGGCAAGCTGACGCTCGACCCGACCGCCTGAGCCCGAGGCGCAACCGCAGCCCGACGCCAGCCGACCGGCATCGGGACTAGACCGTCGGCCCCTTGTTGGCCTTGTCCTCGTAGAAGCGGCGCGGCAGCTGCGCCGAGCCGAACCCCTGCAGGACGCGCTCCATCGGCTGGCCCGTCTCGGGGCATGTGGTCAGCGCGGCGTCGTGGATCGACTGGCGCAACTCGATCTCCGAGCCGTCCTCGCGCTTGTAGACGTAGAGCGGCATGCGGCCGAGGAGTCTAGTCGCGCGCCGTGCAGCCGTGCGCGGCGAGGTCGGCGAGGAAGACGAGGAAGACGACGCCGTCAGATCGCCGCGAGCGCACGGCGAACCTGCTTCGCGGAGGCCGTCCCCTGCACGCCGAGGCCCTGCGCGAACTGCGCGACGCGCAGCTCCTGGAGCATCCAGTGCACGGCCGGCGCAGCCTGGCGCCCACCGTGTGCGCGGTACTCCCGCTCGAGCTCGGCGATCGCGCTCATCCGGTCCCGATCGGCGGCGACGGCGTGGGGCAGGCGATCAAGCCGGCGGACGGCGCCACGCAGGTAGCGCACGACATCGGGCAGGCGATCGGCGCCTGTCGCCGCGATGAAGCCCGGGTGCACGAGGCCGCCGAGCTGCGCGGCGACGTCGAGCCGGGCCGGCTGCAGCGCCGGGTCGGCCGGGATCGCCGCCAGGCGTGCGCGCAGGTCGGACGCCGCGTCGAGCACCGCTACGGCGTCGCGGACGATCGCGGTCGTCGTCCCGGCCAGCCCCTGCGCGACGTGCTCGCGCAGCGCGGCGAAGCCCGCGTCGTCCCAGGCCGGCCCGCCGCCGCTGGCGATGAGCGCGTCGCACGCCGCGACGAGGGCATCGTCGAGCACGGCGCCCGGTCCGCCGTGCGGAGCGCCTGCGAGCGTCAGCGCGGCGCGCCCGCCGAGTCCTCGCTGGATCGCGCGCAGCGGCGACGGCACGACGAGCGCGAGCAGGCGTCGCGTGCCGGCCTGCATCGCAGTCGCCTGCGCTGCGGGCGTCTCGAATGCGCGCACGCCGACCGTCGCTCCCTCGTCGACGAGTGCCGGATAGGCGGCGACGCTCTCCCCCATGCCGGGCAGCGCGACGCTGCGCGGCAGCTCCCCGATCGTCCAGTCGCGCAGCCCGCTGCGCTCGTGGATGGCGATCGCCGCGGCAAGCTGCGCCCGCAGTCGTGGACGCAGCTCGTCGCGCAGCGCCGCGAGCTGCTCGCCGGCGGCGATCGTCGTGCCGTGCTCGTCCTCGACGGCGAAGCGCATCCGCAGGTGGGCGGGAAGCCGCGCCAGGTCGAACTCGCCGGGGTCGACGCGGACGCCGCGCAGGCGCTCGAGCTCGCGCGCGACCGCGTCGACGAGCGCGCCGCGGCGTGGGCGCAGGCCGGCGACGACCTGCGCCGCGGTCTCGGGGATCGGGACGAGCGGCCGGCGCAGCTCCTTCGGCAGCGAGCGGATCAACGCGGTCACGAGCTCCTCGCGCAGGCCCGGCACGAGCCAGTCGAAGCCGGTGTCGCGCAGCGCCATGAGCGCGCTCAGCGGCACATGAACCGTGACGCCGTCGTCCGCCGTGCCTGGCTCGAAGCGGTAGCTCAAGGCAAGCTCGCGCTCGGCGTCCTGACGCCATGCCGTCGGCAGCGCCCGCTCGTCGAGGCCGGCATCTCCGACGAGCAGCTCGCGCGTGAAGTTCAGCAGTCCGGGACTGCGCCGCCGCTCGTCCTTCCACCAGCGATCGAAGTGCGCGCCCGAGACGACCTGCGGGGGGATCCGCGCGTCGTAGAAGTCATAGAGCTCCCGCTCGGTCGCGACGATGTCGCGGCGGCGCGCGCGGTGCTCGAGCTCCTCGACCTCGTCGAGCATGTCGCGGTTGTCGCGCATGAAGCGATGCGGCGTGACCCAATCGCCCTCGAGCAGCGCGTGGCGGATGAAGAGCTCGCGCGACAGCTCGGGGTCGATCGCGCCGTAGGCGACGGTGCGTGCCGCGACGACCGGCACGCCGTAGAGCGTCGCACGCTCGAGCGCGACGACCGACGCGCGCTTGCGCTCCCAATGCGGCTCGGCATACGTGCGCTTCAGCAGATGGCCGGCGAGGGGCTCGATCCAGCGCGGCTGGATCTGCGCAGCCGTATGACCCCACAGCCGGTTCGTCTCGACGAGCTCGGCGACCATCACCCAGGTCGGCTGCTTGCGCCCCAGCGCCGAGCCCGGCGAGAGCGTGAAGCGCGCACCGCGCGCGCCGTCGTACTCGCGCCGGCCGCCGTCGCGCAGGCCGATGTGCGACAGCAGCCCGGCGAGCAGCGCGCGGTGGACGTCGTCGGGCGCCGCGGGCTGCTCGTTGATCGTCACGCCGACGTTGCGCGCCGCCTGGCGCAACTGCCCGGCGAGGTCCTGCCACTCGCGCACCCGCATGTAGTGCAGGTAGTCGGCGTGGCAGAGCTTGCGAAAGGCGCTGCGCGACAGCTCCCTCTGCTGCATGCGCAGGTGGCGCCAGAGGTTGAGGTAGGCGAGGAAGTCCGAGCGCTCGTCCTTGAAGCGCGCGTGGCGCTCGTCGGCCTCGGCGCGCTTCTCGCCGGGCCGGATGCGCGGATCCTGGATCGAGAGCGCGGCGGCGATCACGACGACCTCGTCAGCGCAGCCGACGAGGTCGGCCTCGAGCACCATCCGGCCGATGCGCGGATCGACCGGAAGCTGCGCGAGCCGGCGGCCGAGCTTCGTCAGCCGCGCGCCCGCCCGCTCAGCGTCGGGGTTCAGCGCGCCGAGCTCGTGCAGCAGCGCCTTGCCGTCGCGGATCTGGCGGCGATCGGGCGGGTCGAGGAAGCCGAAGTCCTCGATCTCGCCGAGCGCGAGCGCCTCCATCTGCAGGATCACCGCGGCGAGGCTCGTGCGCAGGATCTCGGGATCGGTGAAGGCCGGTCGGTCGAGGAAGTCCTGCTCGGAGTAGAGGCGGATGCAGATGCCGTCGGATGTGCGGCCGCAGCGGCCCATGCGCTGGTTCGCCGAGGCCTGCGAGATCGGCTCGATCGGCAGCCGCTGGACCTTGAGGCGCGCGCTGTAGCGGCTGATCCTCGCTGTGCCCGGATCGACGACCGCACCGATCCCGGGCACCGTCAGCGACGTCTCGGCGACGTTCGTCGCGAGCACGACGCGCCGTTCGGCGTGCGGCTTGAAGACGCGCTGCTGCTCGGCCGGCGAGAGGCGCGCGTAGAGCGGCAGGATCCCCGTGCCCTGCGGCAGGCGCCCGGCGAGCGCCTCGGCGGTGTCGCGGATCTCGCGCTCGCCGCTGAGGAAGACGAGCACGTCACCGGGCGCGTCGTGCAGCAGCTCCTCGACCGCGTCGCCGATCGCGTCGACCGGATCGTCCTCGTCGGCGGCCGGCCGGTAGCGGACCTCGACCGGGTACGTGCGCCCGGAGACCTCGACGACGGGGGCGTCGCCGAAGTGCTCGCTGAAGCGCCCGGTATCGATCGTCGCGCTCGTGATGACGAGCTTGAGGTCCGGGCGCCGGGGCAGCAACTGCTTGAGGTAGCCGAGCAGGAAGTCGATGTTGAGGCTGCGCTCGTGCGCCTCGTCGAGGATGATCGTGTCGTAGCGGCGCAGCAGGCGGTCGCGCTGGATCTCGGCGAGCAGTAGCCCGTCCGTCACGAGCCGGACGAGCGTGCCCGAGCCCGACCGGTCGTCGAAGCGGACGGCATAGCCGACCGCGCTGCCGAGCGGCACGCCGAGCTCCTCGGCGATCCGCGTCGCCACCGTTCGCGCCGCGATCCGGCGCGGCTGCGTGTGGGCGATCGCGCGGCGGCCGAGCTCGAGGCAGATCTTCGGCAGCTGCGTCGTCTTGCCCGAGCCCGTCTGACCGGCGACGATGACGACTTGGTTGTCACCGATCGCCTGCAGGAGGTCGTCGCGGCGCGCGCTGACGGGCAGCTCCGGCGGATAGCTGAGCTTCATGTCCGCCGCGATAGCCATCGGGCTTTCAGGATAGGCCCGCTCGTAGGCCTGCCATCATCGAGCCATCGAGTCCGTTCGCATCGACAAATGGCTCTGGGCGGCGCGCTTCATGAAGACGCGATCGCTCGCTGCCGACGCCGTCAGGGGCGGGCACGTCGAGCTCAACGGCGTGCGTGTCAAGGCGAGCAAGGACGTGGCGGTGGCCGACGAGCTCGAGATCACGATCGGCCAGACGCACCGCACGGTTGTCGTGCGCGCCGTCTCCGACAAGCGCGGGCCGGCGCCGGTCGCCCTCACGCTGTACGAGGAGACCCCGCAGAGCATCGCGGCGCGCGAGCTCGCCGCCGAGCAGCGCCGCCTGCAATCACCGGCGCCGGGCGCCGACCTCGGCGCGCGGCCGACGAAGCGCGACCGCCGCCGGCTGGACGCGACACGGGGGCCGCGGCGGTGACTTCTTCACATGTGGCGCGCCGCGGCGCGTAGGTTCGGGTCAACCACACGATGGCGCGGCGGCGCCGGAGGAGAGTCAGCATGGGACAGCCGGTCGTGCATTTCGAGATCATCGGGACCGACGGACCGAAGCTGCACGCCTATTACGGCGAGCTCTTCGGCTGGACGTTCAACGCCGACAACCCGGCGAACTACGGGATCGTCGCGCGCGACGACAACCTCAACCCCGACGGGATCGGCATCGGCGGCGGCGTCGCGGGCTACGAGGAGACGCCGGCCAGCGTCATCTTCTATGTCCAGGTACCGGACGTCGAGGAGGCGCTCGCGAAGGCCGAGAGCCTCGGCGGCACACGGGTGATGGGCCCCGTCTCGCCTTCGCCTGGGATCACGGTCGGCCAGTTCGCCGGTCCCGAGGGCCACATCATCGGCGTCGTCAACAGCGCGATGTAGGGACTGTCACTCGACGGCGTGGGCGACGGCACGCACGAACGGCGCGGCGAGGGGCTCGGCGCGCCGCACCGCCTCGGCGATCAGCAGCCCGACGATGACGTCGGCCACGTAGTGCTCGCCGAGGTAGACGATCGAGAAGGCGGCCGCCGCAACGTACGTCCAGCCGAGCGCCCCGTACAGCGGACCGATCTCGGAGAGTCCCATCGCCGTGATCGCGGCCGACGAGATGTGGTCGGACGGCATCGCCCCCCACGGGTTCCCGGGCACTGCGCCGTCCTCCGGCGGCGGGCGCTTGAGCACATCGCAGACGACGAGCCGCGCGACGCGCTCGATCTCGCCGTCCATCCGGCCCGCCTTCTCCGAAGCCCACCACGGCGGCGCTTCGGGCGAGAGGAAGTAGAACGGGCAGGTCAGGTGATAGGCCGCCGCCAGCCGCGCTCCCGCGCGCGGGACGTACTCCTCGTGCGTCGCCGTCAGGTAGGCGAGCAGCAGATGCGGCAGAAACCAGGAGGCGTAGACGACGGTCACGGCCTTGTCGAACAGCGTCACCTCGCCCTTGCGGCGCAACGCACGCTGCAGGCGCTGGCCCGGCGGCATGCCCAGCCCGACGACCGTGTCGAAGCGGATCGGCTCGTCGATCCACAGGCGCTTGCGCAGCCGTTCGACGTCGTCGTAGGGCAGCTCCCAGCCGAGCTTGAAGAGATGCATGTAGCCGGCGCCGACCGCGAGGTAGCGCTTGCGGCCCTTCGGCACGGCGATCGCAAGGCCAAGCGGCGGGATGCAGCCGAGCGGCAGCGTCAGGGCCGGGTGCATGCCGATCTTCTTGCGCGCGGCGATCAGCCCGACGGCGACGGGAACGGCGGCAGCGGCGATAGCGACGACCGGGCCACGATGCGCCCGTAGCCGGCGGTTGACGCCAGACGACGCGCGGTCGAGCACCTGCTGCAGCGCAGACAGGCCGTCGGGTCCCCGCCGCCGATACCGCTCGGACTTCGTCGCCATCAGGCAAGACTCCCACAACACGCTGGCGCTCTGCCGCCGCCGGCCCTGTCGCGCGAGCGTCCGCTCGCCCGCAGGCGAGCGCGCGGGCGCCGAGATGGCCTTTATGAGCGACTAAGCTGACGGTGTGACCACCTTCGCCGAACTCGGCCTTTCCGAAAGCACCCTCGCAGCGCTCCAGGACGTCGGCTACGAGAAGCCGAGCCCGATCCAGGAGCAGGCGATCCCGCCGATGCTCGAGGGCCGCGACGTCATCGGGCAGGCGCAGACGGGCTCGGGCAAGACCGCCGCCTTCGGCCTGCCGATCGTCGAGTACATCGACCCGACCGAGCCCGAGGTACAGGCGCTCGTGCTGACGCCGACGCGCGAGCTCTGCATCCAGGTGACGCAGGCGCTGCGGGCGTACGCGACGCGCAAGGGCGCCGACGTCGTCGCCGTCTTCGGCGGCGCGCCGATCCGCACGCAGCAGGCTCAGCTGAAGGCCGGCGGACACATCGTCGTCGGCACCGTCGGCCGCGTCCTGGACCTCATCAGCCGCCACTCGCTCGTGCTCGACTCCTGCCGCTTCGTCGTGCTCGACGAGGCCGACGAGATGCTCGACCTCGGCTTCCTCGAGGACGTCGAGAAGATCCTGCGTCTGACGCCCAACAGCCGCCAGACCGCGCTCTTCAGCGCCACGATGCCGCCGCCGATCCGCAAGCTTGCCGACAACTACCTCTACGACCCCGAGCACGTCAAGGTGCAGTCAGACACGCTGACCGTCGACTCCGTCGAGCAGTTCCAGCTGACGGTCAAGACCGCCGACAAGCCCGACAAGCTCGTCGAGGTGCTCGAGGCCGAGCGGCCCGATCAGGCGATCGTCTTCGCGCGCACGAAGATCCGCACCGACCAGCTCTACAAGAAGATGAAGGACCGCGGCTTCAACGTGAAGGCGCTGCACGGCGACATGTCGCAGGGCTCGCGCGACGGCGTGATGCTCGGCTTCAAGGGCGGCCGCGTGCCGATCCTCGTCGCGACCGACGTCGCCGCTCGCGGGCTCGACATCTCGACCGTCACGCACGTCGTGAACTTCGACGTGCCGCGCTCGCCCGACGTCTACGTGCATCGCATCGGGCGGACGGGCCGCGTCGGGCGCTCCGGTCGCGCGATCACGTTCGTCGAGCCCAAGCAGGAGAAGGAGCTCGAGGCGATCGAGGCGCACATCGGCATGAAGGTCTCGCCGTGGGAGGCCGGTGCAACCGTTGCCCCCGTCGAGCCCATCGTCGTCGCCGAGAAGCCCCGCCGCCACACGAAGCCGCACGTCTCCCGCAACGGCGACGAGGCGTACTCCAAGCTGATCGTCGCCGGCGGCCGCTCGGCCGGGATCGAGGTTGCCGACCTCGTCAGCGCGATCACGCACGCCGCCGAGATCGACGGCGAGGCCGTGCGCGACGTCAAGGTGCTCGAGCACTTCGCCTTCTGCTCCGTGCCGGCCACCGAGGCCGACCGGATCGCCGCCGCTGTCGACGGGCAGCGCGTACGCGGCCGGCGCATCCGCGTCGAGCCGGCGAAGGTCTGACGCACGCCCACCGGCCGCCGCGGGCGCGAGTGACCCACTAGGGTCGCGGCGGTGCCCGAACGCAACGTCCTCGGCGGCGAGCTCGAGCCGTGCGGCGTCGATCCGCTGACGGGCTTCTATCGCGACGGCTGCTGCAGCACCGGACCCGAGGACCTCGGCAGCCACACGATCTGCGCGGTCGTGACGGCGGAGTTCCTCGCCCACCAGCGCGCGATCGGCAACGACCTCAGCACACCGATGCCGATGTACCGCTTCCCCGGTCTCGTGCCTGGCGATCGCTGGTGCGTGACCGCCGCCAACTGGCTGCGCGCCTACGAGGAGGGTGCGGCGTCGTACGTCGTGCTCGCGTCAACGCACGAGCGCGCGCTTGAGATCGTGACGCTGCAAGCGCTCCGATCGCAGGCCGTCGACGTACCCGCCGATCCGGGCGCGCTCGGCGACTGAGGGGGCACGCCGGGGGGCGCCGGGGCGTCCAAGCGCGACTCTGCGCTGGAGCGCGCGTTAACCTCCTCTGACGTGGCACTGCTCGAGCGAGACCGCGAAGCGACACCCGGACCCGGCACACCGCCGCCCGCCGGGCCGGTTCTGCCGACCGCGCCCGACTTTGCCTGCGAGGCCTGCGGCGCCGCCATGGAGCGCGGCCAGGACTGGTGCCTGGAGTGCGGCACCGCCGCGCCCGGACGGCTCGGCGCGCGGCCCGGCTGGCGCGCCGCGTTCACCGTCGTCGGCCTGACGACCGTGCTCTTGTGCTGCGCGATCGTCGCCGCCTACGCTGCGCTCACGAGCGACGCCGAGCGCACGGCGTCGGCGCCGGCCAGCGGGTCGGCGAACCCGATCGTCGCGAAGGCGCCGGCCACGACGACCGCCGCCAAGGTGCCGGCCGCGATCAAGCCCGGCGTGACCGGCCCCGGCGTGCTGCCGAAGGTCGCACCCGTGGCACCCGGTGCCGCGATCATCCCGAGGGTCAATCCACAGCTGCTCGTGCCCGCTCAGCCGGCCGCGCCCGTGACGCCGCCCGCCGGTTCTCAGGCGGGCACGGCGACCGCCACAGCGGCGCAGGCCGCGGTACCAGTCGTGATCAAGCTGAAGAAGGACGCCGCGCAGACATATGACCCCGACAAGCGCGCGGGCGCCGAGTTCGGCCCCGCCGCATTCGCGATCGACGCCAAGCCGAGCACCGTCTGGGACGTCGTCGTGCCGGCCGACGGCAAGCCGATCGACGCCGGGCTCGTGATCGACCTCGGCAAGCCCTACGCGCTGCGCTCGCTGCGGATCTCGACTCCGACCGAGGGCTTCACCGTCGAGGTCTATGGCGCGAAGAGCGCCAAGCAGCTGCCCGAGGACGTCATCGACAAGCGCTGGATCCACCTCACGGACAAGAAGTCGGTGCTCGATGGGGCGCCGATCGTGCTGAAGGGCAAGGGCGACCACGCGAAGGTGCAGCTCCTGCTGCTGCACATCACGCAGCCGAGCGACCCGAGCGATCCGCGCGTCGCGATCGGCAACGTGCTGCTGCGCGGCACTCCGGCCGGCTGACTAGGGGGCCGTTCGGCGCACCGCCAGCTAAGCTGGCCCGCATGTCAGCTGCAGCCATGAGAACGACCGAGGGCGTGATCGTCTTCGAGCTCTTCGACGAAGACGCACCCGAAACCGTGAAGAACTTTCGCAAGCTTGCGAGCGAGGGCTTCTACGACGGCCTGACGTTCCACCGCGTCATCAAGGACTTCATGATCCAGGGCGGGTGCCCCTACGGCACCGGCACCGGCGATGCCGGCTACAAGTTCGATGACGAGATCAACGACAACAAGGTCGTGCGCGGTGCGCTGGCGATGGCCAACGCAGGCCCGAACACGAACGGCTCGCAGTTCTTCGTCGTGACGATCGACGCCGCCGCCTGGCTCGACGGCAAGCACACCGTGTTCGGCAAGGTCACCGACGGCATGGATGTCGTCGACCGCATCGAGAACACAGCGACGATGGGCGCAGATCGCCCCGTCGAGCCGATCCACATCTCCAACATCGAGCTCAGCGAGTAGTCCACATGGCCGCGAGCACGCCGCAACGTCGCCTGGCGCGCCTCCCGGCGCACGTGTCATCGACGTAGCCGTCGCGGCTTGGACCTCTTTCAAGCGATCGTCCTCGGGATCGTCCAGGGGCTCACCGAGTTCCTGCCGGTCTCGAGCAGCGGCCACCTGCGGATCGTCCCGGCCCTCGCCGGCTGGGCCGATCCGGGTGCTGCGTTCACCGCGGTCATCCAGCTCGGCACGATGGCGGCCGTGGTCCTGTACTTCCGCGCGGACCTGCTGCGGATCACGCACGCCTGGCTGCGGTCGCTGCGCGACCCGCGCGAGCGCGACGAGCTCGACGCGCGCCTCGGCTGGTATCTCATCATCGCGACGATCCCGATCGTCCTGCTCGGCGTCGCCTTCAAGCATCAGATCGAGCACGGCGCCCGCAACCTCTACCTGATCGGCACGACGCTGATCCTGCTCGGGCTCGTGCTGCTCGTCGCCGAGAAGGTCTCGCGGCGCGAACGCGATCTCACGACGATCACGCGGCGCGATGCGATCGTCATCGGCTTCGCCCAGGCCTGCGCGCTGATCCCCGGCGTCTCGCGCTCGGGCGCGACGATCACGGCCGGCCTGTTTCTCGGCATGGACCGCGTCGCCGCCGCCCGCTTCTCGTTTCTGCTCTCGATCCCCGCCGTCGTGCTGAGCGGGCTGTACGAGCTCAAGGACGTCGTCAACGGCAGCGCGGACGGTGCCGTCGGGATCGGGCCGACGGCCGTCGCGACCGTGCTGGCGTTCATCGTCGGCTACCTGTCGATCGCCTTCCTGCTGCGCTTCCTGACGACGCACACGACCGGCGTCTTCGTGACGTACCGCGTCGTGCTCGGCGCCACGGTGCTCGCGCTCGTGGCGAGCGGCGCGATCAGCTGAGCGGACGGGTTCACTACGCTGGTTGACTGACGAGTCAACCCGAGGGAGTGCGAGCTGACATGGCCAGCACGGACACAACGGTCGCCCAGAGCACGAACGGCCGCGGCGGTGGTGCCGAGATCGCCGTCGAGAACCCTGCGACAGGCGAGGTCATCGCCCACGTCGCCGACCTCTCCCCGGAGCGCGTCGCGGAGCTCGCGCGCACCGCTCGCGCCGCACAGCCCGCCTGGCAGGCGCTTGGCTTCGACGGCCGCGTCCACGTCATGCTGCGGATGCAGAAGTGGCTGATGGACAACGCCGACCGCGTCGTTGCGACGATTGTCTCCGAGACCGGCAAGACGTACGAGGACGCCTATATGGCGGAGATCAACTACGCCGGCGGCGCGATCGAATTCTGGGCGCGCAACGCGGAGCGCTTCCTGGCCGACGAGTCGATCCGGGCGAGCACCGTCGCGGTGCTCGGCAAGAAGCTCGTCGTGCGCTACGAGCCGCTTGGCCTGATCGGCGTCATCGGCCCCTGGAACTATCCGCTGACAAACTCCTTCGGCGACTGCATCCCGGCGATGCTCGCCGGCAACAGCGTCATCCTCAAGCCGTCCGAGATCACGCCGCTGACCTCGATCCTGCTCGCCGAGGGCCTTGCCGAGAGCGGCCTGCCGGACGGCGTCTTCGGAGTCGCGACGGGCCGCGGCGCGACCGGCGCTGCGCTCGTCGACGAGGTCGACATGGTGATGTTCACGGGCTCCACCGCGACCGGCAAGAAGGTCCTGGCGCAAGCCGCCCAGACGCTCACCCCGGTGGCGCTCGAACTCGGCGGCAAGGACCCGATGATCGTGCTCGCCGACGCCGACCTCGAGCGAGCGGCCAACCTCGCCGTCTACTACTCGATGCTCAACGGCGGCCAGACCTGCATCTCGATCGAGCGCGTCTACGTCGAGGAGCCGGCCTACGACGCATTCGTGCAGAAGGTCGTCGCGAAGGTCGAGGCGCTGCGCCAGGGCGAGTCCAGCGGGCCGGCGACGTCGGAGGTCGGCGCGATGACGTTCGCCAAGCAGCTCGAGATCGTCGAGGAGCATGTCCGTGACGCGCTCGCCAAGGGCGCGCGCGCATTGACGGGCGGCAAACGGCTTCCCGGGAAAGGCCTCTTCTTCGAGCCGACGGTGCTCGTCGACGTCGACCACACGATGAAGGCGATGACCGAGGAAACGTTCGGGCCGACGCTGCCGATCATGAAGGTGACCGACGCCGAGCAGGCGATCGAGCTCGCCAACGACTCACCGTACGGGCTCGGCGCGGCGATCTTCACCGGCGACCGAGCGCGCGGCGAGCAGCTCGCGCGGCGCGTGCAGGCGGGCGCGGTCTGCGTCAACGACGCGCTGCTGAACTACGTTGCCGTGGAGCTGCCGATGGGCGGCTGGAAGGCGTCCGGGCTGGGCACGCGCCACGGCGCCGGCGGGATCCGCAAGTTCACCAAGCAGCAGTCGCTCTTCATCAGCCGCGTGCACCTCAAGCGCGACATCTTCATGTTCCCGTACAAGCCGGCGATGTCAAAGCTGCTGTTCCGCGGCGTGCGGCTCATCTACGGCCGCCCGCGGCGCCGCTGAGCGTCCGCGGAGCGCAACGTCGCCGTCCACCCGGCCGGCGACTGGGAGGATGCCGTCGATGGGCGCGATCACCCTCGCATTGATCTCGTCCGTCCTCTGGGGCCTGGCCGACTTCCTCGGCGGGCTGAGGAGCCGGACGCTGCCGGTGCCGGTCGTGCTCGCGGGGATGTACTTCTCCTCGCTGGCCGTGATGCTCGTCTACGTGGCGGTCCGCGGAGAGGGTCCCCCGTCCTCGTCCCACGTACTCGCCGCGCTCGGCTCCGGCCTCGCCGGGATCGTCGGGCTCTCTGCGTTCTACCGCGGCCTGGCGATCGGGACGATGAGCATCGTCGCGCCGATCGCTTCGACCGGCGTGGCGCTGCCGGTACTGGTCGGCGTACTCGATGGCGATCGGCCTGGGATCGTGCGCACCGCCGGCCTCGCGCTGACGGTCGCAGGGGTCGTGCTCGCCTCGCGCGAGACCGACGGCGGCGGCGTGCCCGGGCCCGATCAGCGGCGCAGCGTCCTGCTCGCGGTCATGACCGCGATCTGCTTTGGGTCGTACTTCGTGCTCGCGCAGATCGGCGCCCGCGGCGACGTCGCCTGGGGACTTGCGCTGTCGCGCATCTCCGCCTTCCCGCTCATCGCCATGGCCGCGCTGCTCGCTCTGAAGCGCGGCGGAGCCCGGCCGGGCCGATCGGCGATCGTCGCGCTATCTGGCTTCGGGCTCATCGACCTCGCCGCGAACGCGCTCTACAACCACGCCTCGACGATCGGCCAGCTGTCGAGCGTTTCCGTCGCCGGCTCGCTGTACCCGGTGAGCACGGTCGTGCTTGCCGCTCTCGTGCTCGGCGAGCGCGTGCAGGGCGTGCAGCGGCTCGGCATCGGCGTCGCGCTGACCGGGGTCGTGCTGATCGCCGCCGGCGGTTGAAGGCCGTCGCGTGGCGAGCTCGTCGACTCGGCCCGACGAACTCGCCACTCGGCTCCGACGGCCCGCGTTCCTGTCAGCCTTCGCTCGATGGACGGTCTCCTGACGCCGCCGGTCGCGACCGCGCTCGTGCAGATCGCGCCGTTGCAGCTGACGCCCGCGCTGACGTTTGGGCTCCTGTACTACGTGCGTGCCCGTCGCCTTGCCGAGCAGGGCCGGCCGGTCCCGTCCTGGCGCCGGGGGTGCTTCTACGGCGGGCTTGCGGTGATCGTCCTGACGCTCGTCTCTCCGCTCGGCGCACTCGACGACCAGCTCTTCTACCTGCACATGGCCGAGCACCTGATGCTCGCGGACATCGGCGCGCTGCTGCTCGTGCTCGGCTTCACGGGACCCGTGCTGGCGCCGCTGCTGCGCACGAAGGCGCTCGGCTGGATGCGCCACCTGGCGCATCCGGTGCCTGCCTACGGGCTGTGGGCGGTCGACCTCTGCTTCTGGCATCTCGTCGGCCCGCACACGGCCGCGGTCAAGCACGATGCGATCCATGCCATCCAGCACATGCTCTTCGTCGGCTGCGGCATCAACATGTGGATGGCGCTGTTCGGGCCGCTGCCCAAGCCGAGCTGGTTCGGCAATCTCGGCAAGCTTCTGTACATCGTCGCCGTGCGGCTGACGTCGACGGTGCTCGCAAACGTGTTCATCTGGAGCGGCGACGCCTTCTTCAAGGTCTACGCCCCAGGGGAGCGGGCGCACGGCCTGTCGCCCCACACCGACCAGGTGATCGCAGGCTCGGAGATGATGGTCGAGGGCTCAATCCTCACACTGTGCCTCTTCTGCTGGCTGTTTTTGCGCAGCGCGCGCGAGGGCGAGGAGCGCCAGGAGCTGCTCGAGCTCGCCGCCGCCGGCGGATTCGCGCTCGACGAGCGGCGCGCGGCGCGCGCCGTTGCCGCCGGGCGCGGCGGCGAGCTGCGGCAGCGCATCGAAGAGGGCAGCGCTCCCAGCGGGTAACGTCTATGGCATGTCCCTCCTAAGCAAGCTCACCCAGGTCGCGAACTCCAAGCAGGGCAAGGAGCTCATCGAGAAGGCGAAGACGATCGCCAACGATCCGAAGACGCGCGAGAAGATCGAGGAGGCGCGCGGGAAGATCACCGAACAGGTCGACGCCGCGAAGCACAAGCTGGCCGAGAAGAAGGCCAAGGACGAGGAGTCCAAGGCCGCTGGGTCGGCCGCCGCCGAGGCCGTCGCCGAAGCGCCTGCGCCAGGTGCTGCGGCGCTACCCGACGAGCCGCCCACGACTGCAGGAGACGGCGACCCGCACGCAGCCTGACAACCCGGCCGCGTCTGCGGCAGGGCTGCGACCGCCGGTGCGGCTCCGGGTGGGCAGCCCACGCGCGACAGACCGGCTGCCATCGGGGACGTCCGCAACCTTGCGGCGTTAGGTTGGTTGCTGATCTCGATGCGCCGACTCCTCCCGCTTCCCATCGCCGTCCTGCTCGCGCTGCTGCTCGCGTCGCCGGCGGCTGCGTCGCACACCCAGACGATGTCATTCGAGGCCCCGCGTGACCTCATGGATCCGCTCGCGCGCCCAGCGGCGCTGCAGGAGATCGGCGCGCTCGGCGTGCACTCGCTGCGCGTGCTGCTGACGTGGGCCACCGTGGCCCCCGGCGCCGACGACTCGGTGCGCCCGGACTTCGAGCCGACCGACCCCAACGCATACGACTGGGGTCAGTACGAGCCCCTGATGGCCGCCGCCAAGGAGCTCGGCTGGCCCGTGCTGCTGACGATCTCAGGGCCCGTGCCGAAGTGGGCGACGCAGTCCAAGCTCGACAACCGGACGCGCCCGAGCCCGTCGGCCTTCGCCGCGTTCGTGACGGCCGTCGGACGCAAGTTCGGCGACCAGGTGAACACGTGGTCGATCTGGAACGAGCCCAATCAGCCGCAGTTCCTGCTGCCGCAATTCGCCGACGGCGGCCGCGCGGTGTCGCCGGAGATCTACCGCAACCTCTACCTCGCCGGCGTGCGCGGACTGCGCAAGGCCGGCCAGGGCAACGACACGATCCTGATCGGTGAGACGTCCCCGCGCGGCAACAGCAACGTCGTCGCGCCGCTGCGCTTCCTGCGCGGCATGCTCTGCCTCGACGCGAAGTACCACAAGCGCGCGAGCTGCTCGGCGCTGCCGGCCAGCGGCTACGCCCATCACGCGTACACGACGCGCCAGGGCCCGGCCTTCCGGCCGCCCAACCCCGACGACGTGACGATCGGCGTGCTCTCGCGCCTGACGAACGCGCTCGACCGCGCCAAGCGGGCCGGTGCGCTGACGCAGCGCCTGCCGATCTACCTGACCGAGTTCGGGATTCAATCGACACCGGACACGCAGGCCGGCGTCTCACTCGCGAAGCAGGTGCAGTTCCGGGCGATCTCCGAGCGCATCGCCTGGGACAACCCGCGGGTCGCCGCCTTCTCGCAATACCTCCTGCGCGACAGCGACCCGACCGGTCCGAAGCAGTACGGCGGCTTCGAATCTGGGCTGCTCTTCGCCGACGGCCGCCCGAAGCCGCTCCTGAACGCCTTCCCGCTCCCGCTGGCGGTGGAGCGCAAGGGGGCGAAGGTGTCGATCTGGGGACTCGTGCGGCCGACGGCCGGCGTCACGACCGCGACGCTCACGTACGCCGACCCCGGCGCCTCGACGTTCAAGAAGCTCCGCACGGTGACGACGAACGCGCTCGGCTACTTCCAGATCAGCTCGACCTGGCGCAAGGGCCGGCGCTGGAACCTGACCTGGCAGGACCGCACGAGCTCGCCCGTCGAGTCCTACGACAAGCCCTGAGCCGCTGCGTCAGCGCAGCGGATACGGCGGCAGCCCGGCATCGATGATGTGCTGCGTGCCCGAGACCTGCATGTACGCCGCGTAGCCGACGATCATGAGCGCGCAGGCAGCCAGCGCGGGCACGCGCAGTCGCGGCCGGCGCTGCAGCGTCCAGGCCGCCGCGGCGTAGACCACCGGCGCGGCGACGAACGCCACCCGACCCCAGTCCAGGGCGAACGACATCGCGACGATCGCGAGCGCGATCAGCACAAGGCCACGGCGAGCGAACTCGAAGCCGCGCAGCGCAAGCGGAGCGAGCAGCCAGAGCGGGCCGTAGACGAGCGCGAGCCGGCGGCCCTCGACGTCGAAGAAGCTGCGCAGGCCGTCGCGCAGCACGTCAATCCGCCCGCCGAGCAGCGACGCGCCGTAGCCGGGGACCTGCGCACGCCCGACCGTCGGGATCGCCAGGCGCAGCGCGCAGAACGCGATCAGTGCGGGGGCGGCAAGCGCCACGACCCGGAGCAGCACGGCGCGATCGAGTGGTCGCTGCGCCCAGACCGCGTAGGCGAGCGGCCCGAGGAAGAGCGCAGACTCGCGATTGAACGCGCCGATCAGCATCGTCACGGCCAGCGCCCGCGCGCGCCGCTGCACGATGAACAACGTGCCGGCGGTCATGACGAGGATCGTGAGCGGATCGGGGTTTCGCCCCTGCCGCAGGCTCGCCACGAGTAGCGGCGGCGACAGCACGAGGACGAACGCCAGCGCCACCGACAGCGCCCGCGCGATGCCGAGGCGCTCGAGCAGCATGAAGAGCGCCGCGCCGGCCGCACCCGAGCACAGCCAGGCGATCAGGCTGAAGGAGAGCGTGTGCCCGAACGGCAGCACGTGCACGATCCACGGCACCGCCACGCGATAGGCGAAGACGAACGTGTGCGGCGCCAGGGGATGCTCGGACATCCGCTCGTAGATGAGGTCGTCGCCGCCGGGCCTCGCCTCGTCGCGCACGAGCGCGTCGAGCAGCACGATCGCCGCGGTGCCGGTGACGGCGATCGCGACGGCGAGGCGTCGCGTCGGCCAGGCGAGGACGCGCGCGTACCGCGCGTGCCCGGGGATCGCCATCAGCGACGTGCGATCAGCATGAACGTGTGCCCGACCCAGCGCATGCCCGGCAGCGAGCCGTGGCGGTCGAGCCTGCCGACGGCGCGCTGGGCGGCGACCGGCAGGCGACGCCACGAGTACGTGACGGCATGCACCTCCGGCCGCAGCCCGGCAATCCGCGCGGCCTTTGCAAGGCGGCGCGGCGAGAGCGGGATGTCGTCGGGCGTTCCGTGCACGCGGACCCCCAGCCCGGCGCGGTTGGCAAGCGCCAGCGCCGCGCCGATCGGGTGGTAGACGTTGGGCTCGATCGCGATCAGCGCGCCGCCGGGCCGCAGTAGCCGCCAGGCCTCGGCGAGGCACGGCTCGAGCGCGCCGGAGTAGGCGACGTGATGCAGGACGAGGCGGTGCAGCACGACGTCGAACGATCCGTCGGGCAGCTCGTCGAGACGCCCCGCCGCTCCCTGCAGCCCCTCGTCCGCCTCGCCCTGGCTGACGGCGAAGCGCGGTCGCTCGGGATCGATGTCGGCGGCGACGAGTCGCCAGGCAGGCTTGGGCAGCAGATGACGGCCCGGGTGCCAGCCGCAGCCGACCGACAGCGCGTCGCCGCCCTGAAGGCCCAGATGGCGGTCCAACAGCTCCCGCTCGCGGCGCTTGCCGCGCTCGTACTGCGCAGCGAGCGTCGCAGGATCGCTGTGCCGGTCGAGCAGGTTCTCGGGCGTGTAGATCTCGCTCATGCCGGCCCGTCCAAGGCTAGCGGCGGGCCGCCGGGGGTTCCCCGCTAGAGTCGGCCGCATGGCCCAGCAGCTTTGGTTCCTGCGCCACGGAGAGGCGGAGCCGCACGGCGCTCGGCCTGACTTCGACCGTCGCCTCACCGAACGAGGCGAGGAGCAGTCCCGCGCCGCCGGCCGTGCCTTCGGCGTGCTCGAGATGTCCTTTCAGCTCGTCGTCACGAGCCCGCGGATCCGTGCCCTCGACACCGCCCGGCTGGCCTGCGAGCACCTCGGCTGCGACTTCGTGCTCGACGACGCGCTCGCAGGCGGCTTCGAGCTCGACGACGCGCTCGCGCTCGCGCACGCGGCGGGCACCGACAAGCGCGTGCTGTTCGTCGGGCACAATCCGGACTTCGCGCAGATCATCCACGACCTGACCGGCGCCGCGATCGACATGAAGAAGGGCGCGATCGCAGGCGTTCGCATGCACGGCCGGCGCGGCGAGCTGCTTGTCCTCATGCGCCCGCGCGAGATCTGCCTGATCGGACCCGCGGGCTGATCGCAACCACGCGGCGATCTACGCTGAGTGCATGCCGGAGCTGCCCGAAGTCGAGATCACGGCTCGCCGGCTCGACGAGGCGCTGCGCGGCGCGACGATCGAGTCGGCGCTGGCGCCGGGCATCAACGCGCTGAAGACCTTCGATCCGCCGCTTTCAACACTCGAAGGACGCGCAATCGTCTCGGTCGCGCGGCGCGGCAAGCAGTTCGTCATCGAGGTCTCCGGCGGGCTGGCGCTGCTCGTCCACCTCATGAGCGCCGGCCGCCTGCAGCTCTACAACAAGCGCGCCGGCCCACGCGACCGGACGTCGCGCCTGCTGCTGCGGATCGCCGCCGATGACAACCACGCCCAGCGCGAGCTGCGCCTGCGCGAGTTCGGCACCAAGCAGGCCGCCTGGATCAAGCTCCTGGCGGTCGACGAGATCCAGGCCGACGAGCTCATCGCGACGCTGGGACCGGAAGCCTGGCCGCAGCCGCCGGAGGACCTCAGGACGCTGCTGAAGGCCGCGCGCCCGCTGCATACGCTGCTGCGCGATCAGCGCGTCATCGCGGGGATCGGCCGCTCGTGGGTCGACGAGATCCTCTGGACCGCGCGCCTGTCGCCCTTCAAGCGCGGCAACGACCTCTCCGAGGACGAGGCCCTCGCGCTGCGCGAGGCGATCGCGACCGTCCTCGACGGCGCCCTGGAGCACTATGAGCGGGTCGTGAAGCTGCCGATCCCCGACAAGCTCCCGCTCCCGCTACAGGTCCATCGCAAGGCGGGCGAGCCGTGCCCGCGCTGCGGCACGGCGATCGAGGCGGTCCACTACGAGGACTACGTCATGTGCTACTGCCCGGCCGAGCAGACCGGCGGAAAGGTACTGAAGGACCGCCGCCTGTCGCGGCTGCTGAAGTGAGCGGCGTCAGCCGCTGAGGATCGCGCCGAGCAGGTTGCCGGTGAACGGCCTCGTGCCGGGCACGAGCTGCGTGTCCGTGAACGCCGAGTTGGCATGCATGTAGCCGAGCTCGCGACCGAGGTCGCCGATCCCGTTGGACGCGGGCAGCGGCGAGATGTCGAGCGTGCTCAGCACGCCGACGGCCTGTCCTGAGACGTTCATGAAGCCGCTCCCGGAGTCCCCTGGAATGCCCGGCGTGAGCGTGAGCACGGTTCGGCTCCAGCCGTCGCCGGCCGTCCCGATCACAAAGCCCTGCTTTGGACTGAGCACCGTGAGGCCGCCGCGCAGGCTCGAGCTGCCGAACGAGAAAACCGGCTCGAGTCGCCCGACGCTGCCGACGCCGGTCGGGCCACCGAAGCCCGGCACGGACGGATCGACGTCTGGCACGTCCGCGGGGTCGAGGCGCACGAGCGCGAGGTCGTTGTATTGGCAGGTGCTCGGGTCGGCTTCCTTGTGGCTCTGCATCGTGAGCCACGAGTTGTAGACGAGCGTCCCGGGATGCTCTGCGCCCTTCACGGTCACCGGCGTGCCGAGCGGCAGCGATCCACTCTTGCAGCCGTTCGTGGCCGAATCGCCGCCCGTGCCCGAGCAGTGCGCGGCCTGCCCGATGTACGTGCCGGAAGCGTCGCGGAAGATGAAGTTCGCCGTGCACTGCGCGCCGCCGGTGAACGTCTGGACGCCGGGGTGGATCGACGCCGCCGCGGCCGACGCCACGCCCGCCGAGCACGTCAGGCCGACGCTCGCGAGCAGTACAGCGATCGCCAATCGCTTCATGTGACGAGCGTAGACATCGGCCCCTGGTGGCGCGCCGCTTAGCCTGGATCCACCGATAGTCGTGGATGAATCCCTGTTGCTCGCGCTGTCCAGGGTCGATCGGCGGCGCACCCGTAGGGTGGGCCCTTCGATCGAATTAGGGTTTCCTAATTCGCCGATGTTAGGGTTACCTAACTACACAGTCGCGAGTCCAAGGAGTACCCGATGTCCGTCCGGTTGCGCTTCGCCTGCGAGTACTGCAACGCCCTTCCTGACCCCGACACGCAGCGAAGCCTCCGAGGCCAGCTGCGCGACGGCGGCTCGGCGCCATACCTCGATGCCCTGCCGGGCCGCTGGCTGGTCTGGCGCGGCGGCGGCCGGCTCGGACCGCGGCGCTACGCCTGTGCGACGCATCGCGGCGAGCTGACCGCCTATCTGCGCCAGCACTACGCGGCGATCCACTCCTGCGTGTGGCAGATGCCGCCCTACGCGCAGGTCACGCCCGCCGGCGACGCGCTCCCCGAGCCGGCCTACGGGACGGCGCACGACCCGATGGCGGCGAGCCCACTCGTCGCCCTCGCACGCGGGCGCCGCCCAGCGCATGACGAGCTCCTGCTCGCCCTCGCGGCAGAGTTCCGGCCGACCGACGCCGCCGGCGCGCGCGAGCGCCTCGACGACTGCAGCCGAGCACTCTTCGGCCTCGGGCAGCTCGATGCGGCTGGCCAGGCTGGCTGCGTCTCGCATGCGCTGCAACACGACCTCGACTTCCGTCACGCTCGTCTGGGAGATCCCGACGCGCTGTTTCTCGACTGCGTACTCGAACGTCGCCGCGGCCACCCACTGCTGCTGGTCGTCATCGCCGTCGAGCTTGCGCGGCGCGCCGGCGTTGACGCCGAGCTGTATTCGGCCCCGCCCCGCCTCTTCGCCGGCTTTGGCGAAGCGTGGCCGCCACGCCTCGTCGAGTTCACGCGGCCGACGGGTCAGCTGCCGCCGAGCGATGCGCTGCGGCGACACTGCGCCGCAGCCGTGGCGTTCGGCATCCTCGCCGGGCTGAGCGACAGCTACGCCCGCATGCCAGGCCGCGCGAACGAGGCCCGCCGCGCCGGCGAGCTGCAGCATGCGCTGCGCGAAGGGCCGAACCCAGCCCGGTCGAGCGCGACGCCGTAGTCGCCCGCCAGACCGAGCGCAGGCGTCAGCCGCGGACGCCGTGCAGCGGGTTGGGGATCTGCACGTAGCGATCGACGTCGTTGTGCAGGCGGGTGTGCATCTTCGCCAGGCACGGCCAGGTCGCGTCGCCCAGCAGCCGCCCCAGCAGCGCCGCCGATTCCGTCGCGGCCGATTCGGCATCGCCGGCCGAGCCACGGCTGTCGCGCTCGCGCTCGAGCAACGCCTTGAGGTCGCCGAGCAGCACGAGCTCCTCGACGATTCCGGCGGCGCCGAGCGCGTTGATGATGCCGAGCGCGTTGTCGACGAACGGACCCTCGCCGATGCCGGGGCTCGTCGCGGCAACGTCGTCGTGCACGGCCTGCCCTTGCAGCGAGCCGTGGGCATCGCGCAAAACGACGTGCACCGGCCAGCCGCCCTCAAGCTCCAGCAACGTGTTCTGCTGGTTGCTCTCGATCGCGAGGCCGAGCTCGTCGCGCAGACGCAGCAGCGGGACGATCGCGACGTCCGCATAACGCACGAACCACTCGCGCGCGATCTCGTCCGCCGGACGATCGGCTGCGTCTGCCAGGCTCCTCACGATCTGAGCCAGCCGGCTCTCGCCGCCGAACGGGTGATCCTGGAGCAGTCCCTCGACCGCACTGACGTCGCCGGCCTGCGAGCCGGCGCGCCAGCGATTCTCGCGCAGCTGCACGGACAGCCCAGGCAGCGGCACGCCATCGTGGACGATCGCCACGAATGCGGGGTCCTGCAGGAGGGTCACCTGCGGCGCGAGCTCCGCGGCAGGCGGCGAGCTCTCGCCGAGCCGGCGGGCAGCGTCGACGCCGCGCTCGAGCTCGGCGATCGGCGGCAGGCGCATCTCGTCGGTCATGTGTGCGTGCAACGCGAACGTCAGCTGCCAGGGCCAGTCGGCGCGGTAGACGGTGCGCATCGACGCGGTCGGGCTGACCTCGCCGCCGAGCGCGCCGAGCTCGACGATCAGGCCGTCCTCGAGCAGCCTCGCCACGCGCCCATCGCTGCGCAGGTACTCGAGCTCCCACGGATGCACGGGCAGCAAGACCCGCTCGCCGAGATCGGCCAGCGCGGCGTCGAGCGCGGGGCCGTCAACGGCCGGATCGTCGCGCAGCAGCTGCTCGAGCAGCTCGCTTGCGGGCGCGCCGCTCGCACTGCCCTGCTCGACGAGGGCCGGGTCGACCGCGAGCCAGCGGAGCGCGAAGCGGGCCTGCAGCTCGGGCGCGTAGGACGCCATCTGCTCAGGCTCGATCCCCCAGCGGCTCTTGGCCGTCGGATGCGCGAGGTTGCCGACGAGCGCTGCCTGCTCGCTGTCAATGAAGCGCAGCGCGGCGGCGCTCCAGAGCTCGTCGACATCCCCCTGGCGGGCGTCCAGGAAGGTGGCCATCGTGGCGACGTTCTGGCGGATGCGCGACAGCAGGAACGTCGGATCCGGACCGCGCAGGTGGGCTGCCGTCATCTCGTCGCCCGCGTGCGTCTCGCCGAGGTCGTCAGCGAGCATCGACATCGCGGTGTCGAGCGACACCGTCCAGGGAACGCCGCCGGCCATCGCGACCTTCGTCGGCGTCCGGAAACGGTGACGGTGGGTCGGCGAGAGGTAGCGCACGCCGGCAAGCAGGGCCGAGCGCTCCTCGGGGAACGGGATCACGGCAACGAACGCGTCGCCCTCCTCGGCTAGGTCGGGCACGGTCTCCGCGGGCAGCGGGCGCCACTGACCGCCCTCGCGCGTATACGAATTGAGCACCGCCTCGGTGACGGTGTTGACCGCGGCGATCCGGCCCGGCGTCTGGGGCACCTCGGGCAGCTTCGTCGGCGGCGGCTCGTGGCCGGGCGCGCGCGTGCGAAGGTCGCCGTACTCGTCGCGCTCGGCGTCCGTTTCGTCGGGGGCGTTCATGCTCGTACTCATACCTCTCCTCCAGGGCGCCGAGGCGCCGGGCTTGCAACGATCCTACGCAACCGCGGTCGCCGCCCTGCGACTACCGGTCGGCCCGGCGCAGGACCGCCGCACACCAACGTTTCGTCCAGACGCCTTGGGCCACCGGGTAGCGTGGTGTGGCAACGCGAACCAACAGCGATGTGATGCGTCGAGTCCTTCAGCCGGTCATCTCCTTCGTCGTTTTCGTGACGACCTGCTCAGCCATGAGCCTCTTGGCAGCTGCGCCCGTCTCCGCAGCGCAGGCGTCTTCGCTGCCTGCGTTGTCGACGAAGGGTGCATCGATCATCCGCAACAAGACGCCGTTTCATTTCTACGGCGTCAACCGCGACTCGCTGGAGTGGGGAAGCGCCAACTGGGGTGGCTGCGGCGGCGACGGCCATTTCACCGATCATGACTTCGACCTCATCAAGTCGTGGAACGTGACCGCAGTTCGACTTCCGCTGTCGCAGGCCGCGTGGCTCGGCCGCAGCTGTCCGGCGGGCGCATACATGCAATCGGTCGACTCCGCGATCGCCAAGGCCAACGCGCACGGCATGTACGCGATCATCGACCTGCACTGGTCCGACGTCCTGGGGCAGTCGCCGTGCGACGCGGGCTGCCCGACCGGACAGCAGATGATGCCCGACACCGACAGCCTCGTCTTCTGGCGCTCCGTAGCGCAGCGCTACGCGGCAAACCCCGGTGTGATCTTCGACCTCTACAACGAGCCCCACGACGTGTCCTGGAGCTGCTGGCGAAACGGCGGCTGCACCGCATACGCAAGCCCCTACGCCAGTGCCGGCGGCTGGACGCCCTACACCGCCGTCGGGATGCAGCAGCTCTACAACGCCGTACGCGGCACGGGCGCCAAGAACCTCGTCCTCGTAGGCGGCCTGGACTGGGCCTACGACCTCTCCGGTGTCGTCAACGGCTTTGCCCTATCGGGCAACAACATCGCCTACGACACACATGTCTACACGCTTTACCACAGCACCACGACTGACTGGGACACCCATTTCGGCCTCGTCGCGGGGCGCTACCCGATGGTCTCGACGGAATTCGGCGCCAGCGACTGCTCGACCACCGACACGTCACGCTTGCTCAGCTACTTCGACGCGCCGATGGGCAACGCGCTCAACCGCATCGGCTGGACGATCTGGAGCTGGAACAACCCAGGCAGCTGCCAACAGCCCAGCATCATCGCGGACTGGGCAGGCGACCCTCTCACCGGCCAAGGCCAACTCATCAAGCAAACGCTCGCCACCAAGACCGGCTGACGGCACCGGGGCCCCGCTCGTAGCGCGCCCTGGGTGATCCGCTGGCGCCGCCGCTCCCCGGGCACCGGTGTCGGGTCTGCCGCCGGACGGCAGACCCGACACCGCGCTCAGCCGATGTCGAAGCGGTCGAGGTTCATGACCTTCGTCCACGCAGCGACGAAGTGGCGCACGAACGTCTCGCGCGCGTCGTCGCTCGCGTAGACCTCCGCGAGCGCGCGCAGCTCGGAGTTCGAGCCGAACACGAGGTCGACGCGCGTGCCGGTCCATCTGAGCTCGCCGCTCGCCGCGTCGCGACCCTCGAACATCCCCGCGTCGCTCGCCGTCGCCGACCACGTCGTGCCGAGCTCGAGCAGGTTCACGAAGAAGTCGTTCGTCAGCGAGCCGGGCGTAGTGGTCAGCACACCGGCCGTGGATCCTCCGGCGTTCGCCCCCAGGACCCGCAGGCCGCCGAGCAGGACGGTCATCTCAGGAGCGCTGAGGCTTAGGAGGTTCGCCTTGTCGATCAGCAGGTACTCGGCCGTCAGACGGTGATCGCCGCTGAGGTAGTTGCGAAACCCGTCGGCAGCCGGCTCGAGCGCATCGAAGGACTCGACGTCGGTCTGCTGCTGCGAGGCGTCCGCGCGGCCCGGCGTGAACGGGACCTCGACCGTGACGCCACCGGCCGCGGCCGCCTGCTCGATCGCGGCGCAGCCGCCGAGGACGATCAGGTCGGCGAGCGAAACCGGCTTGCCGAAGGACTGCTGGATGCCCTCGAGGGCCTGGATGACCTCTGCGAGCTCAGCGGGGTCGTTGACCTCCCAGCCGTTCTGCGGCTCGAGGCGGACGCGCGCGCCGTTGGCGCCACCCCGCTTGTCGCTGCCGCGGAACGTCGACGCGGACGCCCACGCTGCCTTGACGAGCTCGGAGACCGACAGGCCGGATGCGAGGATCTGCGCCTTGAGCGACGCGATGTCGTCTGCGCTCAGCTCGTGGGTCGCGTCCGGAATCGGGTCCTGCCAGATGAGCGTCTCGGCCGGGACCTCCGGGCCGAGGTAGCGGACGACCGGGCCCATGTCGCGGTGCGTGAGCTTGAACCAGGCCCGCGCGAACGCATCGGCGAGCTCGTCCGGGTTCTCGTGGAAGCGCTTCGAGATCGCCCCGTACTCGGGGTCGAAGCGCAGCGCGAGATCGGTCGTCAGCATCGTTGGGGGACGCATCGGCGAGCCCGCCTCGGGACCGGGGACCGTGCCCGCGCCGCCGCCGTCCTTGGGCTGCCATTGGTTGGCGCCGGCGGGGCTCTTCGTCAGCTCCCACTCGTAGCCGAAGAGGTTGTCGAAGAAGCTGCTAGACCATGCCGTCGGCGTCGCCGTCCAGGTCACCTCGAGGCCACTCGTGATCGTGTCGGCGCCCTTGCCGGTGCCGTAGGACTGGCGCCAGCCGAGACCCTGCTCCTCCAGCGGCGCGCCCTCCGGCTCGGGACCGACGTAGTCGTCCGGGCTCGCGGCACCGTGCGCCTTGCCGAACGTGTGGCCGCCGGCGATCAGTGCGACCGTCTCCTCGTCGTTCATCGCCATGCGGGCGAACGTCTCGCGGATGTCGCGCGCCGATGCAAGCGGGTCGGGATTGCCGTTCGGACCCTCGGGGTTGACGTAGATGAGGCCCATCTGGACGGCGCCGAGCGGCTCCTCGAGCTCACGGTCGCCCGTGTAGCGCTCGTCGCCGAGCCACTCCTTCTCCGGACCCCAGTAGACGTCCTCGTCGGGCTCCCAGACGTCCTCGCGACCGCCGGCGAAGCCGAACGTCTCAAAGCCCATCGACTCCAGCGCGACGTTGCCGGTGAGGACCATGAGGTCAGCCCACGAGAGCGCCCTCCCGTACTTCTTCTTGACCGGCCAGATCAGCCGGCGCGCCTTGTCCAGGTTGCCGTTGTCGGGCCAGCTGTTGAGGGGGGCGAAGCGCTGCTGGCCTGCACCGGCGCCACCTCGACCGTCGCTGATGCGATACGTGCCGGCGCTGTGCCACGCCATCCGGATCATGAACGGGCCGTAGTGACCGAAGTCGGCCGGCCACCAGTCCTGGGATGTCGTCAGCACCTCTGCGATGTCCGCCTTCACGGCGGCGAGGTCGAGGCCGTTGAACGCCACGGCGTAGTCGAAGTCCTCGCCGAGCGGGTTCGCCACGGCAGGATTCTTCGCGAGGATCTTCAGATTGAGTCGCTCTGGCCACCAGCCGCTGTTGCCTCCGCCCTGCGTCGGGTGCGGGGCGCGCTCGGGTGAGAACGGGCAGCCGCCCGCCTCCGGCTCGTTCATCTCTCCAACTACGGCGTCAGGCTGTTCGGACAAGGGGTGAGCCCTTTCAGGGACAGAGGTGTGTTTAGGAACTGGGGGATGCTGCGGCCGAGCAACCGGCGCACAGGCCCCGGAAGATGACCTCGGCCTCGTCGAGCACGTAGCCGTGATCGTCGGCTGCCGTCAGGCAGGGCGCGGCGCCGACGGCGCAGTCGACGTCGCTGATCGCGCCGCACGACCGGCAGACGAGGTGGTGATGGTTGTCTCCGACACGCGACTCGTAGCGCGCCACCGAGCCGGGCGGGTGGATGCAGCGGGCGAGGCCCGCAGCCGTGAGCGCGGCCAGCACGTCGTAGACGGTCTGGTGGGACACGTCGCCGAGATCCTGGCGCACATGGTCGATGATCGAGCTCGTGTCGGCATGCGGATGGTCGTGCACCGCGGCCAGCACCGCCACGCGGGGGCGCGTGACGCGCAGGGAGGCCGCGCGCAGCATGAGCTCGAGTTCGGCGGTCGCCGGCATGACGCGGAGTCTGCCACAGATCTGGAATCAGTCCGGATTAGGATCCCGGCGCAATACTCCCGGATCCAGACCTCAATGCCGCAAGCGAAGGGAAGCCGATGATTGGACCAGGCGCACCAGCCCCAGACTTCGAGCTGCCCGACCAGGACGGCGAGCCGGTCCGCCTCTCCGCCCTGCGCGGACGCACGGTCGTCCTCTACTTCTATCCGAAGGCCGACACGCCCGGCTGTACGACCCAGGCCTGCTCGATCCGCGACCGCGAGGCCGACTACGCGGCGGCCGGCGTGAAGGTGCTCGGCGTCTCGCCCGACCCGGTCGCCAAGGTCAAGAAGTTCCACGACAAGCACGATCTGAACTTCACGCTCCTGGCGGACGCCGACCATGCGGTCTGTGACCTGTACGGCGTCTGGGTGCAGAAATCGATGTACGGCAAGACGTACATGGGCGCGCAGCGCGCGACGTTCATCATCGACGCCGACGGCATCGTCGTGCACGTGATCCCGAAGGCGTCGCCGAAGACGCACGACGACGAGGTGCTGAGGGCGCTCGGCGAGCTCGCCGGCGATTGACGACGGACTACGTCTGGCGGCTCGGGCACATCAGCCGCAGCGCGCACTCGGCGCACGCCGGCCGCTGCGAATGGCAGGTGCGCCGCCCGTGGCGCAGCAGGTTCACGTGAAGCTCGAGCTCGGCGCCGGGTGGCGTGAGCGCGAGCATCGCGTCGTGCAGCTCCTCGAACGGCGCCTTCGGACGCAGCAGGCCCAGCCGGGTGCCGACCCGCGAGACGTGCGTATCGACCGGGACGTCGCGCCGGCCGAACGCGAACAGCAGCACGCAGGCCGCGGTCTTGCGCCCGACGCCCGGCAGCGCGCAGAGGTACGCCTGCGCCTCCGGCACCGGTGCCTCGCGCATCCAGCCGATATCGAGCGGATCGCCGATCGCCTCGAGGATCGCCTGGATCCGCGCCGACTTGACCTTCGAGATCCCGCCCGGTCGGATCGCCTCCTCGATCTCGTCCAGCGGCGCGTCACGCACCGCCTCCCAGGACGGGAAGCGCTCGCGCAGGCGTAGGAACGCGACGTCGCGGTTGCGGTCGTTCGTCGACTGCGACAGCACCGTGAGCACGAGCTCGGCGAGCCCATCGCCGTGCGGCTCGGCGAACGGCACGCCGTAGACCTCGGCCAGCCGCACGCGGATCCGCGCGACACGCGCCCTCGTGGGCGCCTTCCACTCAGCGCGGGTCGGCACCGCCTGAGGCTATCGTCCGGCAGCACCATGCTGGCCGTTACCGAAACGACGATCGAGCTCGACGACCAGCCGGTCTTCCTGCGCCGCGCGGGCAACGACGCCGTGCCGGTCGTCTTCCTGCACGGCATCCCGACGAGCTCGTTTGACTGGCTCGCCCCGCTGGCGCTTGGCGGCGGGATCGCCGTCGACCTGCCGGGCTTCGGGCAAAGCGGCAAGCGCGGTGACCTCGACTACTCGCTCGCCGGCCATGTCCGCTTCCTCGGGCGGTTGCTCGACGCACTCGAGATCGATCGAGTACGGCTCTGCATGCATGACTGGGGCGCCGCCGTCGGGCTCGCCTGGGCCGCCGCCCAGCCGGAGCGCGTGGAGCGGCTCGTCGTCGTGAACGGGATCCCGCTTCTGCAGGGCTTTCGCTGGCATAGGCCGGCGCGCCTCGTGCG
This sequence comes from Solirubrobacteraceae bacterium, assembly GCA_036271655.1. Taxonomy (GTDB): domain Bacteria; phylum Actinomycetota; class Thermoleophilia; order Solirubrobacterales; family Solirubrobacteraceae; genus CADCVQ01. The sequence goes on from DATBAE010000021.1 coordinate 45,405, forward strand.
CACGCCGCTCATCGGCGCGATCGCGGTCGGCGCCGCCACCAAGCCGATCCTGCGCCGCATCTCGCGACGCGCGACCGCCAACCCGGGGCCGATGCCCGAGCCGTTTGTCGCCAGCGTGGCCGAGTACTTCGACCTCGGCACCGAGCGCGCGACGCGCAGGCTGCTGCGCAGCGCAACGCCCGCATCGCTCGCTCAGGCCGGCGCGAAGCTCGGCGCCGTGACGGCGCCCGCGCTCGTCCTCTGGGGCGAGCGCGATCCGTACATCCCGGCGCGCTTCGGATCGGGCTACGCGGCGACGCTCGGCGACGCGACGCTCGAACGGATCGAGGACGCGGGACATTGGCCCTGGATCGACAAGCCCGAGGTCGGCACCCGGATCGTCGAGTACCTGGCGGGCTGAACGCCCGCGCCGTGGTGCGCTCGAAGCACAGCCCCTGGATCGCCGCAGCACTCGGCGCGCTCGTCTACCTGCTGGCGGCACCGCCGAGCGCCGACCTCGCCGCCCAGGAGTACCGCGCCGATCTCGGCCTGACGCTGTGGGACGACGGCTGGTTCGCCGGCCATCACGTGCCCGGCTACAGCCTGCTGTTCCCGCCGCTGGGCGGGGCGCTCGGGGTACGGCTGACCGGCGCGCTAGCAGCGATCGCGGCAGCCGCATCGCTCGCCGCGCTGGCACGGCGCCACTGGGGTGCGCGCGCCGGCGGCGCGTCATCGCTGTGGCTCGCCGCCGCGACGATGGCCCTGCTGCTGGACGGTCGTATCACGTTCTTGCTCGGCGTCGCCGTCGGAGCGGGTGCCCTGCTCGCGCTCGCGCACGAGCGCCGCTTCGTCGCGGTCGGGCTTGCGGCCGCGACGACGCTGGCAAGCCCGGTCGCGGGCCTCTTCGTGGCGCTGGCGGTCGCCGGGTGGACGCTTGCGGCACCCCGCCCGCGTCTGGCGGCCGGCATCGCGATCGGCACCTCGGCGCTGGCACCGATCGTGGTGATGCTCGTCCTGTTCCCCGAGGGCGGCAGCGAGCCGTTCGTCGCGTCGTCGTTCTGGCCCGCACTCGCCGGCGCGCTCGTCGTCGCCGCGCTGCTGCCGGCGGGCGAACGCGCGCTGCGCGTCAGCGCGCTGCTCTACGCGGTGACGCTCGTCGCAGCGTTCGCCCTCGCGACGCCGCTCGGCGGCAATGCGACGCGGCTCGGCGCGCTCGCCGCCGGACCGATCGCGCTCGGCGCGCTCCGCGGCCGCAGGCACCCGGCACTCGTCGCCGGGATCGCGGTCGTATTCGCCTACTGGCCGCTGTACCCAGCCGTGCGCGACGTCGTGCGGGCAAGCGGGGATCCGGCCGTGCAGGCCGGCTACCACGCCCCGCTGCTGCGCTTCCTGCGCCAGCCGGGCGACCCGATCCGCGCTCGGCCCGGCAGCTTCCGCGTCGAGATCCCGCCGACGGCGGATCAGTCGGAGGCACACTATGTCGCGGGCGGGCGAAGCGGCGTCCCGCTCGCCCGCGGCTGGGAGCGCCAGCTCGATCGTCGCGACGGCGCGCTCTTCTACGACGGGAGCCTGAGCACGCGCAGCTACCGGGCCTGGCTCGACGAGCGCGCCGTCGCGTTCGTCGCCGTCGCCGACGCTCCGCTCGACGCCGCCGCCCGCGACGAGACGCGCCTCATCGCGGGTGGACTGCCGTACCTGCACGAGGTCTGGCGCGACGCGCACTGGCGGGTCTATGCCGTTCATGATCCGACGCCGCTGGCGAGCACGCGCGGAGGCGGCGCACGTGCCATCGTCGGCCGCGGCGGGATCACGCTGCACGCCCGTCACGCCGGCGCGGTGCTGGTCCGGGTGCACTTCACGCGCTGGTGGCGCGTCACCTCCGGCCGTGCCTGCGTGACGCGCACCGCGGGCGACATGACGCGCGTCGAGCTACCCGCGGCGGGCACGGTCCGGCTGCAGGCGCGCCTGACCGGCTCGTCGTGTCGCCGATGACAGGCTGAACACATCCGGGGATCGCAACGGGGCTAGCGTCCGCGGGCGGATGGTCGGCGCCCGAATCCGCTCCGAGCCACTTGTGATGTTCCGTAACATGAGCCCGTCCTCATGTCCTCTCGCCTCAGCAGCGTCCAGGCGCGCCTCCTGCCCAACGGCCCGCTCGACGTCGTCCGCCAGGTCGTGCTGTTCATGGCGGCCTACCAGATCTACCGGCTCACGCGCGGGCTCGTCAACGACCCCGCGGCGGCGACGGCAGCTTTCCAGCACACGCGCGACCTCATCAACATCGAACAGGGCCTGCACCTCTTCATCGAGCCCTCGCTGCAGGCGTTCGCCGCCAGCCAGACGTGGCTGCTCGACGGCGCCTCCTGGATGTACATCAACGCGCAGACGTCAATCACGCTCGGCGCGCTGGCGTGGCTCTACCTGTTTCGCAACGAGAGCTTCTACTTCGTGCGCAACATGTTCCTCTTCGCGTTCGGCATCGCCGTGATCGGCTACGCCGTCTTCCCGACCGCACCGCCGCGGTTCTTTCCCGAGTGGGGATTCTTCGACGCCGTCTCGGACTTCACCGGGGTCCCGCAGGACAGCGTGACGATCAACGAGCTGTTCAATCCGTACGCCGCAGTGCCGTCGATGCACGTCGGCTTCGCGCTGATGGTCAGCGTCCCGATCGCGCGGCTCGTAAAGTGGCGCGCGCTGAAGGTGTTCTGGTCGCTGTATCCGCTCCTCGTCGTCTTCGTCATCGTCGTCACCGCCAACCACTTCATCGCCGACGCAGTCCTCGGCGCCTGCGCCGCAGGCATCGGGGCGCTCTGCGCGCGGGCGCTCGCCCGCACGCGCCCGGACGTGTGGAAGTTCATGCCGCAACGCGCAGCAGCAGCAGCAGCAGTGCCAGCGCCGGCAGGCTCCGCTGCGGTCGGAGTCGTCCCGTGAGGCGCCCGCGGCGGCGGCTCGCGATCTGATGCCCGCCGACACCGCAGCGACGCGACCACCGGCCGAGCCGGACTCCGACGCCCCCGCGCCGCGTCAGCGGACGCGGCCGCGCTCTGAGCGCCTCGAGGTGCTGCGCGACCGCCTGATCGCCTCACGGCTGACGCCGAACCAGATCTCGCTGGCCGGCTTCACGCTCAACGTCGTCGCCGCCGTGCTCGTCTGGCAGCATGAGTTCTTCATCGGCGGGGTCGTCTTCATCATCGGCTCGATCTGCGACACGCTCGACGGCGGCTACTCGCGGATGTCGGGCAAGGGCACGCCGTTCGGTGCCTTCCTGGACTCGACGCTCGATCGGATCGTCGAAGGCATCGTGCTGACCGCCGTCGCCGTGACGTTCACGCAGCACCGCGACGAGCTCGCTGTCGCCGCCGTCGTCGTCGCCGTGATGTCGTCGCTCGTCGTGTCCTACACGCGCGCCCGCGCCGAAGCGCTCGGCGTGGAGTGCAAGGTCGGGATCGCCGACCGCCTGGTCCGCGTCGTGATCCTCTCGGCGGGCCTCGTGTTCGCCACCCTCGGCGCGCTGGAGCCCGCCGTCTACGTGCTCGCCGCGCTGTCGACGTTCACCGTCGGACAGCGCATCCTGCACGTCAAGGGGCAATTGACCGCGCCGCCCGCCATGTAACGAGCCATCCCTCGCGGGGTGTTAGACCCGGCGAACGCTTTGACGAAAAGGAAACGAACCTGACATGACTCCCAGCAACGGCAACGGCAACGGCGCCGCCCATTCCAACGGCGCCGCGCGCTACCAGCAGGAGAAGGTCCGCGTCGCGATCGTCGGCGTCGGCAACTGCGCCTCGGCGTTCGTCCAGGGTGTCGAGTACTACAAGAACGCCGATGCCAGCCAGAGCGTGCCGGGCCTCATGCACGTCGATCTCGGCGGCTACCACATCTCCGACGTCGAGTTCACGGCCGCCTTCGACATCGACGCGACGAAGGTCGGCAAGGACCTCGGCGAGGCGATCTGGTCGGGGCAGAACAACACGATCAAGTTCGCCGACGTGCCGGCCAAGCTCGGCGTTCCGGTCTACCGGGGGATGACCCACGACGGGCTCGGCAAGTACCTCAAGCAGAAGATCGAGAAGGCGCCCGGCGAGACTGCCGACATCGTGCAGATCCTCAAGGACACGCACACCGACGTCGTCGTCTCCTATCTCCCGGTCGGGTCCGAGCAGGCGACGAAGTGGTACGTCGAGCAGGTGCTGGAGGCCGGCTGTGGCTTCGTCAACTGCATCCCTGTCTTCATCGCCCGCGAGGACTACTGGGACAAGCGCTTCCAGAAGGCCGGGCTGCCGATCGTCGGCGATGACATCAAGTCGCAGGTCGGCGCGACGATCGTGCACCGCAACCTCGCCCGCCTGTTCCATGACCGCGGCGTCAAGCTGATGCGCACGTCGCAGCTCAACGTCGGCGGCAACATGGACTTCTTCAACATGCTGGAGCGCGAGCGGCTGGAGTCCAAGAAGATCTCCAAGACGAACGCGGTGACCTCCGTCATGGGCCACGAGCTGCCCGCCGGGGACGTCCATGTCGGCCCGTCGGACTACGTGCCGTGGCTGACGGACCGCAAGTGGGCGCACATCCGGCTCGAGGGCCAGGCGTTCGGCGACGTGCCGCTGACCGCCGAGCTCAAGCTCGAGGTCTGGGACTCGCCGAACAGCGCCGGGATCGTCATCGACGCGGTGCGCTGCTGCAAGCTCGCGATGAACCACGGCCTCGGCGGCCAGCTCGACGGCCCGTCCTCGTACCTCATGAAGTCGCCGCACAACCAGCGCCCCGACGACGAGGCGCGCGAGGACACCGAGACGTTCATCGCGCAGTACTCGCGGCGCCCCGGCACCGAGGCGACCGGCGGTACGCCGGCGCAGTCGGCAGCCGGCGAGCCAACGGCCTGACGCCGTCGTTCGCGTCCATCTGAACGCGAACGACCAACAGGCGACTAGCATCCCAGTCATGAGCACGCCGGCACGGACGATGGCGACGCTCGTCCTCGACGCCGCATCGCGCTACCAGGGCACCGCGATGCGGTTTCCCGAGGGCGACGAGTGGAAGCGCACGTCCTATCCCGAGCTGGGAGCGGACGCGCGTGCGATCGCCAAGGGCCTGATCGCGCTCGGCGTCGCCCCCGGCGAGCGCGTCGCGATCCTCTCCAACACGCGCGCCGAGTGGACGCTCGCGGACTTCGGCGCGATCTGCGCGGGCGCCGTCGTCGTGCCGGTCTACCAGACGAACGCGCCGGAGGAGTGCGAGTACGTGCTGTCGCATTCCGGCTCGACGGTGCTCTTCTGCGAGGACGAGGGCCAGCTTCAGAAGCTCGCGAAGATCCGCTCCGCGCTGCCGGCGCTGCGTCACGTGCTGCGCTTCGAGGGCGCCGGCGGGGACGCCATGGCGCTCGACGAGTTGCGCGCCGCCGGCGCCGCCGTCACCGACGCCGAGCTCGATGCGCGGATCGGCGCGATCGGCCACGACGATGTCGCGACGATCGTCTACACATCGGGCACGACGGGGCCGCCGAAGGGCTGCCAGCTCACGCACGGCAACCTGCGCGCCGACATCGACGGCATCCACGAGCGCGTCGGGATCGCCGCCAACGACGACTGCGTCTACATCTTCCTGCCGCTCGCTCACGTGCTGACGCGCGTCGTGCAGCTGTTCGCGATCGATGCCGGCGCCGAGATGGCGTACTGGCGGCGCGACCCGAAGAAGATCGTCGAGGACGTGCAGATCATCAAGCCGACGCACCTACCGTCGGTGCCGCGCATCTTCGAGAAGATCCACACCGCCGCGACGGCGAAGGCCGAGGCCGCCGGCGGCGTCAAGGCCAAGCTCTTCCACTGGGCGGTGGGTGTCGGGCGCGAGGTGCGCCGGCGCGAGGACCGCGGCGGTCATCCGGGCCTGATCCTCAACGTCCAGTACGCGCTCGCCGACAAGCTCGTCCTGCACAAGATCCGCGACCTCTTCGGCGGGCGCGTCAAGCTCGCCGTGTCCGGCGCGGCGCCGATCGACACGGAGATCCTCGAGTTCTTCCACGCCGCCGGCGTCTGGGTGCTCGAGGGCTACGGGATGACCGAGACCTGTGCCGTGGAGACGCTGAACACGATCGCCGAGCATCGCTTCGGGACCGTCGGGCGGCCCCTGTCGCCCTGCGAGGTGAAGATCGCCGACGACGGCGAGGTCCTCATGCGCGGCCCGAACATCTTCACCGGCTACCTCGACAACGAGGCGGACACGCGGGCCGCCGTCGTCGACGGCTGGCTGCACTCCGGCGACCTCGGCTCGATCGACGCCGACGGCTACCTGTCGATCACCGGGCGCAAGAAGGATCTCATCATCACCTCGAGCGGCAAGAACATCTCACCGTCGAACATCGAGAACTCGCTCAAGCTCAACCGCTGGATCTCGCAGGCGGTCGTCTTCGGCGACCGGCGGCCCTACCTCACCGCGCTGCTCACGCTCGATCCCGATGAGCTCGCCGCGCTCGCCGCGAAGGTCGGCGCGAGGACGGAGGATGCGGCACAGCTCGCGGCGCACCCCGCCGTGCGCGCCGAGCTGCAGACCGCGGTCGACGGCGTGAACGCTGCGCTCGCGCGCATCGAGCAGGTCAAGAAGTTCACGATCCTCGAGCGCGACCTGTCGCAGGAGCACGAGGAGCTGACGCCGACGCTGAAGGTCAAGCGCAACGTCGTCTACGCCCGCTACGACGCCGTTTTCACGGCGCTCTACGACGCCGGCTGAGGCCGGAGGCCGGAGGCCGAACAGGGTGAGTAGTCCTGCTCGGCC
>DATBAE010000022.1:0-6136 GCA_036271655.1 Solirubrobacteraceae bacterium
CGCCGAGCAGACGGCAGCGGAGATCGCCGGCGAGACCGCCGTGTTCGGCTGCGACCTGACCGAGGTCGGCGCCTGCGATCGGCTCGTGCAGACCGCGATCGACGCCTGGGGCCGGCTCGACATCATCGTCAACAACGCCGGCTACACGATCGACGGCATGCTGCACAAGATGACGGACGACCAGTTCCAGCGGATGCTCGACATCCACACCGTCGTTCCCTTCCGTGTCTGCCGCGCCGCCGCGCCACACCTGCGTGAGCCGGCGAAGCAGGAGCGCGAGCAGGGCATCGAGGTGTTCCGCAAGATTGTCAACGTCTCGTCGATCTCGGGCACGATGGGCAACGCGGGACAGGCGAACTACGCCGCCGCCAAGGCCGCCGTCGTCGGCCTGACGAAGACGTTGGCCCAGGAGTGGGGCCAGTTCAAGATCAACGTCAACGCGATCGCATTCGGATTCATCGACACGCGCCTGACCGCCGCCAAGGAGCAGGACAACACGATCCAGATCGGCGGCGAGACGGTGCAGCTCGGCATTCCCGAGCAGCTGCGCGCGATGTCGAGCTACGTCATCCCGCTCGGGCGGCCGGGAACCGTGCAGGAGGCGGCCGGCGGTGTCTTCTTCCTCTGCTCGCCGTGGTCGAACTACGTGCACGGCCAGACGCTGAACGTCACGGGCGGGCAGTTCACCGGCATGACGACGTAGCGCCACGGGGCGCGCGGGACCGCCTGACTGAACACGCGCACCTCAGAACGTCGAGTTTCCGCTCTGCGGGTTTCCGACAATCTGATCTGGGAGTAGTGTTCGCCCCGTGCAGGTGGTCAAGCCCGGATCTGAGCCCGTCCCCCATGGCGTCGTCGGCGGAGCGGAGGTCTCGCAGGTCACGACCGGGGCGAACAACATCTACATGGGCGTCTTCCGCGTCCCCGCGGGCGCCCAGTCGCGACCGCACTACCACGCCGACTGCGAGTCGGCGGTCTACATGCTCTCCGGGCGCCTCAACGTCCGCTGGGGCGAGGGGCTCGAGCACGCGCGCTCGCTTGAGCCCGGCGATCTCGTCTACGTCCCGCCACGCGAGACCCACCTGCTTGAGAACCCGTCCGAAACCGAGGACGCGGAGTACGTCGTCGCACGAGATGCGCCGCAGGAGGACTCGGTCGACGTGCCCTGGGCGCGCTGAGCCCGGCTCGAGCGTCCGCTTCGCGGTCTCAGCCGCTATCGGGGCGCGACGGGGGCGGATCGCGCTCGTAGTCGGACCGTGCAGCGGGCCCGAGCAGCCCGATCCCGGCGCCGACGACGCCCGCGATCACCGCCAGGATCAGCCAGTCGACGATCGGCACGTAGCGCTTGCGGGCCTTCGTGCCGTCCGGAGTCGTGTACGTGCACATGCGCGTCAGCGGCGGCGAGAACGACGGCGCGGAGCTGCTCGTGCTGCCAGGGGGCAGCAGGCCGACGTCCGGGCAGGCATTGCGGATCGGCGCGATCAGCCACACCACGACGACGCCGAGCAGGAAGACGGCGACCCCCGCGCGGATCGCGCCCGCGTTCATCGGAGCGCAGAGAGGCGCAACGGCGGGGGGACCATGGCCGGCAGGCTATCTGCGCATCGGCAGCCGGGCGCACAGTTGGGGTGGACTGTCGCGGGGAGAGCTGAGGCGCCGGCTCCGCCGGCGGCCTGCTCGCGTCTGCGGCAGGCCGGCCGCTAGGCCGTCGCGGTGCGCTTCTTGCCGCGCTCGAGGCGGCGCTGCTCTCGCACGCGCTGCAGCACCCCACGGCGGCCGAGCGTCTCGATGCCCGAGTGCAGGACGCGGATCTCGCCGAAGATCTCCTCCGCGACAGCCATCTGCTGGTCGCGCGTCGGGCTCTCCACCTGCTCGTAGCGAATCGGATCGCCGAACTGGATCGTCACCTTCGGGAACTCGCCGCGCCGCCAGTTGCGCACCTTCGTGGAGCCGTGGATCGCGACCGGCACGATCGGCGCGCCCGACTCCAGCGCGAGCCGGCCGATGCCCGGCTTCGGGCGCTCCGAGAGGCCGCCGTCGCGCGAGCGCGACCCCTCGCAGTACATCGCCACGACGCCGTCGCGCTCGAGGATCGCGCGCGCCGTCACGAACGCCTCCTCGTCGCGATGGCCGCGCCGCACGGGGAAGACGCCGCCGTGCGAGTAGACGTACTGCAGCGGCGGCTGGAAGAGCTGCGACTTGGCCATGAAGCGCACCTTGCGGCGGACGAAGCCGCCGAGGAAGAAGTGATCCATGAACGAGCCGTGGTTGGGTGCGAGGATGATCGGCCCGCTCTGCGGGACCTTCTCGCTGGAGATCGTGCGGGCGCGGAAGAAGGTCAGCGCCCAGAGCGTCGTGAGCACGCGCACGACCTCGTACGCGAAGTCCGGGTCACGCGTGCGTGAGCGCTCGTGGAATGCCGCGAAATCCTCCGCCGGGCGCTCGTCGCGCATGCCACTGCCCATCGCCGCGAGCTGCTCGCTGCGCTTCAGCCTCGCCATGCGGAGCACCCTAGATGATTACTCATGCGCCCAGCCACCGGCACGTTCTACGGCGCGGCGCCATTGGGCGATCAATCCGGCGCGTTCGTCGGCGCCGATTCGCGGCTCGTAGCGCGCGCGCTCGCCGTCGCGGCGCGCGACGTCGTCTTGCGTCCAGGCGCCGACCGCGACGCCCGCCAGCAGCGCCGCGCCGAGTGCCGTCGTCTCTGTCAGCTCGGCGACGGCGATCGGCACGCCGAGCACGTCGGCCTGGAACTGCATCAGCCAGCGGTTGACGGTCGCGCCGCCGTCGGCGCGCAGCTCGGCGAGCGGCTGACCCGACGCGGCCTCCATCGCCTGCACGGCGTCGACGGTCTGGAAGGCGATCGCCTCGAGCGTCGCGCGCGCGAGGTGCGCGCGGGTGCTGCCACGCGTGAGGCCCACGATCGCGCCCCGCGCATAGGGGTCCCAGTGCGGCGAGCCGAGCCCCGTCAGCGCCGGGACGAAGTAGACGCCGTCATTGGAATCCAGCGACGCGGCCAGGGCTTCGGTCTCGGCGGCGGCCTCGATGATCCCGAGCCCGTCGCGCAGCCACTGCACGCCGGCGCCGGTGATGAAGATCGCCGCCTCGAGGGCGTAAGTCGTGCGGGCGCCGATCCCCCAGGCGATCGTCGACAGCAGTCCGGCGGGCGCCGTCGGGGGCGCGTCGCCAGCGTTGAGCAGCACGAACGAGCCGGTCCCGTACGTGTTCTTGCCGATGCCCGGGCTGACGCAGCCCTGGCCGTAGAGTGCAGCCTGCTGATCGCCCGCGACGCCGCTCACGACGACGCCGTCGTGGCCGGCGCCGAGGGCGCCGTCACGCAGCCTGCCGAACTCGCCGACGCTCGGCAGGACCGCCGGCAGCGCGCTGCGCGGGACGTCTCCGAACAGGGCCAGCAGCTCGTCGTCCCAATCGCCGCCGCGGATGTCGTAGAGCATCGTGCGCGAGGCGTTCGAGACGTCCGTGCAGTGCTCGCCGGTCAGCTTGAAGACGATCCAAGCATCGATCGTGCCGAAGACGGCGCGCCCGCCGGCAGCGCGCTCGCGCAGGCCGTCGACGTGCTCGAGCAGCCACTCGATCTTCGTCGCGCTGAAGTATGGATCGAGGACGAGGCCGGTCCGCGTCCGCACGAGCGCCTCGTGACCGGCGCGGCGCAGCGCGTCGCAGCGCCCCGCGGTGCGACGGTCCTGCCAGACGAGCGCATGGTGCAGCGGCTCGCCGCTGTCCGGATCCCAGACGCAGACCGTCTCGCGCTGGTTCGTGATGCCGATCGCCCGCAGCTCGCCGTCGCGTACGTCCGCAGCTTCGAGCGCCTCGAGCGCGACCGCCCGCGTGACGTCCCAGATCTCGGCGGCGTCGTGCTCGACCCAGCCCGGTCGCGGAAAGTGCTGGCCGAACTCCCGATAGGCACGGCCGGCGGGTTGCGCCTCCTCGTCGAAGACGAGGCAGGTCGTGCCCGTCGTGCCCTGATCGATCGCGAGGATCACAAGGCCAAAGGTACCCGCGCGAGAACGTTCAGGGCACGGCCGCCAAACACCGTCGGCGGAGGACCGGCCGGGACCCGGAGGATGGAGGGTCCCGGCCGTTGTCCTCGGACCGGATGCGAGGCGTGGCGATCGCTACGCAGCCGTTCAGTGTCGCCGTCGACGACGGGAGAGCTCGCTGACGGTGATGTCATGCAACCTAGGGCCGCTGCGGCACGCGCCCCATCGACGCACGTCCAAAGTCCTGGCGTCGCAGTTCGACCTTCCGTCAGGCGATGCCCCGCGAGCCGTGGACCGCGATCAGCGGCGGCTGGCGTAGACGGCGACGAAGTCCAGCAGCTGCCGGCCGCGATGGACGAAGCCGCGCCAGGTCTTGCCGGTCGCGCGGTGGGCGAGCTCGAGGGCGATCTCCTCGATCCGGAAGCCAGCGCGAGCGGCATCGACCGTCATGCCGATCTCCATCCCGAAGCGCGGGGCGAACGGCACGACGGCCGCGAACGCAGGTCCGCTGAGCGCGCGCTGACCCGAGATCGGAGCCTGCAGGTCGAGCCCCGTGAGCCTGCGGATCGCGCGGTGCGCGAATCCGACGGCAAACCCGAAGCCGCCGCCGACGCGCGACGCGAACACCGCCACCGCGAGATCGCAGCGTCCCTCGCGCACGGCTGCGGCGAGCGCCGGCAGCTGCGCGGCACTGTCGGCGAGATCCCCGTCGACGAGCACGAAGACCGGAGGATCGGGCTCCAGCGCGCGGCTGAGGACGCGGCGCGCGGCGAGGGTAGCGGCGCCGCCCTTGCCGATCGGACGCTCGCTGCGAACGACCTCGGCACCGGCTTGCTCGGCGATCGCCGCCGTGCCGTCGGTCGAGCCGTCGTCGGCGACGACGATGCGCGCGCCCGGGAACGCCGCCTGCAGCGCGGCGAGCGTCTCGGCGAGCCGGTCGGCCTCCTCGTGGGCGGTGACGATGGCGATCGTGTCGGCGGTGTCCATCGCGGCGGCTACTCTGCCACACGCTGACGTGCCGGCAACAAGGAGAAGCCATGGTTGAGGTCGAGGCCCACATCACGGGCATCGTCTGGAAGATCGAGTGCAAGGTGGGCGACCTGATCGAGGAGGGCGACACGCTCGTGACGCTCGAGTCGATGAAGATGGAGATGCCCGTCGAGGCCGAGGAGCCGGGCGTCGTCAAGGAGATCCTCTGCGAGGAGGGTCAGCCGGTCGACGAGGGAGACATCCTCATCATCCTCGAATAGTCGCCCGACGCCGCGACGCAGGCTGCGCCTTGCGCTCACCTGAACCTGTCCCGAGACGTGCGCGGGGCCGGTAGGCTAGGCGTGTGTCTGAGCCCCTCGTGATCACGCCGTCGAAGATCGGCGCGGGCGATCCGGTCGAGCTCGCATCGCTGTGCAAGCAGCGCGGCGGCGCCGTCTTCGCGTACTGCGAACAGGTCGCAAGCCCCGGCCAGACGATCATCGCCGCCGCCGATGCCTTCGCCCATTTCCGCGTGACGGTCGTGTCGCAGCCCGACATGAGCGGCACCGAGGCCGACGCGCTCCTGCACAGCATGACGCGCCGCGCCGCGGCCTGGCTCGGCGTCAACGCCGTCGCGGCCCGCGACGGCCAGGCCGACGCCGAGATCTGCGCGGGGCGCGACATGGAGCTCGTCGACCACATCGAGGACGCGCTGACGGACGCGGAGAACGAGGAGCTTGCCCAGCACGTCGCCGACTGCCGCATCTGCACTGCCGCGCTGCGCCGGCTCGAGGCCGGCGAACGGGCCTACGAACGGCCACCGCGCGCCGCACTGCCCGAGCGCGTCTCGCGCGAGCTCGTCCGCGCGCTCGTGCTTGCGGCGCCGGTGCAGGCGCTGGGGGGAGATTCGGCCGCCGTGCGCGACGAGACGCTGCGCGTGCTCGTCGAGGGGCCTGCCGCGGCCCGGCCGATCGAAGTCGCGCCGCCCTCCGAGCCGGCCGTGGAACCCGAGCCGGAGCCCGAGCCGGTCGTGGAGTCCGGACCGCCGCCGCGCGCGCTCCAGGTCGTGCCGGAGCCGATTGCCGAGCCGGAGCCCGCGGCCGATGTCGAGATTCCGGCCGAGGCAGAACCGGTCGCCTCATCCGAGCCCGAGCCCGAGCCAG
>DATBAE010000023.1:0-21738 GCA_036271655.1 Solirubrobacteraceae bacterium
GAGCGCGCGGACCTTGCCCCACTCGCCACCGGCCACGAGCGCGTCGCCGACCTTCAGCGTCCCGCGATCGACCAGCAGCGTCACGACCGGACCGCGGCCCGGGTCGAGCTTGGACTCGACGACGACGCCGGATGCCGGAGCCGTCGGGTTGGCCTTCAGCTCTTCGAGCTCGGCGACGACCTGAAGGGTGTCGAGCAGCTCCTCGAGCCCGACCTTCGTCTTCGCGGACACGTCGACGAACTCCGTCTCGCCGCCCCACTCGACGGGCTGCAGGCCGCGGGTCGTCATCTCGGTGCGGACGCGGGTCGGATCCGCGCCCTCCTTGTCGATCTTGTTGACCGCGACGACGATCGGGACGTCGGCCGCCTTGGCGTGGTCGATCGCCTCGTCGGTCTGCGGCTTCACGCCGTCGTCGGCAGCGACGACGATGACCGCGATGTCGGTCACGCGGGCGCCGCGGGCGCGCATCGCCGTGAAGGCCTCGTGACCCGGCGTGTCGAGAAACGTCACGAGCTTGTCGTTGTGGTGCACCTGGTAGGCGCCGATGTGCTGCGTGATCCCGCCGGCCTCGCCGGCGACGACCTCCGTCGAGCGGATCGCGTCCAGCAGCGACGTCTTGCCGTGGTCGACGTGACCCATGATCGTCACCACCGGCGGGCGGTCGGCGAGATCCTCGTCGGCATCCTCGAAGACAGGATCGCTCTCGACCTCGTCGGCGGCATGGATGATCTCGACCTGCTTGTTGAACTCCTCGGCGAGGATGCCGACGGCGTCGTCGGACAGCGTCTGGGTGAGCGTCGCCATCTGGCCGAGCATCATCAGCTTCTTGATGATCTCGGGGACCGGCACGCCCATCGACTCGGCGATGTCCTTGACCGTCGAGCCAGAGTTGATCCGGACGAGATCGGTGTGCGATGCGGCCGCCTCATTGAGCGGGGCGACGGTGTCGTCGTACGTGCCGCGGCGGCGGCGTCCGCGGCGCTGGCGACGCGGCGGCTGCTGCTGCTGGCCGGGCGTGCGGCGCGAGGCCTGCGAGTCGATGACGACGCGCCGCCGTCCACCGGGGCCAGCCGCCCCAGGGGCGCGCTCGCCGGCGAGCGAGGAACGCGTCGGGCGATGCTTGGCGGGCTCGCTGCCGTCGGTCGGCGCGGCTGCCGCGTCGGCAGGCGTGCTCGCGGCCGTGGCCGTGGGCTGAGGCGCGGCAGCCTGGCCACGCGCCGCCGGCCTGGCGCCAGCCGGGGCCTTCGCGGCCGGTTTGGCGGCTTGCTGCTGGCGCTCGCGCGCTGCGGCCGCGGCGCGGTCGGAGGCCGCGGGCGGGGCGGGCGGAGCGCGACGCACGGTCGGGGGTGCCGGCGGCGGCGTAGCCGGCTTGGCCTCGGGCTTGGCGGCGCCTCCGTTCGAGGGCAGCGGACGGCCCTCGATGGCAGCCTTCGCCTGGTCCTCGTCGACCGCGGACGCCGGCGCCTTCACCTTGATGCCCGCCTTGCGCAGCTTGTCGAGCACGTCCTGTGCGGACATGTCGTGGGCCCTTGCGAGCTCGTGAACGCGGACTTTGGCCATTACACCGAGTGTAGAAGATCGGGATCGATCGACACGGGGCGCCGGAACGACCGAGCGAAGCCTCCGCGGGCGATCGCGCGCTCGGCACATGCGCGGTCGCAGGCGTAGGCGCCGCGCCCCGGACGGCGCTGCTCGGGGTCGGCCACGACGCCACCGTCAACGAGGACGAAGCGGCACAGCACGGACTTCTCCGTGCTGCTACCGCAGCCCACGCAGCGCCGCTGCGCGAGCGCTATGACTCGACCGCCGCGACGTTGTCGGTCGGCTGGTGCGCGAGCGCCTGGTGGGAGTCCAGGCCGCAGTATCGCGAGCCCGGCAGCGCCGCGTTCGGGCAGCGCCGGCCGGTCGACATGACCGCCGCGCAGCGGCCCTGCGTCTCCTCTTCCTCGTAGCCGGCCTCTTGCTCCTCGGCCGCGAACTCGCTCTCGGACTTGATGTCGATGCGCCAGCCGGTGAGGCGCGCCGCGAGGCGCGCGTTCTGGCCCTCGCGGCCGATCGCCAGCGAGAGCTGGTCATCGGGCACGATGACCGTCGCCTGCTTGCCGTCATCGTCGACGAGCACCTCGCGCACGCGTGCCGGACTGAGTGCCTTGGCGACGAAGCGGGCGGGCTCGTCGTTGTAGGGGATGATGTCGATCTTCTCGCCGCGCAGCTCGGAGACGACCATCCGCACGCGCGAGCCACGCGGCCCCACGCAGGCGCCGACCGGGTCGACGCCGTCGGCGTGCGAGATGACCGCGATCTTCGAGCGGTAGCCCGGCTCACGGGCGACGTTGGCGATCTCGACGAGGCCGTCGGCGATCTCCGGGACCTCGAGCTCGAAGAGCTTCTTGATCAGCTCGGGATCGCGCCGCGAGACGATGATCGACGGGCCCTTCGTCGACGGCGAGACCTCCTTGATGACGGCCTTGACGCGCTGCGAGTGGTCGTAGCGCTCACCGTCGACCTGCTCGGACTTCGGCAGCAGCGCCTCGACGCGCTCACGGATCTGGACGAGCGTGTAGCGGCTGTCGGACTGCTGGACGATGCCTGTGATCAGCTCGCCGACGCGGTCGCGGTACTCCTCGAACATCATGTCGCGCTCGGCCTCGCGGATGCGCTGCAGGATGACCTGCTTGGCGGTCTGCGCCGCGATCCGGCCGAAGTCACCGGGCGTGACGTCGCGCTCCTCGATCTGGTCCTTGTACTCCTCGAACTTCGCCGGATCGATCTCGGGATCGGTGGGCTCGACCATCTCCCCCGTCTCGGGGTCGTACGTCGTGCCCTCGTCGATCGTCTCGACGATCAGATGCGCCTCGAGACGCTCCGGGATGATGAGCTCGATGACGCGGAAGTCGGCGGTCTCGGGATCGAGCTCGACGCGCGCGTACTTCGCGCTGTCGGGCTGCTTCTTGTAGGCCGACAGCAACGCGTCCTCGAGCGCGAGCCGGAGCTTCTCGGGCGCGATGCCCTTCTCCCGGCCAAGGACATTCATCGCATCAAGGATTTCGCGTGACATGTGGCTACTCCTACTCCTCGATGAGATTGGAACGCTGGATCTCGGTGTACGGAATGGCGACCACGCCGCTGTCGGCGGCGATCGTCACGACGTCATCCGATGCGCCGACGAGCTCGCCGGTCAGTGACTTGGGACGCCGGTCACCGCCTGCGACCTCGTGACCGCCGCCCTGGGTACGAACCCGCACGCGGTGGCCAAGGTAGCGGCGAAAGTGCTGCGGCTTGCTGAGCGGGCGCTCCGTGCCGGGCGAGGAGACCTCGACCGCATAGCGCTCGCGCAGGTCCCCGAGTGCGTGGGTGACGCGCTCGCAGAGGGCAAGCGTCACGCCCTCGGGATGGTCGATGAACAGGCGCACCGTCGAACCACCGACCACTTCAGCGAGCAGCACCTCGACATCGGGCTCGCTGGCTGCGAGCCGGGCCTCGATATCCGTCTGGATGGTGCTCACTGCGACTCCTCCTCACGACCACAAAAAAAGCGGGCGAGCGCCCACTTCCGGTACGGCCTCCGGCCCGAAGCCGGAGCGAAAGCTGTCGTTCGAGGATAGCACCGGCTCCGCGAGCCGGCCGGCCTCCAGCAGCGCTGTGTGCAGGCGGATCGGCCCGCCGCAAGCGTCGCGCAAACAGTGCCGGGCGATCTCCGCGGGGCGGGCGCGGGCCAGCCGCGTCAGGCGGCGGGCTCGGGCTCGCCGCTGCCCGCACGCAGGGCCACGACGGCGTCGAGCACGATCCGCGCGATCTCGGATTTCGACGCGCGCGCGGCGTGCGCGGCGCCGCCCGCGGTGAGGATCGTGACCTCGTTGTCGGGCGCCTCGAAGCCGATGTCGGCACGCGACACGTCGTTGACGACGACCGCATCCAGTCCCTTGCGGGCGAGCTTCTCGCGGCCGAACTCCAGCGCGCCGGCCCCGTGCTCGGCGGCGAACCCGACGAGCGTCTGCCCCGGACGCCGGTCGGCGGCGAGCTCGGCGAGGATGTCCGGTGTGCGCTCGAGCTCGACGCGCAGGCGCTCGTCGGCGGCCTTCTTGAGCTTGCCGGCGAAGCTTCGCGCGGGCCGGTAGTCAGCGACGGCCGCAGCCATCAGCAGCACGTCGGCCGTCGGGAACACCTCGGCGCAGGCGTACTGCAACTCGGCGGCCGTCTGGACGTCGACGTACGTGACGCCCGGGTCGCGCTCGAGCGCCACGTTCGCCGCAACGACGGTGACCGCGGCACCGAGCGCCGCGGCCTCGCTCGCCAGCGCGAACCCCATCCGGCCGGACGAGCGGTTGCCAACGAAGCGCACGGCGTCGATCGGCTCACGGGTACCGCCGGCGGTGACGAGCACGCGCAGGCCGACGAGTGCCGGCAGCGCGGCACGCGCAGGCTGGGTCAGCGCCTCGATCGCCTCCAGCAGGACGGCCGGCTCGGGCAGGCGCCCGGTGCCGCGCTCGCCCTCGGAGGCAAGTCGACCCGTCGCCGGCTCGAGCACGACGGCGCCGCGAGCCCGCAGCGTCGCGACGTTCGCCTGCGTCGCCGCATGGGCCCACATGTGGTTGTTCATCGCCGGCGCGACCAGCAGCGGACAGGTCGCCGCGAGCGCGCTGCTCGTCAGGAGGTTGTCGGCAAGCCCGGCGGCGAGCTTGGCGATCGTGTTCGCGGATGCCGGAGCGACGATGAGGATGTCGGCGTTGCGCACGAGCTCGAGATGACTGAGCGGATCGTGCAGCGGCGCCTGCTGGCCGGGGAATGCGCCGCGCTCGGGGTCGCGCTCGAACTCGTCGCTGAGGACCGGCGCGCCGGTCAGTGCGGCGAACGACGCAGCGCCGACGAAGCGCTGGCTGGCCGGCGTCTGGATCGCCCGTACCGCATGGCCGGCGGCGGTTGCCAGCCGTACGAGCTCAAGCGCCTTGTAGGCGGCGATCCCACCGCTGACGCCGAGCAGGATGCGCGCCATGCACTCGGCTCCGAACGAGGCCTAGCGGTATTGGTACTTGATCTTCCCGGCGGCGACTTCCTCGAGCGCGATCGTGAGGTAGTTCTTCGAGCCGGTATCGACCATCGGCGGCGGGAACTCGTCGAACGTTCCCTCGCCGAGGTTGTGGTAGTACGAGTTGATCTGCCGCGCCCGCTTCGCCGCGACGACAACGGAGGCGTAGTTGGAGTCGACGTTCTCGAGCAGGCGATCGATGCGGGGAGAGATCATGACCCGGAGGGTAGCGCGCTAGGCGGCCGTCGTCGTCGCGCGCACGATGTCGATCAGCGCCTCGACGGCGTCCTCGAGCCGGTCGTTGACGACGACATGCGCGAACTCGTCCTGGGCCGCAAGCTCGCGCTCGGCGGTCGCCAGTCGCGCCTCGACCTGTGCGGGGGCGTCGGTGCCGCGGCCGACGAGCCGCGCGCGCAGCGCTTCGAGCGACGGCGGCGCGATGAAGACCTGAACGGCCTCGGGCATGTGCTCGCGCACCTGTCGTGCTCCCTGGACCTCGATCTCGAGCACGACCGGCGCACCGCTCACGCTGCGCGTCTCGAGCTCGGATCGAAGCGTGCCGTAGCGCGCTCCAGCGTAGTCGGCGTGCTCGACGAAGTCGCCCGCGAGCACGTGCTGCTCGAACTGCTCGGGCGTCATGAAGTGATAGTCGACGTCCTGCGTCTCGCCCGTCCGGGGCCGCCGCGTCGTGGCAGAGATCGAGAGCTGGAGCTCGGGCATGCGCGTGCGCAGCGAGCGGATCAGCGTGCCCTTCCCGACCCCGGAGGGCCCGGTGATGACGACGGCGCGCGGCACGGATGCTGCGACGGGCGGGCGCGCGCTAGCGGCGCAGGAGCCGGACGAGCTCGTTGCGCTGGCGCTCGGAGAGACCGCCGATCGTCTTGCTCGGCGAGATCCGGCACTGCGTCAGGACCTTGTTGACCTTCACGCGGCCGTACTTTGGGACGGCGAGCAGCATGTCGAAGACCTTCGCCGTCAGGATGAACTCAGGCGGATCGAGCAGCAGCGTGTGGATCGACACGCGCCCCGCCTTGAGGTCCTTCTTGAGCTTCGCACGACGGGTGCGAATATCGTTGGCGCGGTTGAGCGCGTCGAGACGCTGCGTCAGGGAGCGTTCAGGCGCCGCCGAGTGCTTGCTCGCGGTATTCGTGGACGGCGGCATCAAGGGCGCCGATACTTGCATCTTCATAACTGCGCCGCAAGCGCAAACATCACGAATCAGCACAATTCAGATCGACCTCAGGTTGAGGTTCAGATCGATTCACCTCGATTGACGACGATCCCGCAATTTGCAGGGATTTCAGCTCGGCGGCTATGCGCGTTCCCGCACAAGGGTCACGGAACGACTCGGTGCCGACGGCGACGAGAGTTGCACCAACCGAAATCAGGTCATGGGCGTGCGTCCCGTGCGCGACGCCGCCCATTCCGATGACCGGCAGCGACACCCGTGCGCTGACCGCGGCGACCTGCGCGAGCGCGACGCTGCGGATCGCCGCCCCCGACAGGCCGCCGGTGCGACCGCCGAGCCACGGACCCCCGCTCCCCGGATCGCGGGCCATCGCGCGCAGCGTGTTGACGAGCGAGACCGCATCCGCGCCGGCGTCCTGCGCCGCGGCTGCGACCGCTGCGACGTCCGCCGTGTTCGGCGTCAGCTTGACGATCAGCGGCTTGCGCGTCAGCGGCCGGACGGCACGCACGAGCGAGCCCAGCGAGCGCGGGTCGGCGCCGATATCGAGGCCGGTCTGCACGTTCGGGCAGGAGACGTTGAGCTCGATCGCCGCCACCTCTGCGCGAGCGTCGATCGACTCCACGAGCTGCGCGACCTCCAGCTCGGTCGAGCCCATGACGTTCGTGATCAGCGGCACCGGCAGCTCGGCGAGCCGCGGCAGGTCGTGCTCGAGGTAGCCGGCGAGCCCCCGATTGGGCAGCCCGATCGAGTTGATCATGCCCGCCTGTGCCTCCCAGAGGCGCGGTGGCGGGTTGCCGCTGCGCGGCTGCAGCGTGATCGTCTTCGACACGAATGCACTGAACGGGAACGCGTCGAGCATCGCGTCGCCGAACGCGCGCCGTGCCGCGATCGCGTCGAACGTCCCCGAGCCGTTGATCACCGGGTGCGCGAGCGCGATGCCGCAGAACTCGACCGCCATCAGTGCGCCGGGACGTGGGCGAGCTCGTCGGCGTCGACGACCGGGCCGTCGACGCAGACGCGCATGTAGCTGCCGTCGGCGAGCGCGACGACGCAGCCGTAGCAGGCGCCGAAGCCGCAGGCCATGCCGGCCTCGAGGGCGAGCTGTGCCGGCACGCGGCGCTCGGCGCACAGCGCTCGCACGGCCTCGAGCATCGGTGCCGGGCCGCATGCGTACACGACGGCATGGTCGTCGGCGTCGAGCTCGCGCGCGAGCAGTTCTGTGACGAAGCCTTGATGGCCGACCGATCCGTCGTCCGTCGCCAGCTGTACGGGCGTGCCCTCGAAGAGGGATTCGGCGACGCGGGCGTGGTGCGCGTCGCGGAAGCCGAGCAGCGCGTCGACGCGCACGTGCGGATCGTCGAGCACGGCGCTCAGCGCGTACAGCGGAGGCGCACCGATCCCGCCGCCGGCGAGCAGCGCGCGGCGACCGTCGGCCGGCGCGCTGAAGCCCTCGCCCAGTGGGCCGAGCAGCCAGAGCTCGTCGCCGGCGTCGAGCTGCGCCAGGCGGTGCGTGCCGGGCCCGACGTCCTCGAACATGAACCCAAGCCGCCCGCCGGCGTCCGCCATGTATGAGAACGCCCGCGGCAGGTAGGGGCGCTCGTCCGCGCCGGCGCCCCAGTGCTCGGCCGCGGCGAGCATGTAGAACTGGCCCGGCGACGGTGACGGCCCGGCCGGATCGTCGACGTGCAGCAGCCGGTAGGCGCCGGCGTCCTCGCCGCCGGCGACCGCGACCCGCCGCCGGCCGAACGGCGCCAGCGTCCTCATCCGACCCGCAGGCGGTCGCGATGCAGCTCCTGCAGCGACATGACCTTCGGCTCTCCGCTGCGCCCCGCCGAGATCGCGCGCGCCGCGGCGTGCGCACCTGACAACGTCGTGATGCACGGGATCCCGCGCGCGACCGCGGCGCGGCGGATCTCCCAACCGTCGGCGCGCGCGCCCGAGCCGGTCGGCGTGTTGATCACGAGGCCGATCTCGCCGGTCTCGATCAGGTCGACCACGTTCGGCGAACCCTCGCCGACCTTCTTCAGGACCTCGGCGACGCGGACGCCCATGCCGCGGATCGCCTGCGCGGTTCCGGCCGTTGCCACGATCCGGAAGCCGAGGTCCTCAAGTCGCGAGGCGATCGCGTACGCGCCCGGCTTGTCGCCGTCCGTCACGGTGATGAAGACGGTGCCGTCATCCGGCAGCAGCGCGCCCGCCGCGGCCTGGGCCTTGGCGAACGCCGTCGGGAAGTCGGCTGCGACGCCCATGACCTCGCCGGTCGAGCGCATCTCGGGGCTCAGCAGCGCGTCGGTTCCCGTGAAGCGATCGAACGGCAGCACGGCCTCCTTGACGCAGACGTGGCCGGTCGGCATCGCCTCGGACGGCAGCTGAAGCTCCTCGATCGACTCCCCGAGCATCAGCCGGCAGGCCATCTTCGCCAGCGGCACGCCGATCGCCTTGGAGACGAACGGCACGGTGCGCGAGGCGCGCGGGTTGGCCTCGATCACGAACAGGCGCCCGTCGAGCGTGACGGCGTACTGGATGTTGATGAGCCCGACCGTGTTCAGCCCGAGCGCGATGCCGCGCGTGTGCTCGCGGATCTCGTCGAGCATCTCGGGCCCGAGCGAGTGCGGCGGCAGCACGCAGGCGCTGTCGCCGGAATGGATGCCGGCCTCCTCGACGTGCTGCATGATGCCGCCGATCCAGACCGCGCGCCCGTCACAGAGCGCGTCGACGTCGACCTCGATCGCGTTCTCCAGGAAGCGGTCGAGGAAGATCTCGCGGCGCGCCCCGTCAGCCGGCGCGGTGCGGCGCAGGTAGTCGGCGAGGTCGTCGCGCTCATAGACGATCTCCATCGCGCGGCCACCGAGGACGTAGCTCGGACGCACGAGCAGCGGAAAGCCGACGCGCTCGGATGCCGCGAGCGCCTCGTCGACGTCGTGCGCGGTCGCGTAGGGCGGCGCCTTGAGTCCCAGCCGGGCGAGCAGAGCGCCGAAGCGGCCGCGATCCTCAGCGAGATCGATCGCGTCGACGCTCGTGCCGAGGATCGGCACGCCGGCGGCCTGCAGGCCCGCGGCGAGCTTGAGCGGCGTCTGGCCGCCGAACTGCACGATCACGCCCTCGGGCTGCTCGATCTCGACGACGCCAAGCACGTCCTCGAGCGTCAGCGGCTCGAAGTACAGGCGGTCCGAGGTGTCGTAGTCCGTCGACACCGTCTCGGGGTTGCAGTTGACCATCACCGCGTCACGGCCCGATGCGCGCACTGTCATCGCGGCGTGCACGCAGCAGTAGTCGAACTCGATCCCCTGGCCGATCCGGTTCGGCCCGGCGCCGAGGATGACGACGCTCGGGCGATCGCCGCGCCGGACCTCATGCGCCGCCACCGGCTCCCCGTCCGCGCCCATCGTTCCGAAGCGCTCCCAGCTGGAGTAGTAGTAGGGCGTCTCGGCGGCGAACTCGGCCGCGCACGTGTCGACGGCCTTGTACGTCCTCTGACCCGCGAACGGCGCCTGCGGATCGGCTGCAAGCTGCTGCAGCTCGCGCAAGAACCAGAGGTCGATCTTCGTCCGGCGCGCGATCTCCTCAGCGTCCGCGCCCGCGGCGAACGCGGCCATCAGCACGTCGTAGCGGTCGGGGCCCGGCATCTCCAGGCGGGTGAGCAGCTCCTCGGCCGAGCCCGTCAGCGACGGGATCGAGTCCAGCTCGCGGCTGCGCATCGCCTTCGCGAAAGCCTGCTGGAACGTGCGCCCGATCGCCATTGCCTCGCCGACAGACTTCATGTGCGTACTGAGGCGCTGGTCGACGCCGGAGAACTTCTCGAAGGCGAAGCGAGGCCACTTCACGACGACGTAGTCGATCGTCGGCTCGAACGATGCCGGCGTGCACAGCGTGATGTCGTTGTCGATCTCCTCGAGCGCATAGCCGACCGCGAGCCGGGCGGCGATCTTCGCGATCGGAAAGCCGGTCGCCTTGGACGCCAGCGCCGATGAGCGTGAGACGCGTGGGTTCATCTCGATGACCATGATCTCCTCGGTCTCGGGATTGACCGCGAACTGCACGTTCGACCCGCCCGTCTCGACGCCGACGGCGCGGATCACGACGAAGGCCTGGTCGCGCAGCTTCTGGTACAGCCGGTCGGTCAGCGTCTGCTGCGGGGCGACCGTCACGCTGTCGCCGGTGTGGACCCCCATCGGGTCGATGTTCTCGATCGAGCAGACGATCACGCAGTTGTCGTTGTGGTCGCGCATGACCTCGAGCTCGAACTCGCCCCAGCCGATGACGGACTCGTCGAGCAGGATCTGACCGACGGGCGACGCTTCGATGCCGGTGCGAGCGATCGCCCGGAACTCCGCCGGTGTGCGAGCGATGCCCCCGCCGCGGCCGCCCAGGGTGTAGGCGGGCCGGACGATGATCGGCAGGCCGATGTCGATCATCGCGTCCTCGGCCTGCGCCAGGCCCCTGGCGAGATCGACGCTCTTGGTCTCCTGCACCCAGCCCGAGGCGATCGCCGAGCGCGGCATCTTCAGGCCCGCCTTCTCCATCGTGATGCGGAACTGGTCGCGGTCCTCGGCGCGGCAGATCGCCTCGTAGTTGGCGCCGATCAGCTCGACGCCGTACTCGGCGAGTGTGCCGTTCTCGTGCAGCTCCTTGGCGAGGTTCAGCGCCGTCTGCCCGCCGAGCGTCGGCAGCAGCGCGTCGGGCCGCTCACGCGCGATCACCTGCCGCACCGGCCCGGGCAGGAGCGGCTCGACGTAGGTCGCGTCGGCGAACTCCGGGTCGGTCATGATCGTCGCCGGGTTGGAGTTGACGAGCACGACCTCGTAGCCCTCTTCCTTGAGGACCTTGCAGGCCTGCACGCCCGAGTAGTCGAACTCGGCCGCCTGACCGATGACGATCGGACCGGAGCCGAGGATCAGGATCCGCTGGATGTCGTCTCTGCGCGGCATTAGGCAGCGGCCTCGGCGATCTGCGTCAGGAAGCGGTCGAAGAGATACAGGCTGTCGTTGGGTCCCGGCCCGGCCTCGGGGTGGTACTGGACCGTCCCGCCCTGGACGTCGAGCAGCGTCAGCCCCTCGACCGTTCGGTCGTAGAGGTTGATGTGAGACAGCTGCGCCGCACCGAAGTCGGTGTCCCAGCGGACGGGCTCGTCCCCGGGGATCGTCCGCTCCCCGTCCGGGGCGAGGACCGCGAAGCCGTGGTTCTGGGACGTGATCTCGATCCTCCCGGTCTGCAGGTCCTTGACGGGATGGTTGCCACCGCGGTGGCCGAACGGGAGCTTGAACGTCTGCAGGCCAACGGCTCGGCAGAGCAGCTGGTGGCCGAGGCAGATCCCGAAGACCGGCTTGACCCCGACGAGCTCCCGCAGCGTGGCAACGACGTAGTCCAGCGCGGCCGGGTCGCCGGGGCCGTTGGCGAGGAAGATCGCGTCCGGATCGCCGGCGAGCAGCTGTGCGGCGCTCACCGTGCACGGATGCAGCTCGACGACCGCGCCGCGCTCGACGAGATTGCGCACGATCGAGCCCTTGATCCCCGTGTCGATCGCGGCGATGCGTGGCCCGGTGCCGGCGCCGTGCACCGTCATCTCCTTCGGCGTCACGACGCACGCGAAGTCCGCGCCCTTCATCGGCGGCTCGGCGCGCACGCGCTCCATCGCGTCGGTGAGGCTCATGCTCGCAGGGAAGACGCCGCCGCGCATCGACCCGGCCTCGCGGATGTGGCGCACGAGCGCACGCGTGTCGACCTCGCTGATCGCCGGGATGCCGCAGTCCACGAGCCAGTCGAGCCAGCCGCGCTCGGCGCCCGGTGCGTCCTCGGTGTTCATCGCGGCGCGCATGATGATCGCGCGGGCCCAGATCCGATCGGACTCCATCGCCGTCTCGCAGATGCCGTAGTTGCCGATGTGCGGATACGTGAACGTGATGATCTGGCCCGCGAAGCTCGGGTCGGTGACCGACTCCTGGTAGCCGGACATGCCCGTCGTGAAGACGACCTCGCCCGTTGCGGCGTCGGCCGCGCCGACCGCGATGCCGTCGAATCGCGCGCCGTCCTCGAGCAGGACGTAGGCGGTCCGCACTCGGGCTGAGAGAACGCTCGTCACGCCGAGACCTCGCTGAGCAGCGTCGATCGCTCGCGGTAGGCGACCGCCCCGGCAGCCACCGTCAGCAGGACCCGGCTGCGCAGCGTGCGCCCGGCGAAGCAGCAGTTCTCCGATCGGCTCTCGTAACCGCTCTCCCCAACAACCCACTCCGCGTCGAGATCCACCAGCACGAGATTCGCGGGCTCGCCGACGGCGATCCTGGGTGTGAGCAGGTCGAGCAACGCAAGCCCGGAGGTGAGCTTCTCGACGACGAGCGCCAGCGACAGCTTGCCTGGCAGGACGAGGTCCGTGTAGACAGCGGCGAACGCGGTCTCGAGGCCCGTCGTCCCCATCGGCGCCTGCTCGAACGGGACTTCCTTCTCGTCGCGGGCGTGTGGCGCATGGTCGGTCGCGATGCAGTCGATGGTCCCGCTGCGCAGTCCCTCGATGAGCGCTTGCCGGTCCTCCTCGGCGCGCAACGGCGGGTTCATCTTGCGCCGCGTGTCGAGCGTGCGCACGTCCTCGTCGGTCATCGTCAGGTGATGCGGGCTCGCCTCGCACGTCACCGCGACGCCGCGCGCCTTCGCGATCTCGATCGCCTCGACCGACTCGCGCGCCGAGAGATGCTGGATATGGATCCGCGCACCCTCGTACTCGGCGAGCGCGCAGTCGCGAGCGATCATCGTCGACTCGCTAATGCTGGGAATGCCGGCGACGCCGAGCAGCGCGCTGACAACACCCTCGTGCATCGCGCCCTTGCCCGACAGCGCGGGATCCTCTTCATGCAGCGCGAGCACCCCGCCGCAGAGGCGCTGGTATTGCAGCGCGCGTCGGAACACGCCGGCGTCGGCCACCGGGCGGCCGTCGTCGGTGAAGCCGGCCGCACCGAGTGCCCGCAGCTCCGCCATGTCGGTCAACTCGACGCCGCCGAGGCCGCGCGTGATCGCCGGCATGAAGCCGACCGGGACGCGCGCCTCGCGCGCCGCCGCGTCGAGCAACGCACCGAGGATCGGCGCGCTGTCGGTGACGGGCGACGTGTTCGGCATCGCGATCACCGCGCAGTAGCCGCCGGCCGCCGCCGAGCGTGTGCCGGTCTCGAGGTCCTCCTTGTGCTCCTGGCCGGGCGTGCGCAGGTGGACGTGCGGATCGACGAACGCCGGGAAGAGGCGACGCCCGCCTCCCTCGACGACCTCTGCGCCATCCGGCGCCCGCAGCATGTCGGCTGCGCCGATCTCGGCGATCTCGCCGCCGTGGACGAGGACGTCGCAGCGCTGGTCCAGGCCGCTACGCGGATCGAACGCGTGGACGTCGCGCAGCAGCATGTCGGCGGGGCGCGCGGGCGCGGCGACGAGACGCACGCCGGCAGAGGCGACGTTCGGTGGCTCGTGCGGCGTCATGCGAGTTGCGGCTCGGTCGGGCGCGGGACGGGCTGCTCGTCGCGTACGCCTGCGAGGACCTCGTAGAGGACCGCCATGCGGACGACGACCCCCGCCTTGACCTGCATCGTGATGACGGCCTGCGGGGAGTCGACCACCTCGCCGGAGAGCTCGACGCCGCGATTGACCGGACCGGGATGCATGAGCACCTGGCGCGGCCCGAGCCGGCGACCGTTGATCTGATACTGAGCGGCGTACTCGCGCAAGCTCGGGACGAAGTGCTGGTCCATGCGCTCGTGCTGCATCCGCAGGGCGTAGACGACGTCGGCCTCGCGTAGGTCGTCGAGGTCGTAGCGCACCGAGCAGCCGAGCGACTCAATCGCGCGCGGGATGAGGGTCGGCGGCCCGCAGACCGTGACGTCGGCGCCCATCATGCGAAAAGCGAGGATGTTCGAGCGCGCGACCCGCGAGTGCGCGACATCCCCGACGATCCAGATGTTGCGCCCCTCGAGCGAGCCGAGCTTCGTGCGCAGCGTGTAGACGTCCAGCAGCGCCTGCGTCGGGTGCTCGTGCTTGCCGTCGCCCGCGTTGACGACCGCAGCCGGCGTCCAGCCGGCGACGAGCGCCGCCGCGCCCGCGTAGGGCGTGCGGATGACGATCGCATCCGGCGAGTGGGCGGTGAGCGTCAGGACCGTGTCCTTCAGCGACTCGCCCTTCTCGACGCTCGAGCCGCCGGCTGAGAAGTTCACGACATCGGCGCTGAGGCGCTTGGCGGCGAGCTCGAACGAGGAGCGCGTCCGCGTCGACGCCTCGTAGAAGAGGTTGAGGACCGTGCGCCCGCGCAGCGCGGGGACCTTCTTGATGTCGCGATCGGAGACCTCGGCGAAGGCCGCGGCGCGATCGAGGATGCGCTCGACGTCGGCGCGCGTCAGGTCCTCGATCGACAGGAGATGTCTCATGCGGGGGCCCCCAGGTATTGCTGGATCGTCACGCTGTCCTCCTCGTCGATCTCGAGCACGCGCACGTAGACGCGCTCGCCGCGTGCCGTCGGCAGGTTCTTGCCCACGTAGTCGGGCCGGATCGGCAGCTCGCGATGGCCGCGGTCGGCGAGCACCGCGAGCTGGACGCGTGCCGGGCGTCCGTAGTCGAAGAGGGCGTCGATCGCGGCGCGGACGGTGCGCCCCGTGAAGAGGACGTCGTCGACGATCACGATCGTCCGCCCGTCGACCTCGAACTCGAGATGCGTCGCGTGCACGATCGGCGTGCCTCCGCGCAGCGTCACGTCGTCGCGGTAGAACGCGATGTCGAGGTCCCCGAGCGGCACGTCGACGTCGTGCAGCTCTGCGAGCAGGCGATGCAGGCGCGCGGCGAGCACGGCGCCCCGGCGATGGATGCCGACGAGGGCCAGCTGCTGCGGGTCTCCCCCGCCCTCGACGATCTCGTGCGCGATGCGCGTGAGCGCTCGGCGCATGTCCTCTTCGTCGAGGACGGTCTTGCTGTCTGACATGTGCGTCCTTCCTGGCCTCACGGGACCGGGTTAAAGGAACTGTTGCGCTGCTTGCGAGCCTAGCAGTGGGGACGGCGATTGATCCGCCAAGCCGTTCCTACCCGCCGGTCGTGAGGCTCGGGCGGCGCGGGCTCGCGCCGCGGTCCCAGCGCACGAGCTCCGGTGCGCCGCGCTCGGGCAGCGGGACCTCGATCGTGTCGAAGTCGCGCGGCACCTCGGTGGCTGCGAACACGGCGCGCGCCTCGTCGCGGATCTCCCCTCCCGCGTAGCGCGACGACAGGTGCGTCAGCGCGAGCAGCCGCACTTCCGCGTCGGCTGCGACCTGCGCGGCCTGGCGCGCGGTGCTGTGCAGCGTGGCGGCGGCGCGATCGGCGTCCTCGTGTGTGAACGTCGCCTCGTGGACGAGCAGGTCGGCGCGATGCGCAGCGACGACGACAGCGTCGGTCGGCGCGGTGTCGCCCGTCACGACGACCTTGCGTCCAAGCCGCGCCTCGCCGACGACCTGCTCGGGCGAGACGCCGCCGACGGCTTCTCCGCGTTGCAGCCGCCCGAAGTCGGGCCCGGGCGTGACGCCGAGGCGCTCGGCGAGCGCGGCGTCGAAGCGGCCGGGCCGGTCGTCTTCGAGCAGCGCATAGCCGAACGCGACGCCGCGATGGCGGACGGCGAATGGCACGATCTCGAGATCGTCGCGCCGGACCACCTCCTCGGGCTCGAGATCGCGAAGTGTCAGGCCGTAGCGGGGACGACCGTAGATCGGGCGCATGCGCTCCAGCAGGGCGGTCGTGCCGGGCGGCCCGTGCACCGTCAGCGGGCGCTCGCGATCGCGTAGCTCGAAGGACTTCAGCATGCCCGGCAGACCGAGCCAGTGGTCGGCGTGCAGGTGCGTCAGGAAGATGTCGGTCAGGTCCGCCAGACCGACCGACCGCACGAGCTGGCGCTGCGTGCCCTCGCCGCAATCGATCAGGATCCGCTGCCCGCCGCGCCTGATGAGCAGCGCCGGCAGGCCCCGCCTCGCCGACGGAACCGACCCCGCGGTACCCGCGAAGAAGAGCGACAGATCCATGGCGGCGAGGGTACTGTGGGCGCAGCACCGTGCCGATGTCCAAGCTGCGCGAAACCTCACAGGAAGGCCTCACCGCGCTGAAGGAGTTCCGCGCGTTCATCCTGCGCGGCAATCTCGTGGACCTCGCCGTCGCCGTCGTCATCGGCACGGCCTTCACCGCTGTCGTCACCTCGATGGTGAAGTACCTCATCACGCCGCTGGTCTCCGCGGTGGTCGGCGGCAAGTCGGACTTCGCGAAGCTGAAGTTCACGATCCGGGGCAGCGACTTCCTCTACGGGCAGTTCATCAATGCCCTGCTCTCGTTCGTGATCGTCGCCGCCGTCGTCTTCTTCCTCGTCATCAAGCCGGTCAACGCGCTCATGGAGCGCTTCAAGCCCGACGTGCCCGTCGACGTCAAGACGCGCCAGTGCCCGCACTGCCTGAGCGACATCCCGAAGGCCGCGACGCGCTGCGCGTTCTGCACCTCACACGTCAAGCCGCAGGCGAGCCCGGACTGAGTCCGCTCGCCAGCATGTAACCCGAGCCGCCTTCCGGGGTCTTGTCGACCAGGGGTCAGCAAGCGATCGGAGGACGTCATGAGAAACGAGCTCACAGCACAGGCCGGCGACGCCG
The DNA here is from genome assembly GCA_036271655.1 of Solirubrobacteraceae bacterium. GTDB lineage: Bacteria > Actinomycetota > Thermoleophilia > Solirubrobacterales > Solirubrobacteraceae > CADCVQ01. Next base: position 16,832 of record DATBAE010000023.1, read on the forward strand.
GGAGATGGGCGTGGCGACACTTCCGGCTCATCGCGGGCATCGCGCTCGTCGCCGGCGTGACGCTGACGCTGACGGCCAACCGCGAGGCACTCGCCTCCGTCGACTGGTCGGTCGACTCGCTCGCGATGCTCGGCGCGATCGCGCTGCTCGCCGTCGCGCCGCTGGCCCAGGCGGCCACGCTGCGGATCGCGCTGCGGCGCCTCGGGGCCAATGCTCCACGTCCTGCGTCACTGCGCGTCTGGGCGCGCTCGTTCGCCTTGCGCTACGAGCCGAGCGGTGCCGTCGGCTTCGTCTACCGCGTGCGAGCGCGCCACGATCTCGGTGCGACGACGCCGCAGGTCCTCACCGCATCGGGCTATGAGCAGCTCGCCGCGGTCACTGCCGGCGCACTGGTCGCCGTGGGAGCGTTCCTCGTCGCGGACGGCGATCCGCCGTTGTTGTCGCTACTGCTCGCCGGCACGCTCGCCGCCGTTGCGATAGCCGTGCGGCCTGTGCTGCTCGGCGATCGCCTCGCGCGCTGGCTGGCGCGGCGCGGCGTCGCGGTGGCGGGGCCGCTGCGCGGGCGCACGCTCGCCCACATGGTGGCGATCGACGCGCTCGGCTGGGGTGCCACTGGCTGCGGAGCGGCGCTGCTCGCGGACGGCCTGCTCGGCACCTCGGCTCCGCCGGTCGCGATCCTCGTGGCGGCATTCGCGCTGTCGAGCGTCGCGGGCGCGCTCGTGCCGCTGCTGCCCGCCGGGCTCGGGCCACGCGACGCCGTGCTGACGATCGCGCTCGCCCCGGTCGTCGGTCCGGGAGCGGCGACCGTGCTCGCCGTGGGGCTGCGCGTCGCGTCGTTCGCGGGCGAGCTCGTCGCCGTCGCGGTCGCCGAGATCGCAGCGTTGCTGCTCGCACGGCGCGAGCGGGCGCCGATCGTGCCGACTCGCCGGTTGCTCGACGCGAGCACGACCGGATTGCCATCGGACACGCTGCAGCAGCTCGGGCGCACGATCGTCGTCGTGCCGACGTACGACGAGCGCGAGTCGCTGCCGCTGTTCCTCGAACGCTTCGCGCCGACCGGCTTCGAGCTGCTCGTCGTGGACGACAACTCGCCCGACGGCACGGGCGCGCTGGCCGACTTGCTCGCTGCGGAGCGACCGTGGATGCACGTCCTGCACCGCTCCGACAAGGACGGCCTCGGGATGGCCTATCGCGCCGGCTTTCGCTGGTGTCTCGAGCGCGGCTACGCGGTCGTCGGACAGATGGATTGCGACCTCTCGCATCCGCCCGAGAAGCTCACCGAGATGCGTGGCGCGCTGCTGGAGCGCGGTGCCGGTCTCGTGCTCGGGTCGCGCTATTTGCCGGGCGGCGCGACCGCAGGCTGGAGCGCGACGCGCCTCGCGCTCAGCCGGATCGGTTGCGGCGCCTCACGACTCGTGCTCGGGCTGCCGTTCAGCGATCTCAGCGGCGGCTTCAAGCTCTGGGACGCCGGTTGCCTCGCGGCGATCGACATGGATGAGCTGCTGAGTACCGGCTACGCGTTTCAGGTCGAGATGACCCAGCTCGCCCACCTTGCGGACGCGCGTATCGAAGAGGTGCCGTTCGTCTTCTCCGAGCGGATCGCCGGCGCCTCGAAGATGACGCTACGGATCTCACTCGAGGGGATCCGCGTCACGCTCGCGCTGCGCCGCCACCACCGTCCCGCACGCCGCGTCCGCCTCTCGGCGGCCTTGTAGCCTTCGAGATCGATGCGCCCGTAGCTCAGTGGATAGAGCGCTCGCCTCCGGAGCGAGAGGTCGCAGGTTCAAATCCTGCCGGGCGCGCTCTGAGGCCCACGATTCACGCCTGCCGGGCCTCGTCTCGCTCTCGCCGGCTGCGCCGCTTTTAGGAGTGCGCAAGCGTGTTCAGCATGACCGCGGCGACGAAGCATGCGAACGCAATCGTGCGCAGCAGCCAGCCGCGCCGCTCGTCGTCGCGCTTTCTCACCATGTCGCTGATCGCAAGCACCAGGCAGCCGATCGAGGCAAAGGCCAGCAGAGCGGCGGCGAGGCGCATCTCAGCGCCTCGATTGCGACGCTGGGGTCGCCGCGGGCAGCGTGCCGCAACCGAGATCGAACAGGGCGCCAGGCAGAGGTGCGACGGCGTGCACGCGATCAACGTAGCGTCCAGGCCGGCCACCGTGCCCGCGGTTGGCAGCCGGCGGATCGGGGCATACCGATCCACGGGACCGACAGGACTGATGCGTAACCCCCACATGAGTCGTGCCGCGGCCCACCGCGCCCGAGGCCACGATGCGCAGAGCATGGGCCGGCGATGATCCGCCGCTGGTGGGTGATCGCGCCCGTCCTCGTGGTGCTCGGCCTCGCGGCCCTCGTGGTCGTCGTGCTGACCTCCTCCGGGGCGAAGCTGGCGCCCGACGACGCGGCCCTTGCCCGTGTCTCGGCACAGGCGTTCGGCGGGCGCATCGAGCGAGCGAGCGCGTCTGACTCGCACGGCCACCCGATCGCGCTCGACGTGCACGCCGGACGACTGACGCCGCGCGCGAAGCTCACGCCCGGCGAGCGCGTGTCCGTCGATGTCGTCCTGCGACGCCCGGGCTGGATCGGCTGGGCGATCGGCAGCGAGCGCCACGAGCGGCTCACGATCCGGGCGCCGGTCACGCAGCTCACGTCGCGCTGGATCACGGTTGCGCATGGAGCGCCGGTCCGTTTCGCGTTCGACCGGGCGGTCGCCGACGTCAGCGTCGACGCGACGCGTGACGACGCTTTCGAGCACGGAAGCCGGACCGTCTCGCTCCGCGGCCGCCAGGCCGCCGGCTCGGTCAGCGTTGCCGTCGCCGCCCGTTCGTGGGAGCGCCTTGGCGCTCCGGTCACGGCGAGCTGGTTTCCGCGCGCCGCGGGCCCCGTGGCGATCGTCAGCCCGGCGCCAGGCGCCAAGCTCTCCCCCGCGACACCGATCCGGATCACGTTCTCGCAGCCCGTCAGCGAGGCACTCGGCGCGCAGCGCCCGCGCTTCTCGACAGCGGTGCCCGGCGCCTGGCACGCGACCGACAGCCACACGCTGCAGTTCACGCCGACGGGGCTCGGCGCCGGCTTCGGGGCCGATCTGCACCTCGATCTCCCGCGCGCCGTCACGGTGACCGGGCCCGATGGCGTCGCGCCGCGCGCGACGCGCCAGATCGACTGGACGCTCCAGCAGGGCTCCACCTTGCGCCTCCAGCAGCTGCTCGCGCAAGCGGGATACCTACCGCTCAGCTGGTCCCCGTCGGGAGCGCCCGTGCCGCTGACCGAGCAGGCGCAGGGACAGGCTGCCGTCAGCGCTCCCGCAGGCAGCTTCAGCTGGCGCTACGCGAACACCCCCGACGAGCTGCGCCGGCAATGGACGCCGGGGCGCATCGACACGATCACGCGAGGCGCCGTGATGATGTTCCAGGATCAGCATCACCTCGCCGTCGATGCGATCGCGGGGACGAAGGTCTGGCAGGACCTGCTGGCAGACGCGATCGCGGGGCGCCATCCGCACAGCGGCGGCTACAGCTACGTCTACGTACATCGCCGGCAGCCGCAGAAGCTGACGCTCTGGCACGACGGGCGCACGGTGCTGACCTCACCGGGCAACACGGGCGTTCCCGCGGCGCCGACGAAGCTCGGCACGTTCCCTGTCTTCGAGCATCTCCGCGTCACGACGATGAGCGGCCGCAACCCCGATGGCTCGCACTACAAGGATCCTGGCATCCGCTGGGTGAGCTACTTCAACGGCGGCGATGCGCTGCATGCCTTCAACCGCGCGTCGTTCGGCACCCCACAGAGCCTGGGCTGCGTCGAGCTGCCGCTGGCGACGGCGGCCAAGGTCTGGCCGTACACGCCGATCGGAACGCTCGTCACGATCGAGAACTGAGCCCGCTGACGAGCTGCCGGGAGGCCGCTCCGCGCGGTGCCCGCTGTCGCGGCGGGGTGGCAGGCTACAGTGCTTCTGCGGACCGAGCACGCGTCCGGCCAGGTATTCCCGCGTCTCGTGGGACGGCTCACGCCCCACAACATGGAGATGCGCGGATGGCCTCAAGCGGCAAGAAGAAGACGACAATGGCGAAGCTCATGCGTGAGAGCAGGCTGCGCGAGCGTCGGCTCGACAAGCAGGCGCGCAAGGACGCACGCAAGAGCGCGGCCGCCCTCGGTGAGCAGCCCGCCGGCGAGGAACTTCTCGACGCGCTGGGTGACACCGAGGACGATGCAGAGCTGACGTCACAGGACGGCTCGGCGCCAGAAGTGCTCGAGGAGCCTCGCCGCCAGATCTCCTAGCCGGCCTCTCGGCTTGGCAGTCCCAGCGGGACGGCTTCGTACGGACGTTGCGGGGAGCGTGGGCCGCGCGCCTTGACGGCGCACCCGGCGCGCGATGACATCCCGGCGCATGGCCCATCATCGCGCGATGCAGCCGCGACAGATCTACGCAAGCACCGTGACGCGCCGTGAGCGGCGACGGCTTCGCTCACGCGGTCGTGGCGCGCGCGGCGTCGCACTCGTGACGCTCGCGACACTCGTCGCAGCGATCGTCGTGCTCGCGGCGGTGACGCCGGGCCTGAGCTGACGTCGGGGAGCCCCGACGCCTATCCGAGCGCCGGCATCGACTGCACGAGCGAGAGCACCGGTGCGAAGAGGTCGCCGTGCTCCTCGTAGCGCGCCGCCGCCTGCGCCGCGTCGAAGACGAGCAGCTGCGGATCGTCCGCCTCCCGGCATGCCCGCACCTCATCCCACGTCACCGGAGTCGAGACGGTCGGCCGTTCCCGTGCTCGCAGCGAGTAGACGCAGACCGTCGTCTTGTGCTCGTCGTTCTGGCTGTAGTCGATGAACACCTTCCCCTTGCGGACATCCTTGTTCATCCGCGCGACGACGACCGCCGGCTCGGAGGACTCCAGCAGCTCGGCGACCGCG
>DATBAE010000024.1:0-14468 GCA_036271655.1 Solirubrobacteraceae bacterium
CGTCTGCCAGCTCCCGCATGAACTTCGGCGCGAGGTTGATGCGCGAGACGACCACGCCCGGGATCTCGTCCGCCTCGATCTCGTGGTCGACGCGGGCGAACGTGATCGTGAACTCGTAGTCGGAGAACGAGACGTTCGCGAAGTTCGCGTATACGCCGCCCATCATCTCGGGCGAGAAGTGGATGTTGATGTGCCGCTCTGACTCGTGTTCGTTCGCCATTTCGCCATCTAGTATCGCATCGTGCGAATCATCGTCCTCGCCGTCGGCCGGCTCCGCCCGCCGTACGCCGACGACGTGCAGCACTACGTGAAGTTGCTGTCGCGCCATGCCCGCGTCGAGATGATCGAGGTGCGCGAGGAGGAGCGCGTCGTCGGGCGCATACCGTCGCCGGCGTTCGTGTCGCTGCTGCACCGCGAGGGCGAGCAGTTCGACTCGCTGTCGTTCAGCCGCTTCCTCGAGGCCCGCCGGCAGGCCGGCCGCGACGTCTGCTTCGTGATCGGCGGCCCGCTCGGCCTGCAGCTCGAGCAGGTCGAGCATCGCTTCTCGCTCGGTCCGCTGACGCTGCCGCATCAGCTCGCGCGCGTCGTGCTGCTCGAGCAGCTCTACCGGGCGCACAAGATCCTTGCCGGCGAGCCGTACCACTATTGACCGCCTGCCGGCCCGACCGCGGCTCGATCTGAGAGTCTGAGCCATGGCCACCGACCCAGACCGGCAGGACAGCTTCGCTCCGATGAGCCCGACGCTGCGCGGGCGCGAGGACCTCGGCGCGTTCGTGCGCCGCCTCGGGCAGCTCGGGCTGATGATCGGCGTGCTGCTGGCGGCCGGCTCGGCGGGCTACGACCTGACGACCGGCGACGGGCTCTGGAACGGCTTCGTCCTCGCGCTCGACACCGTTGCGACGGTCGGGTCGATCCCGGCGCCGACGGGCACCGCGGCAGAGCTCGTGCGTGTCGTCCTCATCATGCTCGGCGTAGGTACGCTCTTCTACGCGCTCGTCACCGTGGCCGAGTTCTTCGTGGCCGGTCACATCGGAGAGATCCTCGCCGAGCGCCGCAGCCTGAAGATGATCGAATCCTTCACCGACCACTACATCATCTGTGGCTTCGGGCGAGTCGGGCGGCAGGTCGCCCGTGACCTCCATGCGGCTGGCGCGCGCTACGTCGTCGTCGACTCCAACCCGGAGAGCCGCGAGATCGCGTCGGCGATCGGCGTGCGCTACCTCGAGGGCGCCCCGTCGGACGACGAGCTGCTGCGCGCTGCCGGCATCGAGCGCGCGCGGGCCTTCGTGGCCTGCATGGACTCTGACGCCGAGAACATCTTCGCGACGCTGACGGCGCGCGAGCTGCGCGCCGACATCGCGATCATCGCGCGCGCGTCCGTCGAGGACTCCGAGAAGAAGCTCAAGCGCGCCGGTGCCGATCGCGTCATCTCGCCGTACAAGGCGAGCGGGACCGAGATGGCGCGCCTGGCGTTGCACCCCCAGGTCAGCGGCACGCAGCAGGTGGCGTCGGAGTACCGCATGGAGGAGATCGAGGTGATCGCCGGTTGCCCGGGGTCGGGGCAGACGATCGGGGATGTGCGTGGCGGGGCGTTCATCGTCGGCGTGCGGCGAGCCGATGGCTCGTTCCTGCCGGTGCCGGCTGCGGAGACGGCGCTCGATCCGGGCGACGTCGTGATGGCGCTCGGCACGCCGAACACGCTCGATCGGCTCGAGGCGCTGTTCGTCACGGGCACGCGCGGCCGCGCACTGCCTGGCTCGCGCGTGGCGGCCGCGGGCGACGCGGGCGCGCTCGCGTAGGCGCTCGCGGCGCGCCGCCCGGATACGCTGACGACGTGTCCGCTCCTCTTGCAGATCTGCGCGCCGCAGTCGTCGATGCGACCGCTGCGGTCGCCGGTGCGAACGCCTCGCCGGCGACGGCGCCGACGCTCGAGAGCCCGAAGAAGGCCGGCTTCGGCGACTACGCGACGAACGCCGCGATGCTGCTCGCGCCGAAGGCAGGACTGCCGCCGCGCGACGTCGCTGCGCGGCTCGCCGCGGATCTCGAGCAGCGCCTCGGCGTCGCGCTCGAGCGCGTCGAGGTCGCCGGCCCTGGCTTCTTGAACCTCTTCATGTCGGATGCCTGGTGCGTCGGCGCGCTCACGCACGTGCTGCGCGCGGGCGACGGGTTCGGCGGCGGAGGCGCGGCGCCCGCCGAGCGGATCAACGTCGAGTTCGTCTCCGCCAACCCGACGGGCCCGATGACCGCGGCCGGTGCGCGTCACGCCTCCTACGGCGACTCGCTTGCGCGGCTGCTCGAGTTCCGCGGCAACACGGTGACGCGCGAGTACTACATCAACGACATCGGTGGGCAGGTGCAGCGGCTCGGCGCGTCGATCCAGGCTCGCGCGCGTGACGAGGAGGTGCCAGAGGGCGGCTACGAGGGCGATTACGTGCGCGGGCTCGCCAGCGAGATCCCCGGCTCGGCGACGGACGACGTGGCCGTGATCGCCGAGCGGGGCGTGCAGCTGCTGCTCGCGATGATCCGCGCCTCGATGCACTCGATCGGCGTCGACTTCGACGTCTGGTTCTCGGAGGCGGCGCTGCACGGCGGCGAGACGCCGGCGGTGCGGCACGCGTTCGCCCAGCTCGAGGCGCGCGGCGAGAGCTATCGCTCCGAGGGCGCGCTCTGGCTGCGGACGACCGCCCACGGCGAGCAGAAGGACGACGTCCTCGAGCGCTCGACGGGTGAGCCGTCCTACTTCGCCTCCGATATCGCGTACCACCTCGACAAGATCGAGCGCGGCTTCGACCGGCTGATCGACGTCTGGGGCGCCGATCACCACGGGCACGTCGGCCGCATGCACGCGGCGTTTGCCGCGCTCGGGGCGCCGGCCGGCGCGCTCGAGCTGATCATCATGCAGTTCGTCAACGTCGTCGAACGTGGCGAGCGGGCGTCGATGTCAAAGCGCCGCGGCGACTTCGTGACGCTCGACGACCTCGTCGCGCAGATCGGCGTCGACGCCGTGCGCTTCTTCATGCTGCAGCGCTCGCACGACACGACCGTCGACCTCGACCTCGACCTCGCGCGCGAGCAGTCCAGCGACAACCCGGTCTTCTACGTCCAGTACGCGCACGCGCGGATCGCCTCGATCCTCCTCAAGGCGGGGGGCGACGAGCGCGTCGCGGCGGCAATCGAGCAAACAGCCGGCTACGACGGCGGGCTTGAGCCGGCCGAGCGCGCGCTCGTCAAGAAGTTGCTCGCGTTTCCCGACGAGGTCGCCGAGGCGACTGCGCGCCGCGCGCCACACCGGATCGCGGCGTACGTGGTGGAGCTCGCGCAGACGTTCACGGCCTTCTACCGCGACTGCCAGGTCGTCGGTGCCGAGGGCGACGGCGTCGAGTCCTTCCGCCTGGCGCTGAGCGCCGCCGTCAAGCGGACGCTCGCGCGCGCGCTCGGCCTGCTCGGAGTGAGCGCGCCGGAGACGATGTAGGGAGCCGGGCCGCTGCGCGGCGGGGCGGCTGCTAGCCCGCGTAGCGGGCGAGGTCGGCGTCGAGGCGCGAGGTGTCCTCGTCGCTCAGGTCGCCGCCGCCGTCGGGCCCGCCGATCCCCTTCGGTGGACGCCGTCGCCAGCGCGGCAGCAGCAGGGCGAGCAGGATGATCAACAGCAGGCCGAGCCCGATCGGGACGAGGTAGGCGGTCAGCCCGAAGCCGCTCTTCGCCGGCAGCGCGAGGACCTGGTCGCCGTACTGGCCGACGAGCGCGCGCTTGATCTGCGCCTTCGTCTCGCCCTTCGCGATCAGGCCGCGGATCAGGTCGCGCTCGTCGTCGGCCTGCTTGCTGTCGGCGATGTCGAGCGGGATCCGGCAGGTCACGCACATGACCTCATCCTCGATGTCCACGAGGTTCGCGCGCGGCGTGACGGCGGCCGCGGACGCCGGCATGGCGAGCAGGACGGCGGCCAGCAGCGCGAGCACGAGCCGGCGAGCCATCACAGCAGCTTGGAGAGCGTGCTCGATAGGAACGCCTCGTCGACGGGGCCGCGGCGCAGCGCGACGATGCGGCCGGCACGGTCGATGACGAACGTCTCGGGGACGTCGATCGTTCCGTAGCGCTTGGCGAGCTGCGTGCCGACGTCGCGCACGTTCGGAAAGCTCATCCCGTACTTCTTGACGAACGCGAGTGAGTCCGGCGAGGCGTCGTTGTAGGTCACGCCGAGGACGGTTCCCTTGCCGGTTCGCTCGAGCGACTTCTGTGCGCGCTCGAGCACTGGGGCCTCACCCTGGCACGGCCCGCACCAGGAGGCCCAGAAGTTCAGCACGACGACCTTGCCGTGCAGCTCGGCGACCGATCGTGTGCCGCTCGCGCCGAGGATCGGCAGGGCGCGGCTCGGCGCGGGCGGGAAGTCGCCGCGCGCGATCGACTGCGCGATCGTGTCGGTCGTCGAGCGCGACGTGAGCCCGAACACGAGCAGTCCGATCAGGGCGACCGCGATGACGCCCGCGACGATCGGGATGACGAGGCGCTTCATGAGTGCCTTGAGGGTAGATGGCCGCGCCGGTGATTTGCGCAGCCGCCTTGATGGTTGAGTTCGGATTGGCGGTACGGCAACGCGGGATCAACATCTAGAATCGCTGGCCAGCGCGGACGTAGCTCAGTTGGTAGAGCGCGAGCTTCCCAAGCTCGAGGTCGCGGGTTCGAGGCCCGTCGTCCGCTTTGCCCGCCTACCACTTCCTCACGACGTGGTGCGTCGACGCACCGATCCAGGACGTATGGGACGTCATCTCGGCGAGCGACCGCTACCCCGAGTGGTGGAAGGGCGTGCGCAGAGTGACCGAGCTCGAGCCCGGCGGCGAGCACGGCCTCGGCGCGCTGTCGCGCTTCGAGTGGCGCAGCAAGCTGCCGTACTCGCTTGAGTTCGACATGCGCGTCACGCGCTCCGAGCCGCCCTACGTACTCGAAGGACATGCCAGCGGCGAGCTCGAGGGCATCGGCGTCTGGCGCCTCTACGAGGGCGCGGCCGGCACGGCGCTCATCTACAGCTGGGACGTGTCCACGACGCGTGCCTGGATGAATCGCCTCGCGCCGCTCGGCCGGCCTGCGTTCGCCTGGAATCACGACTACGTGATGCGCAACGGGGCGCACGGGCTCGCCGAGCGGCTCGGCGCGGAGCTCGTCGCCTGCGACTGATTGCGCCTCAGACACGATCGTGGGATGGCGGCGTACGCCGGAATGGCGTAACGCCAAGATAAGAAGTTTCCAAATCGCTGGACACGGGAACCTTATGGCCTCACCATCCAGCGTCAACCCGCGCCGACGGCTGAAGCGAGGCACCATGACCGCGTTGCAGACTGCAGGTCCGAACCTCTTCGAGCTGAGCTTCGAGGACACGACAATCTTGTACAGCCCAGGATCCGGCGACGGGTCGCCGCGGCTGGACTACGCCGGCCCGATGGGCAGGTACAGCTTCGAGGGTGACGAGATCCAGACGCTCAACAGCGCGCGCGGCCTCGAGGTCAGCGTGACGCTCGATCGCGTCTCGCACCTGCGCACGATCACGCTGACGGTCTTCCTTCCCGACCTCGAGATGACCGGCGACACCGACGAGTTGAGCTTCCGCACCGTCGGCATCCATTCGACGCGCCGCCGGCGGATCACGTCGAGCGCGGGTGCGGCGATGACATCTGAGCCGCTCGAGTTCGAGGGGCTCGCGCGCAACATCGAGTTCCAGCAGGCGGGCACGACCGTCTTGCTCTGAGCCGACGCCGCGACCGATCGGGACGCCCGAGGGCGTCCGCGGCCGGTCCGCAGGAGCCGTGCCTCTCGCAGCCGCTGCGCTGCCACGCGGGAACCAGCTTGGTGATCGATCCGTAATGCCATACTTCCCGACGCCGTGCCACCCGCCCGCAAACGCAAGATCCGCCTGATCGCAGCGCTCTCCGCCGCTGTCCTGCTCGCGTGCGCGCTCGTGTATACGAGCGTGCTGAGCTCCGACAAGGCCGTCACGCCGAGCCAGCTCGCGACGGCCAAGGCAGGCGCCTCGTACCAGCTGACGGGCAAGGTGGTGGACGGCTCGGTGAAGGAGACCTCCGACGGCGTCGACTTCCGCGTGCGCGACCGCAACGACACGACCTCGGTTCCGGTGACGTACAGCGGTGCCGTGCCCGATCCGTTCCGTGAGGGCCGTGAGGTGATCGTGACGGTCCGCAAGCAGGGCACCACGTTCGTCGGCGAGCGCGACTCGCTCGTCACGAAGTGCCCGTCGAAGTTCACCGAAGACGCCACGCCGTCCTGAGTGGTCCGTCGCGCGCGGACCACTGACGTGAGGTTCTGATGGCCACCGTCGGCCGCGCGCTGCTGATCCTCGCCCTCGTCGCCGCGATCTACGGCATCGTCGCATCGATCTACGGCGCCGTGAAGCGCCGCGACGAGTGGGTCGCGTCCGGCCGGCGCTCGGTCTACGCGGTCGCCGCGCTCGTCACCGGCGCGTTCGTGATCCTCGAGATCGCGTTCGTGCGCTCGGACTTCAGCTACGCGACCGTCGTCAGCCACTCGTCGACGACGACGCCGACGTTCTACCGCGCTGCGGCGATGTGGTCGTCGCAGGAGGGCTCGCTGCTGCTCTGGCTCTGGCTGCTGTCGCTGTGGTCGAGCCTCGTGCTGTTCGCCTCACGCCGCCAGCTGCGGATCGTCGCGCCCTACGCGACCGCCGTGCTGCTCGGCTTCGCGACGTTCTTCGGCGGGCTGCTGGTCTTCAAGGAGACGCCGTTCCGGGTGCTCGCCCATCCGCCCGCCGACGGCATCGGGCTCAACCCGCTGCTGCGTCATCCGAGCATGATGATCCACCCCCCGATGCTGTACTCGGGGTACACGCTCTTCACGGTCCCGTTCGCATTCGCGATCGGTGCGCTGATCACGCGCCAGGTCGGCGCCGCGGACTGGATCCGCGCGACGCGGCGCTTTGCGCTCGCCGCCTGGCTGTTTCTCGGGATCGGGATCCTGCTCGGCGCGCGCTGGTCGTACTCCGAGCTGGGCTGGGGCGGCTACTGGGCCTGGGATCCGGTCGAGAACGCATCGCTGCTGCCGTGGCTGACCGGCACCGCGTTCGTGCACTCGATCATGATCCAGGAGAAGCGCGGGATGCTGAAGATCTGGAACGTGTCGCTCGTGCTCGCCACCGGCACGCTCGCGATCCTCGGGACGTTCCTCGTACGCTCCGGGATCCTCGATTCGATCCACGCGTTCGGCGGCTCGACGCTCGGCGTCCCGTTCGTCTGCCTGATCGGGCTGATGGTCGCGGGCTCGATCGGGCTCGTCGTCTGGCGGCGCGAGGCGCTGCGCTCGGAAAACAGGCTCGACTCGCTGCTGTCGCGCGAGGCGATCTTCCTGCTGAACAACCTCGTGCTCGTGGCGATGGCGTTCGTCGTCTTCTGGGGCACGTTCTGGCCACTGATCTCCGAGGCGCTGACCGGCACGAAGCGGGCGCTCGGGCCGCCCTGGTTCGACCAGTACACGGTGCCGCTGGCGATCGTGCTGGTCCTGCTGAGCGGGATCGGGCCGGTGATCGCATGGCGCAAGGCGACGGCCTCCAATGCGCGGCGCAACTTCCTGCTGCCCGGTGTCGCGGCGCTCGCGATCGGCGCGCTGCTCGCGGCGCTCGGCGTCGCGTCGCGGCCGGCGGCGCTGCTGATGTTCATCTGCGGCGCGTTCGTCGTGCTGAGCGTCGGCCAGGAGTTCTGGCGCGGCGTCGGCGTCAGGCGCGCGATGACGGGGGAGGGACCGCTGCGCGCGCTGCGCTCGCTCGTCGCGCGCAACCGCCGCCGCTACGGGGGCTACCTCGTGCACGTCGGCATGGCGCTGCTGTTCATCGGCGTGGCGGCCTCGACGGCGTTCAACCACGCCCACGACGTGCGCCTGACGCCGGGGCAGAGCGTGCGGGTCGGCGGCTATGACTTCACGTACCGCAAGGCGACCTCGCACGTCTCGACGATCCACAACGGCGAGCTCGAGAAGATCTCCTTCGGCGCGATCGTTGACGTGCGTCGCAAGGGCAAGTTCGTCGTGACGCTGCGTCCCGAGCGCGGTTACTACCCGTCGACGAGCGGCGACGGCCTCGGGCCCGTCAGTCGCTTCTTCGAGGGCGAGGCGACGAGCGAGGTCGGCCTCAAGGCCGGGCTGCGGCGCGACCTCTGGACGGCGATGACGCCGGACATCAACCGGCTGCTGCCGGTGATCGCCCGCGGCGACCGCGTCTTCACCGCGGCCGCCGGCAAGCTCTCGCCGACGCTCGAAGCGCAGGCGCTCGGGCTGACGCTGAACGGGCTCGTCACGAACTACCTGAAGAGCAAGCCGGCGGCGACGTTCCGGGTCATCACGTCGCCGCTCGTGACGTGGATCTGGCTCGGTGCGATCGTCGTGTTCCTCGGTGGGTTGATCGCCATCTGGCCCGGTCCGGACGCCGCGCTGCGCCGAGCGTCGGGACGCTACGCGGCCCGCGTCGCCGAAGAGCTCGGCCGCGCGTAGCCAGCGCAGGTCAGGCCGTCGTGGACATCCTCGCCCTGCTCGTGATCTTCGCGGCGCTGTGCGGCGTGATCGCACTCGTCACGGCTCCCCTGCGTCCCGAGGTCCGGACGCAGCAACGCGATCGGACGCTCGACGCGGTCGCCGAGCTCGAAGCGCGCAAGGAGGCCAAGTATCGCGAGATCCGCGACGCTGAGATGGACATGCGGACCGGGAAGCTGTCCGCCGACGATCATCGAGTGCTCGACCGGCAGCTGCGCGCCGAGGCGGTCGAGATCCTCAAGCAGCTCGACCGCGTCGCGCCCGATGGCGCGCCCGGCCCCGACTCGGCTGAGGTACCCTGAGGCCATGGAATCGATCTTGTCCGGCGTGCAGGTGCTGCTCGCGATCGTCGTCATCTTTCTCGTCCTGATGCACTCGGGCAAGGACGCGGGCCTGTCGGGCGCCTTCGGCGTCGGCAGCGGCTCCGGTCCATTCGGCGGCGGCTCGCTCGTCGAGCGCAACCTGAATCGCTGGACGATCGGCTTCGCGATCGTGTTCGTCCTGAACACGATCGTCCTGCTGAAGATCCACTGACCGCGCAGCTCGCGCGGTGACTCAGAACGCGGCGGCGTAGAGCGCGCGCAGCTCGTCGCGGTCGGGCCGCGGCGGGATCAGATCCAGGTCGGCGCGCTTCGCGGCCGCGTCCGCGCAGGCATCCAACGCCTGCTCGTCGACGCCGAGCGCGGCGAGGCTCGTGGCCTGCGCGCGCCGTGCAAGGTCGGTCGCGAGCGCGACGTTCGCCGCGGCGCCGCTCGCCCCGCGGCGCTCGAGCGCGACGAGCGTGTGCGGCAGCATGACGGCGTTCGAGCGTCCGTGCCCGACGCCCGCGATGCGCGCGAGCGTCTGCGCGAGCACGTGATGCAGCCCGTAGCCGGCGCTGTCGATCGCGTAGCCCGAGAGCAGGGCCGCGAGCGCGAGCATGCTGCGATCCGGCTCGTCGGCCGCGCCGTCGTAGGCGGTGCCGATGAGCCGCGCGGCCTCGCCGCCGGCAAGCGCCGGCAGCGGGCTCGAGCTCGTCGTCGCCGGGCCCTCGACGGCATGAGCGAGCGCGTTCGCGGCGCTCGCGGCGAGCTCGACCGGGGGCTGCGAGGCGCTCAACGCGGGGTCGTTGACGACGAGCGCCGGCCGGATGCCGGGCAGCGAGCCGTCGGCACCGGCGGCCCGCCGGTGGCCCGTCGTCATCTCGGCCGCGCTCAGCGTCGTCGGGATCGCGGCGACGCGCGGGCGCTGTCCCGGCGGCCGCGCGGCGGCGATCGCCTTGGCGGTGTCGATGACGCGACCGCCACCGAGCGCGACGAGCTGCTCGTCGTCGCCGACCGTCGCCAGCAGTGTGCCCGCGAGCTCGTCGACGCGCCCTGGTGCGACGGCGTGGATCACGCCGGCGCGCTCGGCGACGGCGGGCGCCATCGCGAGCGCGCGCGGCGTGCTCAGTAGCGTGAATCCGCTGCCGAGCGCGGCCAGCGCGGTCTCGAGCGAGCCGAGCCCGAAATGGATCGTGCGCTCACCGTCCTGCCAGATGAAGCTCGCCGCTGCGATGCCGCTATCTCATCATGCCAAGCGCTCAGCCACGGCACCGCTCGCGCGCTGCCGCCGCCGGGCGGCCCGTGCGCTGCGTCGGTTCTCCAGGTCGCGAAGGCGACGAACGCACCGCTATGCATGAGCGGAGACCGGGCGCAGGAGGGACGCGACGCGGCGCACCAGCGACGGGCGGATGCCCTGCGCGCGGCGCGTGCCACGGGCGTGTACGCGCAGCAGCTCGACGAGCTCGGCGGTCGGCGCGAACGGGTCGGCCACGACGCGGTCGTCGGCGAGGTCGAGCGCGGCTCGGACGACGCCGTCGACCTCCGCGATCAGCGCGGGCCCGCGCAGCGGCTCACGGCTGTCGAGGATCGCGAGGTCGGCCAGCAGGCAGATGTCCGCGTCGCTGGCGTGGCGTATGACGATGGCTCCGGCATAGGTGGCGCTCATGTCTGCTCCTTTGGGATCTCTGCGATGCACCTTCTCAGCGCCGTGCCATGAGTACAAATGACATTTGAACCCACGGCCGATAAGCTGTGCTAATGCTCGACGTGAAGCGGCTGCGGGTTCTGCGCGAGGTCTCGCTGCGCGGGTCGTTCTCCGCCGCCGCGGAGGCCCTTGCCTACACGCAGTCCGCCGTCTCGCAGCAGATCGCGGCACTCGAGCGCGAGGCGGGCACCGTGCTCGTCGAGCGCCGCGCCCGCGGCGTGCACCTGACCGAGGCCGGCAGCGCGCTCGTCGCGCACGCAGACGTCATCCTCGCCCGGCTCGCCGACGCCGACGCCGAGCTCGAGGCGATCGCCGGGATGCGCGGCGGCCGCCTGCGGATGGTGTCGTTCCCGACGGCCGGAGCGACGATCGCGCCGGACGCGATCGCGTGCTTCCGCGAGCGTCACCCCGGTGTCGAGGTGACGCTCGCGCCACGCGAGCCGCACGAGGGCCTGGACTGCCTGAAGTCCGGCGAATGCGACATCGCGCTCACCGTCGAGGCGGGCTTCGAGCCGATCTCCGACCCCGCGATCGAGCGTCATCACCTGCTTGACGACCCGATGTACCTCTGCCTCCCGGCCGGCCATCGCGTCGCAAAGAAGGCGCGCATCCGGCTGTCGGACCTCGCCGAGGAGTCATGGGTGATGGGTACGACGAGCCGCTGCCCGGACGGCGCGATCCTCGAGCGTGCCTGCCAGGCTGCCGGATTCGAGCCGCGCGTCGCCTTCCAGTCTGACGACTACGTGGCGACCCAGGGCTTCATCGCGGCCGGCGTCGGCGTCTGCCTGATCCCCGACCTCGCGCTCGTCGCGGTGCGCGACGACGTCGTCATCCGCCGCCTCGAGGGTCGTCCTCCGGTGCGGCACGTGCTCGCCGCGACGCTCGCCGGTGGCTACGTCTCGCCGGCGGCCGCAGCGATGCTCGAGATCCTCGCCACGGTCGGCTCCGCCTGGGCCGCCCAGCAGGGCTCGCTCGCGCAGGCCAGCTGATCGCCGACGGATTTCGGCCGGGAGATGATCCGATCGGGCGGGCGCGACGGTATTGCCTGCAACGGATCCGCCGACCCCCTCGGCTCTCCGCTCCCAAACGGCAGCGTGGCCGCCTCGACCCCTGCGAGGCGGCCTCGCACCGGACCCCGCCGCGCTCGCTCGCGAGCGTTCCTCAGCCGCTGTGTACCCGCCGGGCAGGATGCGTGGTGACCGCGCCGAGCAGTTGCGCCAGTGGCGTCGCGCGATGGCGGGCGCGGGGCGCGACGACGGTCGGCGTCCCCGGCACGGCCATTCGGCTCGGCGGTCTGAGATGCAGGCCGTTGTGCAGCTGGTCGGGCGACAGCACGCGATATAGCCGCAGAGACGGATCGGCGCTGTCGGAGTCGGCCTGCAGCATGAAGTCGGCGATCCCGCCTCCGGTCGCGTAGATCCCGGGGTAGCGAACGTTGAGCGCGTCGCTGAGGCCGCGCCGGATCGGGGCGACGGCGATCAGATAGCGCACGCCCGACTCCCAGGGCTGAGCCAGCGCCTGCGCGAAATCACGATCCGTGGTGATCACGAACTGGCGCGGGTCATGCGAAGCTAGGACGACGGGATAGCCGAACAGCGCGTCGACGAGCACCCGCCCGCGGCCGAGATGGAGCGCGTCGATCGCCGCCGCGAGGCGCCGTTCCGCCTTGAACTGATGGAGGTACATCACCTCCTCCTTCGTTGCTGTCGACGTATGCAGCGAGGCCGGCAGGTAGTGCTCCTGGGTCCCGATCGCAGGGCTGCTGATCGCAAGCCACGCGGTGAGCAGCGGAGCGCCGAGCCCGACCGCGGCGATCAGCGGATGCATCGGTCGCACGGCCACGAGCAGCACGCAGAGCGGCACCGCGACGATCAGGTAGCGCAGGAACGGCGACTGGCCGCCGGTCGCGATGTCGTACGCCGCGAACGCGAGTACGGCACTGCCGGGCAACGCGACGGAGAGCTCCAGCGGGTCGGTACGGCGGCGCATCGCGTGCGCGCACCAGGCGATCGCGAAGGGCGCCGAGCAGCACAGCAGCCAGACGTCGATGCCGGCGCGGAAGATCTGCTTCGAGGAGCTCGACGCCGCCTGGCCGGCGGACTCGAGCCTGATGATCGAGCTGTTTCCGTATACGTCGGTGAACTGGGCGAACGGCTGACCCGTGATCAGCCACGAGTAGAAGGCCCAGCCGAGGAACGCGAGCACGACCGGCAACATGAGCGTGCCGACGTCGATCGCGATCTGCGCGGCGCGAGCGCGCAGGCTCGCCTGCCGACCCCAGCGCAGGTCGATGGCGAGGACGACGAGCATCGCTCCGGTGGCGGCGACGAGCGCCTCGTAGCGGATCAGGTAGCCGAGCGCGAACGCAAGCCCGGCGAGCACGAGCGCGCCCGTGTCGTCGGTGTGCGCCCAGCGCAGGAGGGCACGCGATCCGCGCAGCGCGAAGTAGACGAACGACGCCTCGCTCATCCCGTTCGCCGCATAGAAGAGGATCAGCGGGTTGAGCGCGAACGCGAGCGCGGCGGCCCGTGCCATCGCCGGGCGGCCTGTCTGGCGGCGCACGATCCGCAGGATCTCGATCGCCGCCGCGGCCGTGAACAGCGCGCTCAGCACGACGGAGGCCATGCCCCGGCTGGCCAGCGCTGGCCATAGCGGCCGCAGCTCGACGAGCGGGATCTCCATGAAGCTCAGCAGGGGCGGCCAGATGAAGCCGACCGCGGCGAGGTGCGGGTCGCGGCTGCCGATCACGAACTGCGCGGAGGCGACGCGTGACAGGGCGTCGCCGACGATGAGGTTCGCATGCAGCACCAGCCAGCAGCCGAGCGCGACGTAGAGGACGCTGAGCGTCGCCAGCCAAGCGAGCGCCTCGCGGCGGGTGACGGTGGTCAGCGCGGAGACGCTCGTGCGCCGCACGCGGTGCGGCGTCTGCGGCGGCGCGCTCGGCTCGCGATCGCCGGCGTCCGGCGCGCGACCGGACCGCCGGGGCCCGCCGGCGTCCGTGGCGTGCCGGCCGCGAAGGCGGCCCGCCTCGCGTTCGAGCGTCTCGAAGCGCGTGGGCATCAGGCGTTCTCGCCTGCCGTCGCCGCGGCGGCGGGTGGGTGATCGAGCCCGTGCGCGGTCTTCTCCCAGTAGCTCGGATTCGTGACGAGCTGGACGATCGCCTTGATCGCGGCGATGCTCATCATCGCCCAGTAGATCGGGCTCAGGAGGGTCGCCAGCAGCAGTTGGTTGAGGGCGAGCAGGCGCGCTGCGACGACGTTCATGTAGATCGTGCAGGCGTTGCCGATCACGAGGCTCAATCCGGCGCCGTAGAAGTTCCAGGCCGGGAAGACGGCCTGCACCTGTGAGGGGTGGCCGGCGACCCAGATCAGCGCGAGCAGCCAGAAGAGCGGGTTCAGCGCCGTCAGCAGCGGCGTTCCGCCAACCATCAGGTTGAACCCCACGAAGCCGGCTGGCCCGAGCTCGCGCCACAGCGTGCGGGGCGCCCGCATATGCACGAGCCACGTCTGCAGGTAGCCCTTCAGCCAGCGCGACCGCTGCTTGATCCAGTTGATGCCGTCGCTGTTGGCCTCCTCGAGCGTCGCGGAGTCCAGCACCGCGCTGCGCAGGCCCTCGCGATACAGGCGGATCCCGAGGTCGGCATCCTCCGTCACGTTGTAGGGATCCCAGCCGCCGACGCGGATCAGGTCGGCCGTCCGGATGTGATTGCTCGTCCCGCCCAGCGGGATCGGCGCGTCGACTGTCACGAGGCCCGGCAGGATCACCATGAACCAGCTGCCGTATTCGCTCGTGAACCAGCGCGTGATGAGGTTCTGGCGGCTGTTGTGGTAGGTGAGCCGGGCCTGGATGCACGCGACCTCGTCGCCGAGGCGCCGGAACGCGATTGCCGCGCGGCGCAGCTGCAGCGGGTCGGGGATGTC
>DATBAE010000025.1:0-97720 GCA_036271655.1 Solirubrobacteraceae bacterium
TCCTCGCCACGCTGCGCAGCGAACGTCCCGAGGTCGTCGTGATCGACTCCGTGCAGACGCTGCACGCCGCCGACCTGAGCGGTGCGCCGGGCTCGGTCGGTCAGGTGCGGGAGGTGGCCGCGCGCATCATGCAGGTCGCCAAGACGGACGGGATCGCCGTGCTGCTCGTCGGGCACGTCACGAAGGAGGGATCGCTGGCCGGCCCGCGGGTGCTCGAGCATCTCGTCGACTGCGTACTGCAGTTCGAGGGCGAGCGCGAGCGCACGTACCGGACGCTGCGCGCGCTGAAGAACCGCTTCGGCTCGACGAACGAGGCCGGCGTCTTCGAGATGCGCTCGGGTGGCCTCGTGGAGGTGCTCGACGCGAGCGCGCGCTTCGTCGCCGAGGCGACCGGCAAGCCCGGCTCGGTGATCCTCGCGGCGATGGAGGGCTCACGCCCGCTGCTCGTCGAGGTCCAGGCGCTCGTCTCTCCCTCTGAGCTCGTGCCGCCGCGCCGGGTGGTCAACGGCCTCGATCGCAACCGGCTCGCGCTCGTGCTCGCCGTCCTCGGCCGTCATGCCGGCATCGGCGCCGGCAGCGCGGACGTGTTCGTCAACGTCGTCGGCGGGGTGCGCGTCGAGGAGCCGGGCGCCGACCTCGCGATCGCGCTCGCGGTGGCAAGCGCCGTGCGCGGCATCCCGCTGCGGGCGAGCGCTGGCACGCGACCGGTCGCCTGCTTCGGCGAGCTCGGCCTGACGGGCGAGCTGCGCACCGTCGGTCACGCCGATCGGCGGACGTCGGAGGCGACGAAGTTCGGTCTGCGCGAGATCGTCTCGCCGGAGAGCGCGCCGACGCTACGCGAGGCCCTACGGGCAGCGCTGCCGGCGCGTGCGCCGCAAGCCGCCTAGAAGCGCTGCAAAATTCCTGCAGAACGGGCCGCCACACGGTATTCGCCGCCACAATCCGAATTCCCTAAGTAACCGCTAAAATCCACTGGATGGTTCAGCGAGTAGGGGATGAGTCACACGAGCTCGAGTCACGTCAAGAGCCCCGACTCGTCAAAGCGCTGGAGATGGTCGCGCCGGGCACGACGCTGCGCGAGGGGATCGACAACATCCTCCACGCGCGCACCGGCGGCCTGATCATCGTCGGCGAGGTCGACGACCTGAGCTTCATGTTCTCCGGCGGGATCAAGCTCGACATCGACTACTCGCCGGCGCTGCTCTACCAGGTCGCCAAGATGGACGGGGCGATCGTGCTGAATGCCAACGCGACGAAGATCGCGGCAGTCAACGTTCAGCTGATGCCCGATCCGACGATCCTCTCGGTCGAGACGGGCACGCGACACCGCACGGCAGAGCGCTGCTCGAAGCAGACCGATGCGCTCGTGATCGCGATCTCGCAGCGCCGCGAGGTCGTCTCGCTCTACGTCGACGGCGGCAAGTACATCCTCGAGGACATCCCCGTTGTGCTTGCGAAGGCCAACCAGGCGCTCGCGACGCTCGACAAGTACCGCACCCGCTTGGACCAGGTGTCGACGCGCCTGACGGCGCTCGAGTTCGAGGGCGGCGCGACGCTGCACGACGTGCTCACGGTGCTGCAGCGCTCCGAGCTCGTGACCCGGATGGCCGTCGAGATCGAGCGCTACATCGTCGAGCTCGGCACCGAGGGGCGGCTGATCGAGATGCAGCTCGAGGAGACGATGGTCGGCACCGCCGCCGACAAGGCCGCCCTCGTGCACGACTACCTCGCCGAGAACAGCGACGACGAGTTCGCCGCCGCGCTGGACCAGATCGGTCGCCTGGCGCACCACGACCTGCTCGACTTCGGTCGCCTCGCCGAGCTGCTCGGCTATGACCGCAAACTCAACACGCTCGACTACCCGGTCGCGCCGCGCGGCTTTCGCATCCTCGGTCGCATACCGCGCCTGCCAAAGCTCGTCGTGGCGCAGATCGTCGGCGACTTCGGTGGCCTGGACGAGCTTCTCGCTGCAACCGACGCCGAGCTCGAGACAGTCGACGGCGTCGGCGAGATCCGGGCGAAGGACATCCGCGAGGGCCTTCGCCGGCTGCAGGAGATCAACCTCGTGGACCGCTACCTGCAGACCTAGCACCTGTCGTTGCACCGACCGTCCGGCGGCCGCCGGTACTCAATCGCAAGGAGGACATCATCCCCGAAGCCGAAGAGCAGCTGCTGGAGGACCTGGACCGCCCGCTGGAGAACATCGAGTTCGAGCTCGGTGACAACGTCGTGTACCCGCATCACGGGGCCGGTCAGGTCCTGAAGAAGGAGCGGCGCAAGATGTTCGGTGAGGAGCGCGAGTACCTCACGATCAAGATCCTGCACAACGACATGACCGTGATGGTCCCGTGCGAGAACGCCGCGCTCGCGGGCCTGCGTCGCGTGATCGACGAGGAGACGGTCCTGAAGGTCCTGGCCGTCCTCGCCGACGACGTCTCCGAGATGCCCAAGAACTGGAATCGCCGCTTCAAGCACAACCGCGACAAGATCAAGACCGGCGACATCTACGAGCTCGCCGAGGTCGTGCGCAACCTCGCGATCCGCGAGCACGAGAAGGGCCTGTCGACCGGCGAGAAGCAGATGTTCACGCGTGCGAAGAAGATCCTCGCGTCAGAGCTGATGTATGCGCTCGACAAGGACGAGGACGAAGCCGAGCAGCATCTCGACGACCTCCTCGCCGAGAGTGCCGGCGTCGAGATCGCGGTGTCCAAGTAGCGATCGCGCTCGTCCTCGCTGCGGGCCGTGGAGAACGCCTTGGGTTCGGGGAACCCAAGGCGTTCGTCGCCTTGGCGGGGCGTCCGATGCTCGAGTGGAGCATCGAGGCACTGCGCGCGGTCGCGGAGATCGAGGCGATCGTCGTCGCGCTACCAGCGGGCTGTGCGTCGCCCGCAGGGACGATCGGGGTGATCGGCGGCGCGCATCGCTCGCAGTCGGTGCTGGCCGCGCTCGCAGCGGTCGCCGGCGATCCCGTCGTCGTGCATGACGCCGCGCGTCCGCTGCTGACGCCCGAGCTCGTGCGTGCGGCGCTGGCCGAGCTCGAGGGGCACGACTGCGACGCCGTCATCGCGGCAGCGCCCGTGACGGACACGATCAAGGAGGTCGACGGCGGGACCGTGACGCGGACACTTGAGCGCGCCGCGCTGTGGGCGGTCCAGACGCCGCAGGTCTTTCGCCGCGCAGCGCTCGAGCGGGCATTGCGGGTGCCGGAGGACGTTCTCGCCGCGGCGACCGATGACGCCTCGCTGATCGAGCGCGCCGGGGGAACGGTTCGCATCGTCCCCGCGCCGTCCGGGAATCTCAAGGTCACGACCCCCGTGGACCTGCACGTCGCCGAGCTCGCGTTGTGCCGGCGAGCGGACGGATCGGACGTGCCGGTGCCGCGCGAGGCGGCGGATGGTTAGCATCAGCGGCGCATGACTCGGTTCGGACTCCGGCGGCCGTTGGCCCTCGCGGCGGTGCTCGTCACCGCCACAGCGATCACCACGGTTGCACGCGCGCAGACGAGCGCAACGCCGACCGGCAACTTCGGCGGCGGGACGCTTGCCGTGCCGGTCAGCGAGAAGACCGTCGCGAAGGACATGCTGCTCTCGATCCGCTCGGTCGCGGGCGGGCGGCTCGGCATCGACGGGCAGATGTTCGCGAGCTGCGGCATCGGCGCGATCAGCGGCGACGCAAAGCTCGCCGCCGACGGCAGCTTCGTCCTGACGGGCAAGGTCACGCGCAAGCCGCTCGTCAGCGTGCGCCAGACGACGACGTTCACGGTGAAGGGCACGCTGACCGCGGACGGCGGCCAAGGCACCGCGAGCATGAAGCTCAGCGTGGCGTCCAAGGGCCACAAGACGCGCAACTGCTCGAGCCACACCGTTGGCTGGACCGTGCGCCGTCCAGTCCCTACGGCCGCCGCTCCGTCCGCTGCGCCGAACGAGAACCTGCTCTACGGCATGACGTCGCAGAGCGGCGCGCGTGCGAAGCGGGCGATCGTGCTGCATACCGCGAGCGGCGGGCGCCGCATCGACCGCCTCACGTTCGGATTCCGCTCGAGCTGCTCGCAGAACCGGATCATCGCCGCCGACGACGTCGACATCTCGCCCGAGTTCGACGTTGCCGCGGACGGCTCCTTCCGTGAGGTCGAGCGCTTCAAGGTCGCCTACTCGGACGTCATCGCGCATACGACGGTCGTCGTGCGCGGGCAGTTCGACGCCGCCGGCGGCGCGGCCGGCAAGCTCGCCGTCACCGAGCGCTATACGAGCCGCAAGACCGGCAAGCGCGTCGACGAGTGCGTCACCGGCACGCGGTCCTGGTCGGCCCACACGTAGATGGTTGATTCCACGACCTGCACCGTCATCTGCACGCATCTCGCGGCGCAGGACCGCCACGGACCGAAGGCACCCGTGCCGCTGGCACTGTGTACCTTCGCCCCGCGGCGCCCTGCATCCGCGATACACGCACATCTGACGGCACCGGCCGCGGAATCAACCATCTAGCGGACCACCGGCCTGGCCGGTGCCCAGCCAGTCGATGCTGACCGACTATCACCTGCATCTGCGCCCGGACGAGCCCGGCACCGACGCCGCCACGTACTTCACGGCGGCCAACGTCGATCGCTACCGCACCGTCGCCGAGGATCGCGGGGTCGCGGAGCTCGGCTGCTCGGAGCACGTGTACCGCTTCGCGCAGGCGCTCGAGGTCTGGCGTCACCCGCTCTGGCGCGCGAGCGCGACAGACGATCTCGACGCCTACGTCGGCTTCGTGCGAGAGCAGACGGACCTGCGGCTCGGCATCGAGGCGGACTTCATCCCGGGACGCGAGGACCGCATGGCGACGCTGCTGGAGTCCCGTGACTGGGACTACGTCGTCGGGTCCGTGCACTTCGTCGGCGAGCACGCCGTCGATCACACCGGCTACGAGGTCTGGGACCACCGCTCGCAGCGCCCCGACGAGCTCTGGCGCCGCTACTTCGTGGCACTCGGCGAGGCCGCTCGCAGCGGGCTGTTCGACATCCTCGCCCACCCCGACCTCGTGAAGATCTGGGGTGCGCGGCGGCCGGTCCCGGAGGGCGACCTGCGCCGCTTCTATGAGCTTGCGATCGACGGCATCGCGGAATCCGGGATCGCGATCGAGGTCTCCACCGCGGGGTTGCGCAAGCCTGTCGGCGAGCTCTACCCGGCGCCGGCGTTCCTCGAGATGTGCGTCGATGCCGGCTGCCCGGTCGCCCTGTCCAGCGACGCGCATGTGCCCGGCGACGTAGGGCGCGACTACGACCGCGCGCTGGAGCTGCTCGAGTCCGCCGGTGTGACCGAGCTCGCGGTCTTCGAGCGACGTGAGCGGCGGCTGGAGCCGATCGGATGAGCGAGGTCGCGGGGCATGCGCGCACCGGCATCGGCTGGGACTCACATCGCTTTGCGGCGGGCCGCAGGCTGATCCTGGGCGGGGTTGAGTTTGCCGGCGCCGAGCTCGGCCTCGCCGGGCACTCCGACGCCGATGTCCTCACGCACGCGGTGATGGACGCGCTGCTCGGCGCCGCCTGCCTCGGCGACATCGGCGTGCTGTTCCCCGACAGTGATGAGGCCTACGCCGGCGCGGACTCGCTCGAGCTGCTGCGTGAGGTCGTGGCGGCGGTCGCGGCCGCCGGTTGGCGCGTCGTGCACGTCGACACCACCGTCCTGATGGAGCGCCCGAAGCTCGGCCCGTATCGCGACGCGATCCGGGCGCGGCTGGCGGACGCGCTCGGGCTCGACGTCGGCGCGGTGAACGTCAAGGCGTCGACCGGCGAGGGGATCGGGTTCGTCGGCCGCCTCGAGGGCGCCGCGGCGCTCGCGGTGGCGACGGTCTGCGCGCTCGCCTAGCCGGACGCTCGCTAGGGTCATCGCGATGGCTGCGATCCGCCTGCACGACACGCGCTCTGGCGAGCTGCGCGAGCTCGTACCGCGCGCTGACGGGCACGTCGGCATCTACGCCTGCGGCCCGACCGTGTACGCGCGGATCCACGTCGGCAACGCCCGGCCGTTCGTCGTCTACTCGCTGCTCAAGCGCTTCCTCGAGCACGAGGCGCACGACGTGACGCTCGTCGTCAACGTCACCGACGTCAACGACAAGATCTACGATGCCGCGCGCGCAGCCGACGTGCCGAGCGCCGAGCTCGCGTCGGAGATGACGGCGCACTACATCGCCGACACGACCCTGCTCGGCCTCGGCCGGCCGGATGCCGAGCCGCTGGCCTCCGAGACGATCGAGCCGATCGTCGAGCTGATCGGCGAGCTGATCGCGCGCGATCGCGCCTACGCGGTCGACGGCGACGTCTACTTCCGCGTCCGGGCCGACGCTGACTATGGCTCGCTCAGTCGCCGCGCGGTCGACGAGATGAACCAGGGCGAGGACGTCGCGGGCAGCGACCGCAAGGAGGACCCGCTCGACTTCGCGCTCTGGAAGGCCCACAAGGACGGCGAGGACACCGCCTGGTCTGCCCCCTGGGGGCGCGGGCGGCCCGGCTGGCACATCGAGTGCTCCGCGATGGCCGAGCAGCTGCTCGGCGTCGGCTTTCAGATCCACGGTGGCGGCAACGACCTCGTCTTTCCCCATCACGAGAACGAGGCCGCCCAGACGCGCATGGCGCGCGACGCCGAGCTGGCGCAGATCTGGATGCACAACGGGATGCTCCAGCTGCAGGGCGGCACGATGGGCAAGAGCCTCGGCAACGCGGTGCGCCTGCACGAGGTGCTCGAGCGGGTCGGCCGTGATGCCCTGGTGATGTTGTTCGCCAGCGCTCACTACCGCCAGCCGATGGACTTCGACGACGGGCGCCTGGCGGAGGCGCAGGCGCGGGTCGCGCGCGTTCGCGATGCCGCCCGAATGCTCGAAGCCGGTCCCTCACCGGACGACATGCGCGTCCACCGCGACGGGTTCTTCGCGGCGCTCGCCGACGACTTCAACACCGCGAGGGCACTCGGCGCCCTATTCGAGTGGATACGGGAGGCGAACCGTCGCAGCGAGTTGCGGCCCGCGCCGCATGACGACGATCTGTGGACGCCAGTCGGCCGCGCCGACCTTGATGAGATGCTGTCGGTTCTCGGCCTGCAGAACCTCGCCGAGCACGGCAGCGAGGCCGGCACCGAGGAGCAAGCCCTGCTCAAGGAGCGTCAGGCCGCGCGCGCCGCCCGCGACTACGCGGAGGCGGACCGTCTTCGTGACGAGCTACGTGCGCGGGGGTGGGAGGTACGCGACGGCTCGACGGGGCCCGAGCTCGTGCCTGCCGAGCCGTGATCCTCTACGGCCGCAATCCGGTCCGCGAGGCGCTGCGGGCGGGGCGACGTCAGATCGCGCAGGTCTGGGCGACCGAGCGCCTGATCGCACGCGAGCCGTGGCTGCTGCACGAGGGTGCGCGCGCGGCGAGCGCCGAGGAGATCGAGCGGCGCTGCGAGTCACCCGACCATCAGGGCGTCTGCGCTGACGCCGGCGGCTATCCGTACGTCTCCGGTGAGGAGCTGCTGATGGTGCGTGATCCCTTCATCGTCGCGCTCGACGAGCTGCAGGATCCGCAGAACCTCGGCGCGATCGCGCGCAGCGCCGAATGCGCTGGTGCGAGCGGGCTCGTGCTCTGCGAGCGCCGTGCCGCCCCGGTCACGCCGGCCGTCGCGAAGGCGTCGGCGGGCGCCGTCGAGCACCTGCGGATCGCCCGGGTGCGCAACATGGCCGACTTCCTCGGACAGGCCAAGCAGGCTGGTGCGTGGTGCTACGGCGCGGACGCGGCCGCGACGACCGCCTACGACGCGCCCGACTACAGCGGTGCCGTGGTCCTCGTCATGGGGGCCGAGGGGGCAGGCCTGCGCCCGCGCGTCGCAAAGTCCTGTGACGCCCTCGTCGCGCTGCCGCTGCGCGGCCGCACCGAGTCGCTGAACGCGAGCGCTGCGGCCGCCGTGCTCATGTACGAGATCTTGCAGCGCCGAAGTTAGGGGCCGTCCACGAAGTACCGCGGTGTTTGGCCACCGTCTTGCGGCGCCCGGAAGCACCCGATTCCTCGTCGATACCACCGGTATCGACTACTGAATCGTGCGATCCCGGGCATCCACGATCCGGCACCCAAACCCGCGCGGTAATTCCCGTACGGACCCTTCGACTTGACAGGACTCCATAACGCTGGGTACTGTCCCCTCAGGTCAGGGTAAACCTGAGGTAGAGCATCGGTAAATGCAAGACGCAGCTGGCGCCCTGGGAGGGGTCCGCCACTGAGCACATCCGGTCGTAGAACGACCGGGAAAGGACTGCTCGTGGCAAGAATCTCCCAGAAATCTCACTCTCAAGTTCAGGTTGATGATTATTTCCTCATCGCCCTGGCGAAGAGCGGTGACCGCACCGCGTACGACCGCATCGTGCGGCGCTACTACGGGTTCGTGCGGCTCAAGGCGTCGTCGTACTTCCTCGCCGGCGGCGACTCGGACGACCTGATCCAGGAAGGCCTCGTCGGCCTCTACAAGGCCGTGCGCGACTATCGCTCGGACCGCGAGTCCTCCTTTCGCAACTTCGCCGAGCTCTGCATCACCCGCCAGATCATCACCGCCGTGAAGACGGCGACGCGCAACAAGCACTCGCCGCTGAACCAGTACGTGTCGTTCTCGGCCACGCCGGCAGGCTCCAGCGGGGACAGTGAGCCGACGCTCGAGGACGTCATCCCGGGCTCGACGGTCCACGACCCGGTCAACCAGGTCATCTCCTCCGAGGAGCTGCATTCGCTCGTCGGCTGCCTCTCGACGGCGCTGTCGGACCTCGAAGGACGCGTGCTTGCGCTCTACCTCGACGGTCGCCCGTACGAGGAGGTCGCCCAGCGGCTCGGCTGCGACGCCAAGACGGTCGACAACGCCCTGCAGCGCGTCAAGCGCAAGGTCGGATCGCATCTCACGCAGCGCGCCGTGCTGAACTGACGTCCGCGGATCGTCCCCGCGGTGAGCGGCCGATAGCATCGGGGCCGTGACGATCATCGCCATCTCCGTGCTGGACATCGTGCTACTGGCCCTGCTCGTGGTCGTCATCGCCGTCGTCCTGCTGGCGGGCGGTGGATCCGTCGCGATGGGCCGCCGGACGCGAGCGCGTGAGGCGGGCCTCAAGCGTGAGCTGGCTCAGGCCGAGGACGCGCTCACCCAGGCCCGTTCATTGGACAAGGGATGGGATCGCGACGCGCTCATCGAGGCCGCTCGGGTTGCTGCTGTCGAGCGCTTCGGCGGCGAGGCCGTCACCAATCTTCAGCTCGTGCAGGTCCTCGACCGGCCCGGCATCGACGCCGATCAGGCGATCTTCCGCTTCGAGGCCGCGGACGGCAAGGAGCACCGCATCACACTCGGCCGGACCGGCGGCGAGTGGGGCGCCGAGTAGCGACGCCGCACTCGCCGTGGCCTCAGGCCGGCGTGTCGTTGAGCAGGTCGACGACGAAGATGAGCGTCTCGCCGGGCTTGATGTCGCCCTGGCCCCCGTCTCCGTACGCGAGCGCGGGCGGGATGATCAGCAGCCGGCGGCCGCCGATCTTCATGCCCTCGAGGCCCTTGACCCAGCCGGGGATGACGCCACCCTGGCCGAGCGTGAAGGCGAACGGCCGGCCCGTGTCCCATGACGCCTGGAACTGCTTGCCCGTCGTGTAGTGCGCGCCGAGGTAGTGCGCGACGAGCTCGTCGCCAACCGTTGCGCCCTGGCCCTTGCCGACCACGATGTCCCGCGTGACAAGCGTCGTCGGTGCCGGTCCGGTTGGCTTGGTGATCGTCGGCTTCTTCGAGAGATCCGTCGAGACCTTGATGCCGTCGGCGCTGCTGACGGTCGAGTCTGACCCTGAAGTGGAAGGTGAGATGCTGGCCGATGGCGCCGGTTTTGTGGCGGCAGCGCTTGGCGTCGTGTCGGTCTTCTTGTCGCCGCACGCTGCGAGGCTCGTGGCCGTCACAGCGATCAGCGCGATCGCCTGTACGCGCAACGCTTACCCGACCTTGACAAGGTCGACGATGAAGACGAGCGTCTCGTCGGGGCCGATCGGACCGACGCCGCGCGAGCCGTAGGCAAGCTCCGGCGGGATGATGAGCGTGCGGCGGCCACCGACGCGCATGCCGGTCACGCCGAAGTCCCAGCCCTTGATGACGCGGCCTCCGCCGAGCGGAAAGTCGAACGGCTGGTGACGGTCCCACGACGAGTCGAACTGCTTGCCGTTCTTGAACGAGACGCCGACGTAGTGGACCGTGACGTGGTCGCCGGGCTTGGCCGCTTCGCCCTCCCCGACGACGACGTCGTCGGTGATGAGCTCCGCCGGGGGCTCGCCGGTTGGCGTCGGGACCCCGGGCTTCGAGCCGAGGTCGTCTGAGATGTCGAGCTTGGTCATGCGCTGAAGCCTAGATGGCGGATTCGGCGCGACGCGCCGCCGCCGCGTCAGCGGTCGGCGATCGGGCGGAAGTCGCCGAACGTCCAGTGCACGTTGTAGCCGCCGTACGTGCCGGCGGGGCCGGCCTGAAGGACGGGGATCACCTCGCTGCGCATGATCTCCTCGATGACCGCGGAGCGCAGGGCGAAGTCCTCGATCTCGGGCAGGTACTCCTCCTGGTTGGAGGGAACAAGCAGCGTGTCGAGCGTCTCGCGCACGACGATCTCGTGCGTCTGCGTCGTGACCTCGCCGGCGAAGTGGCCGCGCAGCGCATCGCCGACCTCCTCGCCGGTGTGGGGCTTGGACAGGATGCGCTTGTTCGCGCGCTCGTCGTCGATCAGCGGCACGCCGTCCTTCGCTCGCAGGCGGGCTGCCGCGATCGCGTCGCGCTGCAGCGGGCTCGTCGGCTCGGCTTCGCCCCGCAGGAGCGCCTTCCAGTGTGCGCGCACCATGCGGTTGGGCTGATGGAAGGGGACCGCGTACGGCCCCGGCACGCCGAGGTCCGGGGCGTTCCACAGCAGCCGGCCGCCGGGGGCGGTGATGCCGGCGAGGCTCTCGGCCACCCGGACGAGCGCCTTCGGGGGGATGAGGTGAAAGACCATGCTCGACATGACGACATCCATCCGCACGCCTCCGGTCACCTCGCTGAGTGGGCGGAAGCGACCGTCGGCGCCGATCAGCGAGTGGCACTGCGTCCAGGACGACTCCTGGACGAGCGCATGGCCCTGCGCAAACCAGCTCGACGGGATGTCGACGAGGTGCAGCTCGAAGCCGACGCCGCGGCGCGCAAGGCGCGCCTCGAAGCCGCGCTCGCGGCAGGCCTTGAGCAGCTCGATGGCCGCCAGCGCGGTGCCCGTGCCGTAGTCGAGCACGCGCAGGACGTCGCCAGGCCCGAGCCTCTCGACGCGCTCCTCGAGCGTGTCCATCGTCTGGGTCACGAGCACGCTCGTCGACGCCGACGCCCAGAGCCTCGGATGGCGCAGGTCACCGTGGTCGAAGACGAGCTCGTGCAGCCCGCGGCCGTCGCGCAGGTCGGTGCCGGGCTGCGGGCTCCACGTGTCGCGCCGCGGCGCGTCGACGTCGCCGCGGGCGATCATCGGCCCGAAGCGGTCGCCGAGCAGGTGGTTGAGGCTGACGGCGACGAACGGGCGCGTCGTCGGATAGCGCCGCTCGCCCGTCGCCGCCTGGCGCAGCCCGGCACGGCGCGCGGCCGCGATGAATGCGGGACGTTCGACGGGATACTGGCCGGTATAGCCGTTGTAGGCGTCGAAGGCGAGGCTGTGCAGGGCGCCGAGGTGACGTGCCGTGATCGATGGCGAGACGCAATGTGCCTCCAGCACGAGCATGCCGTGACGCGCGACATGCGGCGCCCAGCGGGCGAAGTGGGCGCTGAGGTCTGCCTCGACGTCGGCGCCGGCGAGGGCGGCGCCGTCGTCCGCGACGTAGGCGCCGCTGGACATCCCCGCGCCGCCGTCGAGCGCGTGGCCGCCGCTGTAGCGGCGCTCGTGGTCGACGAAGGCGTGCACATGCAGCGCGTTCTCGATCGGCAGGCCGTGCGCGTGAAGCGTGTCGCGGACCGCCGTCGGATCACCGGTGTCGCCCTGCAGGACGAGCGCGTCCTCGATCCCGGCCGCGGCGAGCGCGTCGCTCGCGCGGACGACCGCGACGTCGCTGCGGTCGATGCCGACCATCCGCAACGGGTGGGAATCGAGGTGGCGCCCACGCAGGGTCCTGCTCCGGACGAACTCGTTGACGTGCACGAGCCAGCGGCCGTCGTCACAGCCGGTGAGGACGACGAAGCGGGGCTGGTCGGCGAGCGGCTCGCGGTCGAAGATGCTCGCGACGATCGGATCGGCGTCGGCGAAATAGCGCCCGTGGGCAACGGAGCTCGCGCGCAGGTTCGTCTCCTGCTGGATGTGCCAGGCGCGTGTGTCGCCGGCACCGCGCGCGTACGTCGCGGTCCGCTCGCCGCGAAAGAGCTCCGGTAGCCGGGCGAACATCGGCAGGTACGAGCCGACGAGCCCGAGGTGCGGGACGAAGTCCAAACCATGGCGGCCGGCGCCGGTCCAATCGCCGGCGTCGTCCACCCAGCCGAGTGCGCCGAGGAGCCGCCCGGCCTCGCGACCGCTGTCGCCGGATGGCAGGGTGGGGCCGTCGCCACCCAGGCCGCCGAGCGCATCGAGCCAGAGCAGCGTCGGGACGGCGAGCGCGCCGTCGAGTTGCGCGGTCACGATGTCGCGCAGGTCGGGCTCGAGGTCGCCGAGCTCCCAGCGGGCGACAGCGCCGTCGACGAGGGCCGCGAAGCGCGCCGCGCGCTCGCTGCTCCAGGGGCCGGTCCACTCGGCGGCGTCGTTACCGGCGAACGTTGCGAGGAACCCTCCGAGCTCGACGTACCGCGCGTGGTGCCCGGCGACGGCGCGACCGTTCGGCGTCCAGGCAATCGTCGTGTGCTCAGGGGTCAGCTCGGGCGCCGTCGCGATCCAGTCGGCCTGGGCGAGGGTGCGCAGGCCGACGCGCACGTGTCCGAAGGCGGTCTTCGTCAGGCCCGGGCGCAGCTGGGCGACCGTCGTCTCGCGCTCAAGCGACGGGCCGAGCAGGTCGATCGCCTGCAGCCCGCGCAGCGTCGCGGCCAGCACGACGCCGTCCTGAAACAGGAAGCTGAGCCGGCGCAGGGCTTCCCTGCCGACAGCACGATCCGTCAGCCGCACACGGACATCCTCGCGCATCGGGTCGACGGACTCGGAGATTCGGCCAGCGCCGCTCGGCGCGTCCGGCGCCCAGGCCATGGCGGCCTGCCGGGGGCCGAGTCGGAGCGGATCAGCGCCGCTGCGCCGGCCGGGCGCCGAGGTCGGGGGCGAGCGGGCGGATCTCGCGGGCCGGCGAGCCCGCGTAGAGAAAGCCGCCGGGATACTCTCCGCCACGCACGAGCGACGAGCCGCCGAGCATGCCGTTCGGGCCCATCCTCACCCCGCGCAGCAGCAGCGAGTTTGCGCCGAGGAACGTGTTCGTCCCGATGATCACGGGTGCGATCGCGACCGGCTGCTCGTAGTTCGTCGTCTTGCTGCCGTCGTGGCGATGGTCGGAGTCGAAGACGCTGACGCGCTCGCCGGCGGCGGCGTCGTCGCCCAGCTCGACGCGCTCGAGGGCATGCAGCGCGACCTGGGCGCCGAACTGGACGCGCTCGCCGAGCGCGATCACGCCGCCGTCCATCGCGTCGAGCAGGCAGTAGTCGCGAATCGTCGAGTCGCTGCCAATCCGCACGGTCCCGCCGCGCAGCTGGACGCGCGTGCCGGCGCGGAACGTGACGCGGTCGCCGAGCTCGAGCGCGTTGTCGGCGCCCGCCCAGACGTCGAGGATCAGCCCGCGACCGAGTTGCACATGCTCACCGAGGCGGATCGTCAGCGTGCCCGCCCCGCCGCCGTACGGGTGGATCTCGATCGCCGGCAGCTCGTAGAAGTGCGCCCCGTGCGGCGCATCGAGCTTCAGCCGCCCGCCGGCGCGGTGCAGGCGGGCGTCGAGTCGCCGCGCCCAGAGCGAGAAGCGCGCCCGCTCGGCGCCGAGCCGCAGCGCGCGCGCGGTCGATCGGACGTTTGCCGGGCTCACGCGCGCATCATGGCAAGACGTGCTCGGGCGGCGGCTCGAGCGTCGCGGTGCCGGCGGCGGTGACCGCGGCGTCCGGGCCGACCGGCGTGTCGCCCGTGCCCGGCCCGGCGCGCCGCTCGCCGAACGCCCAGCGCACGCGACGCTCGAGGAACGGCCGCTCGACGTAGCGCCACGACAACGCCGACAGCGCGAGCGTGACGGGTAGCCCGATCGCGATCATCGTGATGACGAGCGTCGTTGTGCCGGCGCCCGCGCCGACGATCGCGATCACCTCGAAGAGGATCCAGACGTGGATCAGGTAGACGGCATACGAGCGCTCTCCGACCCAGTCGATCGCGCGGCTGCAGAGCCAGCGCGGCGAGCGGTCGGTGCCGAGCTGCCAGGCCATGACGGCAGCCAGCACCGCGCCAGAGCAGACGATCGCCATCAGCGCGCGGCGACCGAGCGCGCTGTGCAGCGCGGTCGTCTGCGCTGCATAGTCCCACTTCGCGTAGAGCGCCCAGGCGAGCGCCGCCATCGCGAGGAGTCCCCAGGCGATGCGCTTGGCACGTCGTGGGTTGCCGATCAGCAGAGGGGCGATGAGCGGCTCGAACGCGGCGAGCGCGACGCCTGGAACGAACGCGTAGAGGACCAGCGGCGGGCTCGTGAGCAGGGCGAACTTCGCGCCGCCGTGACGCAGGGCGATGCTGAAGAGGCCGAGGCCGCAGATGAACACGAACGCGGCCTGGGCGCGCGCGCGGGGGTGCTTGATCCAGCCTCCCAGCCGCATCGCGATTGCGGCGGCGATCGGGATCGCGACGTAGAAAGCGGCTTCGGCGTCGAGCGACCATGCCTGCCCGAGCGGCAGCGTCGCCGAGCCGCCCGTGTAGCTCTGCGTGAACGTGAAGACGGAGAGCAGCTGCCACCAGGTCGATGGCGGGCCGGTACCGGTCGGGTTGTCGGGCGTTGGGCTGATCGCGCCGTCGAGCCCGAAGCGCAGCAGCACGATCGCCGCGACGACGTAGAACGCGGGCACGATCCGCAGGGCGCGGTTGCGCGCGTAACGGCCGATCGAGGGGCGCTTCGTGGCGAAGATGAACGCGCGCAGAAACGGCCGCGTGATGAGGTAGCCGGAGAGCGCGAAGAAAAGGCCGAGGCCGAGGTCCAGCCGCCCGACGATCTCCTTCGCCCAGCCGTAGTTCTCGAACGCCTGGCCGGGGTCGGCGTTCACGAAGACGTGCCCGAAGAAGATCATCAGCGCAGCGATCGCCCGCAGGCCGTTGCCGGCGAGCAGCGTGCCGATCAAGCCGTCGCCGAACGCCGCCCGTGCGGCGCCGCGGTCATCCGTGGCCGTGTCGTTCGCCATGCGCTGCAAGCGTGCCACATCCTGTACTAGCCTCAGCCCGCAGGCTCGCCGTCTGCGCGCCCGCCTAGCTCAATTGGCAGAGCACTTGATTTGTAATCAAGAGGTTTCCGGTTCGATTCCGGAGGCGGGCTCTAGGGACATGCGTGCGCATCGCCAGCACGCCACCGTCGGCATGGCCAAGCTGAACGGCGATCCGAGCGGCCGTGAGACCGGCGTCAGCCATCAGGGACGCGACGCCATGCCCTCAAGGTGTGCGGTGCCGCCCAAGGGATACCAGCGGCCTTAGCGGCGGGTCGAAACACCTCGCGTCGGAAGTTGCTGGCGCCGATCGCGGTGCGAGCGCTGGGGAAGACCGGGCCAACCGAGCCCTTGGCCATGCGGCGTTTCGTGAGCCGTCGAGCCGTCCCCGGCACTGAGTGAGATCGTGCGCGCCCCGGACCTCCGTTTTGGATCCGCGAATGCTCAACGATCCCGCGAGCCGCCCGATCGTCCCCGGCGGCTCGCGAATGAACCGCCGGGACGCGTTACGGCCTTTGCTCGCGCATGCCCTTCACCGCGGCCGAGATCACCTCGGCGTCGAGCACATCGGCCATGACGCCGATCTGCTCCTCCCAGACGTCCTCGTCGACGAGGGTGCGGAACTCTTCCTCAAGCACGTGATACACGGAGAGACCCAACTGGGCCTCGGCCAATGCACCTGCATAGGTCGGGTCGCCGAGTACGACTGTCTCGGCGGCGATCTCTGCGCTCTCGTCGTCCGGAGCTCCGAGGATGACAACGAGGTTGTCCTTCCCGTGCTCGTCAGCGAGGCGCTTGATCACTTCCTGACTGTTGAGGTCCATTGCCCCTGAGGCAGTTCAGACGAAGCACTCCGTCGACGTGTAGGCGACGTGTCCGCCGGCGCTGACGACGCACGCGGCGATCGCGGGGCCCGCGACCCCGTCGCGTTCGCCGAGCACGATGACCTGCTTGTTCTCGAACATAGGGTGCTATTTCACCTCTTCTCTCATGTCATCGAGGCTCTTCTCGAGCCAGGTGTGCAGCTCGGGCGGAGTGATCATCGAGGCTGACAGCCGCGACACCTCTTCGCCGTCCCGCATGAGCAGGAATGTCGGCAGTCCGTGGACCTTCAGGCGAATGCAGACGCGGCGCGCCTTGGGCGCCTCGAGCATGACGACGTTGATGTCGTCACGGCCCGCGGCGAGCTTCTCGACGTGCGGCTTGAGCGCCAGGCACGGCCGGCATTCGGGTCCCCACACGTCGACGAGCGTGATGCCGCTCTCGACGAGTGCGTCGAAGTTCTCGCGTGTCGCCTCGGCTACCGCTGCCATCAGCTCATCCTTCCGATTGGTCGTTGGATTCGAGCAGCACGCTCATCCCGTCGGACTGCTCGGACATGCGTCCCAGGAACAGACTGCCCTTGGCAATCAACTGTACCCGCTGCGCGTCCCCATTCATCAAGCGGGCGCGTGCATGTGGGACATAGCATAGGGCGGAGGCGATATGACCTTGGGTTGGGGCGAAGCCCGGCATTCCTCGCTGCTCGACGAAGTCACCCATGTCCTCGCGGCCGATATCACCCCGGCGCAGGGCCAGCGCCGCGATCGTCTTGTAGTTGCGCTCTGGGACGTTCCCCGAGCCCTGCGGCTCGGTGATCTCGGGGTTGTGCAGCTCGGTCGCGTAGTCGTCGACATCCGTCGAGCTCATGCCGAGGCGGTCGAGCGGCTCGAAGACGAGGGCCTCCATGATCTTCGGGTTCGAGGACCCGGCTGCCACCGTGTGCCGGCCGACGGAGTCCAGCCGCACGCGCGGCGAGCGGCCGTCGTCGGCCTCGACGATCAGCGCGCTGGCACCGAGCACGTCCTCGAGCACCGGCAGGCCGTTCTTCAGGTGGCCCTGGAACTTCATGCCGACCTTCGGCAGTGACCCGCCCGCGACCACCGCGACGCGCTGGAAGACGCCGGCGGCGACGAGGCTGCTCGCGATGACGAGCGCAGGGATCGGGGCGGCGCAGAAGTTCTTGACGTCGCAGCCGGAGGCGTTCAGGCAGCCGGCGGCCGCGGCCACCGACTTGCCGAGGTTGCCGCCGCCGCGCTGGTAGCGGTCGCCGATCGCCTCCTCGCCGGAGCCGATGACGTAGTCGATCGAGGCCGGGTCGATTCCGTTGTCGTGCAGGACGCGCAGCAACGCCAGGGTGGCGCTCGCCTTGCCCGCAAGGTTCTCGAGGAACACGTCGGCGGTGAGGGCGGCGTCGCTCTCGTGGGCGCGGCGCACGGCGGCCGCGAGGTGATCGGCACCGAGGTGCAGCGGCATCGCGCCCGGCTCGGCGGCCACGGCTTCGGCGTCGCCGGCCGCGGCCGCGACCTTCTCGAAGTTGAGGTGCTCGGCGAGCGGATGGCGCTGCAGCTTCTCGATGATCGCGGCTGCGTCCGGTGTGCCGAGCCGGACGAGGCCGAAGTCGTCGACGGCCGCCAGCAGTCCGAGGAACTCGTCCTCGGGCATCAGCTCGCCGACACCGGCGAAGCGGCCCGCGCCGTTCGGGGCGGCGCCGACCCACGGCCGCTCGGGTAGGTCGCGCGGATGGATGGCGCCGAGGTACGCCTGGTGGGGTCCGTAGGCGACGGCCTGCTCGAACGTGCGCAGCGAGGCGAGAAACTGCGCCTGCACCTCCGGGTTCTTCGGCAGCTCGCGCGATGGCTTGGAGCCATGGCGGCAGAGGCCGGGGACATGGGCGAGCGCCGCGCTTGCGGCCGAGATCACGGGGACGGTCATGTCCTGCCTATTGAACCGGATCGCTGTCGAACACCGTCGGCTCCGTGACCGTCGTGGAGACGGCGTGCAGCGCCCGTTCGAGCAACTGCCGACGCCACGCCCGCTCCTGCGCGGGCGCGAGCTCCGGATCGCCCGCCGGGAAGGGGATGCCGCGCGTCGGGACGATGCGCGGGGCGCCGACGCGCTGCGCGATCGACACGAGATTGCACAGCAGCGCGGTTGGGATCCCTGCGCGTTCGAGTTCCTTCGTGAGCGTTGACCCGCAACGCGTGCCGGTTCCTCACGTGGCGGTGAGAATCGCAGCCTGGATGCCGGCCTGGCGCAGCTCGGCGGCCCATTCCATTCCGAAGCGACGCGCGTCGGCGACCGTCGTGCCGTTGCCCGTCGTGCCGAGGTACTCGCCGTGCAGCCGCCCGATCGCGCCCTCGCGCTCCATCTCGCGCGCGACGTCGAGCGGCAGGATGCGATTCGGATCGGCGTTGGCCCACACGGTCGAGAAGCCGCCGTGCACCGACATGTACTCACCCTCGTCGGCCGAGTCGATGCCGTCGAGCGAGTGGCGGACCCACTTCGTGGCGCGAGCCGACTCGAGGCGGTCCGGGTTGCCGAAGGGCACGAAGCCACCCTCCGTGACGAGCGCGAACACCGCCGTCGTTGCGTCCGCTATCGGCGCGGCGGGCGGGACGCTGTCGAAGTCTGGGAGCGGGATCTCGGTGGCGTCCTTGTCGCCGCCCAGGCGGGTCAGCACGAGGGCGACCGCGCGCTGCGCGGCGTTCCTGTCGGCGAAGCGGTTGACGCGCGCGACCGGCCCGACGCGACCGTCCCGCGCGGTGAGCTCCTCGCCACCTGCGACCTTCAGCGTGGCGGTCGCGAAGCGCTCGAGCGACTCCTTCATCTGCCGCGCCGTCAGGCCGCTCTCGACGACCGTCGTGCCCGCGGCCTCGCCGATGCCCGCGTTGTCGGGATGCATCGACGCGAGCGCGGGGAGGCCCGCCTCGCTGGCCGCGGCGGCGATCCGCGCGCACGCCATGCCGTAGCGCCCGCTCGTGAACGCGGGGCCGGCGATGAGCATCTCCGCGCCGCGCTCCTTGGCCTGGGAGACCAGCTCGGCGGCGAACTCGGCGTGCGACGCGGCGTAGTCGTCGCCGCAGACGGCGGTCGCGACGATCTCGTGCTCGTCGCCGAGCAGGCTGGCAAGCTTGCGGCCGGGCCCGACGGCCCCGTCACGCATCTCCGGCCCGGTGCCGGCCGCGTCTTCGCCGCCCATGCCGGCGAAGAACTGGTTGACGTAGTGGACGATCTTCATGGGTGGGTCCTACACGCTCTCGGCGCAGGTTAGGCGTCCCCAGCCGAGCGTGCTCTGGGCGCAATAGATCGCGGCGACCGGCAGCACGACCTCGTCGGTGGACGGCTGGTCGTCGAGCAGGGCGATGCCGGGGCGGCCGAGGGCGCGCTCGACGGCGGGGAGGGTGAGCCGCTCGTCGTAGTTGCCGGTGCTGACGAGCGCGGTCGCCTTCGTGGGTGGGACGACGAGCGGCGGCCCGGTCCCGTCGCGCCCGGCCATCTCGGCGAGGATGCCGATCGCGGCGATGCCCTCCTCCTCGAGGCGATCCATCTTGAGGCTGACGTCGGCGTCGGCGTTGCCGCCGCCCTCCTTCGTTGCGATCGCGGCATCGAGGTTCAGCTGCTTGCACAGCCGCGCGGCGTGCGCGGAGACGAGCTCCTTGTCGGCCTGGTTGACGGGCTCGGGGCAGAGGATGAGCGCGGCCAGCTCGAGCTCGTCGGAACGCTCGCGCAGCGCGGCGACGACGGGA
This sequence comes from Solirubrobacteraceae bacterium, assembly GCA_036271655.1. Lineage (GTDB taxonomy): Bacteria > Actinomycetota > Thermoleophilia > Solirubrobacterales > Solirubrobacteraceae > CADCVQ01. The sequence continues at coordinate 19,922 of DATBAE010000025.1, forward strand.
TGCGTCTGGTGCAGAATCGTCGGGTTCTTCAGCGCGGGATGGCCGAACTGCCCGCTGACGACCGCCCCGTCGTCGAGCTCGGTCGGCGAGATGACCGTCGGCAGGCCGCCCGACAGCGTGCGCCCGTAGACGAAGACGTCCTTGAACTTGCCCTGCGTCTGCAGGTTGAGGATCACCCCAACCCGGGGCTTGCCGTTCGAGGCCTGTGTGGCCGGATCGGACAGCTCCTCGATCGCGTCGGGCCCGGCGTCGAGCGCGGCTTCGGCGAGGTGCGCGGCGACCCTGATCATGCCGCGTCGCAGCGCCTGATCGACGTCGCCCCAATCCGCGTCCTCGGCGGGCGTCCACTCGATGACAAGGTTGTGCGTCGCGGCGAGCGGCGACATCGGCGCAGCCGGCCCCGACATGTCGATCACGGCCTCCTGCGCGCGCGGCAGGTAGCCCGCCGCGAGCACCGCCGCCCCGCGTAGCACGTGCGTGGTGCCGCGACCGACGGGCATCGCTGGCCCGAGCAGCCCGGGGAACACGCCGCCGCCACCGGGACCCTTCGAACAGGGCTGAACGGCGTCGAGCACGCCGACGATGCGGACGGAGTCACCCGGCGAGGCGATCCCGACGCGGACCTCGGCAAACGCAGGGTTCTCGACGAGGTCGAGTACGGCCTGCTCGCCGACGGTGAGCCGGCCGTCGTCGTACCTCGTGTGCTCACCCAAGCCGAGCTCGCGCACCTCGTGGACGATTCGCTTCAGTCCGGCGTCCGCGTTCATGGCCGGATCCTTCCAGATGACGAAGACGCGGGGGGACGTCCCGTGTGCAAACCGCCGACCGTACGTTGGACGAGGAGATGCCCTGACAGCCAGGGCATCTCCGGTGACGGTCGGCGCTCGGCGCTACGGGAGCAGCGTCAGCGTGTCCGTAGACGCGTTCGGCGAGTTCGTGCTGAGCAGGTGGCCGCGCGCACCCTCATAGCGGCCCGTGCCACCGACGACCGATGCGGTCGAGTCCTTGCTGAACGAGAAGTAGCCCTGCACGGAGATCTGGCTGCCGTCGTTCAGGACATAGGTGCCGGTCGCGATAAGAGCCGCCGTGTCGAACGTGCCGCCCTTGACGATCGTCCCGTCGGCATAGAGCCGGCCCTCACGGGTCCCGCCCTTCTTGTCGAACAGCGCGCTCGAGAGGACGAGCTTGTCACCGACCGAGAAGCGAGACTTCGGACCGGGCCTCGTTCCGAATGTCCTCGGCGGGTTGTCGATGACCTTGAACGTGCTCTGAGCGTCGGGCTCGTAGAACGACAGCGTGGCGGCTCCCGCGGGCGCCGGGGCCTGTGCACTTCCACTCGGCGCGGCAACCGCCGCCGTTGCGGCGATGCCACCGAGAGCGATGATGATGGAACTGCGCTTGGTGAGTTTCATCATCGGACACTAACCGCATCGGCTCGCCAAGAATGAGCGGCACACGACGGAGCGGTCGCCGGATCTGCCACAGGGGACGCGCTCGCTCCATCAGCGGGTAACGTCCGGCATGGATCGATGCGCGCGGACGCCCACTCAACGCCCAGCCCGACAGTATTCGCGTGAGCATGCCACCGGCTGCGACAACGATCGCGCTCACCTCCCTCTCGCACGGGGCGGGCTGTGGCTGCAAGCTGCCGGCTGCGGCGCTGCTGCCGATCGTGCGCGGACTGCCCGTCTTCGAAGAGCCGCGGCTGCTCGTCGGCTCCAACACGGCTGACGATGCCGCGGTCTTCAAGCTGACCGACGAGATCGCGCTCGTGATGACGATCGACTTCTTCACGCCGGTCGTGGACGACCCGTACGACTTCGGGCGGATCGCGGCGGCAAACGCGCTCTCCGACGTCTATGCGATGGGCGGGGTGCCGCTGGCGGCGATGAACGTCGTCGCGTTCCCGCTCGAGCAGCTCGGCGGGGACGTGCTGCGCGAGATCCTGCGCGGCGGTGCTGAGGTTGCCTCGCAAGCCGGGATCGCCGTCGTCGGCGGCCACTCGATCGACGATCCGGAGCCGAAGTACGGCATGTCGGTGACCGGCACGGTGCATCCGGACGAGCTCATCTCCAACGCGGGCGCACGCGTGGGCGATGTCCTTGTGCTGACGAAGCCGCTCGGCGTCGGCGCGATCACGACGGCACGCAAGCGCGGCAACCACGACGACGAGCTGCTCGCGCGCGGCGTCGCCACGATGACCGAGCTCAACGCCGACGCCTCGGCCGCCGCGCGCGCCGCCGGCGCCCATGCGATGACCGACGTCACCGGCTTCGGCCTGCTCGGCCATCTGCACTCACTCGGGCGCGCGAGCGGGGTCGCTGCGATCGTCGATGCCTCGGCCGTGCCGGCGATCGATGGCGTCATGGGGCTGCTTGAGGACGGTAGCGCCGTGTCGGGCGGCAGCGCCCGCAACCGCGACTACGCCGAGACGTTCACGGCGTTCGCCGCTGGAGTCCCCGAAGCGCGCAGGCGCCTCGTGTGCGACGCGACCACCTCGGGCGGGCTGCTCGTCGCCGTCGCGCCCGGGCGTGCGGCATCGCTGCCCGGCCCGGTGGTCGGCGAGATCGTCGACGGTGAGCCGGGCGCCATCGCGGTGCGATGATCGTCCCGCACGGGCTGGATCAGCCTGGAGCGGCCCGGGCCCGGTGGCCCATCCGGTCTTCAAAACCGGCGGGGCGCGGCTTCCCGCGCTGGAAGGTTCGACTCCTTCGCCGTTCCGTATGAGCGACCGCGACCGGTTGCGCGACCTGCCGTCCGTCGATCGACTGGCGACCGCTGTCGCGCGCGCGGAGCTGACGGCGCGGCGCGCAGAGATCCTCGGCGGCACAGGTGGCGACGACGACGCGCAGGTCGACCTCGTCGCGCGCGCCCGCGCACGCCTCAAGCCCAACCTCAAGCGCGTCCTCAACGCGACCGGCGTCGTCGTCCACACGAATCTCGGTCGCGCGCCGCTCGCCGTCGAGGCGCAGGCCGCCGTCGCGGCCGCCGCCGACGGCTACAGCAACCTCGAGCTCGACCTTGCCACCGGCGAGCGCAGCTCGCGTCACGCCCACGTTGAGGGGCTCCTCGGAGAGCTCACCGGCGCTGAAGCGGCGATGGCGGTCAACAACTGCGCCGCGGCCGTGCTGCTCGCCTGTGCCGCGCTCGCCGGCGGCCGCGACACCGTCGTCTCGCGCGGCCAGCTGATCGAGATCGGCGGCGGCTTCCGGATCCCCGAGGTGCTCGAGGCCGCGGGCACGCGCCTCGTCGAGGTCGGCACGACGAACCGCACGCGCAGCGCCGACTACGAGCAGGCGCTGGCTCGCGGGGGCGAGCGCATCGGCGCGATCCTGCGCGCGCATCCGTCGAACTTCCGCACGCTGGGCTTCGTCGAGGAGGTCGAGATCGAGGAGCTCTGCAGTCTCGGCGTTCCCGTCATCGACGACGTGGGATCCGGCGTGCTCGGCGACGATGTCGAGCTCCTCGCGGGTGAGCCGCCGGTCCGCCGCTCCGTCCGCGCCGGCGCGGCGCTCACGGCGTTCTCCGGCGACAAGCTGCTCGGCGGCCCGCAGGCCGGGCTGCTCGTCGGAACGCGGGAGGCGATCGACCGCTGCCGCCGCCATCCACTGGCGCGAGCGGTGCGCATCGACAAGCTCTCGCTCGCGGCGCTCGAGGCGACGCTCGCGCTGCATCGCGACCCGGTGGCCGCGCGCCGTGCGCTGCCGGTGCTCGCGATGCTCGACGCCGACGACACGACGCTGCGCACACGCGCCGACGAGCTCGCAACCGCGACCGGCGGCACCGTCGTCGAGTCCACGGCCAAGGTCGGCGGCGGCGCGCTGCCGCTGCTCGAGCTGCCGGGCCCGGCGGTCGCGATCGATCCCGGACCGGCCGGCCCGGACGCGCTCGCCGCGCGGCTGCGCGCCGGCGATCCCGCCGTCGTGGGGCGCATCCACGACGGCCGGCTGCTGCTCGATCCGCGCACGCTGACCGATGGCGAGGCGCGCGCGGCGGCACACGCGGTGCGGGCCGTCCTCATCCCGTAGCGATTTCGTGTAGCACTTCAAGTGCTACAGTTGGGCCATGAAACGCATCGGCGTCCGTGAGCTCCGCCAGAACGCATCGCGGTATCTCGAGCTCGTGAAGGCCGGTGAGACCGTCGAGGTCACGGAGCGCGGTGAGCTCGTGGCGCTGCTGGCTCCTCCGGAACGCGCGCGCAGCGCACGCGATCAGCTCGTCGCGGCGGGACGACTCGTTCCGGCGACGAGCCCCAGCGGGCGCCTGCGTTCGCCATCCCCGGTCCCGGTGGCCGCCGGCGAGCCGACGAATCAGGAGCTGCTCGACGCTGAGCGCGAGGAACGGATGTGATCTATCTGGACTCCTCCGCGCTGATGAAGCTCATCAGGCGCGAAGCTGAGACCCCCGCGCTGCACGACTGGATGCAGGAACGTCCCGACCATCAGTTCGTCAGCAGCGAGCTGGGACGGGTCGAGGTCCTGCGAGCCGCTCGGCGGCTCGGCGGACCGGTGCTCTCCGAGGCTCGCGCAGTCGTCGGCGACCTCGATCTCATCCCCCTCGACCGCGCGGTGCAAGACGTCGCCTGCGACATCGGCGATCCGATGCTTCGCACGCTCGACGCGCTGCACCTCGCGTCAGCGCTGCTGCTCGGCGACGCGCTCACGGCGTTCGTCGCGTACGACCACCGGCTCGCCGACGGGGCACGAGCGGCCGGCCTCGCAGCGGTCACTCCGGGCCGGCCCGGCGCGACCGGCGAGAACGCACGCTGACGGGCTCGCACATGGAGGCTGAGCACGCGGCGGCCTTGACGCTAGGGACCGCCGGCCACATCGACCACGGCAAGACTGCGCTCGTGCAGGTGCTGACCGGCGTCGACACCGACCGCCTGCCGCAGGAGAAGGCCCGCGGCATGTCGATCGAGCTCGGCTTCGCGCCTCTGCTGCTGCCGGGCGGCCGGCGCATCTCGGTCGTCGACGTGCCCGGCCACGAGCGCTTCGTGCGCACGATGGTGGCCGGCGCGACCGGGATCGACTTCTTCCTCATGGTCATTGCCGCCGACGACGGCGTGATGCCGCAGACGCTCGAGCACGCGGAGGTGCTCGCGGCACTCGGGATCGAGCAGGGCGTCGTGGCGATCACGAAGTCCGATCGTGCTGATCCGGAGAGCGCCGCGGCAGAGGCCGCCGAGCTGTTCGCGACCGCCGAGATCGTCGCATGCTCGGCGCGCACGGGGGTGGGCGTGGGCGATGTGGCGGCGGCGCTGGAACGGGCCGCCGAACGCGTGGCACCGCATGCCGAACGAGATCGCAAGGGCCCCGCCGTCCTGCACATCGACCGCGCGTTCACGATCCACGGCGCCGGGACGGTCGTCACCGGGACCCTGTGGTCGGGGGCGCTGACCGTCGGCGACACGCTGACGCTGCTGCCCGCGCAACGGCCCGTCCGGGTGCGGTCGCTGCAGGTGCACGACGAGCCGGCGGAGCGGGCGTTCGCCGGGCAGCGCGTCGCCGTCAACCTCGCCGCGATCGCGCGCCGCGACGTCAGCCGCGGCGATGCGCTCGCCGATCCGGCGGCGCAGCTCGTGCCGACGCAGGTGATCGACGCGGCGATCGACCTGGGCGACGACCGGCACGGCCGCCGCGTCATGGTGCATCACGGCACGCGGGCGGTGGCGGCGCGGCTCGCGGCGCTCGGCACCGGCCTGTGGCAGGTGCGCCTCGAGGTCCCGCTGCTCGCCGCCGCGGGCGACCGGCTCGTCGTGCGCTCGGTCGCGCCGCCCGACACGCTCGCCGGCGGGCTCGTGCTCGATCCGCGGGCGCGCCGCCACGGCCGGCGCGCCGACATCCTGGCGCGCCTGGAGCGGATCCGGCGCGGCGAGCCCGAGCCTGTCGAACCGCCGGCCGGCGGCGCATCGGCCGAGGCCGACGGCACCGCGACGACGGCGGGCTCGCAGGAGCTGCCACTCGACACCGAGGCCATCGAGCTCGCCGCGCGGCTGCTCGCTGCCGGACACGAGCCGCTCTCACGCGCGGAGCTGAGCGCCGACGCCGCGCATCTGCCCACGCTCATCCAGGCCGGAATCGCCGTCCGGATCGGCCGCGACCTGTACGCCCACCGCGACGCGCTCGCCGTCGTCGCCGAGCGCGTCAGCGCGATCATCGCCGACGAGGGCGCGGTGACGCTCGCGCGCCTGCGCGACGAGCTCGCGACGTCGCGCAAGTACGCCGAGGCGCTGCTCGAGCACCTCGACCAGGCGCGCTACACGAAGCGCCTGCCCGACGACCGGCGCGTGCTGCGCCGCCGGGCGTAAGCCAGGAGTCGCGAGGCACTCCCCCGGCGATCGTGCCGCGTCCCCGCCGCGCAAGCGCACCGCCGTGTACCTTCGTCCCCTTCGCCGCGCCGCCGGCCGGTCGGTCGGGCGGGCCGTACGACATGTCTTTCACAGAGAGGAGACGCTTCATGACATCGACGACGATGTCGTTGGTCGATCTCGTCCGGGACATCGCGCGCGAGCGGATTGCCCCGGGCGCTGCAGCCATCGACGCCGAGCGCGTGTTCCCGCGCGCCGCGATCGACGCACTGGCCGAGAACGGAGCCCTCGGGCTGATGGTGCCCGAGGCCGCCGGGGGTGCGGGCGGGGGGCTCACCGAGCTCGTCCAGGCGTGCGAGGCGGTCGGTGGCGCGTGCGCCTCGTCCGGGATGGTGTTCCTCATGCACAACGTCACCGCCGCGACGGTTGCGGCCGGCGGCGGCGAGCGCGCGAACGACTACCTCGAGACGATGGCCGCGGGCGAGACGCTCGGCTCGCTCGCGTTCAGCGAGCGGGGCACCGGCGCGCACTTCTACGCGCCCGAGCTCGCCGCCGAGACTGAGGACGGCGGCGTCCGCATCGCGGGACGCAAGAGCTTCGTCACGTCCGGTGGTCACGCGCAGGTCTACCTCGTCCTCGTCCAGAGCGGCGGCGGCGAGGGCCTCGATTGCTACGCGGTCGAGCCGGCGGACGGGATCACGTTCGACGGCACGTGGGAGGGTCTCGGCATGGCCGGCAACTCGAGCGTGGCGGCGCAGTTCGACGCGCATGTCGACGACGCTGCCCGCATCGGAGCGGTCGGCGCGGGCGGCGATCTCGTATTCGGCGCGGTCGCGCCGGTGTTCCTCGCCGGCCTGGCGGCCGTCAACGTCGGCATCGCCGCGGCGGCGCAGCAGGCTGCCATCGAGCACGCCGCCGGGCGCACGTACCCCGACGGGCAGTCGCTGGCGGAGATCCAGTCGGTGCAGCATGCGCTTGCTGCGCTCGACATGGCGACGCGTGCCGCCCGGCTCGTCGTGCGCGACGCGGCAGCGCTCGCCGACGCGGGCGACGCGGCGGCGCTCGTGGCGCTGATGGAGGCCAAGGTCGTCGCGACCGAGGCCGCGCAGCAGGTGACGCAGGGCGCCCTCGAGGTCTGCGGCGGCCAGGGCTACACGCGCGGCCTGCCGCTCGAGCGCCATCTGCGCGACGCGCGCGCCGGCGCCGTGATGGCGCCGACGAACGGCGTCCTGAAGACGTGGGTCGGCAAGGCCCTCGCCGGCCTTCCGGTGCCATGAGCCGCGCCGATGCCGAGGTGCGCGTCGGCTGCGTCGCCTACCACCCGCGGATCGTGACGATCTGGGAGTCGTTCCTCGAGCACTTCGAGGCGCACGGCGTCTCGACCGACTACATCCTGTACTCCAACTACGAGCGGCAGGTCAGCGCGCTGCTCGCGGGCGAGATCGACATCGCCTGGAACACGAACACCGCGTTCGTCGCCGCCGAGCAGCAGCTCGACGGCGAGGCGCGAATCCTCGGGATGCGCGACGTCGACGCCGAGTTCGCGACGGTCATCGTGACGCGCAAGGGGGAGACGTTCGACGACGTGTCCGCGCTCGCCGGGCGCAAGCTCGCGCTCGGCAGCCGGGACTCCGGTCACGCGGCGATCCTGCCGCTGCACTACCTCAAGGAGCAGGGGCTGGACGCGGAGACTGCATGCGAGCTCGTGCGCTTCGACACCGACCTCGGCAAGCACGGCGACACCGGCGACTCCGAGCTGCGCGTCGTGCGCGCGGTCGCGGACGGCGAAGCCGATGCCGGCGCGCTGGGCGAGACGACGCTCGCGGCGCTCCGTGCCGAGCGGGTGCCGGCTGTCGCGGATCTCGAGGTGGCGTGGCGCAGCCCGACGTACTACCACTGCAACTTCACCGCGCTGCCGTCACTCGACGACGGCGTGGCGCAGCGGTGGTTCGACGCGCTGCTCGCGATGTCCTACGACGATCCCAGCCAACGCCAGGCGATGGACCTCGAAGGCGTCAAGCGCTGGCTGCCGGGCGATCGTGACGGCTACTCGGCGCTTGCCGAGGCGATGGCGGCGGGCGCGCCGTCGACGTGACCCCGCGGCGTCTGGACGCCGAGGGACTCGAGCTCGGCGGCGGGCTGGAGGTGCTGCTCGCCGCCGCGCTCGAAGGCATGCCGGCCGGCGGACGCCTGGAGGTCGTCAGCCCGTCGCGCGGGACCGCCCTGGAGCTGCACAGCTGGGCGCGTCGCGCGGGGCATGCCACCGTCGGCGAGCGGATGCCGGACGGCGGGCCGTACGCGGTCGTCGTCGAGCGCGGGCCGAACGCGCGGGTGCTCGCCGACGCGCTCGGTCCGCGCGCGCACCGGCCGCCGCTGCGTGCCGGCGACGAGTTCCACACGGGCGATCTGCGCGGCGGCGAGCCCGCGCCGAGCACGGCGGATCGGCGTCAGGGCTTCACTCCCGTCGGCGCGCTGCCCGAGCTCGGCGCCCCGGCGTTCGACTGGGCGCTCAACGACCGCGATCGTCTGTGGGCCGACGACGTCGCCGAGCTCGCCGAGCAGGCGACCCGCGCGCAGTGGGACGCGTCGCGCGACGTCCCGTGGGCGGCGGCACGGGAGCTGCCGGACTTCATGGAGCGCGCGGTCGCACAGGTCATGACGTTCATCGCGCAGAACGAGTACGCCGCGCTCTACGTGCCCGCCGCCTTCCTGCCGCACGTCAACCCGGCCTACGCCGAGGTCGTCATGTGGCTCGCCGGGCACGTCCACGACGAGGCCCGCCACATCGAGGTCTTCACGAAGCGCGCGCTGATCGGTGGCTACGCCGGCCAGGCGCTCGCGTCGACCGAGCTTTCGCTGAAGACGTTGCTCGAGGAGCGCGACTTCAGCGGTGCCGCGTTGCTGCTGAACGTGCTGGGGGAGGGAACGTTCCTCGACCTGCTGTCGTTCGTCGAGCGTCACGCTCCTGACGCGGCGACGCGCGCCGCCGCGCACCTCGCGCACCGCGACGAGGTGCGCCACGTGCACTTCGGCATCTCGCACGTCCGGCGGCGGATGGACACCGATCCAGACATGCGCGCGAGCCTCGTTGCCGCAGCCGAACGGCGGGCCGAGAAGCTCGTCGAGATGTCCGGCCTGAGCCCGCTGCTCGGCGAGGGCCTCACGATCATGGCGGCCGGGTCGCTGCAGCCCGCCGAGCTTGCCGAGGGCGCACGCGCCGTCCGCGATCTCATGCAGACGATGGAGGACAACCGGATCAAGCGCCTGCAGGCCGCGGGCTTCGACACGGCGACGGCGACCTATCTCTCGGAGCTCCACACCCCGAACCTCATGTGAACCGTCGCGCCCGCGCCTCGGCCGACCTGAAGTCGCGGGCCCGCATGAGTCCCAAGGGGAAGCTCGCGTCGGTGACCTGGGGTGCAGGATGTCAGGCGGTGCTGCTGGGGGCGGCGTCGAACAGCGCGGCGTAGTTGTCGATGAGCATGTGCCGGCCCTTGAGCTTGCTGATCGTTGCGGCGTCGGCGACGCCGTCGCCGATGAATCCGGCGCCGCCCTCCGGGCCGAGCGGGATCGCGATCATCGGCGGGAACCTCGCGTAGCTCGCGAGCTCGCCCTCTGCGGTGATCAGCGCGCGGATGTTGGCGGCGACCAGGCCGGCCTGCCGGCTGGCGATGCCGGCCATGTCGCGGTCGGCGTCAGAGACGTCGCCGACGGCGAAGACGTTCGTCTCGCCGGCGAGCCGCAGGTGGTCGTCGACGTGGACGTACCCGCGGTCGTCCAGCGATGTGCCGTCGAGATAGCTGCTGTGGGGGCGCACCCCGAACGCGCGAAACCAGATGTCGGCCTCGAGATCGTCACCACGCTCGGTGGCGATCAGGATCGTGTCGAGCGTCGCGGGCTGGGCAGTGGGCAGCTCGCGTGGGGCGTCGCCGAGGCGCACGTCAACCTCCATCGTGTCGAGCTGGCGACGTAGCTCGTCGCGCAACGGCTGGTCGTACGGGCCGGTGAGGATGTCATCGGCGGCATCGACGAGCGTGACGTGCTTGGCGGGGAAGAAGGCCTTGATCTCGCCGGCGAGCTCCAGCCCGGAGGGCCCGGCGCCGACGATGAGCACGCGATCGGCAGCGAGGAGCGCCTCGTGCGCCGCCAGCAGGCGCGCGCGTGCGGTGGCAACCTCGGTCTCATCGGTCTTGGCCGGGAACGGATATGCCGAGCCCGTCGCGAGGACGAGGAAGTCCGGCTCGAGCACCCTGCCAGACGCGAGTGTGACGCGGCCTGCGGCGACCGCGACGGCGCGATCCTGGACGAAGGTGCCGTTGGCGAGCAGGCGGTCATAAGGCAGAAAGATCCGCTCCAACCACTCGGGCTCGACGAGCGCGCGCCAGCCGGCGACGTTGTGGACGAACGCTTGCTTGGGATCGACGAGCGTCACGTCGGCGACATCATCGAGGGCCTTGGCGACGTTGATGCCGGCGTAGCCACCGCCAAGGACGACGACGGACGGGCGCGCTGCAGTGGATCCGGCGGTCATGAGCGAACTCCTGGGGCGAGGGGCAGACAGTGGCAGAGGCAGATGCTAGTCACTACGGAAACCCTAGTGGCGAGCCGTACGCTAGCGTATTGACATGGCCGAGACGCAAGCGCAGGGCGAGGCCCCCACGCCGGCGACCGATGCCTGCGAGCGCGGCGACGCGGCACTGGCTCGCGCGTTCGTCTTCCTCGGCAAGCGCTGGAACGGCGTGGTCCTGGGCAGCCTTCGAGACGGGCCCGCGGGCTTCCGCGAGCTCTCACGCGCGGCGGGCGGGATCTCCGACTCGGTCCTGTCGGCCCGTCTCGCCGACCTCGCGGGCGCCGGGCTCATCGCGCGGTCCGTCAACGGGGGACCACCGGTGACGGTCTCTTACGCCCTCACCGATCGCGGCAAGGCGCTGCTCCCGGCGCTCGAGCAGATCTCCATCTGGGCGCAGGAGCACCTCCCGCCCGACGCGACATAGTGCACTGGCCGTTCGTCCACCGGTGCGTCGATCCGGGTTGCAGCTGCCCTGGGCGGACCCGCGCGCCACCCGTATGGCCAGCTGCCGCGCGGACACAATCGATCGACTACGGTCGATCAAACATATGCCTAGAGCCTATGTCAGCCATCCGTCTGCTCGGACGGTCGTGCTGGCTTTAGGTCCCGGAGTGCGCCGAAGCAGTGGGCATGATGCCCGCTCACACACCCCCCGCTCGCCCTGTCCATCTTGCCGCAGCGCTCTCCGCGCTCACGCTCTTCCTGCTGCTGGGGGCGGCGTTTGCCCCACCCGCATTCGCCGGCAGCGCGATCTTCTCCGCATCATGCCTGCCATCGCACGTCGCCAACGACGACCCGATCGTCTTCCCGGGCCAGCCCGGCGCCGCCCACTCACATGAGTTCAGCGGCGCGTGGACGACGAATGCGTTCTCGACCTCGGCGACGCTGAAGAAATCGGGGACGACGTGCGACCCGGTCGAGGACACGGGGGCGTACTGGATGCCGACGCTCTACCTGAAGGGCCAGCGCATGGAGGTCGACCACACGACCGCCTACTACGCCTCGGGCGAGAAGAACAGCGACGCGCAGCGCGCCGCGATCAAGGCCTTCCCGCCCGACTTCCGGATGATCGCGGACGTCTCGAACTCCACCTCGGCCAACACCGGCTACGACCACGCCGGCTGGCTGTGCGGCTCCGAGCAGGTCAAGTGGGGCTACAGCTCGGCGCTCGACACGATCAAGTGGCACTGCCCCTACGGCCTGCAGGCACGGATCATCTTCCCGGACTGCTGGGACGGCAAGAACCTCGACACGGTCAACCCTGACGGGACGCCCGCGGTCAACCCCGTCACGAAGAAGACCTACCCGAACGACCATCGCTCGCACATGGCCTATGCGGCGCTGAACGGCAACTGCCCGGCCGACCACCCGGTAGGCGTGCCGCGGATCGACCTGAAGATCAACTACGTCACGCGCGGCCTCGTGGACTCCAAGGCGCACCGGCCGAAGTTCACGTCGGAGAGCAAGATCAAGGACTCCACGCCGCTCGACGCACGCCGCTCCAACGAGGGCGACAACTCGGCGGACTTCACGCTCGCCGGCGGCACCGGAGCGCCCGGCAATCCGATCGACACGATGCACGCGCTGAGCACGTTCCACGCGGACTTCTACAACGGCTGGCAGCAGGACAAGCTCGAGTCGCTGATCCAGTACTGCATCCGCCAGAAGAAGGCTGTCGACGACACGCCGCCCTGCCTGCACCCGACGCTGTCGTCGGCTGACCAGGCGAAGCTCGACAAGCAGCTGACGAACCCGTACTGGCCGCACGCCTTCCCGCTCTCGGGCCTGCCGACGACCCCGGCGCCGACTCCGACTCCCAAGCCCACCCCGACCCCGACCCCCACGCCGACGCCGACCCCGAAGCCCACCCCGACGCCAACGCCGGCGCCGACGGTTGACACGGTCGCCCCATCGGCCCCCACGAACCTCAAGGCGACGCCCGTCGGCCCGCTGCGCGTCGACCTCTCCTGGACGGCGGCGACCGACAACGTCGGCGTTGTCAGATACGAGGTCCGGCGGGCGCCGAAGGGCGGCAGCAGCGCCGCGATCGGGACGCTGAACGCACTGGGCCTGAACGCTTACAGCGACGTGCTCGTGCTCCCTGGCACGGCCTATGACTACAAGGTCAGGGCGATTGACGCCGCGGGCAATGTCGGCCTGGCGTCGACTGCCGCGACGGTCTCGACGCCGTCGAAGTGACTAACGAACGGCCGACGCCGTGCCGATACGTCTCGCAACCCGATCACGGAGGGAACGCACCACCCGATGTCCGACTCCGACTCCGACGACATCCACGCGATGGCAGGTTTGCAACTACAGGCCGACTACATCCTCATCGATGCGCTGCGCCAGGGTCTCGCGAGCGAGGGCCGGCGGCGCGCGATGGCCCTGCATGCGCTGCCGTCCGACGTTCTCCTCCGGGTCGGGCGGATGCACGCGATGCACAAGATCCACCTCGCGCTCTATCGCGAGCGCTACGGCGTCGACTACACGGACGCGCGCGGTCGCCAGCATGAGGCCGACCGCGGCTACCAGTCCTGGCTGACCCAGCGGCGCCGGGCCGCCTGACCGGCGCTGGCACCATCCGCGCCCGCGCGATCGGGGTGACCCCGGCACGGCCCCACGTCGGCACGCAGCGCGAGCCGACGTGGTGTCATGGTGCGGTGCCCAGCCTTTGCTCCGCGCTGACCGTCGTGCTGCTCGCCGTGACGGCGCTGACGGCATCGGCGGCCTCGCCGGCGCCGGCCGCCGAGCAGCGGATCGTCAACGGTGGGGCCCCTGCCTCGCCGGAGACGGCCCCCTGGGTCGTGCGCATCTCGGTCGGAGGCTCCAAGCCGATCTTCGACTGCAGTGGCTCGCTGATCGACGCCTTCCACGTTGTCACTGCGGCGCACTGCGTCTTCGGCTCGGATGGCACGCCCCGCCCGAGCAGCACGTTCAGTGTCGTCGCGGGGATCGACTCGATCGCCGGCGACGCCGATGACAGCGGCCGCCAGCAGCGCGCGGTGTCGGCCGTGCGGGTGCATCCGCGCTACGACGCCGTCGCCGTCGTCGACGACGTGGCCGTCCTGACGCTCGCCTCGGCGTTCTCGCCGACGGCCCGCGTCAGCCCTGTCCAGCTCGTCCCCGAAGGCGCCGAGCCGCTGTCCGGCACGCCGCTGCGGCTGTTCGGCTGGGGCGACACCGTGACCGGCGGGGGATCCTCGGACAAGCTCCTTCACCTCCTCGACCTGACCGAAAAGCCGGGCTGGACCTGCGACCCGGGGCGTCCGTCGCTGCTCTGCGGAACGCCGCCGGCCGGCAGCTCGACGTGCTACGGCGACAGCGGATCGGGACTCGTCACGCCGACCCCGGTGCCGCTTCTGGCGGCGGTCCACAGCGGGCAGTCGGGGCCGACCGCGTGTCAGCTCGACGGCACGTCGCGCGACATGGATCTCGCGGCGCCCGAGATCCACGAGTGGCTGGCGGGCAGCGACGCGCCGCCGCAGGCTCCCCACACCGCGGGCTCGGCGCACGTCGACGGCAACCCGATGGTCGGGCAGGCGCTGTCGTGCCAGCCGCCGGCCTGGGATCCGGCCCCGGCGCTCGAGGCCCAGTTCGTCGATCGGGCCACGGGCGATGTGCTGTCGGCCGGTCCCACCACGTATGCCGTGCAACCGGGCGACGTCGGTCGCGCGATCGGCTGCGTGTCGCTGGCGCGCGCGGCCGGCGGCACGACGGGGGCGCCATCGGACAACGCGCTGACCGCCGTCGGGCGCCCACCGACGATCCAGGCGCCAGCGAAGCTCGCCGCGCCGGTCGTCGGACGGACGCTCACCGCGAGCGTCACGGCGACGGCGAACGACGGTCGCTCGCTCGGGTCCACGGGCTGGGACGTGACCGGCGACCACATCATCGATCAGCCGGGGGCCCATCTGCGGTTCGCGCCGCGTGCCGCCGGGCCGCTGTCGATCACGTTCATCGCGACCGACAACGCCGGCGGGCTGTCGACGACGAGCTACGCGCTGATCGTCGCGCGCGCGCCGCGCATGACGGTCGCGCTCGGCTCGACGTTGCGCGAGACGCTCCTGCGCAGCGGGATCGGCGGCGCGATCCGGCAGCCGCCCGGCGGGCACGTCGCGCTGACGGTCAGCGTCGGCCGGCTGCAGCGCGGGAGGCTGGGCGCGGCGAGCACGCGCACGCTGCGACTCGGTACGCAGGGCGGCGTCACGCGCCGCTTCCGGGTCACCCTCGGCACGCAGATGCGCGCTGCGCTTACGCGCGCGGGTGCCACGGTCCGTGTCCGCGCGGTCGCCGTGGGCTATGCCCTGGCTCCCGCGCAGACAACGGAGCGCGTCCGCAGGAAGCACTAAGGAGACGGGCGCCCCGCATCATGCGGGGCGCCCGCCATCACGTGCCCCGCATCTCCCCGGAACGACGAGCGCCGGGGCTGCCAGGGCGCGAGATCATGATCGGCGCATGCCTCCCCGCGATTGAGGAGATTGGACGGATGTGGGGCGCGCGGCGCGTCCGGTCCGCAATCCGTCCAGTGGGCGCGGGCGGGCCCCCGGAGCCGCCGATGTCATCGCCATGAAGCTGTGGCGTAGCCTTGCCGTCGTCGCGACCGCGGTCCTCGGGCTCGCCGTGCCGGCCGCGGCGCAGGAGTCCGACACGACGCCGGCGGCGCCTGCGACGCAGGGCTGTGACGTCGGCCCGATCACGAACTTCCTTGCCGCCGACGCGACGCAGCCCGGCGTCATCAGCCTCGTCTTCTTCGGCGCGCAGGGCACCCCCGTGCAATTCTTCGAGTGCGTCGGCGACGCGCTGCAGCCGCTCGGCACGCTCAGCGGCGCGCCCGACCAGGGCACCGAGTTGCAGGACGCGACCACATGGGACTGCGCGCGGCCGTCGCGCAGCTTCGTCGCACGCGCGACGCTGCCCGACGGCAGCTCCGTCGCGGGCGCCTACAGCGTGCGCACCGGCTCGTGCGCGAGCCGCTTCGACGTGCGCGTTCCACGCCGCGTCGCGCCGGGCAAGGTCGCCCGTGCGCAGATCGTCGACACCTGGGGGATCGGCGACGCCAAGCCGACGCTCTGCGTCAGCCCGCCGCACGGAGACCGCATCTGCCAGGTCGTCGGGTTCAAGAAGGCCGTGGCCGTGAAGACGCGGCGCTTCCGCGCAAGGATGGCCGGCCGCTGGAGCGTCGAGCTGCGGATCGACGGCCATCGCGTGCGCCGCACCGTCACCGTCGGTGGCGGGCCGGCGCCGAAGGCGCCTCCCGTCGTGCTTGCGACCGGCGACTCGACGATGCAGGGGACCGACAACTTCCTCGCCGACGAGCTCGGCGACCACGGCACCGTCCGCAGCGACATCCGGATCGGCACCGGGATCAGCAAGTCAGACTGGCAAGGGATCGCCGAGGCCCAGGTGAAGCGCTTGGAGCCGAGCTTCACCGTCATCTCCGTCGGCGTCAACGAGGGCTTTGCGATGACGACGCCGAGCAAGGTGAGCGTCACCTGCTGTGACGACGCCTGGGTCGACGAGTACGTGCGCCGCGTGCGGGCGATGATGCGCACGTACCTGCGCCACGGGGCAGGCCACGTCATCTGGGAGACGCTGCCGCTGCCGCGGGGCGGCCCGCTGGAATCGATCATCACGAAGGTCAACGGCGCGTTCGTGCGCGCCGCCGACGGCCTCGACAACGTCACCGTCCTGCGGATGGATCAGCTGTTCACGCCGAACGGCTTCGCCGACGTGATCCGCTACCGCGGCCGCTACGTCCGCGTGCGCACCGCCGACGGCATCCACCTCAACGTGTCCGGCACGGCGATCGCCGCGAAGGTCATCGCGGCCGAGGTGCGCAAGGAGCAGGCGGCGAGCGCGAAGCGCTAGCGCACGCGGAACGCGACGCTGCGCCCGGTCCGCGCGGCGAGCGCATCGTTGCCGTTGAACGTCGCGCTGACGCGCAGTGTGCGGTCGCGCGGTAGGCGCAGCCACTCGATCGCGGCGGCACGGCAGCCCGCGGATCGCAGCGGGGCGTCGTAGAGATACGGACGGCTGCTCGTGCGCACCGTGAACGTGATGTTGCCGCTGCACGGCCGGTCGGCGATGTGCGCGCCGAGCGCCAGACGCACGCCTGCGCTGCCATGCGTCGTCTGCAACGAGACCACCGGGCTTGTCGGCGTGCGCAGCTTGACCGTGCGCCCCGAGCGCTTCGCGTCGACGATCGGCAGCGATGCGTGCGCGCCGTACACGCTGACGCGTCCGGCCGAGCGCTGGCGCGCGTAGTCGGCCGCGCCAGCGGTGATCTGCAAGCGAAATCCGATCGACCGGACGCCGCGTAGGGCGACCGCTTCGAGCGGCCGCTGCACCGTGTGCTCGCGACCGTCGAGGACCACCGGCAGCGGCGTCGCCTGGCCACCCTCGACGCGCCTGCCGGCGGCGTCGACGATCTGGGCGTAGAGATACGTGCGCGCCGGCGTGGCGCGACCGCGATAGGTGACGCGCACGCGTGGGTCGCCAACGACGTCGACACTGCCGGACGGCCTCGTGAAGCGCCCCTGGAGCCCGCGGCTGGAGGGCACCGCGCTGCGCGCGAGACCCTGTTGCGGGCTGGCGCTCGCGGCGACTGCCAGCGTGCCCGAGGCGACGGCGTCGAGCGTGCCGGCCGGCGCGAGCGGAAAGTCCGGGCCCGAGCGCCACGCACCGTCGTCGGCTTGCCATTCGAACGGGGGTCCCGTGTCGACCGACGGGTCCGGGCGCAACCAGCGGTTCAGCCAGGCGATCCCGGCGCGCTGCAGGACCTTCGGGTCGCCGGCCTTCGTCGGGCACGCGACGTGGCCGCCGCAGTACCAGATCATCTTCACCGGCACCCCGTCGGCCCGCAGCTGCGCGTAGTTGGCGATCGCCTCGTCGAGCGGGAAGAGCGTGTCGGTCGTGCCCTGCGTGAGCAGCGTCGGCGCGTGGATCTGCTTCACCAGCGAGCCGGGCCCGTGGGCGGCGAGCCATGCGCTGCTGGCGCTCGACAGCGCGCCGCCGACGCCCTGCAGGCAGGTGCTCTTCAGCTCGGCGCTCGCGCTGAGGGGCCGCACGTCCGCGATCGTCGCCTTGCCGTCGACGGCGCCGGAAACGACGTCGAGCCCACACAGCGGCGCGAGCCAGCCGGTCTTCACGTCGCCGTCGCGGTCGAGCGAGCTGACCAGGGAGTGCCAGCCGAGGTCTGGCACGAGCGCGTCGATCCGCGGGTCGGTTGCGGCCGTCAGGAGCTGGATGCCCGCGCCGTAGCTCGTGCCCGACATGCCGATCCGCGGATCGCCGGGGGCGTCGAGCTGGGCCTCGGGCTGCCGCGCGACCCAGTCGACGATCGCGCGGGCGTCGCGGGCCTCGAAGTCCGGCGAGTCAAACATGATCGACCCGCCCGAGCCGCCGATCCCGCGCGGGTCGAATGTGACGACGTTGTAGCCGGCGGCGCGCAGCGTGGCGAGGCCGATGCGGTCGCCGACGTCGAGGTCGGCTCGCGTCTCGCCCGGCGTCGGGTACGGCGGTCCGACGAGCACGGTCGGCGCGCGCCCGTCCGGCGGCAGCGTGGCCGCGTCGAAGAGGTGGACGACGATCGGCGTGCCGTCAAACGACGTCACGACATCGTCGCGCGCAGCTGCGACCGCGGGGCTGCAGGCGAGCGCCGCGGCGCAGATCAGGGCGCCGGTAAAGGTGCGCCGGAGTGCAGCGGGCCGGCGCAGTGCGGGTCAGCCGGGGGTGACGGCGTGCTCGAGGCGGCCGTGACCGTTGCTCGAGACGACGTGCTCGTAGGAGGGGAGCTCCGGGTCAGGCGAGGCGTTGAGGCGCCGTTCGAGCTCGCCGAGGACGATGCCGAAGAGGAGATGGCGCCATGTCGCCTGTGCGAAGGCGCGCGCGCTTGAGGCAAGGCGCGGCATCTCGTCGCGGGCCGGATGGACGCGGTCGACGGCGAGCGTCAGCGGCCATGTCGCGACATGCTCGCCGAGCGCGACGACGGGTCCGCGGCACCACGAGGGAAGCGGCAGGCGTGGGGCGACGTTCGAGTACAGCGCGCCCAGCACCGCGCCGTTGCCGACGTGTAGGACTGCGCCGACGACGGGCCACGCGCGCCCGCGCGTGACGGCCTTGCCGAGCAGCTCGCTGTCGTCGTAGTCGACGCCGAACAGCGGCTTGTCGAGCGGCTGCTGGGCGAGCCAGACGGCGGCGGCGACGGCCCCGGCGACGGCGCCGCGAACGGTCTTGGCACGATCGATCACCATGGCGTCTCGCACTGTAACGCCCGTCACGCGGGCGGGTATCCGGTGCATGGATCGCAGTCGTTTCTTGGAGCGTGCCCGGGGACGGGGCGTCAATCTCGTGGTGTACTGGCTGGCGCGCGCGGTGCTGCAGCCGTTCTTCCTCGTGTACTTCCGCATGCGGCGGATCGGGATGCAGCACGTGCCCACCACGGGCCCGCTGATCATCGCCTCCAACCACCGCTCCTTCATGGATCCGTGGGTGATCGGCATGCTGCTGCGCCGGCCCGTCTATTTCATCGCGAAGACCGAGCTCTTCCACAACCGCTTCGTTGCGTGGCTGCTCAGCTCGCTCGGCGCGTTCCCCGTCGACCGCGGCAACGGCGATCGCGGCGCGATGGAGACCGCGCGGCGGATCCTCGAGCGCGGCGACGTCGTCGTGATCTTCCCCGAGGGCACGCGCACGCGCCCCGGTGGCCTCGGCATGCCGAAGCGCGGCGTCGGGCGGCTCGCGCTGGAGACGGGCGCGCCGGTCCTGCCGGTCGCGTTGATCGGCACCGAGGCGGTCCGTCGCGGCTGGCGCATCCGCCCGCACAAGGTCCGCATCAGGGCCGGCCGGCCGCTCTGCTTCCAGCGCGTCGACGAGCCTTCGCCGGCGCTCGCGCGCGCGGTCACCGAGCGCATCTGGCCCTGCGTCGCGCTGCAGTGGGAGTGGCTCGGCGGCACGCCCGCGCCACGGCGCGCCGAGAACGCCGAGAAGGGGGCCACGCCGGCGGCTGCGGCGGAGCGCCCGCGGCGCGCCGCGGCTGGCACGGCGCCGCTCGCGACGGCGATGTCGGGAGCCACCGAACACGGAGCTGGGCCGGGATAGGCTTCATGCACTGTGGATCGGGCCGACAAGGCGCGCTTGGACGAGGCGTTCACGGAGCTGTACCGCGCGCACCTGCGCGATGTGTACAGCTACGCGTACTACCGCGTAGGCAACCATCACGATGCCGAGGACCTCACCGAGCAGACGTTCCTGCAGGCGTACCGGCACTTCGAGCGCGCGCAGGCGGAGTCCGACGGGCGGCCGCTGCGGCCGTGGCTGATCAGGATCGCTCACAACCTCGCCGCCAACCTCTACCGCGACCGCTCGCGGAGGCCGCAGACGCCGCTCGACGACACGACGATGCTCAGCGCGCTGCACACGACCGAGGACCTCGTCGAGGGGCGCGATGAGCTGGCACGGATCATCGCGGGCATCCGCGAGCTGCCAGACGAGCGCCGCGACGCGCTCATCATGCGCTTCGCGCTCGGCATGGACAACCGCGAGATCGCGCGGGCGATGGGCAAGACCGACGGCGCGACGAAGGTGCTCATCCACCGTGCGATCAAGCAGCTCGAAGGAAACATGACGCCGGTATGAGCCCCGAGGTCGCCCACGTCGACATCGAGCGGATGCTGCGTCGTGCGCTGACGCCCGTCGACCCTCCGGAGACACTGAAGAACCGCGTCGAGACGACCCTGCAGGAGCTCACCGACGCGGCAGTCGACGAGCTCGAAGGCTGGGAGCTGTCCGCGATGCGCGACCCGCGCAACTGGGTTCGCCCGGCGGCGGCGGCGATCGTTGGCGCATCGGCCGGCACGGCGCTCGTCGTGCTGCGCGTGCGCCAGCAGCAGCGCCGCCGTGCCCAGCAGGCGCGCAATCCGCTGGACCTCGCGCAGCGCACGCTGCGAGCGGCCGCCGGTGAGGCGCGCAAGCTCGCGCGCCGTGATCAGTGATCGGCTGATCCGGCCGCCCGGATCGGACGTACCTTCCGGCACATGTCCCGCCTCCGCTCCAATGCCGACCACAGCCCGACCGAGCTGCGCGATCTCGCCGACGAGGACCTCATGCAGCTCGTGCGCCGCGGAGAGGCGGCGGCCTTCGAAGTCGTCTACGAGCGCCATTGCAGCGCGGCGTTTTCGCTCGCCTACCGGATGTGTGGGACGCGAGCGGCTGCCGAGGACGTCGTGCAGGAGTCGTTCCTGTCGCTCTGGCGCAGCGGCGCCCGCTACGACCGCACGCGCGGCTCGGTCCGCACATGGGTGCTCGGGATCGTCCACAACCGAGCGATCGACTCGCTGCGGCGCTCGGTCGTCCACGATCGCCGCCGGGCGAGCGACGAGGGCATCGAGGAGCGCTTCGAGGCGCGCGAGCGCACCGAGGTCGAGGTCGCGAGGCTCGACGAGGCGGCGGAGATCCGCCAGGCGCTGCAGACGCTCCCCACCGAGCAGTCGCGCGTCATCGAGCTGGCGTACTTCGGCGGCTTTACACAGAGCGAGATTGCGTCGATGATTGACACCCCGATCGGAACCGTGAAAGGCAGGATGCGGCTGGGTCTCGAGAAGATGCGCGCGCAGCTCAGCGGCCTCCATGAGGTCATGCCATGAGCACCGTCGCGTGCGCGCGCGTCGATGACGCCGCCAGCTACGTGCTGCGCGCGATGCCCGACGGCGAATGGGAGCAGTACGAGGCCCACGTGGCCGGCTGCTCCTGCTGCGCCGAGAAGATCGACGAGCTGAGCTTCGTCTCGCACGCGCTGCTCAGCGCGGCACCGCAGCTCAGCGCGCCACCCGAGATCCGCTCGCGCGTCATGTCCGTCGTGCGTGCCGAGTCCGAGCTGTTGCTCGCAGCCGGCGCGATGGCCGATCGGCCCGTCGTCCGCGAGCAGCGACGCTTCAGCCTGCTGCGACTGCGCCCCTGGCCGGCGGCCGCGCTTGCCAGCGCACTGCTCGTGCTCGGCATCGGCGCCGGCACTCTGCTCGGCGGGGGCAGCAGCGATCCCGCGGCGAGGCGCGTCGCCTGCGTACAGGCGCCGACCGGCTCGACATGCGCCGTGAGCGTCAGCGGCGCCGGGGCGAAGCTCGTCGTCGCCGGCCTGCAAGCGCCGCCGGCCGGGCGCATTTACGAGGTCTGGCTGGACCGCGCCGACGGCACGGCGCCGCAGCCGACCGAGGCGCTCTTCTCGGTTCGCAAGGGCCATGCGTCGGTCGACGTGCCGGGCAACCTGCACGGCGTCAAGCGGGTCCTCGTGACCGACGAGCCGCTCGGCGGCAGCGAGGTGCCGACGCGCCAGCCCGTCATCGCCGCGCGCCTGGCATAGGTGGCGCATCTCGCGGTGCGCGCCGCGAGAGCGGCCGTTCGGCCGGCCAGCGCCCACGACGACGGCTGGTAGCGTCAACCACTGTGGAATCGTCGACTGCGACAACGTGTTACCGCCATCCCAACCGTGAGACCGGGGTGGCGTGCTCGTCCTGCGGGCGGCCGATCTGCCCCGACTGCATGACGCCGACGCCGGTCGGCATGCGCTGCCCCGAGTGCTCGCGCCAGAAGACGAAGGTGCGCACGGCCGCGACGATCACGAGCGACCCGCAGCTCACATATCTGCTGATCGCGATCAACGTGATCGTGTACCTCGCGATGGCGGCAACGGGCGGCGGCCTCAACAACGTCGGGGGCACGGTCTACCAGCACGGTGCGCTCTACGGCCCACTCGTGGCCCAGGGAGACTGGTGGCGGATCGTAACCTCCGGCTTCCTGCACGCGGGGCTGTTGCACATCGCCTTCAACATGTACTTCCTCTATTTCCTCGGGACGATGCTCGAGCCGATGATCGGGAAGCTGCGCTTCGGCGCGATCTACGCCGTCTCGCTGCTCGGCGGATCGTTTGGAGCGCTGCTGCTGGACCCCAACGTCGCGACCGTCGGCGCGTCTGGCGCCGTCTTCGGCCTGCTGGGCGCGGGCATCCTCGCGCTGCGCGCCCGCGGCATCAGCTTCATGCAGTCGGGTCTCGGCGTCACGCTGCTGCTGAACCTCGGTATCACGCTTCTGCCGGGGACGAACATCTCGATCGGCGCGCATGTGGGCGGCCTGGCGTCCGGGCTGGCAATCGGCTTCCTCATGTTCGACGTCGCCGAGCGCCGCCGCCTGTCGATGAACCCCGTGCTCGGCGTCTGCGCCGCGGTCGGTATCGCGCTCGTGGTCGGCTGCCTCGCGGTCGCGAAAAGCGCCTCCGGCATCTGACCGTCCGCCGCGTGCGCGGCGCCCCGCGTGCTCTCGCAGGGTGCGTGACCGGGGCGCGGCGCCTCATTTGCCCGTGCATGGTTGCTTGCACCGCAATTCGGAGCGTCCGTGTTGCAGTAGAAGATTGCTCCGCATGTGTGCGCTGCTGTCACATGAGACATCATCTGGGCTGGACGCCCGCGTACGTGTGATCGAATGCGAGCGTGTCGCCGTGAGTGACACATCGAGCCTGATGAGGGTGAAGCTCGCCGTTGGGAGGACGGACTCGCGCGCCGCGAGCACTGCTCGACTCGTCGTCACCGACGGCGCGCAGTGCCACCGCCTACGCGCGCTGCCCGGGCCGGTGACCGCGGGCGCCGAGACGGTAAACCTCGGCTTCGCGATCCGGCCAGGCGCCGACGCGACGACGCTCGAGATTGCCGGCCGGTCGTTGCCGCTCCCGGCGCCGCGGCTGCGTCCGCTGGCCGGATCGCCGATGCCCGACGGGCCGACTGGGCTTGCCCAGGAGCCGTCACCCGACGTCGACCGGGCGCTGCAGGGTGCGCACGCCCTGCTCGACTCGGCGCTCGCCGCGACCGCGCGGCTGGAGCATGAGCGCGATCTCGCGCGCCGCGCGGCGGCGGCGGCCGAGGCGGCCGCCCACGATGCGACGGCGCGCGCCGAGGCGCTCGAGCGCTCGACCCGTGCTCCCGGTGCGCGCAGGCTGCGGCGGTCGCGCCGTATGGCCGGCACGGCGTTCGCGAGCGCCTGGATTGTGCTGATCTGCGGCGTGCTCGTGTGGTCGGGGCACGACGGTGGCCCCGACCGCGGCCTCACGGACGTCGCCGCAGCCAGCACGACGACCGACCGATCGCTCACGATGCTCGCGCGCCGGTTGCGGATCCCGGCCGCCTATCTCGAGCTCTATCAGCGCGCCGGCGCCCGCTACGGCCTCGACTGGACGCGCCTTGCCGCGATCGGCGCGATCGAGTCCCAGCACGGGCAGACGACCGAGCCCGGCGTCGCCACCGGTGCCAACCCGCGCGGGGCGAGCGGGCCGGCGCAGTTCCTGGCGGCGACCTGGGACCGGTTCGGGCTCGACGGCGATGCCGACGGCGTGCGCGATCCGCACGACCCGGCCGACGCGATCTTCTCGATGGCGAGCTATCTGCGCGCCTCGGGCGCGCCGGAGGACTGGCTCGGCGCGCTGCGCACGTACAACCACTCCGACGCCTACGCGGCTGCCGTCGAGCAGCTTGCGGCGCGTTACCGGCTCGCCGCGACGAGCTGACGGTCCTCGCTCGGCAGGTGGCACGCGGCATGCGGGTGCACCGCGCCGATTCGCGGGAGGCCTGGCGCCGAGGGGCGCCCTACGCGACGTAGACGGGTGTGCCGACGGGCGTGCGCGCGTAGAGCGAGATCACGTCGGGGATCCGCATGCGGACGCAGCCGTGCGATGCGTCGTGACCGATCGACGAATACTCGCTGGGATCGATGCCGTGGATGCCGGCTCCGCCGTCGAAGGCCATCCAGCGCGACTTGATCGGGTCGTCCGGGCCGGGCGGGATCGTCTTGCCGCGCAGCGCTCCGGCCCAGTCGCTGTCCGGGACGTGCCAGGGCGGGTTGACCTCTTTCCATTGGACGTTGTACAGGCCGACTGGCGTCTCGAGGCCGGACTTCCCGACCGCGATCGCAAATGTGCGCGTGAGCTTCAGATGCTGGAAGAAGCGCAGCTTGTGCGCCTTGCGGTCGACGACGATGTACGCCGGGAACCTCTTCGCGAGCTGCTCGCGCGTGAGCGTCGGCGCGACGCTATGGACGGTTGCGTCGATCTGGGCGGGCAGCGTGGGGTGGATCAGGGCGCTCGCGATCCGCTCGCTGAGCGCGGCCGCGTCGAGCGCGACGCCGTCGTGCCCGTCGATCTCGGTCAGGCCGGCGGCAGTCGGCTTGACGGTGGCATCGACGGCGGACTTGTCGGTCGCCGTCCGCACCCTCGCCACGAACTGCGGGACGACGCCGGGCGCGTAGCGAACGCGCAGTGCGATCGACTGCTCGATCTTCGCGCCCGTGAGGTCGCGCAGCGCGCGCGATCCGAACCAGCCCTGCCGGCTGGTCGCGAGCACCTGGGCGACGGCGTCGTCGACCTCGGCGGTGACGCCGACGCTGCCGGCGGGAAGTTCGAAGGTCTGGCCGGCGGCGTGCACGTACAGCGAGCGACGCCGGATCTGCAGGGCGCGGGTGCGCAGCCGCGCCGCCGCCTCGGACGTCGTGAGCCCGCCGATGTCGACTCCGTCGACGCGAATGCCCTTCGCGAGGCGGTCGGCCCGAGCGTGGTCGTAGGCTGCCGCGCCCGCCACGACGATCCCCAGCATCAGCGCGACGATCAGCAGGACGGCACTGCTTCGTCGCTTGAGGTTGGAGCCCAGCATCTTCACCAAGGTAGCGCCGCCGGCACCGCTTGCGGTCACAACCGGGCACAATTGCCTGCTCGTGCAGCGGGACTTGCAATCCGGCAAGCCGAGGCCGCATACCGTCACGTCCGTGCGAAGGGATCCTCGCGTGACGATTGCGGTGCTGCTGGCCTGTGGCCTGTTCGCCACGCTTGCGTGCGCGGTCCTCACGCGCGCTCCGGCGAGCGCGTCGACGGAGAGCCAGCTGCAGGAGACGCAGGCCCGGGAGAACGCGCTGTCGGCCGCCGCGGCCGCCGACAGCCGGCGGATCGCCCGCCTGCACACGCCGATCGCCGACCTGCAGGCCCGCGAGCAGGCGCTGCAGTCTGCGTTCGACGTCCAGCAGGGAATCCTCGATCGCCAGCAGACACAGCTGCGCGCCGACCGGGCCCGGCTGGTGCGGCTGCGTGACGGGCTGGCTCGCGACCAGCAGGTGCTCGCCGAGCAGCTGCGCTCGATGTACGAGACGGCGCCGCCGGACATCGTCACGGTCGTCATGGAGGCCCACGGCTTCGCCGAGCTGCTCGAGCGCGTCGATCAGCTGAAGCTCATCGGCCGGCACAACGCGCAGATCACGCAGCGCGTGCACATCGCCCGCGACGCGGTCGCCGGGCAGACGAAGCGCCTGACGATCGACGAGCGCCGCCAGCGTGCCGTCACCGCCGCGGCCGCGAGCGAGCGCAACCAGGTCGACGAGCTGCGCGTCGCGCTGGTCTCCCGCCAGGAGCGCATCATCCAGGCGCATGACGCGAAGAGCTCGCAGCTCGCCGGGTTGCGCCAGCGCCGCGAGGAGCTGCAGCGCAAGCTCGAGGCATCGGCGGCCGCCGCGGCGCGCGCGCAGGGCCTTGCGTTCGGGGGCCCCTTCACGGGAGGCGGGGGCGGCGGCGGGGGCGGTTTCTTCCCGGCGCCCGGCACGAACTACTCCGTCGGCGCCGAGCCGGAGATCGCCGCCCGCCTCGACCGCATGGGCAAGGCGCTGAACCTGCATCTGATCGGCATCTCGGGCTACCGCACGCCGGAGCACTCGGTCGAGGTCGGCGGCTTTGCGAACGACCCGCACACGCAGGGCCAGGCGTCGGACACCCCTGGGGTCGAGGGCGTGCCCGAAGGCACGCTCGAGAGCTTCGGCCTGACGCGCCCGTTCGCCGGGCCGCAGGAGGCCGACCACGTCCAGCTAGCGGGGTAGCAGCGAGTCGTAGAGGCGCTGCGCCCCTTCGAGCAGTCGCGCGGGGGAGAAGCGGGCACGGGTCGACGTCGCGGCGGCGGCGGCGAGACGCGCGCGCAGGTCAGGATCGTCATGCAGCTCGTCGAGCGCTGCGGCGAGCGCCATGGCGTCGCCGGGGGCGACGAGCCGGCCGGTGACATCGCGCTCGATGATCTCCGGCAGTCCGCCGTGATCGGCGGCGACGACGCAGCAGCCCGCGGCGGCGGCCTCGAGCGCGGCATTCGGCAGCGGATCCGGCTGCGTCGACGGGACCGCGACGACGTCGGCCGCGCCGTAGACGTTCTCGACGTCGGCGCGAAAGCCGGCGAAGCGGACGCGGTCGGCGACGCCGAGCGAGCGAGCGAGCGAGCGCAGCTCGTCCAGGCGGCTCTCCTCGCCCTGCCACGGATCGCCGGCGACGAGCGCGATCGCGTTCTTGTCACGGACCGCCGCGAGCGCCCGGATGAGGACGTCCTGGCCCTTCCAGGTCGAGATGCGGCCGAGGATTGCGACGACGAACGCGTCGCCGGGTAGATCGAGCGCGGCTCGTGCGGCGCCGCGCTCGGCGCGCGCGGGCGCGACGCCGAGGCCGTCGTGCAGCACGCTGGCCCGCGATGTCGTGCCGAGCTGCGCGCGCGTCGCCTGCGAGACGCACGGCAGCGCGTCCGCCGTCAGCAGCAGGCGCCGATAGGCCGGCCAGTAGCGCTCGAAGCCGGTGTAGATCTCACGCAGGTGCCAGACGTGCGGGATCCGCGCGACCCGCGCCGCGCTGGCGCCGCCGAGCGTCACCGAGGTATTCGTGTGCACGAGTGCGACGTCGCGCGCACGTGCGACTCGCGCGAGGCTGCCGGCGTCGCGCACGAGCGCCGCGCCGACGCTCGCCAGGCCCGTCGGCGACATCGCGGCGCGGCGCATCACCGCGAGCGGGCGCACGAGCACCTCGACGCCCGCCTGCTGCAGATCGGTCCGCAGCTCGCCGTCCATCGCGAGCACGACCAGCGGGCGGTAGCGGGCGGGATCGAGCCCGCCGGCGAGCAGCGCGAGTTGGCGGTCGGCGCCGTAGCGCCCAGCCGAGGAATGCAGGTACAGGACGGTGCGCGGTGCCTTGACCATTTAGTGCTCGAGCTGCACGGCGAGTGGATCCGCCGGCGTCTGCGGCACGCGGTCGGGATGCAGGATGTGTGCGAGCAGCTCGAGCCCGTCGACGAGCCGCGGGCCGGGCCGCGAGAAGTACGACGAGGCGTCGACGGCGACGACCTGATCGGCTCCGAGCGCCGCAAGGCGATCGGCGAACTCCTCGGCCTCGACGAGCGCCCGCGCGGCGTCGTAGCCGCAGGGCATGACGACGACGACCTCAGGCCGCGCGGCGGCGAGCTCCTCCCAGCTGGCCTCGCGCGACGGCTCGCCGGCGAAGCCGAGCACATCCTCGCCGCCCGCCATCTCGATCAGCTGTGGCGTCCAGTGGCCGGCGACGAAGACTGGATCCAGCCACTCGATCGCGGCGACGCGCGGTCGCGGCGCGCCGCGTACCGCCAGTCGTACGACGTCGGCGCGCCGCGCCGTACGCGCGATCAGGTCGAGCGCGCGGTCCTTTGCGCCCGTCGCCTGGGCGATCGTCCGCACGTCGCCGAGCGTCTCGCCATAGGTCGTCGGGTCGAGTGCGATCACGTGCGGCGGCCCGGGCAGCGCCTGGGCCAGCGCGCGCACCTCGTCGACCGACACCGCGCAGACGTGGCAGAGGGCCTGGGTGACGATCAGGTCGGGCTCGAGCTCGCGCACGAGCTCCTCGTCGAGCTCGTAGATCGAGTCCCCGCCTGCCGTGCGCGCCCGCACTGCGGCGTCGATCTCGCCCGGCGTCAGACCGGGATCGAGCACGTTGCGCGTGATCTGCGGCAGGTCGAGGGCCTCGTCGGGGAAGTCGCACTCGTGCGTCACGCCGACGACCTGCGCGCCGAGCCCGAGTGCGAACAGCAGCTCGGTAGCGTGTGGCACAAGGCTGACGATGCGCATATCGGAGGAGAGCGTATGGCACGACTGAGCGATTCCGAGATCGGCGAGCGGCTCGCGGGCAGCGCGTGGAGACGCGACGGCGACAGCATCGCGCGCGACGTCGAGTGCGACGGCTTCAAGGCCGCGATGGCGCTGGCGAATGCCGTCGCCGATGCGGCGAACGCGGCCCACCACCACCCCGACATCCTCGTCCACGACTACAAGCACGTGCGCCTCACGCTGTCGACGCATTCGGCCGGCGGCGTCACCGCGAGCGACTTCGGCCTCGCGGCCACGATCGACGGCCTGATCTGAGCCTGAGGCCAGATCCATGATGCCGAGCGAACGCCGGCCCGATGCCGTCGCCGCGCCTTGCTACCCTCGCGACGCAGCGTCAATGAACGACGACCGTCCTCGAAGTCGCGGCCAACACCCTAGGCCCGGCCACACCCGCGCCACTTGACCGCGCTCCTGCTCGGTGCGGTCGTCGTGCTGATCTTCACGAACGGCTTCTTCGTCGCGGGCGAGTTCGCGCTCGTGCGGTCGCGCCGGACCCGCTTGGAGGAGATGGTCGCCGAGGGTGACCGGCGCGCGGGGCTCGTCATCAAGCAGCTCGACGATCTCAGTGAGTACCTGTCGGCCTGCCAGTTCGGGATCACGCTCGCCTCGCTCGGCATCGGCTTCCTCGGCGAGGCTGCGATCGCCGGCGCGATCGAGCCGGCGTTCGACAACTTCGCGCACGTCGTCGCGGCACCGATCTCGATCGCGATCGCCTACATCCTCGTCACCGCCGGCCACATCACGGCGGGCGAGCAGGTGCCGAAGATCTACGCGATCGTCAATGCCGAGGCCGTCGCTCGCCGCGTCGCGCGCCCGCTGGAGATCTTCAACACGGTGATGCGGCCGTTCATCCACCTGCTCAACAAGGCCTCCAGCGCGCTGCTGCGCCCGCTCGGCATCAAGGACGACGCCGACTTCGAGGAGGGCGCCGATCCCGACGAGCTGCGCGCGATCATCGCCCAGGCGCGCGCCGGCGGTCATCTTGATCCCGGCGAGGCGGGCATGCTCACGGGCGTCTTCCATCTGCACGACCAGCAGGCGCGCCAGGTCATGACGCCGACGCCGGCGGTCGTCACGGTCGACGTCTCCGAGGACGTCGGGACGGCGCTGCGGCGCTGCATCTCGACGGGCCACACGCGCCTGCCCGTGACCGAGGATCAGAACCCGGACAGGATCCGCGGCGTCGTGCACTCCAACTCGCTCGCGCGCATCCTGATGGCCGACGGCCCCGAGGCGTCGCTCGAGCCGGCGATCAAGCCGACGACGATCGTGCCCGAGACGAAGCCGCTCGACGATCTGCTCGCCGACCTGCAGCGCAATCGCTCGACGATGTCCGTCGTCGTCGACGAGTACGGCCGCGTCGCGGGGATCGTCACCGTCGAAGACATCATCGAGGAGATCGTCGGCGAGATCGACGACGAGACCGATCCAGCCGGCGGTGACGTGCGCCGCCTCGCCAACGGCGACTGGTACGTGCGCGGACATGTCGCGATCACCGACCTGATCGACTACGACCTCAAGCTGCCGGTCGACAGCGACGCCTACAACTCGATCGGCGGCTTCGTCTTCGCCAGGCTGGGGCGCCTGCCCAAGCGCGGCGACGCGGTCAACGCCAACGGCTACTCGATCCGCGTCGAGTCCGTGCGCGAGAACCGCATCGAGGCCGTCCGCATCCGCGAGCGCCGCGCGCGGCCGGCCGAGCAGGAGGCGCAGACGGCATAGCGCGGATCCGCCCGGGTTCGGGGCGCGGTGGAGCGGTTAACCCCGACGGGCCCGCACAGGCGGGCCCATCGTGTGCTGCTGGGAGGAGGCGCGAGGTCCAGTCGCGTCGCCGATGCTTGCGGCCGAAGCTGAACGTCGGCTAAACCGCAGCGAAGGGTTCAGATCAGCGTGCGTAGAACTCCGGCGGGTAGAGGCCGTGACCGGTCTTACGACCGAGTGCGCCGGCTGCGCAGAGATCGCGCAGTGACTGCGGCACCCTCGCGGCGATCGCGTCGCCGATCGCCACGGAGACGTCGAGGCCGATGTAGTCCAGTAGCGCGATCGGCCCCATCGGGTGCGCCGCGCCGAGCTGCATGCAGGTGTCGATCGACGCCGGCGACAGCCCCGTCTCCTCCATCAGATCGACGGCGCTGAAGAGGTATGGGAAGAGCAGCCTGTTGACGACGAAGCCGGCGAGATCGGGGACGTCGACGGCCTCCTTGTCGAGCGCGGCGCAGAGCGCGGCCGCCCGCTCGCGGGTCGCCGCCGTCGCTTCCGCCGGGTAGGCGAGCTCGACGAGCTTCATGCGCGGCACTGGATTGAACACGTGCAGGCCGACGAACCGCTGCGGGCTGCCGGTCGCCGCCGCGAGCTCGCTGACCGACAGCGACGACGTCGTCGTGCCGATCACCGTGCCGTCGGTCCCGATCTCGCCGAGCCGGCCGAGCAGCTCGCGCTTCAGCGCGCTGTCCTCGGCGATCGCCTCGACGAGGAACGTCGCGTCGCCGAGCGCCCCGAGGTCGGTCGTCACGGTCACGTTCGCCGCGTCGTAGCCCTCGCCGAGCCGCTCGCAGGCCTTCGCGATCGCCTTCGTCGCGCGCGCCGCCGAGGCGTCCGAGCGCGCCCAGAGCACGTGCCCCGGAGTCTTCGTCGCGCAGGCCGCCAGCCCCGTCGCGATCGCTCCGCTGCCAGCGATCCCCAACCTCTCTCCCACGCCGATCTCCCCCTCGGAACCATCTGCTGAACGTCGTCGTACGTCGTCGTCGTACGGGTACCTTAGAGCCATGGGTGGGCAGCAGGGCCGTGAGGTCGTGATCGTCGAAGCGGTTCGCACACCGATCGGGCGCGGGCACCCGGAGAAGGGCTACTACCGCGAGACGCACCCCAACGCGCTGCTCGGGGCGTGCTTCAGCGAGGTCATCGCGCGTGCCGGCATCGATCCGGCGCAGGTCGAGGACGTGATCGCTGGCTGCGTGCAGCAGCTTGGAGAGCAGTCGTGGAACATCGCGCGCAACGCCTGGCTGCAGGCCGGCCTTCCGGTGCAGACGCCCGCGACCACCATCGACCGCCAGTGCGGGTCGGCGCAGCAGGCGGTGAACTTCGGCGCCGCGCTGATCGCCGCCGGCATCCACGACATCGTGATCGGCGCCGGCGTCGAGCACATGGGCCACATCCCGCTCGGCGTCGGGCTGCGCTGGGCCGACGACGTCGGGACGCCGTTTCCGCCCGCATTGATCGAGAAGCACGCGCTGATCCCGCAGGGCCTGAGCGCGGAGCTGATCGCCGAGCGCTGGGAGATCCCGCGCCGCGAGCTCGACGAGCTCGCCGTGCGCTCGCACCGGCTCGCCGACGAGGCGACGAGGGAGGGCCGCTTCGAGCGCGAGATCCTCCCGTTCACGACCAGCGACGGCGTCCACAGCGTCGACCAGGGCATCCGTCCGGACACGAACCTCGCGACGCTCGCCGCGTTGCGTCCGGCATTCAAGCCAGACGGCCGGATCACTGCGGCGACGTCCTCGCAGATCTCCGACGGGGCGGCGGCCGTGCTGCTCATGTCGCGCGAGAAGGCCGAGGAGCTCGGCGTGCGGCCACGCGCGCGGATCGTCGATCAGACGACCGTTGGCGTCGACCCGGTGATCATGCTGACGGGGCCGATCCCGGCGACCCGCAAGCTGCTCGCGCGCAACGCGATGACGATCGGCGACATCGACCTATTCGAGGTCAACGAGGCCTTCGCCTCGGTCCTCGCGGCTTGGCAGCGCGAGCTGCAGCCGGACGTGGGCCGCGTCAACGTCAACGGCGGCGCGATGGCCCTCGGGCATCCGATCGGATCGACCGGCGCCCGGCTGCTGACGACGCTGCTGCACGAGCTCGAGCGCGCCGATCTCGAGATCGGCCTCGTGACGATGTGCTGCGGCGGTGGCCTCGGAACCGGGACGCTGATCCAGCGCGTCTGACGGACGCAGGACGGCAAGCGGCGCCGTGCTCGGTCTCCGACCGAGCGGCGCGCCACTCGGTGCGTGAGCGTGGCTAGCCCCAGCGAAAGCCGGTCGCCGAGGGCGTCGGCGGCAGCGGGCTGGATGGCAGGCCGGGCGGCGGATCCATGACGTGAAACCCGGTCGGCGACGTGTCGTTCGGCGTGTCGGGATGGAAGATCGATGCGAGGTACTGGATCTGACCGCGTCCGATGCCGAGCTCGAACTGGCCCCCGCCGTACGCGCCGATGCCGTGCTGCTCGGCATAGTCGTAGGCGTCGAAGAGCGGGTTGATTCCGCCGAGGCGCGATGGCTTGAGGTTCACCATCCGCGGTGCGAACGGGAGGCCCTCGATGTCGGCGATGGAGTGGATGTTCGCGTCCCACGTGATGCGATCGCGATGGGGCACGAGCAGCTCGTCGATCTCCGGGATGAGCTTGGGATCCTCGATCCAGGCATCGGGAAATGCCGCGATGACGCGCGTGTACAACGCGGGATCGGCGGGCTGGTCGACCGCCGTGCCCGAGTACAGGCCCTTGAAGTCGACGGAGTCCACCGCCCCCGTCGCGACGAGGCCTGCGACGAGATCGTCGTCCCACGAGACCGTCGGATCGAGCTTGAAGCGCAGCGTCGGATAGCGCTCCAGCCGCCGCAGGACCGGCTCCAGCGAGGGCGGCTCGCCGAGCCGCAGCGACACGACGAACGTCAGCGGGCGAGGCTCGCGCCCGAGCACCGCATGCAGCGGCTCGCCGGCCTGACGCAGCGCGAGGTCGAGCGCGGCCGACTCGAGCGCCCAGACGCGATAGAGCTGGGAGACCTCGCGCTGCGGCGGCTCGGGGAACAGCTCGAGCGTCGCGACGTGCTCGGAGAACGAGCGGATCGTCCAGTCGCCGGCGAGCGGCAGCGCCGGTCCGGCCTTCTGGAGGATCTCCTGGTCGACGGCGTCGTAGACGACGTCCTCGCCGAGGCCCTCCTCGCCCGCGCCCTGCAGGTGGACGATTGTCGTCTTGCGCTCGAAGTCGCTCGACACGTTCTGGACGAGCCCTTCGAGCTCGTAGCCCTCGATGCGGACGGGCAGGTCGGCGACCAGGTCGTAGGTGCTCATGGGAGCGAGGCTAATGGACGCGTTCGCCCGGCCGGACTCGATCGGCGAACGCAGAGGTTCCTCAGGCGCCGCTGCCGGCCTCGAGGCGCGCGACGAGGTCGCCGAGGCGCAGCTCCTCGAGGCCCTGCCCGACCGCCTCCAGCTCGGCGGCGCACAGCTCGACGAGCGTGCGGCCCTCGCGGCAGAGCTCGAGCGTCTCGCGCAGCCCGGCCTCGCCGGAGTCCAGGCGCTTGATGATCTGCTCGAGGCGCGCCGTCGCGTCCTCGTACGTCAGCGGGCCGGTGGATTCGGGCTCAGGCACGGGCATCGTCATCTGAGATCGTCGCAGCGACGGCGGCGTCGCCGAAGCGCAGACGCACGTCGCCCGCGCGCCGAGCGGCGGCGGCGCTCGCGACGATCTCGCCGGCGCCGTCGGTCACGAGCGCGTAGCCGCGCTCCAGCGTCCGCTCGGGGTCGTGGGCGGCGAGCGCCAGGGCTAGCGCCCCGAGGCGCGATGCACTGCGCGCGTCGAGCGCCGCGGCCTGCGCCTTGCGGTCCAGCACGAGCGCCTTCGTCGCGCTGCGCCCGCGCTCGAGCTCGATCCGCCGCCGCCCGGCGGCGCGGATCTCGCGCAGGCGCTGGTGCAGTCCGGCGCGCTGGCGCTCGAGGTGCGCTGCCGGCGCGCGCGACAGCCGTGCGAGCGTCTGCGCGCGCTGCACGAGCGCGCGGCGGGCATGGACGTCGAGGCGCCGCCCGATCCGCAGCAGATCGCCGCGCGCCTGGGCGCAGTGCACCGGCACCGCCGATTCGGCGGCATGGGTCGGCGTCGAGCAGGAGAGCGCCGCGACGTCGTCGATCAGCGTGCGATCGGTGTGATGCCCGACGGACGCGATCACCGGCACGCCGAGCAGCGCGACGGTGCGGCACAGCGTCTCGTCGCAGAAGCAGAAGAGGTCGGCGAGCGATCCGCCGCCGCGCGCGACGACGATGACGTCGACCTCGCCACTGGCGGCGAGGTCCTGCAGGGCCGTCGTGATGCGCGGCGCCGCGTGGCGGTCCTGCACCGGCGCAAACGCCCAGACGAGGCGGCCCTGCCATCCACGCCGCGCGAGCCCGGCGAGGATGTCGTCGCGGGCCTTGCCGCCCTCGCCGGTGACGACGCCGATCGTCCGCGGCAGCGCGGGACGATGCAGGTGCTGCTGACGGGCGAACAGACCCTCGGCGTCGAGCGCCTTGCGCAGGCGGTCGAGCTGGGCGAGCAGGTCCCCTTCGCCGGCGATCCGCAGCGCCGTGATCGCAAACGAGAACGACGGCGACGACGTGCGGCTGCCGGCGTAGTAGTCGAGGCCGCCGGCGACAACGACCTGCGCCCCGTCGCTGAGCGTCCGCTCGCCGAGCACGAGTGCGTCGTAGTCGGCGCGCCACATCGAGCAGGGAATCGCGCCGTCTCCGTCGCGCAGCTCGAGGTAGACCTTGACGCGGCTCAGGCGGACGTTCCAGACCTCGCCGAAGAGCTGCACGCGCGAGCGCTCGCGTAGGAACTCCCGGAGCTTGGCGGCATATGCGCCGACGCCGTAGGGCCCGGGCAGCGTGCTGCCGTCGATCCCCGCCGGACGCCCCAGGGGGTCGGTCATCGAGACGTGGACGTCAGTGCGCGCCGCCGTCGGCCGGGCTGCCGGTACCCGTGACCGACGCCAGCGGATGCATGCCCGGCTCGGCGGCATGCCCGCGCACCTCGCCGTTACGCCCGAGCTCGGTCAGGCGCGCGATCTCGCGCTCGCCTTCGATGCGCGCCGGGTGCTCGGCGGGCAGCCCGCGGATGAGCTTCGCGATCCTGTTTCGCAGCTGCAGCGCGAAATGCGGCGTGGACGCGCCCATCAGCTGGCGCACGTCTGCGAGCGTCACCTCGTGGCCCGCGCTCAGGCGGTCTGGGTGCTCGGCTTGGCTCATCGCGTGGCGGTCATCCCGATCCGGATTCGACGGCATCCAGATTACCTGGCAGCTGCTCCTGGACGATCTCCAGCAGCGCGTCGATCCGGGCCTGCTCGGTGACCGAGATCGAGTCCTTCGTGCCGATGATCCAGCCGTGGTTGTAGACGCCGGCGACCGGATCGGTGCGGTAGGCCGGCTGGGTGTCGAGCAGCTGGCTCTGCAGCGGCTCCGGAAGCTTGGTGCTGCTGTCGAGCAGGAACAGCGGACCGAAGCTGCCGGCGCCCGACAGCGGGGCGGCGGCGGCGGCGAAGAGCGGGCGCGAGGTGCGCATGAAGACCATGCCGTGCCCTGGGTTCGAGACGCCCCAGCCGAACGTGCCGCTGCGGTAGCGGGCGAACTCGATCGAGTTCGTGACCGGATCCGCGCCGCCGGTGCGCTTGACGGTGCCGAACCGCTCGAGCTGCCGGGTGACGGCCGGCGCGATCAGGTTCGACGGCCCGAGGATGAAGAACTTCGGCTTGGCGAGGCCGGCGATCGCGACGAGCGCGGCTCGCGTCTCGGGCGGGATGTCGGTCTTCGTCACGAACAGGACCGGATCGCCGGTCTTCGCGGCATACGCCGCCGCGGGCATCGCGAACGAGGGATCGTCGGAGCTTGCGATGACGATCTTCAGCGCCGTCCCGGGATGCGCCGAGCGGATCAGGCGCGCGATCGCGCCGGTCAGCGCGAGCGGGCTCGAGCCGGTGAGGTCCGTGCTCTTGTACGCCGCGGGTTTGGCGACGTTGCCGACGCGAATCACCTGGGCGTTGCCGGCGGCCTTCGAGCCCGCGGGTGCGAGCGCGTCGAGCGCGTCCTTCGACGGATCGGGCAGGCTCGTTCCGTCGGTGAAGAGGATCGGCGCGTTGAACGGCGCCGCCATCAGCGCGGAGGCGGCGATCGCGACCCGCCAGTCGCCGGTGTCGACGAGCGTGATCGCGCCCGGCTTGCGGGCCGGGTCGGGGAAGACCGCGCGCGCGATCGCGGCGGCGGCCTGCGTCGGATCGCCGGCCGGGACGCGCGTCGTGTTCTTCGTTGCCGCCTCGGGGAAGCCGAGGTTCTTCTTCACGTCGCTGGGCGGGGCGAGCAGTCCCGGCTGCGAGGGATCGTCGGAACGCACCTCGCGACCGCAGCCGACCACGACCAGCGCTGCGAGAAGCACGAGGGCGACGCGTCGCATCGGCGGCACCTTACCGCCGTCGCCATGCGAAAACGCCGTCCGCGCCGTCGCCGCGTGCTAGAAACAACGTGACCCACCACCCCCAGGAGGCACGATGGCAGGTATGTCCGGGCGGATGTCCACCGTCATCAAGGCGAAGATTTCCAAGCTGCTCGATAAGGCGGAGGACCCCGCCGAGACGCTCGACTACAGCTACCAGAAGCAGCTCGAGTCCTTGCAGGGCGTCAAGAAGGGCATCGCGGATGTCGTGACGGCCAAGAAGCGCCTTGGCATGCAGGCCCAGAAGCTTGAGCAGTCCGTCGTCAAGCTCGACACGCAGGCCCGCCAGGCGCTCGCGGCCGGCGACG
Source organism: Solirubrobacteraceae bacterium (assembly GCA_036271655.1). Classification (GTDB taxonomy): domain Bacteria; phylum Actinomycetota; class Thermoleophilia; order Solirubrobacterales; family Solirubrobacteraceae; genus CADCVQ01. The sequence continues at coordinate 57,298 of DATBAE010000025.1, forward strand.
AGGCGCTGGCGCGCACCGCGCTCGAGCGCAAGCAGGTCGCGCAGACCGAGCTGCAGTCGCTCGACCAGCAGGTCACCGAGCTGCAGAGCCAGCAGGAGAAGCTGACCGAGTCCGAGAAGCGCCTGCGGGCGAAGATCGAGGCGTTCCGGACGAAAAAAGAGGTCATCAAGGCCCAGTACTCGGCGGCCGAGGCGCAGGTGCGCATCTCCGAGGCTGCGACCGGAGTGGGCGAGGAGATGGCCGATGTCGGCCTTGCGATGCAGCGTGCCGTCGACAAGACCGAGGACATGAAGGCGCGTGCCTCGGCGGTCGAGGAGCTCGAGGCGGCCGGGACCTTCGAGGACCTGACGCAGCTCGGCTCGGGACCCGACGACATCGATCGCCAGCTGGCGGCGCTCGGCACGGGCGGGATGGTCGACGACGAGCTCTCGAAGATGAAGGCCGAGCTCGGGCAGGGCAGTGCGCCGCCGCCGCCGGCCGAGCTTGAGTCGGGCGAGGCCAAGCCGTGATCGTCCGGATCATGGGGGAAGGCCAGTACCGGCTCGACGACGACTGCGTGACGCGCGTCAACGCGCTCGACAACCAGGTCGTGGCGGCCGTCGAGGGCGATGACGAGGACGGCTTCCACGCCGCCTTCGAGGAGATGCTCGACGTGATCCGCAGGGAGGGCGAGCGCGTCGGCGACGACGAGATCGAGTCCTCGGACGTGATCGTGCCGCCGGCCGACACGTCGATGGCCGAGGCGGCGGCCGAGTTCAGCGGCGAAGGCCTGATCCCAGACTGAACCTGGCGCGGAGGCGGACCCTGGCGCGCGGTGCTCTCCATTCGAGCACGGCGCGCCACGACCGCACTAGATCGGGATTCCCCAGAGCGGGAACCAGCGTTCGAGCTCACGCTCGATCGGCAGCTCGCCGTCGATGATCGCCTTGATCTGCAGCTCGCGCTCGCCGTTGCGCTCCTGCTTGCCAGACGGCACGAACGGATACCAAGAGCCGCGCTTGTAGTTGTAGATGAAGTACACGGGACGCGCCTGCGCGTCCTTGAAGGCGAAGACCGCGGCGAGCACGCGATCGCCGTAGCCGCCGACCATGAGGCCGTCGCTGACCGCGTTGATGCCGACGACGAGATCCTCGATATCGTCGTCGCGCAGCTTGATCCAGCGGTAGCCGTAGGAGTCCTCGCTCGTCGAGACCGTCGTCCCGGTGTCCTCGCCGGTGCCCCGCACGATGTCCTCCATCTCGCTGACGATCGACTCGAAGTCCGAGGTTGCCAGCGGCTGGAAGACGATCGCCGCGACGCCCTTCGTCTCGATGCCATGCCCGGTCGACAACGTCACGTAGGCCGTCGACATCGCGAACAGCCGGTCCGGCGCCGGCGCCTTGAGCTTCTTCTTGCCGCCCATGATCGAGTCGAGGAAGCCCATCGTCGTGTCTCGCCGCCGCTCGCTACGCCGCTGCGAGCGTGCCGCGCTGCAACTCGGCCTCGAGGCGCATGAGCTGTTCGATCCGCTTCTCCATCGGCGGGTGCGTCGCGAACAGTCCGGTGATCGACTCCTTCGACGGCGCGGCGATGAAGAACGCGCTCATCTCCTTCGCCGCGCGCAGATCCTGCTGCGGCAGGCGGCCCATCCCTGACTCGAGCTTGCGCAGTGCCGAGGCGAGCGCGCTCGGGCGACCCGTGATGAGCGCGGCGCCGCGGTCGGCGACGTACTCGCGGTAGCGCGACAGCGCCATCATCAAGAAGAACGAGATCACGTAGACGGCCAGCGAAACAAGCAGCACGACGGCGAAGCTGGGGCCGTCGTCATCGTCGTTGGAGTTGCCGCCACCGCCGAAGAAGAAGCCGAACTGCAGGATCATCGCCGAGACCGAGGCGAAGAACGAGGCGATCGTCATGATCATCACGTCGCGGTTCTTGACGTGCGAGAGCTCGTGCGCCATGACGCCCTCGAGCTCGGCCGGGCTGAGCAGGTTCATGATCCCGGTCGTCGCGCAGACGGTCGCGCTCTTCTGCGAGCGGCCGAGCGCGAAGGCGTTCGGCATCGTCGTGTGGGCGACGGCGATCTTCGGCTTCGGCAGGTCGGCCTGGATGCAGAGGCGCTCGATCATCGCGTGCAGCTCGGGTGCCTCCTGGGGCGTTACCTCGCGCGCGCCCATCGCGTGCAGCGCGAGCTTGTCGGAGGTGAAGAACTGTGCCGCAGCCAGGCCGACGGCGATGATCGCGATGACGCCGCCGTTGAGCCCTGAGGCGAACAGCACGCCGACGAACACGACGTAGAGCGCGCCGAGCAGGAACAGCGTGAGCAGCATCCGGGTCTGCAGCCCGGGGTCCCGCGTGAACGTCGTCTTCGTGGCAGCCATGGATTCATTCTGGCAAACGCGCTGTGCGGGCGGACGCGCTCGAGCGGGTCCGCGGCACCAGCCGGCGGGTCGCCGATGGGCAACGACTAGCGTTCGCACGCGATGCAGCCGTCGATCGACCTGTTCGGCCTCTCGCTGAAGACCTTCGGGATGTGCTTCGGCCTGGCGTTCGTCGTCTCCGGAGCGGTCGTCGCCCGCCGCCTGAAGGAGCTCGGGCGGCCGCAGGACTGGGCCTACGAGATGGTCTTCGCGGCGCTCGTGGGCGGGCTCGTCGGAGCACGCGGCTACTGGGTCCTCGGCCACCTCGGCGACGTGCGCGGCAACGTCCTGCACGGCGTCTTCGGCGGCGCCGGGCTCGTCTGGTACGGCGGCGCGCTCGGCGGCGCGGCCGGCGTCCTGCTGTGGGCCCGGCGACGCGGGATGTTCAACCAGGAGCTGCTGGGGATCTGCTCACCGGCGCTCGCCGCCGGCTATGCGATCGGCCGCATCGGCTGCCAGGTCTCCGGTGACGGCGACTACGGCAGCCCGACGAGCCTGCCATGGGGCATGGCCTACCCGCACGGGGTCGTACCCACGACCGAGGTCGTCCATCCGACGCCGATCTACGAGACGCTCTCGATGGCGCTGATCGCCTGGCTGCTGTGGAATGCGCGCGACGTGCTGCGCCCGGGCGTGGTGTTCGCCTGGTACCTCCTGCTAGCCGGGACGGAGCGCTTTCTCGTGGAGTTCATCCGCCGCAACGTCGCCGTGTTCGCTGGTCTCACCGAAGCGCAGCTGCTCAGCCTCGTGATGATGGTCGCGGGGACGATCTGGCTCTGGCGGGCATCGCGCTCCGGTGGCTTGCGTCGCGACGGGGTCAGCTCCGCGCCGGCGATCACGTCGACCGCGTAGCCCGGCCGCGCCCACGGGGGTAGGCTCGTTCGAGCTGCGCCACTCGGTCCGCGGGATTCCACACCCCCTCTCCCGCGGGCGGCGCCAACTCCTCGGGGGCGAGAACGGAGCGGGCGACATGCCCGACAGCCCGACCGCATCGAACGCCGCGCCCACCTCGCCGGACCCACTCGAGCCGCAATCCACCGGCACGCTCGCGGCAGCGATCTCGAACGCCGTCGTCGGCCTGCTGCACGAATACACCGGGCGCGGTCCGACCCGCGCCCGCACGACGCTCGGACCAGACACGATCGTCGTCACGCTGCGCGACAGCCTGACGAAGGCCGAGCGCACGCTCGCCGCGCGCGGCCAGTCGACCGAGGTGCTGGCGATGCGACGCGCGTTTCAGGACACGATGCGCGAGGACCTCGTCGCTGTGATCGAGCGGCTCAGCGGCCGCAGCGTCGAAGCGTTCCTCAGCGACAACCTCGCCGACCCGGACGTCGCGGTCGAGATCTTCCTGCTCAACGCGACCGGCGGCGCCGCGGGCTGAGCGACGCGGCAGGCCCCGCGCGACCGGTCGGCGCCGGGCCGGACTCGCATACGCTGCGCTGCGCAATGGCCGCCACTCGCACCCAGCTCTCGCAGGCATATCCGATCGGCGCGAGCGTCGAGGAGGGGCGCCTGCAGCTCGGCGGCTGCGACGCCGTCGAACTCGCGCGCGAGTTCGGCACGCCGTCCTACATCGTCGTCGAGGACGACCTGCGCGCCCGTGCGCAGACGTTCGTCGAGGCGTTCCGTGCGCGGACGAAGAACTTCGACGTGCTCTTCGCGTCCAAGGCCTTCCCGTGCACGGCCGTCTATCGCGTGCTTGCCGAGGAGGGGGTCTCCTGTGACGTCGCGTCGGGCGGGGAGCTCGCGCTTGCGCTGCGCGGCGGATTCGACCCGGCGCGGATCTACATGCACGGCAACGCGAAGTCGCTCGACGAGCTGCGCTTCGCGCGGCAGGCCGGCGTCGGTCACATCGTGATCGACAACGCCGACGAGATCGAGCGCCTCGAGGCCGTCGTCGGCGACGGCGCGCCGCAGCCGGTGCTGCTGCGCGTCACGCCCGATGTGCGTGGCAGGACGAACGACAAGATCTCGACCGGGCAGGCGGACTCGAAGTTCGGCTTCTCGATGGTCGACGCGCCCGCCGCGATCGCCCGCGTGCGCGCCAGCGCTCAGCTGGAGCTCGCCGGCCTGCACGCCCACATCGGCTCGCAGCTGCTCGAGCTCGACCCCTTCCGGCGTGCGATCGAAGCCCTTGCGCCGCTCGGCGACTTCGACACGTACAACCTCGGCGGCGGGCTTGGCGTCGCCTACACGGCCGACCTCAAGCCGCCGCGGATCGCCGACTACGTCGCCGCGAAGGTCGACACGGTGCATCGCGTGCTCGGACCCGGCAAGCGGATCCTCGAGGAGCCGGGCCGCGCGCTCGTCGCAAACTCGACCGTCACCCTGTACACGGTGCAGAGCGTGAAGCGCAACGTCTCGACCTGGGTCGCGGTCGACGGCGGGATGTCCGACAACCTGCGGCCGATGCTCTACGGCGCGGTCTACGAGGCGCAGATCGCCGACCGCTTCGGCGGCGGCACGATGTCGCGGCTGACCGGCAAGCACTGCGAATCGGGCGACGTGATCGTGCGCGACGTGGAGCTCAACGACCCGCGCGTCGGCGACGTCATCGTCACGCCGGCGACGGGCGCCTACGGCCACGCGATGGCGAACAACTACAACGGCGTGCCGCGGCCGCCGGTGATCTTCGTCTCGCACGGCGACGCGCGGGTCGTCGTGCGGCGTGAGACCTACGACGATCTGGCGGCGCGCGATGTCGGCTGACGCGGAGGCGGCCGCGCCGTTTCGGATCGGGCTGCTCGGCCACGGCACGGTCGGCGCGGCGTTCGAGACGCTGCTCGGGCAGCGGGCCGACCACGTCGCCGCGATCACCGGGCTGCGGCCGCAGATCAGCGGCGTGCTCACGCGCTCGCGCGGCGACTTCGACGAGATCCTGGCCGGCTGCGACCTCGTCGTCGAGCTGATCGGCGGACTCGATCCGGCGCGCGACTACGTGTTGCGCGCGATGCGCGCCGGCAAGCATGTCGTGACCGCCAACAAGCAGCTGCTCAGCCAGCACGGCGAGGAGCTCTGGGGTGCCGCGCGCGAGCACGGCGTCCAGCTGCGCTTCGAGGCCGCGGTCGCCGGTGTCGTGCCGGTCATCAGGGTCTTGCAGGAGTCACTCGCCGGCGCGCACGTCGAGCGCGTGCACGGCATCGTCAACGGCACGACGAACTACATCCTCAGCGAGATGGCCCGCACCAGCTGCTCGTATGACGACGCGCTCGCCGACGCCCAGCGCCTCGGCTACGCCGAGGCTGATCCGAGCGATGACGTCGGCGGCAAGGACGCGGCCGCCAAGATGGCGATCATCGCGCGCCTCGCGTTCGACACGCCGGTCCACCTCGACCAGGTGACCTACGAGGGCATCGAGCTGATCACCGCCGACGACATGGAGTACGCCCGCGAGCTCGGCCTCGGCCTGAAGCTGATCGGCACGGCCGAGCGGATCGACGGCAAGCTGGCCGTGCGCGTGCACCCCGCGTTCCTCTACTCCGGCCATCCGCTGGCAAGCGTGCATGGGCCGTTCAACGCCGTCACGGTCGAGTCCGAGGCGATCACCGAGATCACGATGTCGGGGCCCGGAGCCGGCGGTCCGCAGACCGCGAGCGCGGTGCTCGGCGACGTCGTCAGCGCGATGATCCCCCCGGCGTCGACCCCCGAGACGACGCAGGCGCTGGAGATCGTCGACGACGTCGAGTCGTCGTTCTACCTGCACATGGAGGTCGCCGACCGGCCCGGCGTGCTGGCCCAGGTCGCCCACATCCTCGGCGAGCACGGTGCCTCGATCAAGTCGGTCGTGCAGAAGGGCCTGGGGGCCAAGGCGCGCCTCGTGATGGTCGTCCACCCGGTGCTCGAGTCGCAGTTCTTCGCCGCCGTCGAGGAGATCGCGGGCCTCGACTTCCTGCGCTCGCGGCCACGCGCGATCCGCGTCATCGACGAGGAGTTCCACTGATGCCGCACGGGGACGATCGCTGATGGCTGGCCTCATGGAGCGCTACCGCGAGCGGTTGCCGTTCGCGCCGGGCGACCCGGTCGTGTCGCTCGGCGAGGGCTCGACCCCGCTCGTCCACGCGCCGCATCTCTCCGAGCTCGCCGGTGCCGAGGTCTGGCTCAAGCTCGAAGGCCTCAACCCGACGGGCTCGTTCAAGGATCGCGGGATGACGTGCGCCGTCAGCGCGGCCGTCCGCGAGGGCGCCAAGGCCGTCATCTGCGCATCGACGGGCAACACCGCCGCGAGCGCGGCTGCCTACGCGGCCCGCGCCGGTCTGACCTGCGCCGTGATCGTGCCCGAGGGCAAGATCGCTCAGGGCAAGCTTGCCCAGGCGCTCATGCACGGCGCGCGCGTGATCGCGCTGCGCGGCAACTTCGACGAGGCGCTGACGCTCGTGCGCGCGCTGACCGACCGCCAGCCGATCGCGCTCGTCAACTCCGTCAACGAGTTCCGCCTCCAGGGCCAGAAGACGGCGTCGTTTGAGATCATCGAGCAGCTCGACGAGCTCGACGCGCTGTGCATCCCGGTCGGCAACGCCGGCAACATCACCGCGTACCACAAGGGGTTCGTCGAGCTCGACGCCCAGCCCCGGCTGTTCGGCTTCCAGGCCGAGGGCGCCGCTCCGCTCGTGCTGGGCCGCAAGGTCGAGCACCCAGAGACGATCGCCAGCGCAATCCGGATCGGCAACCCGGCCCGCTGGGAGGAGGCGATGGAGGCGATGACCGCCTCGCGCGGGATGGTGCGCGCGGTGTCGGACGCAGAGATCCTCAAGGCCTACCGCCTGCTCGCCGCCCGCGAGGGCGTCTTCTGCGAGCCGGCCAGCGCCGCCTCGGTCGCCGGCCTGCTGCGCTACGGCGCTGACGGCGCCGGCCGCGTCGCCTGCGTGCTGACCGGCCACGGCCTGAAGGACCCGGACACCGCGCTGCAGCAGGCCGGCGGCGTGATCCCCTGCGAGCCGAACCTGGCGGCCGTCGAGGAGGCCGTGCTCGGGTGATCACGCAGCGCCGCGCGATCGTCCGCGTGCCCGCGTCGTCGGCGAACCTTGGCCCCGGCTTCGACGTGTTCGCGGCGGCACTCGCGCTGCACGTCGAGCTCGAGGTGATCGAGACCGGTCGCTTTGCGATCGAGACGAAGCTCGACATCGCGCGCGACCGCCGCAACCTCTGCGCCCGCGGCTTTGCGCGGCTGCATCCACCCGACGACTTCACCTTCCGCATTCGCTCGACGGTGCCGCTGTCCGGCGGGCTGGGCTCGAGCGCCGCCGCCTACGCCGCCGGCGTGCTCGCCGCGCGGCACCTGTTCGAACGCGAGGACGATCCGCTCGCGCTCGTCGCCGAGCTCGAGGGTCACCCGGACAACGCCGCGGCCGCGCTGCTCGGAGGCTTCGTGATCGTCACCGGCGGTGAGGTCGCTCGCTTCGAGCCGCCTGCCGGCCTCGAGGCGGTGATCGTCGTGCCGCGGACCGCGGTGCGCACCGCCGTCGCGCGCAAGGTGCTGCCCGATCACGTGCCGATCGCGGACGCCGTCGCGAACGTCGGGCGCGGGGCGCTGCTGACGCTCGGGCTGAGCAGCGGCGATCTGGGCCTCGTCGGCAAGGGCCTCGAGGATCGCCTGCACCAGCCCTACCGCGCGCATCTCTTCCCGCGCTCGATGGCGCTGCTCGAGCGGGCGGGCGCGATCGGCGCGATCGGCGCGACGATCTCCGGCGCGGGGCCGACGGTGCTGTTCTGGACCGAGGCCGACGCGACGGCGCGCGTGATCGAGCGCCTGACGCGCGAGGCCGACGGCTGGGCAGACGTCCTGCGGGCGCCGTTCGAGCCCCGCGGCGCCGAGGTCGAGGACGGGGGATAGCCGGGACCGTGGGCGCCCCCGCGCCTACGCCTGGATGCGAACCGGCGTGCCGAGCGACATGCGGGCCATCAGCCAGCGCATGTCGTCCTCGGCGGCACGCATGCAGCCGCCGCTGACGGGCGTGCCGATCGACGCCGGGTCCGAGGTGCCGTGAATCGCGATCCGGTCGCCGCCGGTCCAGCCCTGGGCGACATGCGGCTGGCGGCCCGTGAGCGCGAGCGCGCAGCAACCGTAGGGGCCTCCGCCCGAGCTGACCTGCAAAAGGTCGGTGATCGCGTAGCGGCCGGTTGGCGTCTGTTCGCCGGGACGGCCGACCGCGACCGTGATGCGGCGCACGACGCGGCCCTGCTTGCGCACGACGAGCGAGCGCGCCGATAGGTCGACGTGCAGCTCGTAGGGCTCGACGCGCAGCTGCGCGCTGTCGGCGGGGATCCAGCCGGCATGCGAGTTGGGCATGAACGGCGACAGCACGCCGAGCCAGCCCGGCTTCTGGGCGACAACGGCGAGCACTTCGTCGGAGCCGTACTCGGTCTTCACGCCGAGCGTGTGGACGACGCGCCCGCCGGGACTCTCGCGCAGCTGCACGCGGCGGATCAGGTGGGCCCCCAGCGGTCCGCGCAGCGCGGGCGCCGGGCGCTGGGCCGGCGTGCGCGAGAACTGCTTGGGGTGGCTGACGCTCGGGCCGGGAGCGGAGGGCGCGCCGCCGCGCGTCAGCAGCAGCGTGCCGATCACGATCGCTGCCACGGCGACCAGCGCGGCGGCGACGCGAACCGGTCTCGTCATCGCGCGAGCACCTTCTAGCCGCCCGCTAGCGCCTTCAGCCGAGCACGCGCCGCAGGCATCTTCAGGCGCTCGAGGACCTCGTCGGTGAGGGCGAGATAGTCGGCGCCGAGGTCGGGCCGGTGGTCGAGGATCGAGGTTGCGCGCTCCGATGCCTCGGCGTAGGCGATCGACTGGCGGATCGAGCTCGCAAACAGCTTGCGGCCGACATGCTCGCGCAATGACTCGAACGCCTCACGGCTGTGGCGCGTGCGCATGTCGGCGATATTGAAGACGACGCCGAGCCAGCCGAGCTCGGGGTTGAGCCCGTCGCGGGCGAGCTCGATGACCTCGAGCGCCTGCTCGACGCCCTGCATCGCGAAGTACTGCGCCTCGGTCGTCAGCAGCGCCTGATCGGCCGCGACGAGGGCGTTGACGGTCAGCAGGCCGAGCGACGGCGGGCAGTCGAGCAGGATCACGTCGTAGCGGTCCTTGATCGGCTTCAGGGCGCGCCTCAGCGTCAGCTCGCGGCCCATCTTGCCGGCGAGCAGCAGCTCGGTCTCGGCGAGCGAGAGGTTCGCCGGGATGACGTCGCCGTGGATTGCAGCCGCTGCCTCGGCACGGCCCGCGAGCACGTCGCCGATCGACGGCGTCGCGGCCGGATCGACGTCGAAGTAGTCCGACAGGTTGCCCTGCGGGTCGAGGTCGACTGCGAGCACCGACAGCTCCACGCGGCGCAGGACGTCGGCCAGCGTGCGCACCGTCGTCGTCTTGCCGGTGCCGCCCTTCTGGGAGAGAACTGCGATCGTGACGCCCAAGGGCGTCTGATGCTACTCCGGCTACTCCGCGGCGAGCGGGGTCTGCGCGGGGCCGGCGGGCGCTGCCGAGCGGTCCGCGAAGCGCAGCCTGTAGCGGCCGACGACGATCTCGTCGCCGTCCTCGAGCACGCGTGAGACGACGCGCTCGCCGTTGACGAAGACGCCGTTCATGCTGCGGTCGTCGAGCAGGCGAACGCCGCCCGCCTCGAGGATCAGCACGGCGTGCCGGCGCGAGACCGTCGGGTCCTCGAAGCGCAGGTGAGCCGACAGGCTGCGGCCGATTCGCATCGTGCTGCCGGGCATCGCGACGGTCCTGATCTCACCCGCATCATGGAACACGAGATAGCGCCCTGGGGCCTCGATCGCGTCGCGCGCGGCGGCGAGCGCGTCGCCGTGGGTCTGCGCCTCCGGCTCGACGCGCTGGAAGCGCTGGCCGACACCGGCAAACAGGGACGTGCGCGTGAAGCTCGCGCCGTCGCAGCCGGGGCAGGAAGGCAACACGTCAGCCTTCGTCATCTCGAGCATGTGGCCGCAGATCTCGCAGCGAAATGTCCCGGTCCCAGCGACCGTTCCCGACGTGAGCGACTCCATTGCGACACTCCCTTCGCCTATGGTGGCAACCGTCCGACGACACGCGGAGCTTGTGTGAATGATAACGATCGCGTCAAGCCACTCGACATCTGTTGCGATCGTCTCGCGCGGCGATGTATACCCATGTTCGGCAGCGACATAAACCGACCCTCAAGAGCGCGGCAGGAAGCCGGTCGGCGACGCCGAACAAGCCGAGATGCTTCGTAACGCCGTGACGATCGACGAGCGCGATCTCGAGCGATCGCTGCTGCGCAAGAGCGTCGATGTGCTGACCGACGGTCGCCATGCGTGCGCGGACTGCGGCCGCACGCCGCTCGTCGGCGAGCACGTCCATCACTACGCCGCCGGCTCCGCGGTCTGCGAGCTCTGCCGCCCGCTGCGACGCGGTGAGCCGGTGCGCAGCGAACGCGTACGCCACAGCGAGTACGGCAATGCCGTGCGCGTGCGCCGCGTGACCGTGCCCGCCGAGGAGCGGGTGGCGGCAGCGCAGCCGACGCGCGGGTAGATTCTCGGCTCGATGGAGCCGATCACCCTCTCGACGACGATCGCCAAGCCCCGTGAGGTGGTCTTCGAGTACCTCGTCGACGTCGCCAACCACCAGGAGTTCAGCGACCACTGCATGGTCGACTGGCACCTCACACGCGAGGACTCCTACGGTCGCGGCGCCGGGGCGCGCTTCCGCGTGAAGTCGCGCTTCGACCGCTTCTCCTACGGTGACATGACGCTTGCCGAGGTGACGCCGCCGGCGTCGATCGTCGCGACCGGCCGTGCCGGGCGCTTCAACCGCATCCGGACGCGCTCGACGTGGACGCTCGAGGAGGCCGGCAGCGGCGAGACGAAGGTCACGTTCGAGACCCAATCGACGCCTGTCCTGAAGTCCGACGAGCTGATGGAGAAGTTCCTCCGCGTCCGCACGGCGACGACGCGCTGCCACAAGCGTGCGCTCGAACGGCTGCGCTCGATCCTCGAGTCGGGCGAAGGCCGCGGCGCTCACACGACGGTCGCCGGCGGGGCACGGAAGCCCGCCAGCGGCTTCAGGCTGTAGATTTCGCGGCCGTCGATGACCCGCCCCTCTTTCCGCCTGCGCCGACCCGCCGCCCTGCTCGCCGTCCTGCTCGCCAGTGGCGGGCTCGCGGCGTGCGGCGATCACCCCAACGAGCACGCCAGCGTCGTGACCGCCGCCAACGAGGGTCTGTACCTCAGCATCGGCGAGCTCAAGTACCAGGTGCAGAGCTCGCGTCAGCTGAATCCCAATGACGTCGAGGACAAGGCGTTCCTCGAGGGCGTGCCCGCCGATCAGCGCGCGCTGAAGCCCAACGAGGTCTGGTTCGGCGTCTTCCTGCAGGTCGAGAACCAGGGCTCGACCGCGATGCGGCCCTACGGCGACATCGAGATCGACGACACGCAGGACGAGGTCTTCAAGCCGCTGACGCTCGGGCACACGAACCTGTTCGCCTATCGCCCGAACGACCTGATCCCGGCGAAGCAGATCCTGCCGCTGCAGGACACGCCCGCCTACAACTCCGTGAACCGTGGCTCGATGCTGCTCTTCAAGCTCACGCTCACCGCGCTCGACAACCGGCCGCTCGAGCTGAAGATCGTCGGCACGACGGCGACGCCCAAGCAGACGGGCATCATCGACCTCGACGTCTAGCCGCAGGCCGGGCGAGGCGCAGGCCGGGCGTAGTGCGCCGCCTACGAGGTCGCCTTCAGCCCTGCCAGCAGCACGCCGCGCGCTGCAGGTGCCGCCGTGTCCGCTCCGGCGCCCGATGCCACGAGCAGCACGCCGACGGCGACGCGCGGGGCGTTGGCCGGCGCGTACGCCGCGAACCAGGCGTCGGTGTCCGTCGGGTCGTTGGGCTGCGGCGGCGGGCAGGACGTGGTGGCCGGATCGGGCGTGGTCGTCGCCGTCGCGTCGGGCGCCGTCGTCGGATCGGGCACGCACTCCGGCTTGCTCGTGTCCTTCAGCTCGGCGGTGCCCGTCTTGCCGGCGACGCGCACGCCCGGGATCTGCGCCGCCGTACCGGTTCCGCCGGTGACGACGGACTCCATCAGCTGCCCTACGACGCGTGCGATCCGTGGGGCGAGGACCTGCGTCGGCTGCGGGGCCAGCCCGCGCTGGAGCGTCAGCCGCGGACGCTGCCCGTGCCCGGCGATCGTCGCGGCCACCCAGGCCATCTGCAGCGCGGTCGCCTGCACGCGGCCCTGCCCGATGGCAGACGATCCGACGGCGAGGTCGTCGCCGATCGTCTCGGGCTGCGGGATCGTGCTCATCGCGGCGCCGGGGATGCCGAGGTCGCGGTTGAAGCCGAACTGCTCGGCGGCCTGCACGAGCCGCTGAGCGCCGAGCTTGACGCCGAGCGGTGCGAACACCGAGTTGCACGACTGCGCAAACGACTGGCGCAGCGAGCCGCCGCATGACTCGCCGTTGGCGTTCTGGAGGTCCCTGCCCTCGATCGTCGCCTTCGTCTCGTACGGGTACTGCGAGTTCGGACCGCCGAGGTTGGCCTCCAGAACGCCCGTCAGCGTCACGATCTTGAACGTCGAGCCGGGCGGCTGGAGGCCAGAGAAGGCGAGCCCGGCGAGCGCCAGGATCTCGCCCGTGCTCGGCCGCACGACGGCGACCCCGCCGAGCCTGTCGCCCTTCGCCGCGATCGCCGCGCGCTGGACGTCGGGGTCGATCGACGTATGCACGGGGGCGGCCCGCACCGGGAGCGTCCTGGCGAGCACGCGAGTGCCGGCCCGCAGCACGCCACCGGGACGACCCGCCACCTGGGCCTCGAAGACGCGCTCCAGGCCGGAGGTGCCGACCGTCGCGCCGCTCGGGTAGCCGAGCCCACGCAGCGCGGCCAGGTGGTCGGGGGGCGGCGCCCCGAGGCTGCCGACGATCGACGACGCGACGTCGGGGATCGGCGAGCTGCGCGCGGCGCCCTGTGCGAGCGGCGTCCCGTCACGGGCAAGGATGTCGGCGCGCGCGGGCATCTGCGTGTCGCGACTGAGCTGCTCGCCGGCCGCGAGCCCGGGGAAGACGAGGTTCGCCGACCAGTCGAGCTGCGTGTCGTCGCCGTCGCCGCTGAACTTCAAAGGCAGCGTCGCGCGTACCGCGCCGAAGATGCGCGTCGTGACGAGCATCGGCACGCGCACCACGCCGCCCTTCGGCCGCGGGACCTTGCCGTGGCGAAAGGCGGTCGCGGTCGCTGTCGCTGTCGCCGCGCGATAGTCGGCGGCGAACTTCGCCAACGGCAGGACGCGTCGCTGCGCCTCGCTCAGATCGCCATACATCGACGAGAAGTCTCCGCGCACCCAGGCCGCGACGAAGCGCTGTGCCGCCGTCTGCTGGGGCGGCGGCCCGCCCGTCGCCATCAGCAGCGCGATGACGGCCAGGGCGCCCGCGATCAGCGTGCCTGCGAAGATCATCAGGCGGGCGGCAGGGGACCGGCGTCGAGGCGACGAAGCGACGAGCATCGGACACAACTATGGCCTGCTCGCGGACGAACGCCCAGCACCGATCGTCTGCGCAGACCGCCAACGCTCCCAATGACCGCCATCGACATCGTCATCATCGTCGTCGCCGTCTTCTTCGGCTTCGTCGGCTACGCGCGTGGATTTCTGATCGGCGTCCTGTCGTTTCTCGGGTTCGCCGGCGGTGCCTACCTCGGCACGCGGTTCGGCCCGCACCTGCTCAAGGACGGCAACGACTCGCCGTTCGCGCCGCTCTTCGGCCTGCTCGGCGCACTGTTCGGCGGCGTCATCCTGTCGGCGCTCACCGAGCGCGCCGGCGGCTCGCTGCGCTCCGGCATCCGCTCGCCGGCCTTCGCCGCCTTCGACGGCCTCGCGGGCGCCGCGCTCGCGGTCGTGCTGGCGGTCGGCCTCGCGTGGCTGACGAGCGTCATCGTGCTGCAGACGCCGGGAGTACGCGACTTCCGGGGACCGATCCAGCGCTCCGCGATCCTCAAGGAGCTGAACACGATCCTTCCCTCCGACACAGTGCTGAAGGCGCTCGCGCGCTTCGATCCGCTGCCGAGCATCCAGGGTCCGGCGGTCGACGTCGGGCCGCCGCGCGCGTCGGTCGTCCATGACCCGGACATCAAGCGTGCCGGCCTCTCGGTCATGCGGATCCTCAGCAACTCGTGCGGGCTCGGCGTCGCGGGCTCGGGCTGGGTGGCGGCCCCCGGCATCGTCGTCACGAACGCCCACGTCGTCGCCGGCTCGAGTGACACGACGGTGTCGCCGCAGGGCTCCGACGACCGGCTCGAGGCGACCGTGATCCACTTCGATCCCAACCAGGACGTCGCGATCCTGCACGTCCCGTCGCTGACGCTGGCGCCGTTGCGCTTCTCGCGCGACGTCAAGCCCACAGAGCCCGGCGCCGTCCTCGGCTACCCGCTCGACGGGCCGTTCAAGACGCTGCCGGCGCGCGTCGGCAACACCGCGTCGCTGCTCGCGCACGACGCCTATGGGCGGCACCTCGTGCGCCGCGAGGTGACCTCCTTCCGCGCGGGCGTGAAGCCCGGCAACTCCGGTGGGCCGATCGTCGACGTCGCCGGCCGCGTGTCGGGCACGGTCTTCTCAAAGCTCGTCGACGGCCCCGGCGGCTATGCGGTTCCGAACGACACCGTCCGCAAGGCGCTGCACGCCGCATCGGGCGACGTCACGCACGCGGTCAGCACCGGACCCTGCGTCGGCTGAGCCCGGCGCGCCCGACGGGGAACGGCGGCGCCCGTCGGAGATGGCGCTACCCTGCGGCCCGTGCCCGACTCGAAGATCCTCGTCATCGCGGAGAAGCCGTCCGTCGGCCGCGACCTCACGCGCGTGCTGACCGGTCCGTTCCAGAAGCAGGAGGGCTACCTCGAGGGTCCCGACCACATCGTGACGTGGGCCGTCGGCCACCTCGTGCAGCTCGCCGAGCCCGACGAGTACGACGCGAAGTACAAGAAGTGGCGGATGGCCGATCTGCCGATCGTGCCTGAGAAGTTCAAGCTCGTCGTGCGCGACGAGCGCTCCAAGAAGCAGATGTCGGTCGTCACGAAGCAGCTCAAGCGCGCCGACGTAGCCTCGGTCGTCAATGCCTGCGACGCCGGCCGCGAGGGTGAGCTGATCTTCGCCTACCTGTTCGAGAAGGCGGGCGCCAAGAAGTCCGTCCAGCGCCTCTGGCTGTCGTCGATGACGAAGGCCGCGATGGAGCGCGCCTTCAAGGAGCTGCGGCCGGCCGACGAGTTCGCCCAGCTCGAGGCTGCCGCCCGCTCACGCTCGGAGTCGGACTGGATCGTCGGCATGAACGCGACGCGCGCGGCGACGATCCGCCTACGCTCGTCATTCGACGGCGCTGTCTCGTTGGGCCGCGTGCAGACGCCGACGCTCGCCATCATCACGCGTCGTGAGGAGGAGATCCGAGCGTTCGTGCCCGAGCCGTACTGGCTCGTCGACGCGACGTTCGCCGCACCGGGGGAGCGCGTCTACGAGGGCCGCTACCACGACGGCTCGAAGCCGCGCATCGCGAGTGCCGAGCAGGCCGACGCCGTCGTCGCGGCCGTGCGCGGCCAGACTGGCGAGATCACCCAGCTCGAGCGCAAGGAGCGCAAGGAGCGCGCACCGCTGCTCTATGACCTCACGTCGCTGCAGCGCGAGGCCAACAGCCGCTTTGGCTTCACGGCCCGCCGCACGCTCGCTGCCGCGCAGCGCTGCTACGAGGAGCACAAGGTGCTCACCTATCCGCGCACGAGCTCGCGCTACCTGACGAGCGACATGATCGCCGAGCTCAAGCCGATCGCCGGTCACGTCGGCGCCGCCGCCCGCGAGTACCAGGCCGGCGCCGCCTATGTGCAGGGCCTCGACATGCTGCCGCTGGCGCGCGTCGTCGCCGACGACAAGGTCGGTGACCACCACGCGATCATCCCGACGAACTCGGCGCACGCGCTCGACAAGCTGTCCGACGACGACCGCCGCGTCTTCGACATGGTCGCGCGGCGCTTCCTCGCCGTCTTCCATCCGGAGGCCGTATTCGAGAATACGAAGGTCGAGACGACTGTGGCGAGCCACGTCTTCAGGACGCGGGGAAAGGTCCTGCTCGTGCCCGGTTGGCGCGGCGTCTACGGCGAGCTGGCCGAGTCCAGCAGCGCGAGCGACGACGACGAGGGTCGCGACCAGCAGCTGCCCAAGCTCGAGCTCGCGGAGCACGTCGAGACTCGCGAGGTCACCTCGGCTGAGAAGGAGACGCAGCCGCCGCGCCGCTACTCCGACGCCTCGCTGCTGGGAGCGATGGAGACGGCCGGCAAGCTCGTCGACGACGACGAGATGCGCGAGGCGATGAAGGAATCGGGCATCGGCACGCCGGCGACCCGCGCCTCGATCATCGAGCGCCTGATCGACGTCGGCTACGTCGAGCGCGACGCGCGCGCCCTCGTGGCCACAGAGAAGGGCCTCAACGTCATCCGGCTGCTCGGCGACCACCCGCTGACGTCGCCCTCGATGACCGGCGACTGGGAGCAGCGGCTCGGCAAGATCGAGCGCGGCGAGGAGCCGCGCAAGACGTTCATGGCCGACATCGCCGGTTTCGCCGAGTCGACCGTGCACGATCTCGACGAGAAATTGAAGGACGTCCGCATCCCGCGCGCGAACCTCGGTCCGTGCCCGGTTTGCGGCCACGACATCGTCGAGAACCGCAAGGGCTTCTCCTGCTGGTCGCGCGAGGATCCGGGCTGCGGCTTCGTGATCTGGAAGGCGAAGGCGGGCAAGACGCTGCCGCTCGTCGTTGCGCGCGAGCTGATCACGACCGGCAAGACGGCAAAGCCGGTGACCGGCTTCAAGGGACGCAGCGGACGCTCGTTCCGGGCGCGCCTGGCGCTGCAGCAGAGCGAGGAGGGCAAGTGGCGGGTCGAGTTCGATGAGCCATGGGCGCGTGACGGTGGTAAGGCCGCACCCGAGCCGGCAGACGCCGCCGCAGAGCCCGCTGAGCAGGCCGCCGCGGCGGCGCCGGCCGAAGCCGCCGCGTAGGCGCCGCCGCAGGCAGACCTCGCGGTCGCCGCATCCGATGAGGCGGCTGCTCGGCTTCGTTGCGCTGTTGAGCTGCGTCGCCGCCGGCCTGCTTGCCGCCGGGGCGTTCTCGTCCGGCGGGCGGCACGCCGCATTGCGGCCGGGCGATCACGGCGTCCCCGTATCGCCGAACGGATCGCTGCCGCCGGTCGGCAGTCAGCCCCTGCTGGCCCGGACGGGCGGGGTCGACCTCGCGAAGCCGGCCGTCATGGCCGGGTTCCACCTCGCGAACGGGCCCAAGGAAGGACTCGCATTCGACCTCGACTCGGGCCGCGTGCTGTGGCGTCTGCACGCGACGACCGTGCGCCCGATCGCGAGCCTGACGAAGCTCATGACCGCGCTGCTGGCCGTCGAGACCTTCAAGCCGCGCCAGCTGGTCCGCGTCGCGCACGCCGTCGATAGCGTCGGTGGCTCGCGCATGGCCGGGCTTGTGCCGGGACGCCACGTGCGCGTCGAGGTGCTCCTCAAGGGCCTGCTCATCTCGTCGTCCAACAACGCGGCGGTCGCACTGGCCGTCGCGGGGGCCAGGTCGGAGCGAGCCTGGGTCGCGCGCATGAACGCGCGCGCGAAGCTGCTCGGGCTGAGCTGCACGCACTACGTGGATCCGGACGGGCTCGATCCGCGCAACCGCTCCTGTGCGGCCGACCTCGCGGTGCTCGCGCGGCGCGCGATGGCGGTGCCGCGGATCGTCGCAATCGCCCACAAGCGCTACGCGCGCATCTGGACGGGGGCCGGCAAGAAGGAGACGATCTACACGACGAACCACCTGCTGCGCGACCGCTACCCGGGCGCGATCGGCCTGAAGACGGGCTTTACGGATCCGGCCGGCTTCTGCCTGATCGCGATCGTCAAGCGCGGCACGAAGCGGATCGGCGTGATCGTGCTCGGCTCCAAGGACTCGTTCGGGGACGCACGTCGCGTCGCCAACGAAGCGGTTCGTCGTGGCCTGCTTCCGATCGCGTGACGGAACTTCCGGCCCTCCGTAGTGTCGACATGAGCACAACCCAGGGAGGGAAGCCATGACCGCGTCGGCGCCACGAACACCATCGGCCCGCAAGCCGGCGCTCGCGCTGGGCAGCGCGCTGCTCGCCGGCCTGTTGCCGGCGCCCGCGGTCGCATCGGCGAGCCCCGCGAGGCCCGTAGCGCTGCCGGCCTTCCCGTCGTGCGCGTCGCTGCTGGGCTACGCGCGCCGCAACGCCCGCCGCACGGGCGGGCGCCCCGGCGTCCAGATGCGCGCCGGCGTCGCGCAGGCGCAGGTGCTCGACGGACCGTTCGCCAACGACGTCAACCCAGCCGGACCCGTCCCGGCGGTGGCCGCGGCGCCGTCGGCGTCCGTCGCGGACGGCAAGGCCGCCGCGGCGACGCCCGACTTCTCGACGACGAACGACCAGGAGGCCGGCGTCGACGAGCCTGACATCGTCAAGACGAACGGCCGCACCGTCTTCGCGATCGCCGACGGCGAGCTGCAGGCGGTCGACGTCACCGCCGACAAGCCGAAGCTCGTCGGAACGCTCGCGCTCGACGGCGCCTACGGCCAGCAGCTGCTGCTGCGCGGCACGCGGCTGCTCGTCCTGAGCAACTCGTACGGCGGCGGTCCGATCGCGGGCGGGCTGATCGCTCCCGGCGCACCGGCCATCGCCGCCTCGCAGCTCGTCCTCAGCGAGATCGACGTCAGCAATCCGGCGGCGATGACGGTGCGCCGCACGATGACGATGCCGGGTGCGCTCGTCGACGCGCGCCTGACGGGCGGGACGGCGCGCGTCGTCGTCGGCGCCTCGCCCGACTACGTCCACCCGGTCGCGATCCCGCAAGCGCCGCTGACCGACTTCGTGCCGCGCACGGTGCTGCACAGCAACGTGTCGGGCAAGACGTTCAAGCGCTCGGTCGTGCCCTGCGACGACGTTCGCCACCCGCGTGATTTCTCGGGACTGGACCTGCTCACCGTGCTGACGATCGACCTCGACAAGGGCCTCTTCAACGTCGATCGCGACGCGATCATGGCGGGCGCGCAGACCGTCTATGCATCGCAGACGGGCCTCTACGTCGCAAGCCGCCGCTACCAGGGCCTGGCCGTCGAGCAGGGCCGGACCGCGCCCGCGAGCACGCGCACCGAGATCGCGCGCTTCGACACCTCAAAGCCCGGCAGGACGACCTATAACGCGTCGGGCAGCGTCGCCGGCTTCGTGCTCAACCAGTACGCGATGTCCGAGTATGACGGCGCGCTGCGCGTCGCCTCGACCGACGAGCCGGCGTGGTTCGACGGCCCGGCGACCGGTGACAGCCAGTCGTACGTCACCGTGCTGGCCCAGCACGGCACGCGTCTGGATCGCGTCGGCCGGGTCGGCGGGCTCGGCCACGGCGAGCGGATCTTCGCCGTGCGCTTCGTGGGCGACAAGGGCTACGTCGTGACGTTCCGCCAGGTCGACCCGCTCTACACGCTCGACCTCTCGACGAAGTCCGCGCCGCGCGTCGTCGGACGGCTCGACCTGCAGGGCTACTCGGCGTACCTGCACCCGATCTCCGACTCGCTGCTGCTCGGCGTCGGGCAGGACGCCGACGCGCAGGGCCGCACGCAGGGTGCGCAGCTGTCGCTGTTCGACGTCTCGGACCCGCGCAAGCCGGTGCGGACGGCGCAGGCGACGCTGGGGCCGTATTCGAACTCGCAGGCGGAGTTCGACCCGCACGCCTTCCTGTACTGGAACCCGGCGCGGCTCGCGGTCATCCCACTGTCGCAGTACGGCTCCGGCGGCCAGTCGTTCGAGGGTGCGGTCGGCTTCAGGATCGGCAGCGCGAGCATCGCGGCGGCCGGCCAGATCACGCATCCGGCGCCCGGCGGGGTCACCGACTACAAGCCGCCGATCGGCCGCTCGCTCGTGATCGGGGACAAGCTCTACACGCTCTCGTACGTGGGGCTCGCGGCGAACGCGCTCGACACGCTCGCGCCGCTGTCGTTCACGGCCTTCCCACAGCCACCGGCCAGCAGCGAGCCACCGGTCGGGATCGCGGTGCCGTCGCAGCCCGCGGTGCCCCGCTCCGGGTAGGCAGTCGTCGCGAGCCCGAGTCGTCGGGCCGACCCGCGACGATGGTGCTGTGCCGCTCAAGCTCGTCACCGGTCCCGCGAACGCCGAGAAGGCGAAGGTCGTGCTGGACGGCTACCGCGCCGCGCTGCGCCGCGGGGCCGATCCGATCCTCGTCGTGCCGACGTTCGCCGATGTCGAGCGCTACCGCGGCGAGCTGGCCGCCTCCGGCGTCGTCTTCGGCGCGCAGGTCGTGCGCTTTGACTGGCTGATCGACGAGTGTGCGCGCCGCGGCGGCGTCCGCGGCAGACCGCTCGGCCCGCTCGCGCGCGAGCGGATCGCGGCAGCCGTCGTCGCTGCCGCGCCGCTGCAGTCGCTCGCTCGCTCGGCGCGGACGCGCGGCTTCACGCGCGAGCTGCTGCGGCTGATCGACGAGCTCGAGGCGCTGCGCGTGACGCCGCAGCGCCTGCTGCAGGCGCTGCGCGCGTGGGCGGGCGAGGACGAGCGCCGACGCGCCTACGCCGACGAGGTCGGCGGCCTGTACCTCGGCTATCGCCGCCGCCTCGAGCGCGTACGCCGCCTCGACCGGCCGTTGCATGCCGCGGAGGCGCTCGACGCGCTGCGCTCTGCGCCTGCGGTCTGGGGCACGACGCCGGTCTTCTTCTACGGCTTCGACGACCTCCTGCCGCTGCAGCTCGACGCCGTCGAGACGCTCGCCGCGACGGACGCCGACATCGTGCTCTCGCTCTCCTTCGAGCGGGGGCGGATGGCCTTCTCCGGACGCGCGACGACGTTTGCCGAGCTCGATCGGCCAGGGATCGAGCACCGCGTTCTGGCGGCGCGCGCCGAGCACTACGCGCCGTCGTCGCGTGCGGCGCTGCACCATCTCGAGCGGCGCCTGTTCGAGCCCGAGGAAGCGCAGCTGTTCGATCCCGATCCCGTCGACCCGGGGGAGGCGATCACGCTTCTACAGGGAGGCGGCGAGCGGGCCGAGCTCGAGCTCGTCGCCGCGGAGGCCGCGCGGCTGATCCGCCGGGACGGCATCGCGCCGCAGGAGATCGCCGTCGTGCTGCGCAAGCCGGGTGACCACGCGGCGCTGTTGACGGAGATCTTCGCGGCCTTCGGCGTGCCGCTCGCGCTCGACCAGCGGATCGCATTCGGGCACACGCCGCTCGGTCGCGGCCTTGTCGCGCTCGCCCGCTGCGCGCTGTGCGACGACGCGAGCGCCGACGACCTCTTGACGTACCTGCGCACCCCTGGCCTGCTGCAGCGTCCCGAGCTCGCGGACCGCCTCGAGGCCCGCGTGCGCCGCGATGGTGCGCGGGAGGCTGAGGCTGCGCGGGCACTGTGGGAGGAGGAGCGCTGGGCGCTGGAGGCAATCGAGCGCGTGCGCGGCGCGCAGCGCCGTGGCGGCGCCGAGCTGCCGGAGCGCCTCGCCGCCGAGCTGCAGACCCTGTTCAGTGCCCCGCGGCGCCGGCAGGCGCAGGTCCTGACCGGCGTCGAGCAGCAGGACGTCGCCGTGCTGCGCGCCGGTCGTGCCGCGCTCGAGCAGCTGGCGTCGCTCGCGCGGGCAGATCGCACGCTCGCGCCGAAGCCCGACGAGCTCGTCGGGCTGCTCGAGGATCTCGAGGTGTTCTCGGGCGCGCGCCCGGGGCCCGGCGCGGTGACGATTGCCGAGCCGCTCGCGCTGCGAGCGCGGCGCGTGCGGGTCCTGTTCGTCTGCGGGCTGCAGGAGGGCGTCTTTCCGGCGGCACCCCGCGCGGAGCCGTTCTTCAGCGATGTCGAGCGTGAGCAGCTCGCCGAGTCCTCCGGCCTGCGGCTGCGCCGCCGCGACGAGCTTGGCGCGGAGCGCTACCTGTTCTACGCCGCCGTCTCGCGTCCGGAGGAGCGGCTCTATCTCTCCTGGCACGAGGCCGGCGACGACGGCGACCAGCGCGTGCGGTCGTTCTTCGTCTCCGACGTCTGCGACCTGTTCGGCGGCGCACTCGAGCGGGGCAAGCGGACGCGCTCGCTGGGCGAGGTCGGCTGGGCGCCGGGCAGCGAGCCGAGCGAGCGCGAGCGGCAGCGAAGCGCGGCCGTGCTCGCGCCGCCGCGCCGTGAGGCGCCGCTCGACGCGCTGCGCGACGAGCGGCTCGTCGCCGCGCTGCGCGACCGTGCGACCTGGTCGGCGTCCGGCATCGAGCTGTGGGCGAGCTGCCCGGTGCGCTGGTTCGTCGAGCGCATGCTGCGCCCCGAGGGCCTGACGCCCGATCCGGAGGCGATGCTGCGCGGAGCGCTGACTCACAGCGTGCTCGAAGCCGTCGTGCGCGGCTTGATCGAGGCGACCGGCAGCGGGCGTCTCGACGCCACGACGCTGCCTGCCGCGCGCGAGCTCGCGGCGACCGCGATCGCACGCTTCGCGGAGACCGATCACGTGACGATGTCGCGCGATCCGAGTCGCCAGCGGGCGATGGAGCACCGACTCCGATCAGACGTGCTGCGCTACCTCGATCACGCTGCGAGCGACGGATCGCAGCTCGTGCCGGCGCGGCTGGAGCTGACGTTCGGTGGACCGGACGACGAGCACGCCGCGCTCGAGCTGGCGGGTGAGGTGCGCCTGCGTGGGCGGATCGACCGGATCGACACGAATCCCGCCGGCGAGGCGCTCGTCTACGACTACAAGGGGCGGATCGCGGTCGAGTCCGCGAGCTGGCGCGCGAAGCGCAAGTACCAGGTCGCGCTCTATCTGCTCGCCGCGCGCGACGTGCTCGGCCTCGATCCGCTCGGCGGCCTGTATCAGCCGATCGGTGGTCGCGACCCGCGTGCCCGCGGCCTCGTGCTCGCCGATGCCGAACCGGCGCTGCCGATCGTCAAGACCGACCGCCGCGCGCCGGCGGACTTCGCCGCGATCGTCGAGGGCGTGCTCGAGGACGTGCTGACGGCCGTCGGTGAGCTGCGGGCGGGCGCGCTCGCGCCGCGCCCCGAGACGTGCACGTACAACGACAAGGGCTGCGCATATCCGACGATCTGCCGTTGCGAGGCGGCGTGACGAGCCTGCGATGACGGCTGTCGATCACAACCACGCCTCGAGCGAAGAGGCACGTCGGGGGAGGAGCGCTGCAGCCCTGCTAGGACTGGGCGATCGACCCTTCACCGCTGAGCAGTCCGAGGCGATCCGCCGGCGCGATGGCTCGCTGCTGCTCGAGGCGAATGCCGGCAGCGGCAAGACGTCAGTACTCGTCGAGCGCTTCGTCCGCTCCGTGCTCGAGGACGGCGTGCGGCCGTCGCGGATGCTCGCGATCACGTTCACCGAGCGCGCCGCGGGGGAGCTTCGCGCGCGCGTGCGCCAGCGCTTCGTCGAGCTCAACCGCCGCGACGAGGCGCGTGAGACGGAGGCCGCATGGGTGTCGACGATCCACGGCTTCTGCACGCGCGTGCTGCGTGCCCACGCGATCGCGGCGGGCCTCGACCCCGGGTTCACGGTGCTCGACGAGGCAGCGGCACGGCCGCTGCACGATCGCGCCTGGGACGACGCGCTGGCGCGGCTGCTCGACGGTCCCGACGGCGTCACCGGCCTCGACCTCGTCGCGGCGTACGACGCAGATCGCCTGCGCACGGCGATCGTCCAGGCCCATGACGCGCTGCGCAGCGCCGGCCAGACGCGCCCGCAGCTGCCGCGCCCGCGGGCGCTGACCGACCCGCATGCGCTGCGCGCCCCGCTCGAGGCGGCTCGCGCTGCGGCCGCGGCCGAGCTCGCGCTCGCCGGGCCGGGCAAGTCGGTGACAACGGCACGCGAGCGCCTCGAACGCTGCGGCAACTTGCTGGCCGCGACGGCCCCTGGCGAGCTCGCGCCGGACCTCGGCGAACTCACGCTCGCGTCAAACGCAAACGCGCTGAAGACCGAGGCTTGCGATACGTACCGCGCCGCCCTGCAGCCCTACGTACGCGCCTGCCGCGACGCGCGTGCCGCCGCCGCCGTCGGGGTGCTCGACACGCTGCTGGGCTCCTACGCCGACGCCTACGCGCAGGCGAAGCGGTCGCGCTCGGCGCTGGACTTCGACGACCTGGAGCTGCATGCGCGCGACCTGCTCGACGGCGAGCCCGCGCTACGCCGTGCCTACGCCGAGCGGTTCGATCGGGTGATGGTCGACGAGCTGCAGGACTCCAACCCGCTGCAGCTCGACCTCTTCCGCGCGCTCGATCGCGACGACCTCTTCCTCGTCGGCGACGAGCAGCAGTCGATCTACGGCTTCCGCCACGCCGACGTCGATGTCTTCCGCCGGCTGCGGGCGCGGCTCGCGGCCGATAGGCGCGTCGCGACGCTCGCGACGAACTTCCGCTCGCGCGGCGCGATCCTCGACACGATCAACGCGGCTTTCGCACCGCGCCTGGGCGCCGGCTTCGTCGCGCTGCGCGAGGGTCGGCCGGCCGAGCCGGCCGGCGGGCCGCTCGTCGAGCTGCTGATCACCGATCAGGCCGGCTGGGAGGACGTCGACCTCGGCGAGGCGCGGCCCGGCACGAAGCCGTGGCGACTCGCCGAGGCTCGCCTGCTCGCCCAGCGCCTCCGCGAGCTCGTCGATGCCGGGCTGCATCGCCCCGAGGACGTCGTCGTGCTGCTGCGGGCGCTCGGTGACCTGCCGGTCTACGAGCGCGCGCTCGAGGATCAGGGCCTGCTGACGATGTCGGTCGGCGGCCGCGGCTACTGGGGGCGCCAGGTCGTCCGCGACCTCTGCGCCTGGCTGGCTGCGATCGCCAACCCGCGCGACGAGGCGGCGCTCTACGGCGTGCTGGCGTCGCCGCTCGTGGGGCTGTCATCGGACGCGCTCGCGCACGTTGCCCGCGCCGGCACGGGCAACGCCTGGCGTGCGATCGCCGCCGATCGGCAGCTGCGCACGCTGCTCGGCAACGACGACCGGGAGCGCCTGCAGGTCTTCGCGGCACGCTTTGCCGCCGAACGCGCGATCGCGCCGCGCCTCGCGCTCGACGAGCTGCTGCGCCGGATCGTCGACGCAACGGGCTATGACCTGCACGTGCTGACGCTGGCGGGCGGTGCGCGGCGGCTGGCGAACATCCACAAGCTGCAGCGCCTGGCGGCCGCGTTCGAGCGCGACCATGGGCGTGACGTGCGCGGCCTCGCGGACCTCGCGACCGCCGAGCTCGAAGCTGAGGCGCGCGAGACCGACGCGCCCGTCGAGCTCGGTGACGTCAAGGCGGTTCGGCTGATGTCGATCCATGCCGCCAAGGGGCTTGAGTTCCCGGTCGTCTGCGTGGCCGATCTCGGGCGCCGGCGCCCGGCCGACGGCGACGAGGACCTGCTCGTCGCCGAGGGCGAGGTTGGGCTGCGGCTCGTCGGCCTCGACGGTACGAGCGAGACGGCGCTCGCCTACGAGCGCCTGCGCGATCGCGCCCGCGACCGCGCAGCGCGCGAGGAGGAGCGCGTGCTCTACGTCGCCGCGACGCGCGCGCAGGAGCGGCTGATCGTCAGCGGCGGCGTCGCGCTCGCACGCTGGCCCGCGGAAGGCCCGAAGGCGCCGCCGCTGGCCTGGCTGGGCCCAGCGCTGCTCGGCGGCGATCTGCGCGAGCTGCCGACGATCGACGAGCCGCAGGCTGACGTCGCGCGCGACGGCGCCTGGGTGCGCTGCGTCGTCAATGCGCCGCAGACGGTCGGGCGCGTGCTGCGCGAGGCGTCGCTCGCCCCGGCTGGCAGGCGCTTGCCGATCGCGCCGCCGCCACCACCACGTCCGATCGAGCCGCCGCGGGTGTCGGACGCGCCGAGGGTGCGCTCGCTGTCGTACACGACGCTGGCGGCGTGGAAGCGCTGCGGCTATCGCTTCTACCTGCAGCGCCTGCTCGGATTGCCCGACGAACGACCCGAGGCTGAGCACGCCGATGGCGCTCGCAGAGTCGATGCCCGCACGCGCGGCTCGCTCGTCCATGCGCTGCTCGAGCACGACGACGCCGATCCCGCGCAGCTGGCGACGGAATGGGGGCTCGAGGCGCTGACGGACGACGAGGTCGCCGACGTGTGGCGGCTGGCGGCGGCGTTCGCCGAGTCGCCGCTCGCGCAGCGCATCGCCCGCGCTCGCAGCGTCCATCGCGAGCACGGCTTCGCGGTGCCGCTGGCGGGCACGCTGCTGACGGGCATCGTCGACGTGCTCGCGCACGAGCGCTCAGGCCAGCTGATCGTCGACTACAAGACCGATGGGCTATCGCCGCACGCCGACCTCGCCGCCTACGTCGACGAGCAGTATGGCGTGCAGCGGCGCGTCTACGCCTTGGCTGCGTTGCGCGGCGGGGCGGCGCGCGTCGAGGTCGCGTACGCGTTCCTCGAGCGCCCCGGGGAGCCGATCGCCGCGCGCTTCGTCGCAACCGATGCCGACCGGCTCGAGGCTGAGCTCGCGGCGCTCGCACACGGGTTGCTCGCCGGCGAGTATCCGGTCACCGCGACGCCGCACCGCGAGTTGTGCGAGACGTGTCCCGGTCGGCGCTCGTTGTGCTCCTACGACGAGGAGGTCACGCTGCGCCCGCGCGCGCCCGCTACGACCACGGCGGGTAGCTGACCGGCTCAGGCTCGGGCTCCGCCTCGACGCCGCCGGCCGGCGCCGCTGCCAGCTGCGGCGCTCTCCCGGTCACGGGGGCCGCAGCGACGGGCTCGGGCCGCTCTGGGCGGCTCGCGGCC
Organism: Solirubrobacteraceae bacterium; assembly: GCA_036271655.1. Taxonomy (GTDB): domain Bacteria; phylum Actinomycetota; class Thermoleophilia; order Solirubrobacterales; family Solirubrobacteraceae; genus CADCVQ01. The sequence continues at coordinate 84,405 of DATBAE010000025.1, forward strand.
GCCCGTTGCGCGAGCGCATCGGCGCCGTAGCCGTCGGCCTCGGGGTCTGCGTCGGCGTCGCGCTCCGCCGGCGGTGGCGACGCATCGCCGTCGACGACGCTGTTCAGCTCGGCGCCGAAGAGGAACGCGATGCTCGAGAGGTACAGCCACAGCAGGAGGATCACGGCGCCCGCGAACGTTCCGTAGGTCGCGGCGTACTTGCCGAAGTTCGACACATAGAAGAAGAAGCCGGCCGAGGCGACGATCCAGATCGCGACGCCTACGAGCGCGCCGTGGCTGACGACTCCGGGTCGCCGCGCGTCCTCGTCCGGGGCGAAGCGGAACACGATCGCGTAGATGCCGAGCACGGCCCCGATCGCGACCACCCAGCGGCCGATGCCCCAGATCGAGGCCGCCGTGTCGCCGAGACCGATCGTGCCGAACAGGTCGTGCGCGATCCCGCCGCCGAGAAACACGGAGACGAGCGCGACGAGCGCCAGCGCGATGACCAGCGTTGTGAACCCGATGTCCTTGGCCTTGTGCGAAACGAAGCTGCGCGTGTCCGTGACGCCGTAGACGTCGTTCAGTGCGCGTCCGGCTGCGCCGAACGCGCCCGAGGCGCCATACAGCGCGACGACGATGCCGAACAGCAGTGCGAACGACACCGCCCCGCCGGCCGAGTCGACGGTCTTCGTCAGCAGGGCGTCGAGCGCATCGGTCACCTCGTGCGGCGCCCCGTGGCGGGTCGCGTAATCGACAGCGTCGGACACAGTCGACCGATCGCCGATCAGGCCGAGCAGCGAGACGCCGACGAGCAGCGCGGGGAACAGCGACATCATCACGTAGTACGTGAGCGCCGCCGCGCGATCGGTCATCTCGTCGGCCTGGAACTTCTTGAAGGTGGCGATCAGCGTCTGAAGCATGTGGCGACACAGTTCCCCGCGCGGGCGCGCCGTGAACCTGTCCTGGCCTCAGTCCACCGAATGATCGTGGATTGGGGCTTAGTCCACGTGCTCGGGGAGCAGCGCGTGCCCGTCCGTGATCGCATGGGCGAGGTCGACCACGCGCCGGTTCGAGCGGCGCGCGTGCTGGCGCAGCAGCTCGAAGGCCTGGCGCTCGCCGACGCTGTGACGCTCCATCAGGATGCCCTTCGCGCGCTCGATCGTCCCGCGTCGCTCCAAGGCGCTCTCGAGCTGCTCGACCTGCTCGGCGAGCGCCGTCTTCTCGGCATGGCGCTTGAGCGCGAGCTCGATCGCGCCCTGCACCTCGGTGTCAAAGTGCGGCCGCGCAAAGGCGTCGATGCCACGCTCAGCCGCCATCAGGACGAAGTCCGAGTCATGGGCGCCGAGCACCGCGATGACTGGGCCGCGCGCGTACTCGCAGATCTCCTCGATGAGGTCGAGCGCGTGCTCGTCGTCGGCGTTGACGACGACGACCGACAGATCGGGATCCTCGCGCGCGATCTGCTCGGCGGCCTGGGCGACGTTCACCGCGTGCGCGGCGACGTCGTGCCCGAGCCCGGCGAGCAACGCGTCGATCGTGCGCAGCGTCGACTCGTCCTCATCCGCAGCGAGGATGCGCAGTCCCGTCGTCCTGGTGGTTTCGTCGCCCATTGATCCCCCGGGCCATAGCCCCCAGCTATCATGACCGACGCGCGGTCCTGCAACCCGCCGCGCGATGCAAGCGCCCCTGCCTCCCGGCGCCATTCAGCGGCGGAGGTGTGCGTGCGGAGCGCTCGAACGACGGTGTTGCGGGTAGGAAACGGTCGGTGGTCATGACCACGATTCCACCGACGGGTTCGCACGGAGCTGGGCCCGAGCGGACGCGCGCCGATCGCGAGCTCTTCCGGCGCTACCACGACGACGGCGATGCCCGGGCGCGCGAGGAGCTCGTCGAGCGCTTCCTGCCGCTCGCGCGCCAGCTCGCGCGTCGCTATCAGCGCACCGGCGAGCCGCTCGACGACCTGCAGCAGGTCGCCTCGCTCGGTCTGATCAAGGCGATCGACCGCTTCGATCCCGAGCGTGAGATCGCGTTCTCGTCGTATGCCGTGCCGACGATCCTCGGCGAGATCAAGCGCTACTTCCGCGATCGCACCTGGGCGGTGCGCGTGCCGCGCGACCTGCAGGAGCTGTCGTTGCAGGTCGACAAGGCCGTCGGCGAGCTCTCAGAGTCGCTGCGACATCAGCCGTCGGTTGCCGAGATCGCCGTCGCCGTCGACGCCGAGGAGGAGCAGGTGCTCGAGGCGCTGCAGGCCGGCGGGGCGTATCGGGCGGTCTCCTTCGACGCCCCGCGCGGGGGGGCTGACGAGGAAATTCCCACACTCGCCGACTCGGTCGGCATCGACGAGGATGGCTTCGACCGCGCCGAGGAACGCGCGACGTTGCACGCCTTGATGGCGTCGATCACGCCGCGCGAGCGCGACGTGTTGCGGATGCGCTTCGAGCAGGACATGACGCAGGCCGAGATCGGCGCCGTCATCGGCGTGAGCCAGATGCAGGTGTCGCGCGTCATCCGCCAGGCGATCTCCCGACTACGGCTCGCTGCCGGCGGCCCTCCGGCAGCGGCCAGCTGACCACCTCAGCCACGGTGTCGCGGCGCTTGGCGCGAACAGCGGCCGGGTAGCGCGAGCGCATACGTCCGATTGCGACCCACGAAGCTGGCTGCAAGGCAGCGTGCGCTGACGAGCGAGGCGCCGGCTCGGGGATATCCTCACGGCATGCCTAGGTCGATCTGGACTGGCGCCATCTCCTTCGGGCTCGTCACCGTGCCCGTCAAGATGTACTCGGCGGTGTCGCGCAAGTCGGTGCGCTTCCACCAGCTCAACAAGCAGACAGGCGTGCGGATCCAGCAGAAGCGCGTCGATCCGACGACCGGCGACGAGGTCCGTTACGAGGACATCGTCAAGGGCTTCGAGCTGACACCCGATCGCTACGTCGTGATCGAGCCCGGCGAGCTCGAGGCGCTCGACCCCAAGCGGACGAAGTCGATCGAGATCGAGGACTTCGTCGCGCTCGACGAGATCGACCCGATCTACTTCGATCACCCGTACTACCTCGCGCCCGGCCCTGGTGGCGCCAAGCCCTACCGCCTTTTGCACGAGGCGATGCGCGAGACCGGCCGCGTCGCGATCGCGAACGTCGTGATCCGCTCCAAGCAGCAGCTCGTCGCCGTTCGGCCGATGGGCGACTTCGCACTGACGATGTCGACGATGATCTACCCCGACGAGGTCGTCGAGCCGTCGTCGATCGACGAGCTCTCGGCGGCCGAGGAGATCGCGATCAACAAGCGCGAGCTCGACATCGCCAAGCAGCTCGTCGACTCGCTCGCCGGTTCCTTCGAGCCGGGCAAGTACCGCGACACGTATCGCGACGAGGTGCTCGCGCTCGTCGAGCGCAAGGCGCAGGGCGAGGAGATCGCCGTGCAGCCGAGCGCGGACGAGGACGAGGTGCCGGTTCCGGACCTCATGTCGGCGCTGAAGGCGAGCCTCGACGCAGTCAAGGCACGCGACGGCAACGGCGGCGCGCCGGCCAAGAAGGCGCCGGCAGCGAAGAAGGCACCGGCCGCCAAGAAGGCGCCCGCCAAGAAGCAAGCCGAGAAGTCCGCCGCCAAGACCTAGTGTCGTAAATCGCTCGTTCAGCTGCACGCGAACTTCGACTCACGACACAGCTCGGCCTCGCTGCCGCGAGGCCGAGCTGCCAGCGGGTGGCGGGAGGTGCGTGCCGGCGGCCGGCGGCGTCAGCGAGTCGGCTCGGCGCCCTGCTCGGCGGGCGCGTCGAGCGCCGCGATCGCATCGTCGCGCGACGACGCGATCGTGAAGATCTGATCCAGGCCGGTGATCTCGAACGTGCGCGTGATCGTCTCGTCCACGTTGACGATCGCGAGCGTGCCCTCGCGCGCGCGCAGGCGCTTGAAGCCGCCCAGCAACACGCCGAGCGCGGTCGAGTCGACGAACGTCGTCTCGGTCAGGTCGACGACGATCCGCGTACGGCCGGCATCGATGCAGTCGCCGAGCACCTCGCGCAGTTCCGGAGCGGTGAAGAGGTCGATCTCGCCCGAGACCGCGAGCACGTGCCGGGTCTCGTCGATCGACTGCTCGTCGACGGCGAACTCAGTCGCCATCGGACCGTCCTGCCGTGCTGCGAGCCTCGAAGCCGAGCCGGATCAGCAGATACTCGCCGTCGCCGTTGTGCTGCTGGCGCTCGAGCACGTCGGCGACACGCTCGAGCACGTTGCCGACGCCCGGCAGTGCGGCAGCGGCGACGAGCTCGTCAGCGCCGCCGGTACGCAACGGGCCGACGCGCAGCTCGACGGAGCCGGCGCGCGTCACGACGTGGACGCGGACGCGGCCGTCCTCGCTGAACGCCCCCGCGCTGGCGGCGACGGCATCGGCGACGAGCAGTGCGTCGTCGAGGCGGTCGATCGGGCAGTCCGCGCGCGCCGTAAGCATCCCGACGACGCGACCCAGCACAGGGCCGCTGAGCGGGCCGCTCACGACGCCGACGCAGGCCTCGTTCGTGCCCGGCTCCATCAGAGGGCGGCCCGGGCCAGCGCGAACGTCATCCGCACCTCGGTCTGGTCGTCGGCATCGGTCCCGAGCTCGAGCGTCTCGGCGAGCGTCGCGATCAGTGGCAGGCCCAGTCCCAGCCCAGGCGAGTCGGGGCGCGGCATGATGCCGCGGCCGTGGTCGCGGATGACGACCGTCAGGCGCTGGTCGTCGATCGTCGCGTCGATCTCGAGGTCGCCCTCCTCTCCCTCGTCGTAGGCGTGGATGACGACGTTCGTGCAGGCCTCAGTGACCGCCAGCTTGATGTCGGCGAGCGTCTGCTCATCGACGCTCAGCACCTCGGCGAAGCCTCCGAACGCATGCCGTACGACCGCAACGTTCTCGGCGCGTGCGGGCAGCTTGAGCTCCAGGTCGGGCGTAGCGGTCACCTCTTCCGATGTCGACGACACGGCCTCTCCGAGCCCTCAGTCGCCATGTTGCCCACGGTGAGCGCGTTTCACTCTCGTCCTGGTTTCGCGAGTGTTTGCCCGGCAGTGGATCCCCTCGATCCGTTCGAGAGGATAGACGCCGCAATGCTAATCTTGTCGCTCCGCCTCACAGTGCCACGCGCCGCCCTTCTGGAGGCACTCCTATGACCGCGAAGAACCCGCCCTCACAGGCCGCCGGCCTTTACGACCCGCGCTACGAGCACGACGCCTGCGGCGTGGCGCTCGTCGCACGGCTGGACAACGTGCCGAGCCATGAGGTCGTCGACAAGGGACTGAAGGCCGTCGAGAACCTCGAGCACCGCGGTGCGACCGGCGCGGACCCGCGCACCGGCGACGGCGCCGGGATCCTGCTGCAGATGCCCGACGCGTTCTTCCGGGCAGTCGTTGACTTCGAGCTTCCGGAGCGGGGGCGCTACGGCGTCGCGGTCTGCTTCCTGCCGACCGACGACGAGAGCCGGGCCAAGCTCGAGGAGATGCTCGAGCTGAACGTCCGCGTCGAGGGCCAGCGCGTGCTCGGCTGGCGCGACGTGCCGGTCGACACCGACTTCGTCGGCGATACGGCCAACGAGACCCGTCCGGTGATGCGTCAGCTGATCGTCGAGGCCGGCCCCGGCTGCGACAACGACCAGGACGCTTTTGAGCGCAAGCTCTATGTGATCCGCCGCATCTGCGAGCTGGCTGCTGGTCCGGATCTCTACGTCGCCTCGTTCTCGTCGCGCACGATCGTCTACAAGGGGATGCTCATCCCCGACCAGGTCCGGCGCTTCTTCCCGGACCTCGAGCACCCGAAGATGGCGAGCGCGCTGGCGCTCGTGCACTCGCGCTTCTCGACGAACACGTTCCCGAGCTGGCCGCTGGCCCACCCGTATCGCGTCATCGCCCACAACGGCGAGATCAACACGCTGATGGGCAACGTCAACTGGATGCGCGCGCGAGAGTCGCAGCTCGCGTCGAAGCTGTTCGGGATCGACCTCCAGAAGGTCATGCCGATCGTCGCGCCCGGAAACTCGGACACGGCAACGTTCGACAACGTCCTCGAGCTGCTGATGCTCGCTGGCCGCTCGCTGCCGCACGCGATCATGATGATGATCCCGGAGGCATACCGTGATCGCGACGACCTGCCCGAGCACCTCCAGGGCTTCTACGCATTCCACTCCTGCCTGATGGAGCCGTGGGACGGTCCGGCCGCCGTCGCCTTCACGAACGGCTCGATCGTCGGCGCGACGCTCGACCGCAACGGCCTGCGGCCAGGGCGCTGGGTCGAGACGCACGATGGCCTCGTCGTGCTCGGCTCCGAGGCGGGCCTGCTGCCGATCAAGACCGAGGAGGTCAAGCGGCTCGGCCGCCTGCAGCCCGGCAAGCTGTTCCTCGTCGACCTCGAGCGCCATCGGATCGTCGAGGACGAGGAGGTCAAGCGCGAGGTCGCCACGCGCCAGCCCTACGGCGAGTGGTTCGAGCGCAACACGATCCATTTCGACGATCTCGCGCCGGCGCATGTGACGATGACGGGCCTGCAGCCGACCCGCCTGCGCCAGCTCGCGTTCGGCTACACGCAGGAGGACCTGCGCGTGCTGATCGCTCCGATGGCCGCAACCGGCGCCGAGCCGATCGGCTCGATGGGCAACGACAACGCGCTCGCCGTGCTGTCCGATCGCCGTCCGCCGCTGTTCTCGTACTTCAAGCAGCTCTTCGCGCAGGTCACGAACCCGCCGATCGATCCGATCCGCGAGTCGATCGTCATGTCGCTGGCAACCGGCATCGGCGGTGAGCGCAACCTCCTCGCCGAGACGCCCGAGCACGCGCACAAGCTGATCCTCGATCAGCCGATCCTGCGCAACCAGGAGCTCGAGACGCTGCGGATGGTCCACGACGAGATCTTCCGCGCCCACACGCTCGACATCACGTGGACGATCGCCGACGGTCCCGAGGGAATGCGGGCGGCGCTCGCGCAGCTCTGCGACGACGCGCACGATGCCGTCGCCGCGGGCGTCAGCGTGCTGATCCTGTCCGACCGTCAGGTCGGGCCCAAGCGCGCTGCGATCCCGTCGCTGCTGGCGGTCGCCGCCGTCCACGAGCACCTCGTGCGCGAGGGCACGCGCCTGCAGACCGGCCTCGTGCTCGAGTCGGGCGAGCCGCGCGAGGTGCATCACATGGCGACGCTCGTCGGTTACGGCTGCGAGGCGATCAACCCCTACCTGCTGCTCGACACCGTCGACGAGATGGTCGCGGAGAAGCGCATCGCCGGCATCGAGGACGCCAACACTGGCGAGCGCAACGTCGTCAAGGCGATCGGCAAGGGCCTGCTGAAGACGATCTCCAAGATGGGGATCTCGACGACGCAGTCCTACTGCGGCGCGCAGATCTTCGAGGCGGTCGGCCTCGAGAAGGACCTCATCGACCGGCACTTCACAGGCACCGCCTCGCGCATCGGCGGCATCGGCATGGAGGTGCTCGCACGCGAGACGCTCGATCGTCATGCGGCGGCCTACCCGGCCGACCACGAGCAGCTGCTGCCCGTCGGCGGCATCTATGCCTGGCGCCGCGAGGGCGAGCACCACATGTGGAACCCCGAGACGATCGCACTGCTGCAGCACGCAGTCCGCGCTTCGGACTCAGACGGCGACGCGCTCGCGAAGTACCGCGAGTACGCGGCGCTCGCCAACGACGACGCCTCCCGCCGAGCCACGCTGCGCGGACTGATGAAGTTCAAGTCCGGCGGCGCCGCCCCGCTCGACCTCGACGAGGTCGAGCCCGCCAAGGAGATCGTCAAGCGCTTCGCGACGGGCGCGATGTCGCTCGGGTCGATCTCGCGCGAGTCGCACGAGAACCTCGCGATCGCGATGAACCGCCTCGGCGGCAAGTCGAACACCGGCGAGGGCGGCGAGGATCCGGTCCGCTTCACGCGTGACGCCAACGGCGACCTGCGCCGCTCGGCGATCAAGCAGGTGGCGAGCGGGCGCTTCGGCGTCACGATCCACTACCTCGTGAACGCCGACCAGCTGCAGATCAAGATGGCGCAGGGCGCAAAGCCCGGCGAGGGCGGCCAGCTGCCCGGTCACAAGGTCGACGACTACATCGGCGGCGTGCGCCACACGACGCCGGGCGTTGGCCTGATCTCGCCTCCGCCGCACCACGACATCTATTCGATCGAGGACCTCAAGCAGCTCATCTACGACCTGCGCTGCTCCAACCCGACCGCGCAGGTGTCGGTCAAGCTCGTCTCCGAGGTCGGCGTCGGGACCGTCGCCGCGGGCGTCGCGAAGGCGAACGCCGACCATGTGCTGATCGCCGGCCACGACGGCGGCACGGGCGCCTCGCCGCTGAGCTCGATCCAATCGGCGGGCGTCCCCTGGGAGATCGGTCTCGCCGAGACGCAGCAGACGCTGCTGCGCAACGACCTGCGCTCGCGCATCATCGTCCAGACCGACGGCCAGCTGAAGACCGGTCGCGACGTCGTGATCGCCGCGATGCTCGGCGCCGACGAGATGGGCTTCTCGACGGCGCCGCTGATCGCGGCCGGGTGCATCATGATGCGCGCCTGCCACCTGAACACCTGCCCTGTCGGCATCGCGACGCAGGATCCGGAGCTGCGCAAGCGCTTCAAGGGCACGCCCGAGCACGTCGTCAACTTCTTCTTCTTCGTCGCCGAGGAGGCGCGCGAGATCATGGCCTCGCTCGGGATCCGCACGCTCGACGAGCTGATCGGCCGCTCGGACCTGCTCGTCCAGGACGACGTGATCGAGCACTGGAAGGCGCGCGGCGTCGACCTCTCGAACGTCCTCGCCCCGCCCGACGTGCGGGAGGGCGCACCGCTGCACCGCGTCCGCGCACAGGAGCCAGTGCTCGAGGACGCGCTGGACTGGACGCTCGTCGAGCAGTCGGCCGCCGCGCTGCGCGACGGCACGCCGGTGGCGCTCGAGCACAAGATCCACAACGTCAACCGCTGCGTCGGCGGCATCCTCTCCAGCCACGTCGCGCGGGAGCACGGCGCGGAGGGCCTGCCGACGGGCACGATCAGCGTCGAGTTCCGAGGCTCGGCCGGGCAGTCGTTCGGCGGCTGGCTCGCGCCCGGCGTCGAGTTCACGTTGCACGGCGACTCCAACGACTACACCGGCAAGGGCCTGTCCGGAGGAACGATCGCAATCATGCCGCCCGACGGCTCGACGTATCGCGCCGAGGACAACGTCATCATCGGCAACACCGTCCTCTACGGCGCGACGGCCGGCAAGCTGTTCGCGCGCGGCCTCGCCGGCGAGCGCTTCGGCGTCCGCAACTCGGGCGCGAGCGCCGTGATCGAGGGTGTCGGCGATCATGGCTGCGAGTACATGACGGGCGGGCGGGTCGTCGTGCTCGGCCCGACGGGTCGCAACTTCGCCGCCGGGATGAGCGGGGGGCTGGCGTTCGTCCTCGACGAGGAGGGGGCGTTCTCCCGACGCGTCAACCCGGAGATGCGCAACCAGCTAGAGGAGCTTGACGAGGGCGACGAGATCGAGCTGCGCGCGCTCGTCGCCGAGCATGTCGAGCGCACCGGATCGGACGTCGGCCGGCGCGTGCTCGACGAGTGGGACGAGCTGCGCTCGCACTTCGTGAAGGTCTTCCCGGTCGACTACAAGCGGGTGCTCGCCGAGCGCGCAGCAGCCGAGGCGGCTGCGTCGAACGGCTCGGCGGCCGGTCACGCCGCCGCTGCGAAAGAGGTCGGGTAAACGCCATGGGCGAGATCGGTGCCTTCCTGAAGATCGAGCGCGTCGGCGTGCCCTACCGCGACCCGGTGGAGCGCGCGCACGACTACAAGGAGTTCGCGATCCGCCGGCCCGATCCCGAGCTCGCCGCTCAGGGCGCGCGCTGCATGGAGTGCGGCGTGCCGTTCTGCCACAACGGCTGCCCGGTCGGGAACCTGATCCCCGACTGGAACGACCTCGTCTACCGCGACCGCTGGCAGGACGCGATTCGCCAGCTGCACGCGACGAACAACTTCCCGGAGTTCACCGGTCGTCTCTGCCCGGCGCCCTGTGAGGCCGCCTGCGTGCTCGAGATCCGCGAGGGCGATGCGGTCACGATCAAGCAGATCGAGAACTCGATCGTCGACCGCGCGTGGGAGGAAGGCTGGATCGCCGCGCGCCCGCCCAAGCGCGAGAGCGGGCGTAGCGTCGCGGTCGTCGGCTCCGGCCCGGCCGGGATGGCCGCCGCGCAGCAGCTGCGCCGCGTGGGCCACGCCGTGACGCTGTTCGAGCGCGACGAGGCGGCCGGCGGGCTCATCCGCTTCGGCGTGCCGGACTTCAAGATCGAGAAGGACGTCGTCCAGCGTCGTGTCGACCAGCTCGTCGCCGAGGGCATCGACGTGCGTTGCGGCGTCGACGTCGGCAAGGACATCTCGGCTGAGGAGCTGCGCGAGAGCTTCGACGCCGTCGTCCTGGCGACCGGCTCGCGCGTCCCGCGCGATCTGGCGGTTGCGGGCCGCGAGCTCGACGGCATCCACTTCGCGATGGACTACCTGTATGACCGCAACCGCTGGGTGGCGACGCAGACCGACACGGCGACCGGCGCCGAGCCGCCGGCACTCGCAGGTCTGACGGCGAAGGACAAGCACGTCGTCGTGATCGGTGGCGGCGACACGGGCGCCGACTGCGTCGGCAACTCGCTGCGCGAGGGGGCAGCGTCGATCACGCAGCTCGAGCTGCTTCCCGAGCCGCCCGAGCATCGCCCCGACGATCGCACGCCATGGCCGCTGTGGCCGCAGAAGTTCCGCCTCTCCTACGCGATGGAGGAGGCCCGCGACGCGGGCCGCGGCGAGCAGGACTACTCCGTCGTGACGACACACTTCGAGGGAACCGCCGACGGGCGCGTCCATGCGCTGCACTACGCGCAGGCCGAGCCCGCGCCGCCCTTCAAGCCCGTTGCGGGCACGGAGGGCGAGCTACGTGCCGACCTCGTGCTGCTCGCGATGGGCTTCCTGTATCCCGAGCAGGATCTGCTCGACGACCTCGGCGTCGAGAAGGACCCGCGCGGCAACGCGAAGGCGATCAGCCCGTATACGACCTCGGTCGACGGCGTGTTCGCCGCCGGCGACGCGCGCCGCGGCCAGTCGCTGATCGTCTGGGCGATCAACGAGGGGCGCCAGTGTGCGCGGATGGTCGACCGCTACCTCGGCACGATCGACCGCGAGGAGGATGGCGACGCCGACACGGGCCCATTCGGTCCCCCGCAGCACGTCGGTCCCGGCATAGCGGCGTAGTCCGTGCTGCTGCGGGGTAGATTGCCGACGCCATGAACTTCCTGACGTACCTCATCGTGCTGTGCCTGATCGGGCTCTTCGTCGGCGCCTTCGCGCGCCTCGCCCTGCCCGGCAGGGATCCGATGACGATCACCGAGACGATCGCGATCGGCATCGGCGGCTCGCTGCTGGCCGGCATCGTCGCCCAGCTGCTGCTCAACCGTGGCGCGGGAATAGGCCTGTCGATCGTCTTCGCGGCCGGGATCGTCTATCTCGTGCGACGCTCCCGCGGGGGCGGCCTGATGGATCCCGGCGTGCCGCCGGATCGCTGAGCTGCCGGGGCAGGATCGCGCGCGGGTGATGGTCCCCGTGGCGTAAAGTGACGCCGCCGTCACGTTCTCTGCCGATCGAGGCGTGATGATCCAGATTCATGCCCACGTCGCCGACAGCTGCCGTGATCGCCGAGGATGACAGCGGCGGGCGTCGCGCGGCGACGAAGGCCGCCAACCGGGCCGCGATCCTCGACGCGGCGCGCTGCGTCTTCGCCGAGCTCGGCTACGGCAGCGCGACCGTGCGCGACGTCATCCGCCGCACGCAGCTTGCAAGCGGGACGTTCTACAACTACTTCCCGGACAAGGAATCGCTCTTTCGCGCTGTACTCGAGCAGGCCGCCGAGCGCGTCCGGGCACGCGTGCAGGCCGCGCGCCGCGAGGCTCGCTCGCTCGAGGAGTTCGTGGCCGCCGGCTACCGCGAGTACTTCGGCTTTCTCGCCGACGACCCGGAGGCGTTCGCGCTGATGCGCCGCAACAGCGGCACGATCCGCGCGATGTTCGACGAGCCGATCTTCGGTGCCGGGATCGACGAGCTCGCCGCCGACCTGCGCACGGCGATCAGCGCCGGCATCGTGCCGGCCGTCGACGCCGAGTACATGGCCGCGGCGATGGTCGGCGCGGCGCTCGAGGTCGGCGTCGCGATGATCCAGCGCGAGCCGCCCGACGTCGAGGGCGCGACGCAGTTCGCGACCCGCGTCTTCCTCGGCGGGATCGAGCGGCTGGGGTCTCCGTAGCGCGCGTCGTGCGTTCGGCTGGCGCGATCCGGCTCAGTAGGCGGGGTCGCTGACGAGCGTGCGATCGCCGTCGCCACCGCTGATGATCGAGACGTCCTGGCCTGTGGCGAGAACGCGGGCGTCCATGAATCCGTCCGGCAGCCGTTGCGAGAAGACGAACCCCGGATCTCCGGACGGGTGGTAGTACGAGAGCACGACCGGCCCGTTGGCTGGGCCGCCTGACGCCGACGGGGTCGAGATCCCGGCTGCCGCCGTGAAGACGAGGGTCGCGGCGCCCGACGTGTCGACGGCGAGCGAGGCCGCTGAGGCATAGATGTCGGGGGCCGAGATCGTCGTCGGAGCGCTGAACAGCTGCGCGGACGGCGCTCGCACGGCCGCCGCCACCTCGCCGCCGTCGGGGTTCTGGGGGGTCGAGTTGCGCTGGTTCCACGCGAGGATCGCCTCGCCTTGCTCGTTGGTCCCGAGTTGGGGATCGGATCCCGGGAAGGCCGATACGGCCTGCGGTGCGGAGATCGTGCCGTCGGCGTCGCGCTCGGCCGCGAGGATCGTCGCGTCGCTGTTCTGCTCGCCGCCGGCGGGCAGCGACCCGCGCCAAGCGACCACGGCACTCTGACCCGACAGCACCGCGATCGTCGGCTGGCTGGCGTCGCCCGTGGTCGTAATCGCCTGCGAGTGTCCATACGGATGGCCGGGTTGCGCGACCGCGATCCGCAGTCGCGTGTGCACCTCGCCGCCTTCTCGGGCGTTCGCCGCCCAGACGAGGAAGCCGCGGCCGCCGGGGCTGATCGCGACCGCCTGGTCGGCTCCGGCGGAGAAGCGCTGCGCTGCCCCGAAGCACCCGCGCGGGCGTCCGGCGGCACACGGCCCTCGTGGGCGCCGCACCACGTCGATCGCGTTTGCGCCGTTCCACGCGATCGTTGCCGCGCCGCGCTCGGCGACCGCGATCTGCGGGCGCGCGCTCGCAAAGACGCTCGTGCGCCCGATCTCGACGGGGGCGCCGAAGCGCCCGCCGTGGGGACGGAACGAGGCCATGATCCGGTTGTGCTGCCCGGCCTGGACCCACACCGC
>DATBAE010000026.1:0-24886 GCA_036271655.1 Solirubrobacteraceae bacterium
TTCCTCGCTCCGATCGGCTTTTTGATCGGGCTCGGCGGCTTCGACTACTGGTTCTACTGGGCGACCGGCCGCAAGACGCGCGCCGAGGACCACTCCGGCCATGGCGCGACCTCGTGGCGCGACTACTTCCGGATCAACACCGACCACAAGGTCATCGGGATCCAGTACGTCGTCGTCTCGTTCTTCTTCTTCTTCGTCGGTGGCCTGTTCGCGATGCTGATGCGCGCCGAGCTCGCCCAGCCAGGCCGTCAGTTCGTCGATGCGAACACGTTCAACGGCCTCTTCAGCGTGCACGCGTCGCTGCTGATCTTCCTCTTCATCATCCCCGTCTTCGCGGGCCTCGGGAACTACGTCATCCCGATCATGATCGGCGCCCCCGATATGGCCTTCCCGCGCCTGAACGCACTGTCGTTCTGGATGCTCCCGCTCGCCGGGATCATGATGTTGCTCTCCTTCCTCGCTCCCGGCGGCTCGTTCGCCAGCGGCTGGACGGCGTACGCGCCGCTCTCGGTGACAGCGCCAGAAGGACAGGTGTTCTTCACGATCGGAGTGCAGTTCGCGGGCGCCTCTTCGATCGCGACCGCCCTGAACTTCCTCGTGACGATCATCACGATGCGCGCCCCCGGAATGAGCTTCTTCCGGATGCCGCTGCTCGTGTGGGCGAACTTCTCCACGTCGCTGCTCGTCGTCATCGCGACGCCGTTCATCGCCGTCTCGCAGTTCATGGTCTTCTTCGACCGCTCGCTGGGCTTCAACTTCTTCGAGCCGGCACACGGCGGCGACGTGCTCATGTACCAGCACATCTTCTGGTTCTACTCGCACCCGGCGGTCTACATCATGATGTTGCCCGGCTTCGGGATCATCTCGGAGATCCTCGCGGTGAAGTCGCGCAAGCCGATCTTCGGCTACCGGATGATGGCCTTCTCGCTGCTGGCGATCGTCGTGCTCGGCTTCACGGTCTGGGCGCACCACATGTTCGTCTCGGGCATGCAGGACTGGATCCGCGTCCCGATGATGATCACGACCGCGATCATCGCCGTGCCGACCGGCATCAAGATCTTCTCGTGGCTGGCGACGCTGTGGCGCGGCGTGCTGCACCTCGACACGCCGATGCTCTTCGCGCTCGGCTTTTTGACGATGTTCTCGCTCGGAGGCATCTCCGGCGTGATGCTCGCGATCATTCCCGTGACGATCCACGTCAGCGACACGTACTTCATCGTCGCCCACATCCACTACGTGCTCTTCGGCGGGTCGCTCTTCACGATCTTCGCCGGCGTCTACTTCTGGTTCCCGAAGATGACGGGCCGGATGTACGACGAGAAGCTTGGCAAGCTGCACTTCTGGCTGACGTTCATCTTCTTCAACGCGACGTTCGCGCCGATGCACGTGATCGGGATCCAGGGCATGCCGCGCCGCGTCGCCGACTATGCGCAGCAGTGGGCCGGCTGGAACCTCGCGATCTCGATCATGAGCTTCTTCCTCGGCCTCAGCTCGCTCGTCTTCGCGTACAACATGATCGCGTCCTGGCGCGGCGGCCCGCGCGCGGTGTCCAACCCGTGGCGCTCGCTGACGCTCGAGTGGCAGGTCTCCTCGCCGCCGCCGATCTTCAACTTCGAGGCGATCCCGACGGTTGTCGGTGGGCCCTACGAGTACGGCGTGCCGGGTGCCGTGCATGGCGTCCTGAAGGGCGCCGAGGTACCGCAGCCGGCGGGCGCAACGGCGTCGAGCGCCGGCCACGGCCACGGCCCGGCTGCCGGCGACACGGACGGGGACCACTAGTGCTCACCTGCGGGGACAACCACTGATGGCCAAGCACATCCTCGTCGTCGCCAACCAGACGATCGGCGGCGCCACATTGCTCAACCTCGTGCGCGAGCGCTCCAAGGAGCCCGACACGAGCTTCACGCTCGTCGTACCGATGACGCGTCCGCGCTCGGGCTACGTCATCTACGACGACGCCGTGCGCGACTCCGCGCAAGTGCGGCTCGACCTGACGCTCTCCTACCTGCGCGGCGTCGATGTCGTCGCCAGCGGCGAGCTCGGCGACGAGGACCCGTACACGGCGACGCTCGACGCAATCGACGAGTACAAGCCCGACGAGGTCATCATCTCGACGCTGCCCTCGGCATCCTCGGGCTGGCTGCGGCGCGACCTGATCGAGCGCATCCAGGACGGCACCGGCGTGCCGGTGACGCACGTCGTGTCCGACATGGACGCCGACGGCCTCCCCTTCCAGGTCACGCTCGTCGTCGCCAACGTGACGGCCGGGCGCGGCGACCTGCGAGCGCGCATGAAGGAGGTCGCGGCCGAGGTCGACGACATGCTCTTCATCGTCGTCGTCCCGCTGCAGGCCCACGGCGACGGTCGTGCCGCCGCCGTCGCGCGCGCGCGCCTCGGCAACACGCTCGACAAGATGCGCCGCGAGGGGCTGCTCGTCGCAGGCATGGTCGGAGATCCCGACCCTTACACCGCGACGATGAACGCGCTGCAGTTCTACCGCGTCTCGCGGATCATCATCTCAACGCTGCCGGTGACGCGATCCGGCTGGCTGCGTGCCGATCTTCTGACTCGCGTGCGGAAGGCGTCGAACATCGCCGTCGAGCACATCGTCGCCGAGCACCCCGCGGAGGTCGGCTAGCAGCCATGGAAGCAGCAGGAATCAGCGCGGGCATCGGGCTCGAGCACCACGACGACCACGGCCACGGGGACCATCACGGGCCGCCGGCGGCGAATCGCAGCTCGCGCGTATCGCACGAGATCCTCGGGATGCTGCTCTTCATCATCTCCGAGATCATGGTGTTCGGGGCCTTCTTCACGGCCTACTTCTTCATCCGGTTCGTCGCCGTCGGACACCAATGGTTCCCGGTCCAGGGACATGAGCTGCCGGTCGCCGTCGCTGGCATGAACACGGCCATCCTGCTGAGCTCGTCGCTGACGCTGCACTGGGCGCAGCTCTCGATCAAGAACGGCAACCGCTTCGGGCTGAAGGCCGGCATGCTGCTCACCTCGCTGCTCGGCGCGACCTTCCTCTTCATCCAGATCAACGAGTACGTCCACATCGGCTTCTCGCCGCAGGACTTCGCCCAGGGCACGATCTTCTACGGCCTCACCGGCCTGCACGGTGCCCACGTCTTCATCGGGCTGTCGCTGCTCGTGATGGTCACCGTGCGCTCGTTCCGCGGCCACTACTCGCCTGAGCACCATCACGGCGTCGAGGTCCCGGGCATCTACTGGCACTTCGTCGACGTCATGTGGGTGGTCGTGTACACGGCCGTCTACATCCTCTAACAGGCGCCGCGCCATGAAGCCGATGCGCCCGCCGTGGGAGTCCGAGGATGCCGCGTTCTCCCTGCTGCTGCGCGTCCTGGCGGTCGCCGTCGCGGTCGTCCTGCTCACCGTGGCTCTGAAGGCCATCTTCTGAGGACGTAGCCGGGCCGCGACCGCGGCCCGTTCGGGGGTTTCCTGCCTGTGCGCAGCGCCTGCCCCGCCCGCAGCCGCCTCCCTCCGGCTGCAGAGGCTCCCGCCCGCCGCGCCCCCGCTGCCCGTCCGCCACGGGCCCCGCACAGCCGGTCACGCACCGCATGCACGAGGCACGGGCGGGCAGGGACCGCGCCGGCCGCGCCGGGTCCACCCGGTGCGGCCGCCGCGCCGACCGCTACTTGACGGTGAGCGTGCCCTCCATGCCGCCCTCGCGGTGGCCCGGGAGCGTGCAGAAGAACGTGTACTTGCCGGGCTTGAGCGTGACCTTGATCGTCGATGTGCCACCGTTCGCGACGACGGAGCCCTTCGTGTTGACGCCGTTGCCCTCGATCGCGATGTCGTGCTGGGTCGAGGAGGCGTTCTTGGAGTCGATCTCGATCGGGCCGGCCGGCGCGGTGGCCACCTTCGTCACGTAGGCGAGCTGGCCGCTCGGGTCGGCGGGCAGGTCGAGCTTTCCGCCGGATGCCGCGACGGGCTTGCCGCCGCCTGCCGGAGCGACCGCGGTCGCGAGCTTGCCGGTGTCCTTGCCGGGCAGCGCGACGACGGCCGCGACATACGCGGCGACGTCGCGGGCCGTGTCGCCGGTGACGATCTTCGGCGGCATGTACGCCCCGCTGTCCTTCGGCACCTTCGCCGGGTGGCGGATCTGATCGAATACGACGCCGTGGATCGTGTTGCGGCCGAAGCCCTCCTTCAGCGACTCCTTGAAGGCCGCGTCGAGGTTCGGCCCAACAGTTCCCTTGGCGTCCGCGTGGGCGAGCGTGTGGCAGGCGCTGCACTTCGCCACGAAGGCCTTCTTGCCGGTGATGAGGTCGGCGTTCTTCGGGACCTTGTCGTTCTGGCAGGCGCTCAGGCCGCCGGCGAGCAATCCGCACGCGGCGAGCCCCAGAAGCCTCATGCTGAAGGGTGTCGGGGTCATGCGAGCGCGGGAGTCTAGACAAGCAGCGCGGACGGTGTTGCTGGCATCTCGTCGACGCCCTCGCGCAGCGCCCGGAGAGCACGTGCAAGCCCGCCGATGCCCCGCGGCTTGCTAGGGTTCGCAACGTGTCAGCCACTCAGCGCTACCGGATGCGCGGGCCCCAATCTGGTCGCGAGATCATCCGCGAAGCCGAACCGGGTCGCGTCTACGTCGATCGCGACAGCGGGGAGACGCTCGAGATCGTGGGCAAGGTCCTGCCGCTCGCGCCGTCGCAGTCTCGCCTGCCCTGGGCCGTCGAGAACCTGCGCTTCTGCTCCTGGTGCGACCAGCTCGCGCAGCGCGATCTCAACGACTGTCCGCATTGTGGCCGGCGCATGGATCCGGTCACCTGACCGGTCCGGCGATGCGCCGCAAGGCCCCCCTCGTCCTGCTCGCCGTCGTCGCACTCGCCGGTGGGGTGAGCGCGTGCGGCTCAGACCAGGATCTCTCGACCCAGATCCCGAAGTCCTCGCCTGACCTCACCGTCCCCACCGGGACAACCCCTGCGCCACTCGTCGACACGACGACGTCCACGACGTCGACCACCCCGACGACGACCGATCAGACGACCCCGCCGCCCGTCACGGCGACGCCGCCCGCAGCTCCGCCGCCGGCGGCGTCGACCGGATCTCCCACGACCGGCGGAGCGACGCCCGGCACGTCGACGCAGGCCGCGACCGGCGAGTTCAACACGTTCTGCGCGCAGAACCGCGGCGCCTGCTGAGCGCCACTACTTCGGCGTCGTCGTCGTCTTCGGAGTCGTGGTCGTCTTCTTGGTCGTCGTCGCCTTCTTGACCGGCGGCTTCGGGATGACCGGGTTCGGGATGAACGTCGCGCTGTAGGTCAGGCGCGCCGTGCGGTACAGGCAGGCGAACGTCGCCGAGGACTTGTCGCCGAGCAGCGCGGTCTGCATTGAGGTGACCGCAGGATCGCCGCACAGCGTCCTGGGGCGGCTTGCGCGCCACGACGTGTCCGAGCCGAGCGCCAGCTGCAGCAACGGCGCCCACGACGGCACCGTGAGCCCGACGTACTGGCCCTTCTTGATCGGCAGCGTCTCGGTGAGCGGGAACTGGACCGTCTGGCCGAGGTAGTTGGTCAGCTTCTGCAATGGCCCCTTGGCGACCACGTGGCGGGCGAGCTTCTTGTCGGCCGCGAGCACGACGATCGCAGCCGACGACTCGCCACCGAGGTGGTCGCTGAAGAACGCGGTCTGCTTCGGCCCGGGCTTGCCCAGCGCGACGGTCCACGCCACGATACGACCGTCGGCGGGCGCCTCGTAGAGCGTGCGATCGGGACCGACCTTGGCCTGGTAGCCGGTCGTGTGGGAGATCGCCTGACAGGCGTCCGGGCAGACGCCGTGCACGCCGTCAGGGAGCTGGCCGAGCTCGGTCACCGCTGCCGACGCGGCGGCCGGCAATGCGAGCGCGATGACGGCTGTGAGCAGGGCGGAGCACGGAAGGACTCGATGACGGTTCATGCCAGCATTCAACACCAGCCCGCCGTCGTTTGTTGCGACCGCCCGCCCGAAACAAGTTGCGCGTGCAATATCATCGCCGTATCGCTGCGATTGAGGTGATCGGGCTCGAGCGAGCCTTCCGGGGTGGAGTCAAGGCCGTCGACGGGATCGACCTAGAGGTCGAAGCCGGCGAGGTCTATGGCTTTCTGGGCCCCAACGGGGCCGGCAAGACGACGACGGTGAGGATGCTCGTCACCCTCCTGCGTCCCACCGGTGGCGTCGCTCGCGTGGCCGGATTCGATGTCGCCGCCCAGCCGTCCGACGTCCGCCGCCGGATCGGCGTCGCGCTGCAGGAGGCCGCGCTGGACCCGCTGATGACCGGCAGCGAGCTGATCGAGCTGCAGGCGACGCTGCACGGCATCGCGCCCCGCACGGTGCGCGCCCGCGGCGCCGAGCTGATCGAGCGGGTCGGCCTCAGCCGGGCTGCCGGCCGCCGCGTCGGCACGTACTCGGGCGGCATGCGCCGCCGCCTCGACCTCGCGATGGCACTGATCCACGAGCCGCAGGTCCTCTTTCTCGACGAGCCGACAACCGGCTTGGATCCGACTTCGCGGCTGACGCTGTGGGACGAGGTGCGCAGGCTGCGCGACGAGGGCACGACCGTCTTCCTCACGACGCAGTACCTCGAGGAGGCCGACCAGCTCGCCGACCGCCTCGGCATCATCGCGGCCGGCAAGATCGTCGCGGGCGGCACGCCGGCGGAGCTGAAGGCCGAGATCGGCCGCCCTCACCTCGACCTGCTGCTTGCCGGCGGCTCGGACGTCGAGCGCGCCCGTGAGGTCGTCGCCGGTCACGGCGAGCTGCGCCCGGCCACAGATTCGTGCCATCTGTCGATTGGCCTGCGCGACGGCGCAGCCGACATCGCACCGGTCCTGCGCGCACTCGACGAGGCGGGCATCGCCGTCGCCGAGCTCGAGCTCAAGCAGCCGACGCTCGACGACGTCTTCCTTGCGAAGACCGGGGAGCGACTGGAAGGCGCCGACGAGGCCCAGCCCGAGCCCGAGCCGGAGCTCGTGTGACGCGCGTCGTCGTCGCGCTTGCACGCAGGGCCTTGCGCAACGCCCTGCGCAAGCCACAGTTCCTCGCCCCGCTCGTCCTCATGCCGACGTTGTTTCTCGCCGTCAACGTCGGCGGGCTGGAGCGCACGACGATGCTGCCCGGCTTTCCGCACGTCGACGGCTTCCTCGACTTCCAGCTCGCGGGCGCGATCACCCAGTCGCTGCTGCTCGGCGGCGTCAGCGCGGGCATCGCCGCCGCACTCGACATCGAGGGCGGGTTCTTCGATCGCCTCGTCGCCTCACCGACGCCGCGGATCGCGATCGTCCTCGGCCGCGTCCTCGCGGCGAGCGTCATCGCCGCCGCCCAGGTGACGTACTTCCTCGTGCTCGGGACGATCTTCGGCGCCGCGATCAAGGGTGGCGTGCTCGGCGTTTTGTCGGTCCTCGCGATCGGCACCGTCGCCGGCACGGGCTTCGGCGCGCTCGGCGTGATGATCGCGCTGCGGGCACGCAACGCGTCGACCGTGCAGGGGATTTTCCCGCTCGTCTTCGTCGTGCTCTTCGTCTCGTCGGCGTTCTTTCCGGCCAACCTGCTGAGCGCGCCGGCCGACGTGATCGCGGCGTACAACCCGCTCTCCTATATCGCGAACGGGATGCGCCAGCCGATCGCGTTCGACAACGCGCTGCGCCCGCTGCTCGAAGGCCTCGCCGCGGCGCTGGGCGTCGCGCTTGGGGCGACCGGGCTGTCGGTGCTGGCGCTGCGCGGACGGCTGGGCGCTGCGTGAGCAGCGTGAGCAGCGTGAGCAGCGTGAGCAGCGTGAGCGGCGACCTGCGCACGATCGGCGCGCTCATCCGTCGCGGCCTCAACGAGATCCTGCGCGTCCCGGGCGGCGCGATTCCGGGCATTCTCGCGCCGACGATCTTCATGCTCGGGCTGGCGGCGGTCTTTGGACGCGCCGCCGCCCTGCCTCATTTCGGCGGGTCGGACTTCCGCACGTTCATCGTTCCCGTCGGCATGCTGCAGGGTGCCGGCTTCACGGGCGCCGCGACCGGCGTGAACCTCGCGCGCGACATCGAGCGGGGCTGGTTTGACCGGCTCATGCTCGCGCCGTCGCCGCGGCCGGTGCTGCTGGCTGGGGTCGTGGGCTCGGCATGCGTGCGCTGCCTGCTGCCGGCGACGTTCCTGCTGATCGTGGCGTTCGCCCTCGGCGTCGACTGGCCGGGCGTCGGCGCACTCGCCCTCGCCGCGCTGCTCGTCATGGGCCTGGCGGCCGCCGCCGCCTGCTATGCGACGGTGCTGGCGCTGCGCTTCCGCACCCAGCAGGCGGCGCCGCTGATGCAGGTCGGCGCGTTCGTCTCGATCTTCCTGACGACCGCCTATGCCCCGCGCGAGCTGCTCTCCAGCTGGCTGCAGACGGTCTCCGACGTCAACCCCGTGACGCACGTGCTCGAGGGGGTGCGCCAGGGCTTCGTCGGAGACGTCACGTGGGCCGGCACGTGGCCCGCGCTGCTGTCGATCGGCGGGCTGCTGGCCGTGTTCGGCACGCTCGCGGTACGCGGCATGCGGCGCCAGGGGTACTAGACCGCTAGCGCAGCTTGAGCAGTTGCGGGATGCCGCCGTCCGGCACCACGTCGATGCAGCTGACGGCAACGCAGCCGGGGCGGGTGGACTCGGCCGCGAAGCGCAGGCTCTTCGGGCGTCCGATCGAGCTCTGCGTGAAGCGGATCACGATGCTTCGCCCGCTCGTTGCCAGTGTGATCGAGGCGTCCGTCAGGCGCTTGACCGGCGCCGGCCCACTCGAGTCATACACGCCGCCGCGAAACGCCTTCGCGGAGCGCGCCGTGACGCACACGAGGTGGTCGGGGCGCGTGGCGGTCGGATCGAGCTCGGAGTCCGTCCAGATTCGCAGGCAGGCGGAGCCGGGAGGCCCGGTGCGCGCGATCAGCGATGCGCTCGTGACCGCTGCAGCGAACGACATCGTCGCCCGCAGACGTCCGTCAGCGGCGCGCTGCAGCGAGACGCGCGTCAGGTCCAGCGGGCCGCTGACATCGGCGCTGGGGTCGCTGATGACGACCGCCTTGGAGGCCGCGCCCAGCGCGCTCGGAGCGACGACGACACCCGCCAGCGACCCGAGCCCGGCGGCGGCGAGCAGCCACTGCCCCGCCCTCCGATGCGTGAACGCGCTCGCCATATGACAACTATGCAGCACCGCGCGACAAGAATCGACGCACGCAAGCGGCCGCCCGCTCAGGATCGCCGCTCCTGCTCGCGCGCAAGCTCGGCACCGGCAGCCGCGATGTCGTCCATGCTGCCCGGCGCCGGCGACCAGGGCAACCGCAGCGGGTCACCCACGTAGCGCGGGATCACGTGCATGTGAACGTGAAAGACTGTCTGCCAGGCCGCCGTGCCGTTGGAGTTCAGGAGATTCACACCGTCGGCCCCGAGCCGGCGCACGGCGCGGCCGGCGATCTCCTGCGCGGTCGCGGCGACGGCAGCGAGGTCCTCGGCGGCGAGCTCGTGGATGTCGCGCGCGTGCGCGCGCGGGATCACGAGCACATGACCGCGCGTCGCCGGGTTGATGTCCATGAACGCGATCGCGCGCTCCGTCTCGGCGACCACGGTGGCCGGGATCTCACCGGCGACGATCTTGCAGAAGAGGCAGTCTGGGTCGGCCATCGTGAGCGCGAAGCCTAGTGCTCCGCGTCGCGCTCGCCGCGCGTCGCCGCGACCTCTGTGTGCAGCCGTGCGGCCAGCGCGACCGCCTCCTCGGGCGACGTCACTTCCCCCGCGAAGCGCGCCTCGTCGATCGCTGCAAGCAGGCGGCCGAGCTCGGGACCGTCGCGCAGCCCGAGCGCGTCGGCCAGCAGGTCCCCGCGCAGCAGCGCGACGCGCCGTCCCTCGGCGCGCCAGCGAAGGGCAGCCGGCAACACCTCGTGTGCGAGCTCGAGGTGCGTCGCGATCGATTCCTGCGCCTTGCGGCCGCGCGTCGCGAGGCGGTCGGCGACCGAAAGCAGCGTGACGTCGACCTCGACGGGCTCGCAGGCCTTGAGGTAGCGGTAGAGCGCGCGGCGCGCGAGCGGGCGCTCATGCACGAGGAAGCCGAGCCGCAGATGATGGCGGGTGAGGTTCGCGACGTGGGCCTTCAGCCGCTCGCTGGCCCGCAGGCGCGTGAGGATCGCGCGTGCCAGGTCGGCGCCGGCGCGATCGTGCCCGAGGAACGTCGGCGTGCCGTCGTCGCGGCGCGCGAGCGTCAGTGGCTTGGCGATGTCGTGCAGCAGCCCGCCGATCCGCAGCGCGGTGCCGCGATCGAGGTCGTCGGCGAGCGGCTCGGCGAGCAGCGCTCCGACGACGTGCGCCTGCGCCGAGCCGCAGACCGCGGCCGGGTCAGCCTGGAGGGCGACGACCTGCTCGAGCACCTCGATCGTGTGCGCGTGGACATCAGCGTGGTGGTAGCGGTTCTGCTCGACGCCATGCAGTGCGGCGAGCTCGGGCAGGATCGCCGCCGTCAGCCCGATCTCGTCCATGAGCGCGAGCGAGGCGACGACGCCGTCGCCCGCGAGGATGCGCTTCAGCTCGGCGAAGACACGCTCCTGCGCGACGCCGGCGGCCCCCGCGGCGCTGCTGCGCGCGAGCACGATCGTCGCGCAATCGGGCACGAGCGCGAGCTCGGCCGCGAGCCGCACGAGCCGTACGACGCGCAGGGGGTCGTCGGCGAAGGCGCCCGACCCGACGGCGCGCAGCCGGCCGGCGGCGAGGTCCTCGGCGCCGCCGTGCGGGTCGATCGGCGGGCCGCCCTGCAACGGCTCGGCGATCGCGTTGACCGTGAAGTCGCGCAGCGCAAGATCGTCCTCGAGCGAGCCGCCGCGCAGCGGGCTGATGTCTGCCTGCCAGGCGCGATCGCGCGCCATGACGCGCCACGAGCCGAACTCGTCGGAGAGTTCGAAGGCGGGCCCTCCCGCCGCGCGCGCGAGCGCCTGCGCAGCGCTGCCGGCATCGCCCTCCACGACGATGTCCAGATCGGACGTCGGACGATCGAGCAGCGCATCGCGCAGCGCCCCGCCCACGAGCCACGCCGAGCGGCCTTGCAGCGCCGCTCGCACCACCGAGCGGGGATCCGGGGGATCCTTGCTCACCGGTCCGTCCGGTCTGCGGGCGGCGTCACCTGCACCGGCTCGCCGTCGCGGTGATAGCGGCGCGGCACCCGCGGCAGCAGCCCACAGGTCACCTCGTAGTTGATCGTGGCGAGGCGCTGCGCCATCTCCTCAGCGCTGATCCGCTCCTCGCCCTGGGCGCCGATCAGGACGACCTCGTCGCCGACGGCCGCCGCGGCCGCGCTGCCGACGTCGAGCGTCACGTTGTCCATGCTCACGGTCCCGACCAACGCGTGCCGGCTTCCGCGCACGAGCGCGTCGGCATTGTTCGTCAGGCCGCGGCGCACGCCGTCGCCGTAGCCGATCGGCACCGTCGCGGTGTGCGTCGGCACCGTCGCGACGAAGCGCCGCCCGTAGCCTGCGCTCTCCCCTGCGCCGACGGCCTTGACGGCGGCGACGTAGGAATGCAGCTCGAGCGCCGCCTCGAGGCCGCTCGCCCGCGCGTCGGCTCCGAACGGGTCGAGGCCGTAGATCGCGACGCCGCTGCGCACCATGTCGAAGTGGGCGGCTGGGTCACGCAGCGTCGCCGCGCTGTTGGCCGCATGCAGGAGGAGCGCCGGATGGGCCGCCTGCAGCGGACGCGCCCAGACCTCGAAGCGATCGAGCTGCTCGCCGAAGAACGCGTCGCCGCGCTCGTCGGCGGTCGCGAAGTGCGTCATGGCGCCGGCAAGCCGGACGCCGTCGGTCGCGAGCGCGGCCTCGGCGACGCGCGTCGCGACGGCCGGGTCGCGCGTGCCGAGCCGACCCATGCCCGTGTCGAGCTTGACGTGCACGGCGCCGCCGCCGCGGGCGCCGACGGCGCTCACGAAGCCCTCGTCCCACGCCACGACATCGGCGCGCGCCGCGAGCGCCACGTCGAGCTCGCGCGGGGCCAGCGCGCCCATCACGAGGATCGGCGCGTCGATCCCTGCCTGACGCAGCAGCGCAGCCTCGTCGGCCGCCACGACCGCGAGCCACGACGCACCGCCGGCGAGCGCGGCGAGCGCAGCCGGGAGCGCGCCGTGACCGTAGCCGTCGGCCTTCACGACGGCGCAGAGCGCTGTCGGCCGCGTGCCGGCGGCGAACGCGCGCCGCATACGCGCGACGTTGCGCTCGATCGCCGCGAGGTTGACGCGAGCGACCGCACGAACCGTCTCGTCGCGCTGGACCGCCATCGCGGGCAGGCTACTCGTCGCGCTCCGGATCTCCGGCGAGCGCGCCCGGCAGCGCGGCGATCACGTCGCTTGCGATGACGCCGCCCGGTCCGTGCTCGAGCGCCGCGACGCGTCCCGCCGCAGCGTGCCGCCGCACCCCCGCGCAGGCAGCGGCGAACGGCTCGACGCCCTTTGCGAGGAACGCCCCGATCACGCCGCTCAGCACGTCGCCGGTTCCCGCCGTCGCGAGCGCAGGCGCGCCGAGACCGTTGATCGCGGAGACGCAGTCCGGGCGCGCCACGATCGTGTCGTCGCCCTTCAGCACGACGATCGCCCCGGCCCGCACCGCGGCCTCACGCGCGCAGGCCAGGCGATTGGCGCCAACCTCCTCGCTCGAGATGCCGAGCAGGCGCCCGAGCTCGCCCGCGTGCGGCGTGAGCACCGTCGGTGCTGTTCGTCTCCTGAGCTGCCGGAGCCGGCCGGCGTGCGCGTTGAGGCCATCGGCGTCGAGCACGAGCGGCACGGGCGCCTGAGCGGCGAGCCGGCGCGCGAACACGAGCGCCGGCGCCGATCGCCCTACGCCGGGGCCGAGCACGAGCGCGCCCGCGTGGTCGAGGGCGGCGAGCGCCTCGTCGACCGCCCCTGGCGCCAGCGCACCGTCGTCGTCGGGCAGGCCGTGCGTCATGACCTCCAGCAGCCTGGTCTCGAACACGAGCTCGAGCGACGCGGGCACGAGCGCGGTCACGTAGCCGGCGCCGGCGCGCATCGCGGCCTGCGCAGCGAGGCAGGGCGCGCCCGTCAGCCCGCGCGAGCCGCCAGCGACGACGACGTGGCCCGACGTGAACTTCGTCGCCGGCTCCTCGCGACCGGGTACGACGGCATGCACCCGCGCCGTCAGCAATCCGGTGTCCGGTGTCACCGGTGCTCCCGCCGGGATGCCGATGTCGATCACCTGCAGCTCGCCGCGGCGCTGCTTGCCGGGCGCGACCCAGTGCCCGGGCTTGGCGGCCGCGAACGTGATCGTCGCGGTCGCCGTGACAGACGCTCCGGCAGCGGCGCCGGTGGAGGCGTCGACCCCACTGGCGACGTCGGCTGAGACGACCGGCACGCCGGCCTGCACGATCGCCTCGATCGCCGCCTTCGCGGCGCCATGCGGCTCGCCGTGGAAGCCGGTCCCGAGGATCGCGTCGACGACGACGGCCGCATCCGCCAGCGCCGCGAGAGAAAACGGCTCGTGCGCGCCGCCGAGACGGCGCAGGTTCTCGGCCGCGTCGCCGGCGTACTCCTCGGGCGCGGCGAGCAGCAGGACGCGTACGCTCGCGCGCAGGCCCCGCAGCAGGCGCGCGGCAACGAGCCCGTCGCCGCCGTTGTTGCCCTTGCCGCAGACGATCGCGATCGTCCCGCGCGGCGCGACGCGGTCGGTGTGCAGCGCCAGTCCGGCGCCGGCGCGTTCCATGAGATCGAGCGACGGCACGCCGCGCTCGTCGATCGCCCAGCGGTCCGTCGCGCGCATCTGCTCCGCACCGAGCAGCGGGTCCAGCCAGTCGGGGAGCGTCACGTGACGAGCGCGACGGCGCCGGCCGTCGCCTTGGAGTGCGTCAGCGAGATGTCGACCTCGACGCCGAGCTCGGCAAGCTGGCCGTGCAGCGCGACGCGGACCTGCGACCCCTCCCCCACGACCTCGATGTCGTGATGGCTCCAGACCTCCAGCCGCAGCGCCTTCGCGACGGCCTCCTTCGCGCAGAAGCGCGCGGCGAGGTGCTGACCCGGTCGCGCTCGCCCCGCCGCATACGCACGCTCGCCGTCCGTGAACAGCCGCAGCGCGAGCGCCGGCCGGCGCGCGAGGGCCTGCTCCATGCGCTCGATCTCCAGCAGGTCGATGCCGACGGCCACGAAGCCGATGCTACCCGCGGGTTCACGAACCTCGCGAGCGGCTCAGATCACTCGACCGTGACCGTCTTGGCGAGGTTGCGCGGCTGGTCGACGTTGAGGCCGCGCTTGCGCGCGACGTAGTACGCGAAGAGCTGCAGCGGGATGACCGCGAGCAGCGCCTGCAGCATCCAGTCCGTGCGAGGGATGTAGATGACCTCCTCGGCGACCGGTTCGAGCCGGTCGTCGCCGTCGGTCGCGATCGCGATGACGTGTGCACCGCGCGCACGGACCTCCTGGATGTTGGAGATCATCTTGTCGAGGATCGGCATGTCGGTCGCGACGCAGATGACCGGCGTCGACTCGTCGAGCAGCGCGATCGGGCCGTGCTTCATCTCGCCGCCGGCGTACGCATCGGTCGCGATGTAGGAGATCTCCTTGAGCTTCAGAGCACCCTCGAGCGCGACCGCGCGACCCACGTGGCGGCCGAGGTAGAGGTAGAACTCGGAGTCTGCATGACGCTCGGCGGCCGCCTTGACGGGTGCGTCGAGGCGATCGACGAGCTCGGTGATGCGCGTCGGCAAGTGCTTGATCTCGCCCACGAGCTGCGTGAGCCGGGCCGGCTCGAGCGTGCCGCGCAGCTCGGCCAGGCGCAGCGCGAGCAGATACATCGCCGCGACCTGGCAGACGAAGGTCTTCGTCGCCGCGACCGACACCTCGAGGCCGGCGCGCGTGTAGAGCACTCCGTCGGCGTCTCGCGTCGCCTGCGAACCGACGACGTTCGTGCATGCGAGCACCTTCGCGCCGCGCGAGCGCGCCAGGCGCATCGCAGCGAGGGTATCGGCGGTCTCGCCGGACTGCGTGATCCCGATGACGAGCTCTCGCTCTCCGACGATCGGGTTGCGGTAGCGCCACTCTGACGCGACGTCCATGTCGACCGGCAGCCGCGCCCATTCCTCGATCGCATAGCGGCCGATCAGACCGGCGTGAAAGGACGTTCCGGCGGCGAGGATGAGGATCCGGTCGACATTCTCCAGCAGCGATTCGTCGAGCTCGGCCTCCGCCAGGTCGACGCCATCGCCGCGCGCCGTGCGGTCGACAACCGTGTCGGCGACCGCATCGGCCTGCTCGTGGATCTCCTTGAGCATGAACGTCTCGTAGCCGCCCTTCTCGGCGGTCGACTCGTCCCAGTCGACGCGCGTGATCTCGCGCTCGATCGGAGACCCGTCGGGCGCGTAGAACTCGACGCCGTCGGCGCGCAGCACGACGATCTCCTCGTTCTCGATGAACTGCACGTCGCGCGTGTGGGCGAGGAAGGCCGGCACCGCCGAGCCGAGGAACTGCTCGCCGTCGCCGCGACCCACGATCAGCGGGCACTCCTTGCGGGCGCCGACGATCGTGCCGGGCTCGTCGGCACTGATGACGACAAACGCGTAATGGCCCTCGAGCTCGGCGTACGCGGCGCGGACCGCGTCGAGCAGGCTGCAGCCATCCATGTGATGGGAGACGAGGTGCGCGATGACCTCAGCGTCCGTCTCCGACGTGAAGTCCGCGCCGATGTCGCCAAGGCGCTGCTTGAGCACGAGATAGTTCTCGACGATCCCGTTGACGACGACGTGGACGCGATCGCTCGTGTCGAAGTGCGGGTGCGCGTTGGACTCGGTGACGCGGCCATGCGTCGCCCAGCGGGTGTGGCCGATCCCGGTCGCTGCGATCTGCTCGGCTACGGCTACTGCGGAGAGCGCTTCGACCGACTCGCCATGCCCGTTGCGATCGCGCGCGACCGCCTCGCGCAGCTTGCTGAGGTTGCCGACCGCCCGCACCGAGGCGATCTCGCCGTCCGCGAGGACCGACACGCCCGCGGAGTCATAGCCGCGGTACTCGAGCTTCTCCAAGCCCGCGAGGAGGATCTCCTGGACGGGGCGCTGGCCGACGTAGCCGACGATTCCACACATGCAGAGAGACTAGATGGTTGATTCTGCGGCCCGCGCCGTCACGCTCGGGCGAGACGGTTGATCTAGGCGAGCGTCTCGACGATCGAGACGAGGCGCGCGCAGACGGCGTCGGTCTCCGCTGCCGTCGGGGCCTCGACCATGACGCGCACGAGCTGCTC
Organism: Solirubrobacteraceae bacterium; assembly: GCA_036271655.1. GTDB lineage: Bacteria > Actinomycetota > Thermoleophilia > Solirubrobacterales > Solirubrobacteraceae > CADCVQ01. Next base: position 16,220 of record DATBAE010000026.1, read on the forward strand.
GGTCCCGGACGGGCGAACGAGGACGCGGCCGCGACCCTCGAGCGTCGCCGCCTCGCGTGCGGTCGCCGCGCCGAGCTCGGCGCTCCCGATCGCTGCGTCACGATCGGCGACGCGCACGTTGACGAGCTTCTGCGGCAGCTTGTCCATCGCGTCGCGATCGGCGAGATCGCTGCCGGCGAGCGCCTCGAGCGTCAGCAATGCGGAGGCGATCCCGTCCCCCGACGGGACGAAGCCCATGTCGATGATGTGCCCGGACTGCTCGCCGCCGAGGCTCCATTCGCGCTCACGCAGCTCCTCGAGCACGTAGCGGTCGCCGACCGCCGTCGTCGCGACGGCGATCCCGGCGGCTGCCATCGCCGTGTGGAATCCGTAGTTCGTCATGACCGTCACGACGACTCCCCCGCCCGGCAACCGGTCCTGTGCGCGCAGGTGCAGCGTCGCGAGCGCCACGAGCTCGTCGCCGTCGACGAGTACGCCCATGCGATCGATCGCGAGCACGCGATCGCCGTCGCCGTCGAAGGCGAAGCCGACATCATGGGCGCCCGCCCGGATCCGCTCGACCAGCGTGTCCGTATGCGTCGAGCCGCAGGCGTCGTTGATGTTGCGGCCATCGGGTGCGCCCGCGAGCACCGTCACCGTCGCACCGAGGCGGCGGAAGATCTCGGGAGCCACGCGATACGTCGAGCCGTGCGCGCAGTCCAGCAGCACGCGCATGCCGGCGAGCGAGAGGCCGTCGAAGCGCTCCTGCAGCGCCCGCAGGTAGTCCTCGTCGGTGCCGAGCAGCGGCTGGATCGAGCCGATCCGCGCGGGCGGGCCGTCGCCGGGACCGGCCTCCATGCGCCGCTCGATCGCGAGCTCAGTCGCGTCCGACAGCTTGAAGCGGTCGGCGCCGAAGAACTTGATCCCGTTGTCCTCGAACGGATTGTGCGAGGCAGAGATCACCGCGGCCAGGTCGAAGCCGAAGCGACCGATCAGCAGCGGCGCTGCCGGCGTCGGCAGCACGCCGCCGAGCAGCACGTCGCCGCCGGCCGCCGCGATCCCGGCTGCCAGCGCCGCCTCGAGCATCGCGCCTGACTCACGCGTGTCACGGATGACGAGCACGCGCGGGCGGGCGCCGCCGATCTCGCGCGTGGCCGCTGCGCCGAGCGCGAGTGCGAGCTCGGCGGTCAGGACCTTGCCGGCGAGACCTCGGACACCATCGGTGCCGAACAGCTTTCGCACGGGGCGGGTGCTAGCGCTTGGAGAACTGCGGCCGCTTGCGGGCCTTCTTCAGACCGGCCTTCTTGCGCTCCTTGACACGCGGATCGCGCGTCAGGAAGCCGCGGCGCTTGAGCTCGCCGCGAAGGTTGGGGTCTGCTTCCAGCAGCGCACGAGAGATCCCGTGACGCAGCGCGCCGGCCTGGGCGCTGACGCCGCCGCCGTGGATGCGCACGACAACGTCCATCCGGTCCTCGTAGCCGACGCATTCCAGCGGCTGGCGGATGTTGCGACCGAGGGCGGGACGCGGGAAGTAGTCGTCGAGCGTCTTGCCGTTCACCGTGTAGGCACCGGTGCCGGGCCGCAGGATGACGCGAGCGACGGCCGTCTTGCGCTTGCCGGTCGCGCGGTAGCGCGCACCCGATGCGAGGTCGATGACGGCGGCAACCGGCTGCTCGTCCGCGCGGTCGGCCTCTTCGGCGGCAGCAGCGGCCTCGCGCTCCTCCGCTTCCTCGCGAGCCAGCGGATCGGCGCCCTCGAGGACGATGTCGACCTCGAGGTCGGCACCCGGAATCGCAGGCTTGACCCGCGGAGCGGGCTCGTCCTCCTCGATGTCCTCTTCGAGCTCGACTGCGGCGGGCTCGGCGGGGGCGGGCGAGGAGGCCTCGGCCTCAGGCGTGTCGGCCGCGGGCTCGTCGGCCTCGGGCGGCTCGGCGCTCTCGTCGATCACGAGTGCAGCTCCATCGGTTGCGGTTTCTGGGCCTGGTGCGGATGCTCGGGCCCGGCGTAGATCTTGAGCTTCGTGATCTGCTTGCGGGCGAGCCGGTTGCGCGGCAGCATGCCCTTGACGGCGAGGCGCAGCACCTCTTCCGGACGGCGCTCGAGCATGTCGCTGAGCGTGCGCGTCTTCAGCCCACCGGGGTAGCCCGAGTGGCGGTAATACATCTTTGCGGCGCGCTTGTTGCCGGTCACCGCGATCTTCTCGGCGTTCACGACGACGACGAAGTCGCCCGTGTCGACGTGTGGCGTGTAGGTCGGCTTGCGCTTGCCGCGCAGAGCGTCGGCGATCTGCGTCGCGAGACGACCGAGCGTTTGCCCGGTGGCGTCGACGACGAGCCAGTTGCGCTCGCGATCGTTGGCATTGGCGACGTAGGTCTTCATGACTCAAAAAAGCCACGCGAACCTCCGCGCGGCGAACGGCAATGATAGGGAATCGCGATCGACACCGGAATTCGCCGGCAAACAGGGGCGTTCAGCCCGTCGCGGCGGCGCGCCTGAGCCACGACTCGCGCACCCCTCGCTCGAGCCCGATCGCAAGATACGCGACCACGAGGACGGCCGCGATCGACGCACCGGCGGCGGTCTTGGCGTAGTAGGAGAGGTACAGGCCGCCGAGACCCGACGCGACCGCGATGGCGATCGAGAGCGCGATCATCGGCGCCATGCGCCGGCACAACCTCCGCGCGCTCGCCGCCGGCGCGATCAGCACGGCGACCACGAGCAGGTTGCCGAGTCCCTGCACGGCGACGAGCAGCGCCAGCGCGAGCAGGCCGAGCAGCGCCGCGTCGACGAACGTCGCTCCGACGCCGAGGCCGCCGGCGCTCAGGCGATCGAAGCCGACGATGAGCAGTCGCCCATGCAGGACCCAGAGCGCGGCGAGCACGATCGCGGCCAGCGCGGCGGACAGCAGCAGGTCGCCGTCCGCTACCCCGAGGACGTCCCCGAACAGGAGCCCCTGCAGTCCGGGCGGCGTTGCGGGCGACAGCGCGAGCAGCACACCGAGCCCGAACAGGCCGGTGATGACGACGGCGACCGCCGTGTCACGCCCGACCTCGGGCGCGCGGCCGGCGAGCGCCACCGCCAGCGCCGCGACGACGATCCCCGCCGCGCCGCCGAGCAGCAGCGGCAGGCCGAGCAGCGCCGCGAGCACGAGCCCCGGCAACAGCGCGTGGGCGAGCGACTCCGCGCTGTAGGAGAGGTTGTGAACGACGATCCAGCAGCCCAGCGCACCCCCGGCGACGCCGAGCAGCACGACTTCTGCGAACGCCCGCCGCATGATCTGCTGGCTCCAGGGATCGGCCAGCGCGTGCCAGACCGAGCTCATCCGTGATCGTGGTGGTGGTGGTGGGCCGGTAGGACGCCGCGCCCCCCACCGCAGGGCAGCTCGACGATCGCGCCGCCATAGGTCGCCTCCAGCACGTCGCGCGTCAGCACCTCCGGCGGCGGTCCGTAGGCGATCTGGCGACCGTTCAGGCAGAGGACCCGATCCCAGCCCTGAACCTGCTCGACGTCGTGGCTTGCGACGAGCAGCGCCCGGCCCTCCGCCGCGAGCCGCGCGAGCAACCCCTCGAGGCGCTCGGTGCTCGTCGCGTCGAGCCCGCTGAAGGGCTCGTCGAGCAGGATGACGTGGGCGTCCTGGACGAGCGCACGCGCGACGAGCACGCGCTGGCGCTGCCCGCCCGAGAGGTCGCCGAACGTCGTGTCGGCGCGATCGGCGAGTCCGACGGCGGCCAGCGCGTCGCGCGCGCGGCCGCGCTCGGCACGCCCTGGCCGTCGCCACCAGGGCGAACCAGAGACGGCGCCCATCAATGCCACGTCGAGCGCGCTGACGGGGAAGTCCAGCCGCGAGCGCTCGGTCTGGGGCACGACGCCGCAGCGCTGAGGCGACTCGACGCGGCCGGCGAGCGGCTCGATCTCGCCGAGCACGGCGCGAAACAGCGTCGTCTTTCCGCCGCCGTTGGGGCCCAGGACGCCGACGCGCTGGCCGGCGCGCAGCTCAAACGAGACGTCGGTCAGCACCGCCCGCCCGCCATAGCCGATCGCCAGGCCGACGGCCCGTACGAGGACCGGGCCCCCGTTCGGCTCGCCGGCGCCGCGGTCCGCGCTGGATGTCGCCGGCTCGGGCATCACAGCCCAGGGACCCGGCATCCGTCCTTGCCGGCGGTGAATCCGCGCAGCATCTCGTCGGCGTTGGCCTGCTCCATCGTCAGGTACGTCGCGCCGCTCGAGCCGGCGGGTCCGAGCGTGTCTCCATAGAGCGTGTAGCTCGCCGAGGCCCCAGTCTGCTCGGCGAGCGCGCGGGCGAGCTTCGGGTTGATCGAGCTCTCCGGGAAGACGGCCTTGACGTGCTCGCGCTCGATCAGCGCGCTGAGCTGCGCGACATCGCCGGCCGAGGCCTGCGCCTGGGTCGTCTGCGACGGGATCACGGCGCCGACGACCTTGATCCCGTAGCGATGGGCGAAGTAGTTGAACGCGTCGTGATCGGTGACGAGCTTGCGCTGCGCCCGTGGCACGCGCGCGAAGCAAGCGTGCAGGCCCCGGTTCAGCGCGCGGAGCTTGGCGAGATAGGCGCGGGCTCTGCGGTCATACGCCGCACGCCCGGCGGGGTCGGCACGCACGAGCGCGTCGCGGATCGCCGTCGTCGCGCGCTCGGCGTTGACCGGGTCGTGCCACCAGTGGGGGTCGAAGGCCGACGCCTCCGGGCCGCTCGCCTCGCCTGGGAGCCTGACGGCGGCGACACGACCGACGTCGACGATGGTCGGCACTCCGCCTGACTGCGAGACGACCTTGGCCATCCACGTGTCGAGGTTGTCGCCGCTCTCGAACACGAGCTTGGCGCCGGCCGTGTCGAGCACGTCGCGCGGGCGCGGCTCGTACTCGTGCGGATCGGTGTTCGGCCTGAGGATCTGCGTCACCGCGACGCGATGGCCACCGACGTTGCGCACGAGGTCGCCGAGTTGCGTCGTCGTCGCGACGACCTTGAGCTCGTGCGAGGAGCCGCCGGCGCCTGCGCCGGAGCCGCAGCCGGCGGCGCCGGCCCCGACGAGCAGGGCGGCGAGGGCAAGCGCGGCGGGCCGCCAGCGTCGCCCTACGATGCGGCCGGCGGCCACGAGCGCGAACGCGCCGGCGCTGATCACGGCGATCGTGGCGCCTGGAGGGGCGTTCGTCTCGACCGCGAGCCAGAGGCCAGCGACGCCCTCGGCCATCACGAGGGCGACGGTCGCGATCTGCCAGCTGCGCAGCCGCGAGCAGACCAGCCGCGTCGTCGCGGCCGGAACCACGAGCAGCGCAGTCGCCAGCAGCGCGCCGATCGCCGACAGCGAGGCGACGGCGACGAGAGCGATGAGGCCGAGCAGGAGCACGTCGGGCAGCGCTGAGCGCGCCCCGAGCGCGCGCGCCGCGGCCGGATCGAAGCCGGTCACGAGCCAGCGCTGCTCGAGCAGCAGCGACGCGACGAGCACGATCCCGCTGACGGCGGCGGCAAACCAGATGTCGCCGGCGCCGATCACGAGCACGCTGCCGAACAGCAGCGTCTCGACGTTGGCACCCGAATGGAAGACGTCGCTGGCGAGGATCACTCCGAGCGCAAGCGCGCCGACGAGTACGAGCGCCGTGACGCTGTCGTAGCGCTCACGGTCGCGGCGCGCGAGCCAGCCGACCGAGCCCGCGACGGCCAGTGCCGTGCCCCCCGCGCCGAGGTGCGCCGAGAAGCCCACCCCCTCGGCGAGCACGAGCCCGGGAAACGAGGCCGTGCCGACCGCATGGGCGTAAAAGGCGACGCCGCGCAGCACGATCCACGTGCCGATCAGTCCGGCGGCGATCGCCAGCGCGGCGATCTCGAGGATGCCGCGCTGGACGAAGATGAGCTGAAAGGGATCGAGCATCTGCATGCGCGTCGCTGACGAGAACGACTCGCACGCAGCCTACACGATAATGGGAACCGTTCTTAGGAACGGTTCCGGACGGCTTACGCTGCCGACGTCACGCTGGGAGGCGACGAGCCCTTGCGCGGCAGGACGTCGTCGCCGCCGACCGCCACAGATGCCTTCGCCGTCACGAGGTGGTACAGGATCAGGACCTGCGTGATCGCGAGCGACTCGGAGCGATGCGCCTCGTCGGTGCCGACCGCGAAGGTCCCGAGCTGCTCGGTGCGGAGGTGACGCGCGAAGTGCATCTGCTCCCAGATCGCCTCTTCGATCGCAGCGCCGCGATCACGATCGATGTTGCCGGGCACGTGCACCCTGAGCTCCGATGCACCCTGCTCGAACGTGATCGCGCCGAGCGCGTGCTCCTCGATCATCGACGCGAGGTCGGGATGGGGCAGGCCATCGCGCAGCGTCAGCACCGCGTCGAGATGGTCCGGGTCGTCGGCGGCGCCGGGCTGGAAGGAGACGACGATGTCCGCGCGCGAGCGCTGCGGGCGAATGTACGCCTCGGAGTCGGGCTCGCGCGTGTCGAGCTCGGCGAGCACCTGCTCCTCGCTGTAGCCGCGCTTCGTCGTGTCGCGCTTGACCTTCCACTCGCGCCGCAGCGGCTCGGGCGGAGCCAGGAAGACGCGCACGTCGAAGTTCGCGCTGAGATCGCTCGTGTGGTAGCCGAGCAGGCCCTCGATCAGCACGAAGCCCTGCGGCTCGACGTACTTGGGCCGCCCAAACGTGCCGTCACCGTGCTGGTAGACGGGCTTGAGGATCGGCTCTCCCTTGCGCAGGTGCGCGAGGTGCTGACCGATGATGTCCATGTAGTTGCAGTCGGGATTGAGCGGCGTGATCTTGTGCTCCGCGCGCTCGGTGCGGTCATAGCAGTGGTAGTCGTCCATCCCGATATGGGTGACGTTCTCCCTGCCCAGGATCTCGACTAGCCCCTTCGTGAGGGTCGTCTTCCCCGTCGCTGAGTCACCGACGACGCCGAGGATGATCGGGCGTGCCATGTTCATTCTCCCCTGTCCGTGTCGCCGAAGCGCGGAACCTTAGCGCCTTCCGCGCATTCGTCCCAGGACGCCTACGGCGGGCTCATCCCGCGCGCAGCTCGCGGACGAGCGTCAACGTGACACGCGACAGGACGGCGAGCAGGAGCAGGCTGACGATCAGTGCCGGCAGCACGCCGCCGCGACCGACCTGACGGACGAGGTTCGCCTGCCACGTCGAGAGGTAGCGTCGGTAATCGGCGCCGCGCCCGCTATGCCCGTCGGCCGCGTCGATCGAGTTGTCGGCGAGCTGCGGCAGCTCGCGATACTGGGCCACGATCTGGGGACCCACCGTCCCCCGCGCCTGGCCGATCAGCTGCGCCCCGGGCGGCGCGAGGACGGCCGAGAACGAGATGACGAAGCCGATCGAAAAGAGCGCCGCCGCCGCTCGCAGCCGGATCCGGCTCGTGCCGATCCAGGGGCCGAGCGCGGCGAGCACGAGCGCGACCCCCGGGATGACGAGCCGCGGTCCCCAGCTCCACCCTCCCTGCCAGGAGTGCCATGTCGCCGCCAGCGCGAACGTCACCGCGAACAGCGCCAGCAGCACTCCCGCCGTCGCGCGCTCGCGGCGCCAGAGGGCGACGAGCGCGCACGGGACGAGGACGATCGCGGGGGCGAACAGGACGATCGACTTCTCCGGGTTCAGCAGCAGCCCGCGCGTTCCGTGCAGCAGCGGCGTCGTGAAGCCCGGGTCGACCGGCGGCCGGTATCCGAACTGCAGCGCGTCATGGAAGCGGTACACGTTGTAGGCGACGGTGACGACCGCCACTGCGGCGAGCGGTGGAACCGTGCGCATGACCGCCCGCAGGCCGCGCCCGCGCAGCAGCACGAAGGCGAGCAGCAGCGGCGCGAAGGCCGCCGACTGCGGCCGCGCGAGGACGGCGAACGCGAGCGCCGCGCCGGCCTCGAGCTCGCGGCCCGCGAGCGCGCGCTCGACCATCACGACGAGCCCGAGCGCGACGAGCGGCTCCGTGAAGAAGTCGCGGCCGTAGGGCAGCAGATACGTGCCGAGCACGGTCCCGGCCGCGACGAGCGCCGCCGCCGCCCGCGGCGCTGTCAGCCGCCGGCCGAGCAGGTAGAGCGCGGCCGTGAGACCGCCGGCGACGAACGGCATCAGCGACGAGGCCATCGCGGCCTCGATCAGATCGGTGCGCCCGGTGAGCGCGCCGATCGGCTGAGCCAGCAGTACCGGCAGCACCGACAGCAGCGGCAGCGCGAGCCCGTACTTCGAGTAGTACGTCGTCCCGTCATGGCCGGCGACACCGAGGTCCTGCGGGACCGCGAGCGAAAGGTGGTGGACGATCGACTGCGCCACCGCGAGCATCGAACTGCCGTCGAAGACCGTCACCTGCGCCTGTCCGACGAGCAGGAGGAACAGCGCCACCGCGCCACCGAGGCGCGTCGCGACACCACGGTCGTCGCGCGCCGCAACCATTACGGGCGAATCTATCCGAGGGCTGTCGCATCCGTCGCGTGCGGCGTGATTGAGGTTCAATGGCGAGATCGGCGTCTCGTTTTTGATTCCTGCGTTCAACGAAGCCGCGACGATCGGTGAGGTGCTGGCGCGTATCGATGCGCTCGGCCTCGATGCGCAGATCGTCGTCGTCGATGACGGCTCTAGCGATGACACCGCGATGATCGTCGAGGCGTTCATGGTCGGCCGCCCCTACGTCGAGTTGCTGCGCCAACCCAACCGCGGGAAGGGCTCGGCCGTTCGTCTTGCTGCG
>DATBAE010000027.1:0-90267 GCA_036271655.1 Solirubrobacteraceae bacterium
CCACCGGCATGAGCGTCAGCGTGAGGTCCGCCGAGCCCGTGTTCGTGAGGACGACCTGCTGCGCGGCGCTCGTCGTGCCGACCGCGGCGACGAACGCGCGCGGCGTCGGGTCGACCTGCGCGCGCGGGTCGTTGCCGAGCAATGAGACCGACACGTCACCGCTGTCGGTCTTGAAGACGAGCGAACCGGTCACCGGCGTCGTGTCGTCGGTCGCATCGAACGCGACCGTGACGCTGCACGTCGGCGTCACGCCATCGAGCGTCGCGTTGTGGCAGTTGACGTCTGTGACCTTGAAGTGGGTCGGATCATCGGCGGCCGGTGTGCCGTTCACGTCGAATGCGGCGTCGCCGGTGTTCGTCAGCGTCACCGTCTGCGCGTCGCTGGCGGCACCGCCGCCGGCATCGCTGAACAAGAGTTCGGATGGGGCTACCGATGGGATTCCGGCGGCCAGCGCCTGGGCGCTGCTCACGCCGAGCGTTGCGATGACGATCCCGGCAACGAGCATCGCTCTGCGACGAACCGTCTGTGCTGACCTGCTGTCCCGCATCAAATCCCCTTGTACGTGCCGACGATGTCTGCGCGGACATCCGGCGTCGGGCCGCGTCCGTCGCCTCCGGCCATGCTAACCCAGCGCAGCCGCGTTCGATGCGCTAGCCGGACGGGTAGCCACCGCCCGTCAGCACCCGCGTGACGGTGCAGTTCGAGCACTCCGACGATCGGTCGCCGCCCGGTGCGACCGCCCGTTCTGGCAACCTGACACGATGACCTTCGACGGCTGCCAGCGAGCGCGCCGGACGGAATCCCCGGCATGATCGATCTTCACGCACACGTACTACCTGGGATCGACGATGGTCCCCCGCATCTCGACGGCACGCTCGAGCTGCTCAAACGAGCCGTCGCGAACCAGACTCGGATCATCGCGGCGACACCGCATCTGCGCGGCGACTTCCCGCGCGTCGTCGTGGAGGAGATCGGCCCGGCCTGCCGCGCGCTGCAGGAGCGCATCCCGCCGAGCTGGAACCTGCGCGTCGTGCCGGGCGGCGAGGTCGACCTGCTCTGGGCGCAGGACGCGACCGACGAGCAGCTGCACTACGCGTCGTACGACAACCGCGGCACCGACCTGCTCGTCGAGACCCCGTACGGCCCGCTGACCGGCGCGTTCGAGAACGCGATCTACGCACTCGCCGACCGCGGCTTCCGGATCCTGCTCGCCCATCCGGAGCTGAACTCGAGCTTCCAGCAGACGCCGGAACGCCTCGAGGCGCTCGCCGAGGGCGGCGTGCTGCTGCAGATCACGGGCGCCTCGCTGCTGCGCACGCCGGGCAAGTCCGCGAGCTCGCAGCTCGCGCGCTGGCTCGTCGAGCAGGACGTCGCACATGTGATCGCGTCCGATACGCACACCGGCGGCGCCTGGCGGCCGTCGGAGATGATGGCCGCCCACCGTGCCGCGCGCCAGCTCGCTCCGCACCGGGCGTCGTGGATGGTCAACGCTGCGCCGGCCGCGATCCTGGCGGGCGAGCCGCTGCCGCCGGTCCCGCCGAGAGCGGCCAATGCCCCCGCACGAAGCACGCCGATCGTCGAGCGCGAGCCGCCGGCGCCGCGTCGGCCCGTCGCGCCGCTTTTGAAGCTGCGTCGCCGGCGCCGCGCCTCCGGCGGCTGAGCGGCCGGCCCGGCGGCGGGCGCTGATCTGCCCGCACCCGTCGGCAGGCGTCGGCCGCGTCGCGGTGCGTCAGCTCAGCCCTTGCGCGCGAGCTCCCGTCCGATCATCTCCGACAGGCGCCCCTTGTCGGCCTGACGGCTGAGGTCCACCTCGGCGCCGCCGGCCGAGCTCAGGACGTAGATCACGTGCCCCGTCCCGTGCGCGTCGCGGGCGACGACGTCGGCCCGGTTCAGCGCCCCGCGGATCTGCGCATCCGAGCGATCGCGCATCGCGCGAGCGATGTCGGGCACGCCGGACTGGCGCAGCAGGTCGCGCAGCAGCGGCGTCGTCACCGTGCCCGAGTAGTTGGCGACGAAGCGCACGAGCGCGTTCCAGTAGCGACCCTGCAGGCCGGCGGCGAGCAGCGCGCCCGCGACGGCCCGCTCGTCGCCGTTGGCGGCGTACGGCGCCTTCGTCGGCGTGCGTATCTGCACGCGCACGCGTCCGGTGCGAAGCCAGCGATCCGACAGGCCGGGCAGCAGCGTCAGCAGCTGGTCGAGCTCGTAGCTCGTCGGCGAGGAGATCACGCTGAGCGTCCACGGCGCGTCAGCGCGACCGAGCGTGAAGCCGTCCTGATGGAGGCCGTCGATCGCCGCCAGCGCGCGTCGCGTCTGCTGGGCATCGGAGACCTGATCGCCCGGCCCACAGCCAGCCGCCGCGCAGGCCAGCGCCATGGCGATCCCAACGACGAGCGCGGGACGACCGCGCCGCAGCGAAGACGGGCGACGCATCATGACTGCGGCAGCGCGGCGCTGCCGGCGAGTCGCCGCCACTGCTGCGGCACGTTCGTCTGCAACAGGCGCAGCGTCACGGCGACCGTGCTGTCGCGCGGATTGAGGCGGCGAGCCGTGCGCAGCTCGAGGCGGGGGTCCTGCCCGTTGGCCGCTCGCGCGAGCGCCAGCCCGTAGTGCGCCTCCCAGTTGTGCGGGTCGCGCCGGACCGCGTCGCGCATCTCGATGACGGCGAGCTGCGGCTTGCCAAGTCGGACGTCGCAGTACCCGAGCAGTTGATGCGGCTCGGGCCGATCGGCAACTGCGCTGATCGACGCCAGGGCGCGATCGATCGCACGCCCGCAGTCGCCGTGGTCAAAGGCACGCACGCTCGCACGCAGGCGGCTATCGGAGAGGCTGAGGCGAACCGGGACGAGCGCGAGCCAGAGGCAGCCGAGCCCGACCGCGATCCGCAGCGGGACTTCGTAGCGGTCGAGCGCGAGGCCGGGCCGGGCACGCGGATCGCCGGCATCGCGCGAGCCTCCAGGGCGCCGCGAGCCGCCGGCACGCCGCCCCCAGGCCGCCAGCCGCGACGCACCCGCCGGCCGATCGACGTCCGGCGCCGCGAGCGCGAGCCCGCCCGCTGCGAAGAACCAGAACGTCACCGCGGGCATCTCCCAGGCCCAGTCCACGCCGGCCGCGATCGCCCACGTCAGGCCGGCGCCGAAGAGCGCCCCACCGAGCAGGCGATGCTCGGACCGCGCACAGCGATAGAAGCCGACGAGGACGGCGATGACCGCGCTGACGACAAACAGGAAGCCGATCAGGCCAAGCTCGCCGAGCACCTCGACGTAGAGCGAGTGCGCGTCCTGCAGCTGCAGCTTGTCGGTCGTGCCGACGCGATCCCACTGCAACGCGAACGTCCCCGCGCCGGTGCCGATCAGCGGCTCCTCGTGAAAGCCGACGAGCGCCGCGCGCCAGTGCTGGATGCGGCCGTTGTCGCCCGTGTCCACGAGCCGTCCGCGCAGGTCCGTGGACGCGACGGGGTCGCCGTTCACGAAGCTGTCGACCTGGTTGGGCAGCTTGATCGGCCAGACGAAGAGCCCGAGCACGACGACGAGGCATGCGCCCGCCCGCAGGCCCCAGACGCCGGGCGGACGCCGCAGCGGCGCGGGCAGCGAGATCGCGAGCGTGCCGTCGAAGCGCAGCAGCAGTCGTCGCGCGATGACAGCGACGATCACGCAGAGCAAGACGACGACGGCGACGATGTGGCCTTCGTGGGCGGCCGGTCCCGTCGTCGGGTGATCGGTTGCCAGCAGGTCGGCGGAATACCCCGCCAGGACCGAGACGAGCACCGTCGGTAGGGTCGCGGCGATCGCGCTCAGCAGAGCGCGCGGCCGCCCAACGAGCACGAGGGCGAGCACGCCGACCGCCCCGGCCGCGATCGACGCGCGTGAGAACGTCAGCAGCAGCGTCGTCGCCAGGACGGGCAGCGCGGCGGCCGCGAGGACGCGGCCGAGCGGCCTCTCACCGTCGTCGGCGGTCAACCCGAAGCAGAGCACGCTGCCGAGCGCCGCGAGCAGGCCGAGCGAGTTCCAGTACGTCAGCGGATAGTTGAGGCGCTCGTCGGCGACCGACGGAGGCAGCGTCCAGACGTCCGGCAGCAGGCGCGTGATCAGCGCGCACAGACAGACGATGGTGGCAGCCGCGGCGATCCCGCGAACCATCCACCGCAGGCGATCGGCGGTCCGGCCCAGAGCGCCGAACAGCAGGAAGCCGGCGAGGTAGAGCAGCACCCTGTCGGATTCGATCAGCGCCCGCCCGGGCGCGTTGGACCAGTGCCCGGAGATGAACGTCCAGAGCCCGAACATGGCCAGCGCCGCGGCGCCGATCGCGTGTCCGTAGCTGACGCCGCGCAGCGGCCGGTCGGCGAACACGATCCGTGCGACGAGCACGACCATGAGCGCGCACGCGACAGTGCCAGTCGCGCCCGGGAAGTAGCCACCGGCGTGGAAGCTGAAGTAGAGGACGACGATGCCCGCGCCGAGCGGTGGCCCGATCCGCTGCACGTGCGGCATCGCGACCCGCAGGAGCTCCGCCGGCCGCGGGCGCGCGCGCGGCTGGCTCGCGTGCGCCGTCACTGCCGATGGTCGTGCTGCTGGCATGGAGTCCGTTCGTCGAGGCCACGACGCCGTCCAGCCGCAGGCCGATGCTTGCCGCCAAGCTTGCCATACGACGTCGTCGCCGTGGACCCCTGGTCGCCGGCCCGCTCGGCTCGCGATTTCCGCAAACGATCCAGGCTTCCGCGATCCACGCTATATGGTCCCACACGAGATATCGGCCGCGTCGCGCTCGATATCGGACCCCTCACAGCCCTGCATCTCGCCTCTCATCCGCCGCCAGATGCAGGAAGATGGGGCAATGGCGAGAAACCGGGCCGCATAGGTGTGGTACATCTGCCGAACCTTGCTGTACGATCCTCGAGTCCGCGCATGATCGGAGCGGAGATCAACAACCTACGGATCCGTCGAATCGCCCAGTTGCGACGGTACCGATCACGTGCCTACAAGGAGGCTGCTCGATGAGGTCCCGAATTCTGATTACCGCCCTGCTCACCGTTGGTGTGCTCATGAGCACCACTGGCTCTGCGCTCGCCCTCAGCGATGGGACGAACGCTAGCGTCGAGCAGTACGGCAGCAGTTCCGGAGGAAGCAAGTCGACCTCGTCGACGCCCGCTCCGCCGCCGACGCTCATCCCGCCCACGGTGGTCACGCCGCCGATCGTCACCACGCCGCCCTCGCCGCCTGAGGTCACGGAGCCGACGCCCACGACGGAGTCCAACCCGCCGGTGGTCCAGGCGCCCAAGCAGCTCAAGGAGGGCGAGCTGCCGTTCACCGGCTTCGCCGTCATTCCGGTCCTGCTGTTCGGCATCGCACTTCTCGCCGGCGGTCTCGCACTGCGGCGCTCGATGCGCGGCAGGGCAGCCGGCGCACAGATCTGAGCACGTAGCACCGATCACATCGCAGCCTTGGGAAAAGGGCGGGTCCTCGTGGCCCGCCTTTTTCGTGCGCTGAGCGCGAGCCCGGCGGCAGTGGGCTCAGACCACGACGAATCGCCGATCGGGCAGGCACGGATCGATCGATGAGGCTCGTCACCTGGAACGTCAACTCGCTGAAGGCCCGGCTGCCGCGCGTGCTTGAGCTGCTCGCCGCGCAGGCTCCCGACGTCGTCTGCCTGCAGGAGACGAAATGCGAGGCGTCGGCCTTCCCGCTCGCCGAGCTGCAGGACGCCGGCTACGAGGCCGTGCATCAGTCCGCCGGGCGCTGGGCCGGCGTCGCGATCCTCGCCCGTGAGGGGCTCGGGCTTACCGAGCCGCAACCTGGCCTGCCGGGCGAGTCTCGCGCGGAGGAGGCACGCTGGATCGAGGCGACCGTCGGCGGATCGCGCGTCGTCAGCACATACGTCCCGAACGGGCGCGAGGTCGGCTCGCCGACGTATGAGGAGAAGCTCGGCTTCCTCGACGCGACCGCGGCGCGCGTGGCGCAGCTGGCCGCTGGGACCGCCCCGCTCGTCGTCGCCGGCGACTTCAACGTGGCCCCGGCCGACATCGACGTCTACGACCCGGCCGCGTTCGCCGGCTCGACCCATGTCACGGCCGCCGAGCGCTCGCGGATTGACGGCATCCTGAGCGCGGGGGATCTCGTCGACGCCTATCGGACGCTGCATCCCGACGCGCAGCAGTTCACGTGGTGGGACTACCGCCAGGGCCACTTCCACCGCGGCATGGGATTGCGGATCGACCTCGTGCTCGTCTCGCAGGCGCTCGCGGGCGCGATCGCGCACGCGGGCATCGAGCGCGACTTCCGCAAGGGCAACAAGCCCTCCGACCACGCGCCGCTCACCGTCGTGCTCGACGGCGCCTGACGACGCCGGCACGGCGCGAGCCGGAGAGGCCGGTTGACTAGAGTCCTGCGAGCCCGTTGCACCGTCCGGCCCGACTGCGAACCTCAGCCACATGCCACCGCTCATCACTCGCGAGGAGGCCCTGAGCCTCGGCGAGCTGGAGGATCACCGCGAGATCGAGGCGCTCATCGAGCGCGCTTGGCGGGTGCGCACCGAGCGCTTCGCGGATTCCACGGACATGTGCTCGCTCGTCAACGCGAAGTCCGGCGGCTGCGCGCAGGACTGCGGCTTCTGCGCCCAGTCGCGCTTCGCCGAGGCGGAGACCCCGATGCACGCGATGATGGAGCCCGAGCAGATTCTCGAGCACGCGCGCGCCGCCGAGGCCGCCGGCGCCCACCGCTTTTGTATGGTCACGCAGGGCCAGGGCCTCTCCAAGCGCGACTTCGAGAAGGTCCTCGAGGGAACGCGGCTCGTCGCCGAGCACACGAACCTCAAGCGCTGCGCGTCGATCGGGCACATGAGCGCGACGCGCGCGAAGGCACTCAAGGAGGCCGGCGTGCAGCGCGTGCACCACAACGTCGAGACGGCCGAGTCCTACTACCCGGAGGTCACCCAGACCGTCCGCTACGAAGGCCGGCTGCGAACGATCGACGCGGTCCGCGAGGCCGGCCTGGAGACGTGCGTGGGCGGCATCCTCAACCTCGGCGAGACGCGCGAGCAGCGCGTCGAGATGGCGTTCGAGCTCGCCGGGATCGACCCGACGTCGGTCCCGATCAATTTGCTCAACCCTCGTCCCGGGACGAAGTTCGGCGATCGCGAGTACATGGACCCGTGGGAGGCCGTGAAGTGGATCGCGATCTTCCGCCTGATTCTCCCCGACGCGCTGTTCCGGCTCTGCGGCGGGCGCGTCGAGAACATCGCCGAGCTGCAGCAGCTCGCGGTCCGCGCCGGGATCAACGGCGTGATGATGGGCAACTTCCTCACGACGCTCGGCAACACGCCGGCCGAGGATCGGGCGATGTTCGAGAACCTCGGCCTGAACGTGGCCCGCCAACCGGACAACGCGTCCAACCCGCGCCCCGACAACCGCAGCGGCTGGCTCGCGGGCGACACGCCCGTCCACTCCGAGGCGCACGACGGCGCCGAGGACGAGTTCACCGGCCTCGATGTGCGGCTCTGGGATCCCTCCACGCAGCTGCGCTTCGCGCGCAAGCGCGGCCCGATCCCAGCGCGCCCCGAATCCGTCGCGGACGGCGCGCCAGCCACTCGAGGTTGACGGCATGAGCGATATCCCGGCGCGGCTCGCAGAGCTTCGGGAGCTCGGCCTCTATCGGCGCACGCGGCTCGTCAGCGGACCGCAGGGTCCGAACGTCGTGCTCGACGGGCAGCCCGTGCTGCTGCTCTGCTCGAACAACTACCTCGGGCTTGCGGATCACGCCCGCGTCAAGGAGGCGGCGGCGGAGGCCGCGCTGCGCGTCGGCGTCGGCGCCGGCGCCTCGCGGCTCGTGAGCGGAACGATGACCGTGCATCGCGAGCTCGAACAGCGACTGGCGGCGTTCAAGGGCAGCGAGACAGCGCTGCTGTTCGGCTCGGGGTATCTCGCGAACCTCGGGGTCGTCGGCGCACTCGCCGGCGCGGGCGAGGTCGTCTTCTCCGACGAGCTCAACCACGCGTCGATCATCGACGGCTGCCGGCTGTCGCGCGCGGAGACGTTCGTCTACGCGCACAACGATGTCGAGCACCTCGCATGGGGACTGGCGCAGGCGGGGGCGCGAGCGTCGCTGATCGTCACGGAGTCTGTCTTCTCGATGGATGGCGATGTCGCCCCGCTCGAGGAGATCGCGGAGCTCGCGCGACATCACCGCGTACGCGTCGTCGTCGACGAGGCCCACGCGACCGGCTGCATCGGGCCCGGTGGGCGGGGAGTGGTGGCCGATGCCGGCCTCGACGGGCAGATCGACGTCGTGATCGGCACGCTCGGCAAGGCGCTCGGCTCCTACGGAGCCTTCGCGGCCTGCAGCGCAGAGGTCGCCGAGCTGCTGACGAACAGCGCAAGGCCGCTGATCTTCTCGACCGCTCCCCCGCCCCCCGCCGTCGCGGCCGCGATCGCGGCACTCGACGTCCTCGAGCAGGAGCCCCAGCGCGTCGAGCGCCTGCAGGCCAACAGCGAGGTGCTGCGCGCCGAGCTCGCGCGCGAAGGCTTCGAGGTCGCCGGCTCCGAGACGCAGATCATCCCGCTGGTCGTCGGCGACGCCGGCACCGCGATGCGGCTCTGCGAAGCCGCGATCGAACGCGGCGTCTTCGCGCAGGCGATCCGCCCGCCGACCGTGCCCGAGGGCACGTCGCGGCTGCGCATCGCGGTGATGGCGACCCACGCCAAGGACGAGCTGCGCGAGGCGGCGCGCGTGCTCGGTCGCGCGGCGCTGCAGGCCGGCTTCAGACCCGCGACGGCGCTGCCGATCGCGATCGCGCATGAGGCTTCGCGGGCATCGTCGGCGGCCGCCGACGCCCGTGCCACCGCCGTTGGTCACCACGACCGCTAGCGGCCCTCCTCACGCGCGCGGGCAGCTGCGCGGGTGCTTTGTGACCGGTACCGATACCGGCGCCGGCAAGACGGTCGTCGCCGCCGCGATCTGCGCGGCGCTGCGCGCGCGGGGAGAGCGCGTCGCGGCCTTCAAGCCGGTCGTCACGGGGCTCGACGAGCCCGACCCGCTGTGGCCGGCCGACCATGAGCTCCTCGCGGCCGCGGCCGGGGCCCAGCCAGGCGACGTCACGACCGCGACGTTCGGGCCGGCCGTGTCGCCCCACCTCGCGGCCGAGCTGGCGGAGCAGATGCTCGACCTCGCAGGGCTCGTCGCGGCAGCGAGCGCCGCCGCGACCGGGGCAGACGTGCTCGTCGTCGAGGGCGTCGGCGGCCTGCTCGTTCCCTTCGGCGACTTCGACGTGCGCGACCTCGCGGTCGCGCTCGGCCTGCCGGTCGTCGTCGCGGCCCGTCCGGGGCTCGGCACGATCAACCACTCGCTGTTGACGATCGAGGCCGCGCGGGCGGCTGGTCTCGATCTGCGCGGCGTCGTGCTCACACCGTGGCCGCAGACGCCGAGCGTGCTCGAGCACTCCAACCGCGCGACGATCGCGCAGCGCGGCGGCCTCCCCGTGGCGACGCTCGCCACCGTCACGCCGGCGGTCGAGGATCTCGCCGCCGCCGGGGGAACGCTGCCGCTCGACGATTGGCTGGGCTCTGCAATCACGCCGTCCGGCGGTCAGCGTCCTGACGTGTAGTCGCACGACGACCACACGTCAGGACGACCGAGCTCTCCCGTCCTAGGGCGCGGGCGGCTGGTAGCGCAACCCGTCGAGCACGATCGAGAACATGCGCTCCAGCATCTCCGGATCCGACGGGCGAATCCCGGCGATCGAGCCGACGAGGCGGGCGATCTCACCGAATGACGTGTCGCTGCGCACCGCACGGGCGTCCTGCGCGCGCTGCACGAGCCCGTCGCCGGCGCCGACGAGCGCCTCGCGCGAGCTGCGAAAGACCTCCGCGTCCTGGTCGATGTACGTGATGAGCTCGGCGGCGACGGCGCGCTTGGTGGCCGCGAACGAGAGGTACTCGCGCAGCCAGGCGACGAGCGCATCCCATGGCGGCAGATCCACGAGATCGGCCGCCGTGCGGCACATCTCCTGGACCTCCCCCAGATAGACGGCCTCAAGCAGGTGCTGGCGGGTCGGGAAGTGCCGGTACAGCGTGCCGGCCCCGACACCGGCGCGGCGGGCGATGTCGTCGAGCGTCGCCGACGCGCCGTCCTGCGTGAAGGCATCGCGCGCGGCCGCGAGCAGCTTGTCGTAGTTGCGCCGCGCGTCCGCGCGCATCGGACGCTGGAGAAGCTCGTCGGGACCTGTCTGGGCGCTCGTCATCGGGAGATTCTGCTCCTGCACTTGAAAACGGAGAGTGTCTCCGTATACTATCCCTCAAGCGGAGGACTTCTCCGCTTCATATTTGGAGGACGCCTCCACTTTAGCGTCCCACTCGCTCGTCCCGAAGGAATTCTCTATGACGTCCTTGTTGACCTCCCCTGTGCGGGAACGCTCACGGCTGCCCCGCGCCACCCCGTCCAACGCCATCGTGCTGGCGATCATCCTCACCTGCCAGCTGATGATCATCCTCGACATCTCGATCGTCATCACGGCGCTGCCGCATATCGAAGGCGCGCTGCACTTCTCGCCGACGAGCCTCTCGTGGGTCCAGAACGCGTACACGCTCGCGTTCGGCGGCCTGCTGCTGCTCGGGGCCCGCGCCGGCGACATCCTCGGCCGGCGACGGATGCTCGTCACCGGCATCGCCATCTTCAGCCTCGCCTCGCTTGCCGGCGGCCTGGCCCAGTCCGCAGGCTGGCTGCTGGCCGCGCGCGCGGTCCAGGGCGTCGGCGCGGCGATCGCCGCGCCCGCGACCCTGGCGCTGCTGACGATCACGTTCAGCGAGGGCCGCGAGCGTGTCCGCGCGATCGCCGCCTACAGCGCGGTCTCTGCTGGCGGCGGCAGCATCGGGCTCGTCGTCGGCGGCATGCTCACGACCTGGGCTTCGTGGCGCTGGGGGCTCTTCATCAACGTGCCGATCGGGATCGCACTGATCGTGCTTGCGCCGCGCTTCCTGCCGACCCCCGAGCGCCAGTCCGGTCGCTTCGATCTTGCCGGCGCCGTGACGTCGACGCTCGGCATGACCGCGCTCGTCTACGGCTTCGTGCGCGCTGCGCAGGACGGCTGGAGCGACCGCGGGACGCTCGCATCGTTCGCAGCCGGCATGTCGCTGCTGACGGCGTTCGTGCTTGCCGAGCGCCGCGCCGTCCAGCCGATCACTCCCCTGCGCCTGTTTGCCAGCCGCGAGCGATCGGGCGCGTACCTCGCCCGCCTGTTGCTCGTCGCCGGCAACTTCTCGACGTTCTTCTTCCTCACCCAGTACATGCAGGGCGCGCTCGGCTTCAGCGCGTTGCAGGCCGGGCTCGCCTTCCTGCCGATGACGGTCGCGATGTTCGCCGCGATCCGGGTCGTGCCACGGATCATCGAGCGCGTCGGCTCGGCCTGGCTGCTGATCGGCGGGATGCTGCTCGCGGTCGTCGGCATGGCCTGGCTGACGCGGATCTCGGCCGCAACGGGGTTCTTCCCCCAGATCGCCCTGCCGATGGTCGTCTTCGGTGCCGGCACAGGGATCGCGTTCGGGCCCCTGACGAGCGCCGGGCTGGCGGGCGTGGCACCCGCCGACGCAGGCGCCGCGTCGGGGATGCTGAACGTCTCCCAGCAGCTCGGCGGCTCGCTCGGGCTGGGGATCCTCGTGACCGTCTTCGCCGCGGCGAGCGGCACGGCGCACCATGCGCTGAACGGTGCAGCCGCGCAGCTGCAGGCGCGTGAGGATCTCGCCCACGCGGTCGCCGCCGCGCTGACCGGCTCGACGGCGTTCCTGCTCGTCGCGGTCGGCGTCGTCGTCGCGGTCATGCGGCCGGCACGCGTCGCCGCCCGCATTCCCGTATCCAGCGAGTTGCTACACCAGGAGGCATGAACATGCGCACCCTCGGAAGCACGAATCTCAGCGTCTCCGCCCTCGGCCTCGGCTGCATGGGGATGTCGGAGTTCTACGGGCCCGGCGACGACGCCGAGTCGATCGCCACGATCCACCGCGCGCTCGACCTCGGCGTCACGTTCCTCGATACGGCGGACATGTACGGCATCGGCGCCAACGAGGAGCTCGTCGGCCGCGCGATCGCCGGGCGGCGCGACGAGGTCGTGCTGGCGACGAAGTTCGGCATCGTGCGCGAGGACGACGCGCGCCGGATCGACTCCAGCGGCGCCTACGCCAAGCGGGCCGTCGAGGCGTCGCTCAAGCGCCTCGGCGTCGACCACATCGACCTCTACTACATGCATCGCCGCAACCCCGACATGCCGATCGAGGACACCGTCGGCGGCCTCGCCGAGCTCGTCGCGGCGGGCAAGATCCGCCACATCGGCCTCAGCGAGGTGAGCGCGGACACGCTGCGTGCGGCCTGCGCGGTGCACCCGATCACGGCGTTGCAGAGCGAGTGGTCGCTGTTCACGCGCGGGATCGAGGCCGAGATCGTGCCGACGGCGCGCGAGCTCGGCGTCGGCATCGTCCCCTACAGCCCGGTCGGGCGCGGCTTCCTGACCGGGGCCTACTCGTCCCTCGAGGGCCTCGCGGCGGACGACTTCCGCCGCAACCAGCCGCGCTTCCAAGGCGACAACCTCGAGGCCAACCTGCGTCTTGTGGCCCGCGTCGAGGAGCTCGCGGGCGATGTCGGCTGCTCGCCGGTCCAGCTCGCGCTCGCGTGGCTGCTGCACCAGGGTGACGACGTCGTGCCGATCCCGGGCACGAAGCGCGTGAAGTACCTCGAAGAGAACGCCGCGGCGGCCGAGATCGCGCTGAGCGAGGACCAGCTCGCCGCGCTCGACGAGGCTCTGCCTGCCGGCGCGGTCGCCGGCGATCGCTACCCGGCGGCGAGCATGGCGACGCTCGAGCTGTAGAGCGTTCGTCCGCGCAGCGGCCTAGGGTGCCGCGCATGACGACGAGGGAGCTCGCAGAGATCGACAAGCGGGTGCTCTGGCACCCGTTCACGCAGCAGCAGGGCTGGTGCGAGGAGGAGCCGCTGATCATCGAGCGCGGCGCCGGCTGCACGCTCTTCGACACCGACGGCAACGCGTATCTCGACGGCGTCTCCTCGCTGTGGTGCAACGTCCATGGCCACGCCCATCCGGAAATCGATCGCGCCATTCGCGAGCAGCTCGAGCGCGTCGCGCACACGACGATGCTCGGGCTCTCGCACCCGGGGGCGATCGAGCTCGCCCGGCGACTCGTCGACCTCTCGCCCGCCGGCCTGAGCCGCGTCTTCTATTCCGACAACGGGTCGACGGCGACCGAGGTCGCGCTGAAGATGGCGTTTCAGTACTGGCGCCACCGCGGCGTCACGGGCCGCGACGGATTCGTCTGCCTGCGCGACGCCTACCACGGCGACACGATCGGCTCGGTCTCCGTCGGCGGGATCGACGTCTTCCACGCCTGCTTCGGGCCGTTGCTGTTCGAGACCTGGCAGGCCGAGCCGGGCGACGCCGCCAGCATGGCCGCGCTGCTCGAGGAGCACGCCGGCCGGATCGCCGCGGTGATCGTCGAGCCGCTGATGCAGGGCGCCGCCGGGATGATCACGCATCCCGAGGGCTATCTGCGCGAGGTCCGGCGGCTCTGCGACGAGCACGACGTGCTGCTGATCTGCGACGAGGTCGCGACCGGATTCGGGCGCACGGGCACGATGTTCGCCTGCGAGCAGGAGGAGGTCGCACCCGACCTCATGTGCGTTGCGAAAGGGCTGACCGGCGGCTACCTGCCGCTGGCCGCGACGCTGACGAGCGAACGCGTCTACGAGGCATTCCTCGGAGAGCACGAGGAGCTCAAGACGTTCTTCCACGGCCACACCTACACGGCCAACCCACTCGCCTGCGCGGCCGCGCTCGCGACGCTCGACATCTTCGAGCGCGAGCGCACGCTCGAGGCGCTGGCGCCGAAGATCGCGCGGCTCGGCGAGCTGCTCGAGGAGCTCGTCGCTCCGCTGCGGGCGGTCGGAGAGATCCGCCGCCGCGGCTTCATGGTCGGGATCGAGCTCGAGGGCTTCCCGGCCGCCGCGCGGATCGGCCATCAGGTGACGCTCGCCGCGCGCCGGCGCGGCGCGATCATCCGCCCGCTCGGCGATGTCGTCGTGCTCATGCCGCCGCTGGCGATCAGCGAGGAGGAGCTCTGCCACCTCGTGCAGATCACGGCCGCGGCCGTCGCCGAGGCGACGGCGCCGCCGGTCTGCCTGCAGGCAGCCTGACCGCTGCCCGCCTGCCGGACGGGCGGTCGCGCCGCGGTGCACAGCGACGATGTTTGGCACACCGATGCCTCGGCTATGCCTATGCGATGCATGCAATCCATTGCCTCGATCAGGCAACATCGACCGAACCGCCGCTCCAGCGCGCCGGCGTCCGACCGCTGGCAGCCGCCGGCGCCCTGCTGATCGCTGCGCTTGTCGCCCTCGGCGTGCCGCGCGCAGCCCAAGCCAGCACAGATCACGGGCCGGCCCCACTGAGCTCGAGCTGCGCCGGCGACGCCGGCAAGACGATCAACGTGCTGCACGCGGGCTCGCTGACGAGCACCGTGCAATCCAGCCTCGCACCGGAGTTCGCGACCATGTGCGGAGCGTCGGCGACCGACCAAGGTGGCCCCGCCGTGGGGCTCGCGGAGGGAATCAAGGATCACTCACTTGCCGGCGACGTCTACATGAGCGCCGACGCCCACGTCAACGAGACGCTGATGGGCAAGGCGAACGACGACTGGGCCGACTGGTACCTTGCGTTCGCTCGCAACGAGGAGGTCATCTCCTACACGCCCAAGAGCCGCTTCTTCGATGAGCTCGAGCGGGCACGACGAGGCGAGATCCCCTGGTATCAGGTGCTGACGGAGCCGGGCTTCGTGCTCGGCCGCACCGACCCGAACACCGATCCCGGCGGCTACTACGCGCTCTTCGTCGCCCAGCTGGCAGAGCGCTACTACAAGATCCCCGGGCTCGCCAAGCAACTGCTCGGCAGCGACACGAACCCCGATCAGCTGCTGACCTCGCCCTCGTACACGACGACCGCCTCGGGCGCCACCCCCGACGCGACGTTCGGCTACCTCAGCGGCGCCATCGACAAGGGCCAGAGCTACATCACCTTGCCGGCCCCGATCAACCTCAGCCAGCCGACGATGGCCAAGGAGTACGCGAAGGCCCGGTTCACCAACGACCAGGGGGTGGCGTTCCGCGGGGCGCCGATCTACGACAGCGTGACCGTCCTGAACCGCACCTCCAACGAGCAAGCCGCGATCGACTTCGTGCGCCTGCTGCTCAGCCCGTTCGGCCACGGGGTCCTGCATTCGCGCGGCTTCCTCGACACGCCGCTGCTCGTCGGCGGCAAGCGCGGCAGCGTCCCCGCCGTGCTGCAACCGTACATCGATGGGCGCTTGCCGAACGACTGACGCCGAAGACGTCCGGTGGTCGTCGAGAGCGGCCGCCGGGCAACGAGGCCGCCGGACGACGAGCTACACGCGCTCGGCGGCCTCCGCGTGCCCGGCATCCGCTGCCCGCTGCCAGAGCGCGCGGGCAGCGTCGGGCTCGTCGTGCTCGATCAACCGACCGAGGCTGAACATCGCGTCGACGTCGCCGCCCTCGACGGCCTTCTCGTACCAGCCGCGCGCGGCGGCCAGATCGCGCTGCTCGTGCATGAGCCCGAGGTTGAACATCGCCGCCGTGCTGCCGAGTCCGGCGGCCTGCTCGTAGAGGGCGCGCGCGCCGGCGCCGTCGCCGCCCTGCTGCGCCGCCACGCCAAGCTTGACGATCGCGTCCGGGTGGCCACCCGCAGCCGCGCGCTCGAGCCAGACGCGCGACTCGTCCGGCGAGTTCGGCTCGACGAACAGCCCGACGATGTACATCGCATGGACGTTGCCCGCCTCGGCGGCGCGGCGAAACCAGCCGCGCGACGCCTCGGGGTCCTCGCGCGCGTGCATCGTCGCGAGGAACAGCATCGCGTCGGCATCGCCGCCCTCGGCGGCGACCTCGTAGCGGCGATACATCGCGCGGCGACCGGCGTTGCGGAAGGAGAGCTTGGCCATCAGCTGCAAGCCTAGATGCAGCCGCCGTCGCGATCCGTGACAGACGTTCGCCGTCGAATGGTTCGCCAGGGCAATTCCTAGACGGTTGCGCCGTGTACCGCCCCTAGCTCCCTAGGATCACCCGGATGATGGAGGGCGCCATCGTCGATCGCCCGATCGAGGCGGTCTCACGGGTCTCCGAGCGCGCGCTCGCGCGCCTTGCGCTCGCGGCCGTGACCGCGCTCGCGTTCGCCGTGCGCTTCGCCGCGTTCGATCGGGTTCCCGGCAACCCGTACTACGACGCCGCCGTGCGCAGCATGAGCCTGTCGTGGCACAACTTCTTCTACGGTGCATTCGAGCCGGGGGCGCAGGTGTCGATCGACAAGGCGCCCGCCGACCTGTGGCTGCAGGTCCTCAGCACGAAGCTGATCGGCTTCAGCTCGGTGGGCCTTCGGATGCCGGAGGCACTCGCAGGCGCGCTCGCGGTGCCGCTGCTCTACGACCTCGTGCGCCGCCTGTTCGGGCGCGGCGCGGGGCTCGCCTCGGCACTCGTGCTGGCCCTCCTACCGGCTGCGGTGCTGACCGCGCGCAGCGACACGATGGACTCGCTGATGATGGCACTGATCGTGCTGGCCGCGTGGCTGCTCGTGCGCGGCGCGCAGGACCGCCGCAGCTGGCACGTCGGCCTCGCGGGCATCGTCATGGGGCTGGCGTTCAACGTCAAGCTCTTCGAGGCGCTCGTCGCGCTGCCCGCGCTCGTCCTGCTGGGTGCCATGGCGGCTGATCTGCCCCTGCGATCGCGGCTCCTGCACCTCTCCGACGCAGCGCTCGGCTTCGTCATGATCGGGCTCTCCTGGGTCGTGCTCGCGAGCATCGCTCCGCTCGGCGAACGGCCCTATCCGATCGGCTCGACGAACGGCGGTGTCTGGAACGTCGCGTTCGTGTTCAACGGGCTGAACCGAGCCCACCAGGCGGGCCCCGCGACGGATCCCCCGCTTGCCGAACCGCCCGGGCCGCTACGCCTGCTCGGCACGGAGGGCCGCGACTTCGGCGCGCTGATCGGCGTGCTGATCGTGCCGGCGGTGATTCTCGGCGTGCTCGCCCTGGTCGAGCGTGCCGCGCGCCGCAAGGACGCTCGCCGGCAGGGCGACCCGTCGCAGTCGCGGCTGCGACGGGCGGGCGCGACGTTCGTCGCGGTCTGGCTGGCGGGCAGCCTCGTCACGTTCAGCGCGATGCGGCTTCCCCAGGTCCGCTACCTCGAGGCGATGACGCCCGCCATCGCCGCGGCAGCGGGCATCGCCGTCGCGGTGCTTGCGAGCGCCGCGCGCAGGCGCGTCGTCGCCGCCCTGCTGCTGGCGGCGGGAGCTGTCGCAACCTCGCTGATCGCGCCGTCGATCGACAGCCATGCGGACTGGGTGCCGTCGGTCGCGCTCGGCAGCGCGCTGCTGACGGTGAGCGTCGCGCTACTGCACGGCATCCCGGCGACAAGGCGGCTCCAGCCGGCGCTGTCGGTCGTGCTCGCGATCGGAGCGCTCGCCGCGATCCTCGCCGTCCCGCTGGCGCGCACGCTGGCGATCGCCGGCAGCTCAGCGTCGAGCTCGCAGCTCGAGGGTCGCATGGACCCGCTGCAGCTCGAGCGCCTCAGCACATACCTGCGCGCCCACCAAGGCACGGCGCGCTACGAGGTCGCGAGCACGACCGTCACGAAGGTCGCTCCGCTGATCATCCGCGACGCCAGGCCGGTGCTGATGCTGACGAGCTACCAGGGGCGCCCGCTGCTGACTCCCGCGCAGCTCGAGCAGGCCGTCCACGCCGGGCTCGTGCGCTACCTGCTCGTCGGTCGCGGTCTCTGCCCGCTCGGCGCGCCGCCCTCGTGCCAGCCGCTGCTGAGCTGGGCCCGATCGCACAGTACGGACGTCAGCGCCGAAGCAGGGCTGACACCCGGCACGCTCGCGCAGCTGCACACGCAGTCGCGACAACGAGGGTGATGTCGCGTCGGCACTGCCTAGGTGCACGGTAATCTTTCGGACGCATGCCCCGGCCCGCGCCTCCCGACGCCGTAGGCGACCGCCGACGCAAGTCGCAGAGCACGCCGGAGCGGCGGGAACCGCGGGCGCCGTCCCTGGCACGGCGCGAGGTGAACATGAGCCCGGCGGAGCTCGCCGCGATCCTCGCCCACGACGACAGCCACTGGTGGTATCGCGGGCGGCGCCGGGTGATCCGCGCCGCGCTCGACGGCCTGCAGCTGCCGGCCGCGTGCGCGATCCTCGATGTCGGCTGCGGGTCGGGCCGGATGCTCGACGAGCTGCGCGGCTACGGCATTGCGAGCGGCCTTGACGTGAGCCCTCTGGCAGTCGCCGCGGCGCAGGCGCGCGGGCACGTCGTCCACCTCGGAGAGGCCGCCGCGCTGCCCTTCGACGACGCGAGCTTCGACCTGCTGACGTGCTTCGACGTCCTCGAGCACACGCTCGACGATCGGGGGACGCTGCGTGAGCTCGCGCGCGTCTGCCGGCCGGGCGGGACGCTGCTCGTGACCGTGCCGGCCTACGAATCGCTGTGGTCACGGCACGACGACGCGAATCACCATCGGCGCCGGTACACGGCATCACGGCTGCGCACGGCTGCCGCCGAGGCCGGCCTGGCCGTCGAGCTCGACACGTACTTCAACAGCCTGCTGCTGGCGCCTGCGGCGCTCGTGCTGAAGCTCCAGCGACTGCGCGGCGCCACGAGCGAGCGGTCGAACCTCGAGCTGACGCCGGCCTACCTCAACGGCGTGCTGGAGCTCCCGATGCGCCTCGAGGCCCGCGCGCTGCGTGCGGGCATGCGCATGCCCGCCGGGCTGTCGCTGCTCGCCGTGTTGCGTCGCGGCGCGTAGCCGCGAGCACCGTCAGCCCTCGGCGGGCGTCGGGGCAGCGCCCACGGGCTTGATGCCGACGTGGACGTGGTTGTAGTGGTTGCCGCCGATCAGGCTCTTCCAGATCACCTGGACGCGGAGGCCGGCGTTCGTCAGCGTGAAGGCGCCGCCCGCGGCAGCCATCCGCGCCGCGTCGGCCTGTGAGGCGCCGGCGACGACGAGCGCGGTGGCGGCGATCTGGTCGCCGTAGCCGCCGCCCGTGTCCGGAAAGCCGTTGCGTGACGAGGCGAAGTCGCCAGCGTTGCCCGTCCAGTGATCGGAGATGTTGCCGGTCGAAGTCAGCTCGCTGTGGTTCGTGCCGGTCGTGAGCACGAGCGGCCGCGGCAGCAGCGCGGCGATCCGCGCGGCGAAGGTCGTGAACTGCAGCGTCAGCGGCACGCCGGCGCGGTTGGCTCCGGGGTCGATGACGAGCGCGCGGCCGGCGCCTGAGGTCGCCGTGCCCGCGGAGCAACCAGTCGCGCTCTGCTCGGCAAGACCGGCGAACCGCGTCGCGTCGGTCGCCGTGCCGCCGACGAAGCCGTAGCGCACCGCGCGGGCCATCACCTCGTCGCCATACGCGCACGTCGCGGTGCGGTCGCCGTAGTAGTTGCACGCCGAGCGCTCGTAGTCGGCGGCACTGCCGCCCCCTGGTGGCGCGCCCTTCTCCGCGCGCAGCCCGTGGGCCGCCGCGCAGACGTTGTCCCATGGGTCGGTGATGCGCGCGGCGCCGTCGCCATTGCCGTCGCACGCGTTGCGACCCCAGAAGTCACCGCAGCGCCCCCCAACGCCGAGCTGCATCAGACCCTCGCAGCCGGCGCCGTTGACGGCGTTCGTCGCGGGGCTCCGGCCATGGTCGGTCTCCTGCGCGCCGATCGAGGCGAGGAAGGCCACGTCGATGTTCCAGCGGCCGGCCATCGCGAGATAGATCGCCGTGATGTCGGGAGGGATCTCTGCCTGCGCGCCTTCGGAGAGCGATCCCGGCGAGCTGAGGCAGCCACCACCGCCCGCCAGGACGATGAAGACCACGACCGCGATCAGGCCCACCGGAGCCGCGGCGACGGCCACGACCCACGCGCGGATACGTCGGCGCCCGCCGGGCATCATGGAGCCGACCACCCCGCCCGGCTGTCATCGGTGCGCCCGTCTAGGCGATACATATGCCTACCGTAGATGAGGTTCATTGACTTGCCGTGGCGCCCCTGCGACGGTGGTGCGCCCATGAGCACCTATCCCGTCGTGTACGAGCAGACGCCGGCCGTCAAGCGAAGCCGGCTGACGGTGTTCTTCCGGATCATCATGGTGATTCCGCACTTCGCCGTGAGCTTCTTCTACGGCATCGCGGCGTGGATCGGGGTCGTCCTCGCCTGGGTTGCGATCGTCGTCACCGGCCGCTACCCGGAGGGGCTCTACAACTTCGTCGCCGGCTACCTGCGCTTCACCATGCGTCTGAGCGCCTACATGTACCTCGTGACCGACGAGTTCCCGCCATTCAACGGCGGCGAGCATCCGGAGCACAGCGTGCGTCTGTACATCCCGGAGCGCCAGAATCGCTACAGCCGACTGAAGACGTTCTTCCGCTTCATCCTCTACATCCCGGTCGCGATCTTGCTCTACATCTTCCTGATCTGGATCGAGGCGGTCGCGATCGCGCTGTGGTTCGTCGCAGTGATCGCCGGCAGGACCCCGGAGGGCTTCTCCGGCGCCTCGGGCTTCCCCCTCGCCTACGTCGCGCGGGCGTACGCCTACGGCTTCCTGCTGACCGACCGCTGGCCGCCGCTCGACGACTGACGGCCAGCCCTCAGCGACACGACGAACTCGGCGATGCGGTCTCGATGAAGCACCTACGGCTGCGCCGGCCCGACGCGTGCGCCGCCTGCTCACGCCCCTTGGCTACGGGTACGGGTGCCTGGTGGGACGCGTCGACACGAACGGTGACGTGCGAGGACTGCCACGCCGGCTCCGCGCCGCCGGCGATCGTCTCGACGGACGAGCCGTTGGAACGCGGCCGGGCCGGAGCAAGCGCCGCTCGCGAACATGAGCGCCGCCGCGATCGTCGCGAACAGCGCACCCGCGAGCGCCATCCACACGTCGGAGGCCTCCTGCTGCTGCTCCGCGACGCGCCCCAACACGAGACGGCATGGCAGCGAGGCGCGGCGGGCGAGCGCGCCGTCGGCAAGTCGCTCGAGCAGCGCGTCTCCGACGGGAGCGTCGTCCTCCTGCACGACAGGCGGATGCCCCGCAGCCGCGCCAACGTCGACCACCTCGCCGTCGCCCTATCCGGCGTGTACGTCATTGACGCCAAGGACTACACCGGCAAGGTCCGCGTCGAGCGTCCATGGTTCGGCACGCCAAAGCTCCTGGTCAACGGCCGCGACAGAACGAAGATCGTCGACGGCCTCGACCGACAGGTCAAGGCCATACGCGACGCAATCGACGACCCCACGATCCCCGTCCACGGCGTCCTTTGCTTCACCAAAGCGGACATCCCGATCGTCTTCAAAGAAACGATCCGTGGCCACGCGCTGCTCTACCGCAAGGCACTCGCCAAGCGCCTCAACGCCGACGGCCCACTCGACCCGGCAACGATCAACACGCTCGCCCGTCAGCTCGCCGCTGCGTTGCCGGCGGCGTAGGGTGCCCGGCCAACCCGATCACCCTGTTAAGCACGAAAACCCGCCTGGCGAGAGGCGGGCTTCCGTATAGCGGGGGCAGGATTCGAACCTGCGACCTTCGGGTTATGAGCCCGACGAGCTACCAGACTGCTCCACCCCGCGGCGCAACGAGCAGTCTAGCAACGCGCTGACACGCCGGCCAACGATCAAGCGGCGCGCGCGACGGCGATTTCGCCCTGCCAGGGCCGCCCTCCTCGGCGGCACGCCGATTGCCGATCAACTCTCTAGGCTCGTCCGTCGTGCGCGTGGCGGTCGTCGACATCGGGACGAATTCGACGCGCCTGCTGATCGCCGAGGTCAGCCCCCAAGGCCGCCTCGAGGAGCTGCATCGCGAGTCGATCGTGACGCGCCTCGGCGAGCGGGTCGACGCGACCGGCCGACTCTCTGAGGCGGCGATGCAGCGAGTCCTCGACACGCTGCGGCGCTACCGCGCCCTGATCGACGAGCACGCCGTAAGCGCCTCAACAGCCGTGTTGACGAGCGCAGTTCGCGATGCCGCCAACGGCGCCCAGTTCACGGCGCGCGTACGCGAGGACTATGCCCTCGACGCCCGCACGATCAGCGGCGAGGAGGAGGCTGCGCTGACGTTCGCCGGCGCCACCAGTGAGCGCGCCCCCGATGGCAGGGAGCTCGTCGTCGTCGACATCGGCGGCGGATCGACCGAGTTCGTCGCCGGGCACGACAACCGGGTCGACTTCCACGTCTCTACGCAGGCCGGCGTCGTCCGCCAGACCGAGCGCCACATCGCGCACGATCCACCGCTGCCCGAGGAGATCCGCGCGCTGACCGACGAGGTCGCCGGCGTCATCGCGGCCGCCGTCCCCGCCGCCCTGCGCGGCCGCGTGACGCAGGCGATCGCGGTCGCCGGCACGGCCACGTCCTGCGCCGCGATCGAGCTCGCACTGAACCCCTACGACCGGGCCCTGGTCCACGGCCATGCGCTGACGCACGCCACCTGCGAGGCGATCCTCGCTCGCCTCGTCGTTCTGACGAACGAGCAGCGCCGCGACGTGGTCGGCCTGCAGCCTGACCGCGCGCCGACGATCATCGCCGGCGTCGCGATGCTGCTCGAGGTGCTCGACGCGTTCGGGCTCGACGAGATCGAGGTCTCCGAGCACGACATCCTGCGCGGCGCCGCGCTGCGCCTCGCGGGCGTCGCGGGCGACTCCGCTACCTGACCAGGCGAGCCGCTCGCGAGCGCGACTCGCCTGCCAGCGCCCGGCAGATGAAGTGGATCTACCGATGGCTCGCGGGGACTATGGTGCTGACAGGTCGGCGTCCCCCCTCGCCGGTCTGCGACAGATGACGCCTCCTCCGCCACCGCCCAAGCGTCACCCCTACGACCAGTGGGCGCCCGACGCGCGAGCACTCGATCTCGTGGGCGATAAGTGGACACTGCTGATCATCCGCGACCTCGCCGTCGGCCCGCGGCGCTTCGTCGAGCTGCAGCGCGTGCTGCCGGGAATCTCGACCGAGCAGCTGCGCTCGCGGTTGAACCGGATGGTCGCCGACGGCCTGCTCACGCGCGAGCGCTATCGAGAGGTACCGCCGCGCGTCGACTACGAGCTGACGCCGCGATCCTATGAGCTGCTCGGCGTGCTCGGGGAGCTCGCGCGCTGGGGACTGCGCTGGACCTGGACGCCGCCACGCGACGGCGAGGCGATCGACATCGGCGCGATCCTGCGCGTCGCGCCCGGCCTGATCGACGCCGCGACCACTGTCAGCGGCACGGCCGAGCTGCGCGTCACGCGCGCCGACGGCACGGCCGCCCACTACGCGATCACCGTCGCGAGCGGCCGCGCGACGATCGCCGAGCGCACGGTGCCCGACGCCGCGGCGCGCGTCGCCGGCAGCGAAGCGGACTGGATCGATGCGCTCGGTCCGGGTGGAGCGCGCACCCGGCTGCGGATCAGCGGCGACGAGCGGCTTGCGGCAACTGTGCTCGACGGCTTCCTGCCCTCTGCCAGCCGTGGCGTCCGCGCCGCCTGACCGTCCGACGACACTCGCGCCGATATCGCAACCGTGCCGCCGCTGCCGGGTTACGCTCATGGACGCTCCCGTCGCTGCCGATGGGAGCCGAGACCCCGCCGAAAGGAAGCACCTCTCGTGACCCGCCGTCTCCTGCCCACGCTGCTCGTCGCCGCCGCACTGCTCGCTCTGCCGGCCTGTGCCATGGCGAAGGTCAACGTCGCCGTCGGAATCGGCGACCAGAGCGCGAAGATGTTCTCCGACCCGCATTGGCAGGCGCTCAAGCTGAAGAAGGCGCGCTACTTCATCGAGTGGAACACGATCGACCAGCCGACGGAGCTCGCGAAGGCCGATGCGTACATAAGCGCCGCGAAGAAGGCCGGCGTCAAGGTTCTGCTGCACATCTCGACGGACGACATCAACTCGGTGCCGCGTCGTCCGCTGCCGAGCGTCGACGCCTACAAGGCGAAGGTCGGCGCGCTGATCAGGCGCTACCGCCCACAGGGCGTCGTCGACTGGGGCGTCTGGAACGAGGCCAACCACAAGTCACAGCCGACCTCGACGAACCCCAAGCGCGCGGCGCAGTTCTACAAGGTCTTCAAGGGCATGTGCTCGGGCTGCAACATCGTCGCGCTCGACGTGCTCGACCAGGCCGGCGTCGCGAAGTACATCGCGAGCTGGTTCAAGGCCGCCGGCTCCTCCGGCAAGACCGCGAAGATCTTCGGAATCCACAACTACTCGCAGGTCAACAGGCGGATCACGGCCAAGAAGGCCTCCGACCGCTACCCGGGCACGCAGCGCATCATCGACGCGGTCCGCAAGCACAACACGAAGGCGAAGTTCTGGTACACGGAGACGGGCGGCCTGGCGAAGTTCGGCAGCGCGTTCCCGTGTAACAAGAGTCGTCAGGCGAACCGGACGAGCTTCATGTTCGACATGGTCAAGACGTACGACAAGGACGTCACGCGCCTGTACAGCTACAACTGGTACGGCGATGACTGCGTCAGCTTCGACGCCGGCCTGGTCGAGGCGAATGGGGCGCTGCGTCCCGCCTACTCGGTCTTCAAGAGCAAGCTGAAGAACGTCGAGCGCTAGCGCGCGTCTCGCCGGGGCGCGCGCGTAGGATCTGCGCGCGCGCCCGGGTGGCCGAATGGCATAGGCGGGCGGTCTTAAAAACCGCTGTTCGAAAGAGCGTGCGGGTTCGAATCCCGCCCCGGGCATCCTCACGGTCTCCTCACGACCCGTGACCGTTCAGCCGATAGGCTGAACGAACTTCGAAACTTCGACTCCGTAGCCGGGTTTGATACTCGGCAGCGGCGAGGTTGATCATCTCGCGTCAGCACATGGAAGCCACAACTCTCAGCCACACCGTCCCGATCGGGATGCGGGGGCCCAGCCCCCTGCTCCGCCTGCAATCGGACGAGCGGCTGATCACGCTGGTGCGCCGCGGCAACAACGCCGCCTTCGAGATCCTCGTCGCCCGCTACCAGTCGCGCCTGCTGGCCTTCTGCCGCCACATGCTGGGCTCGCGCGAGGACGCCGAGGACGTCCTGCAGGAGGTCTTCGCCGCATCGTTCAACGCGATCGTGGCCGATGACCGCCCGATCCACGTGCGCCCCTGGCTCTACCGGATTGCGCGCAACCGCTCGCTGAACCACCTGCGCCGGACGCAGGCGATCGGCGTCGACTCGATGGACGTGCACATCTCCGAGGCCGGCATGACGACGGCTGACAAGGTCCACAAGCGCGAGGACTTCCGGCTGCTCGTCGCCGATGTGCAGGAGCTGCCCGAGACGCAGAAGACCGCGCTGCTGCTGCGCGAGATCGACGCGCTCTCCTATGAGCAGATCGCCGAGGCGATGGAGACGACGATCCCGTCGGTCAAGTCGCTGCTCGTGCGCGCACGCGTCTCGCTCGCCGAGGCTGCCGAGGCCCGCACGCTGACCTGCGAGCAGGTCCGCGATGAGCTCGGCGAGGTCGCCGAGGGCCTGCGACGCTCGACCGCGCCCGCTCGCCGGCACGTGCGCGGCTGCGAGCGCTGCCAGGGCTTCAAGGGGCAACTGCGCAATACGAACAAGGCGCTCGCCGCGGTCTTCCCGGTCGCGCCGCTGCTGCTCTTCAAGAAGGCGCTGCTGGCACAGTTCGGGATGTCCGCCTCGGCCGGCGCGGGCGGCGCTGCCGGCGCCGCAGCAGTGACCGTCGCAAGCGGCGGCGGGGCCTCGGCGATCTCGGCCGGGATCAGCACGATCGCGACGAAGACGGCAGCGACGCTCGCGGCCGCCGCGATCGTCACCGCCGGCGCAGTCGAGGTCAAGCACGTGCAGACGAAGCTCGCGGCCCCGAGCTACGCGACCGTCGCGAGCAACCCGCCGCCCGCCCGCAGCTCACACTCCGAGCCGGAGATCGTGGCGGCTGCGGAGCAGCGCTCGACGCCCGCGCCGCCGAAGACGGCGGTCGTCTCCGCGCCGACGCCGCACGGGATCCAGCCGCTGGCCGCGACCACGTCGTCCGTCTCAAAGGTCACGCCGGATGCGAACGCGGCCCTCGCGAGCGTCCTGTTCGGCCAGACCTCTCCGGTCGTGGCACCGACGGATAGCACGCAGGCCGCGACCGCGCCGGCGGCCCCGTCTGACGCCGGCGCTGCCGCAGCGCCCACGCCGCCGGCCGACACGACGTCGCCGCCCGCCGACACGTCGGACCCGACGAAGACCGGCGATCCCACGACCGACCCGACGAAGACCGGCGACCCGACGACCGATCCGACGAAGACCGGCGACCCGACGACGACGCCGACCGACGGCAGCGACCCGACGACCGACCCGACATCGACCGGGTCCGGCACGACGAGTGGCAGCAGCACCGGCAGCGGCGGCACGGCGAAGTCGGGTACGAGCGGCACGAAGTCCGGCACCGGCAGCACCACCAGCACCGCCAAGTCGGCCCCGTAGCCCACAACGCCGGCATCGGCGCCGACCGAGGTGAACCGCCCGTCGACGCGTGATCAGGCGATGCGGTCGCCCGGCTGCGAGCCCACATCGGGCTCGAGCAG
This sequence comes from Solirubrobacteraceae bacterium, assembly GCA_036271655.1. Taxonomy (GTDB): domain Bacteria; phylum Actinomycetota; class Thermoleophilia; order Solirubrobacterales; family Solirubrobacteraceae; genus CADCVQ01. The sequence goes on from DATBAE010000027.1 coordinate 26,553, forward strand.
CAGGACCGGGTGATCGTCGGCCACGGCGCCGAGCACGAGCACCTCGGAGCGCACCGGTCCGATTTGCCGCGGCGGGAAGTTCACGACGCCGACGACGAGCCGGCCGACGAGCTCTTCTCGCGGATAGCTCGTGATCTGCGCCGAGGAGCGCTTCTCGCCGATCTCGGGACCGAAGTCGATGCGCAGCTTCCAGGCCGGCTTGCGTGCCTCGGGGAACTCGTCGACGGCGACGATCCGCCCGACGCGCATGTCGACCTTCTCGAAGTCCGCCCACTCGATCACGCCGTGCCGCCCGAGCGGTCGGTGCCGAATCGGAACGAGCGCAACGCCATCTTCAGCGCGCCGTGACTGCCGATCTCGGCGGCGTTCGGCGTGCCCGCCGCCGGCGTCGACTCGAGCTCGAGGATCACGCCCTCGCGCACGCCGTCGGGGTCGTCGGGCACGAGCAGGTAGTGGCGCACATAGAGGCGCCGCGAGCCGATCCGCGAGTTGAACGTCACCTCATAGCCGATCGCGTTGTTGATCCGTGCGCGGCCCTCGCCGACGAACTGAAAGCCCGGATAGCGCGCGCCGAGCGTGCGCAGGTAGTGCGTCGCGTAGACCGGGAGCAGCCCGCCGACTGCGCCGCGGTACGGCGGCAGCTTCAGCTCGCGGATCCGGTACGCGTCGAGGAAGAGGCCGTTGCGCTCGTTGCGCAACGAGACGAGCGTCCCGGGCGCATGCAGGCGCGTGAACTGCGGGCCGTAGGCGAAGTTGAACGTGACCGGCTCGCGGACCAGCAGCGCCGTCTCGTCGGGGCGCGACAGGACCACGCCGACGATCGCGGCGAGCACGACCGCGCCCGCCAGCACCACCGCGCCGACCCGCACCGCCAGGGAGCGGACGGCGAGCAGCTGCGGCAGCGTCGGGCCGTATTCGGCCTTGATCACTGCCCGATCGAGAACATCGTCTCCAGGTCATGCCGGGAGAACGCCTCGAACGCGACCATCGTGTGCGTCCGAGCGACGCCGTGCATCGACGAGATCCGGTTCGTGACGACGCGCGACAGCTCCTCGTGCTCCTTGACGTGCACGATGCACACGAAGTCCCATTCGCCGGTGACCGAATAGGCCTCCCGCACGCCGTCGACCTCGGCCAGCGATCCGCCAAGTGTCGACATCACGTCCCGCTCAGCCTCGACGAGCACGATCGCATGTGTCATTCCGCGTCCCCTTGTTCGTTGTCGTGGCGCTGTATCGCCAGTTCACGCGCGAGCTCGAAGCCGACCGACACGCCGACGAGCATGCCCAGCCGCGTCTCCTCTTCGACGAGCGCCTGGATCGCCGCGAGCCGCGCGGCGGGATCCTCGGTGCCGGCCGCGTTCGCAAGCTGCGCGTCGTGCGCCTGATCGAACCAGCCGCCCTGCTGCAACGCCTCGGCGAGGACGATCTGCAGGCCGGGCGCGGCGTGCGTCACGATCTCCTGCGCGTGTCCGAAGCGCTCGGGATCGGACAGCGCGCTGACCGCGGCGTCGACCTCCTCGGCGCTGTAGCGCGTATGCGTCATATCGCCGAGCGCCGGGCGACCGCATAGCCGAGCCCCGCGATCGCGCCGGCGGCGGCGCCGAACAGGCCGGCGAGCGCGCTGCCCTGCGACAGCAGCGGAACGAGCAGCAGGACCGCGCCGACGACGAGGACGCCGAGCAGGTCGGCGTCGTCCTCGATACCGCGGCGGCGGGCCACCAGCACCGGCACCACCCAGGCGCAGAGGAGGCCGAGCGCGGCGCCGTGGGTGCCGAAGACGAGCGAGCCCGGGTCGACCGCCGATGCCGCGGCGAGCGCCCCCGGGCCGCAGATCAAGAACAGCGCGACGACCGCGATCGGACCCATCCGGCGCTCGATCAGCCAGCCGAACAGGCCCACGCCGACGACCGTCGCGAACTGAGCGGTCGTGCCGTCGTTCAGCAGCGAGGCGGTGAAGAACCGCCACGGATCGCCGTCGAACGCCCTGATCGCGAAGTCGGACTGCACGTAGAAGGCGAGCGACAGCCAGAGGCCGAACGAGAGCACGACGAGCACCATCGTCGCGTAGGGCCGTCGGTGCTCGTCGCCGCGGATCCCGGGGATCTCGCCGCTTCGCAGCCGGCCGAGGCGCGGTGCGGCGGGCTTGGCGGGCTTCGCCGGCCGGCTCTTGAGCCGCGCCCCGTCCCGCCGCGCGACGCCCGGGATCCGCGAGCCGCGCTTGGGCGGCTTGGCGGGCGGGTCGTCGGGACGATCGATCCGCGGAGCCCGCTTGCGCAGGCGCGTGCCGCAATATGGGCACTCCGTGATGTACGGGCTGACCTCTGATTGGCAGTTCTTGCAAACCACGAAGAGGTCGGGGGACGACATACCAGTCGATTCTACGGACCGGCAACCGCCAGGTCGCGGACTCTTGCGCTCGTTACAGCGCGGTCGCTGCGACGATCTCCCGCATCACCTCGTTGAGGTCATGGTTGGCCTCGTAGACGACGATCTGGCGCGACGCGCCGTTGCCGCGCTCGAGCAGGTCGCGAACGCCGTCGAGCGCGTCCGCGCCGCCGAGTTGCTGCGCATGCGGCTCGAGCCGCTCGAGCAGCCGCTTGGTGAGTGCCTTCGTCGTGACGCGCTCGCTGGAGGGCAGGTCGACGATCTCGCCCTCGAGGCCGTGGCGAGCTGCGAGCCACTTGTTCTCATCGAGCATCTGCCAGGGATACTCGGCGAGCCGGGTGCCGGCGTCGTAGTGCTCGGCGAGCTCGTGGACCATCGCCTGGATGAGCGCCGTCAGGGCGATCGTGTGCTCGAGCCGGGTCTGCGAGTCGCAGACCCGGATCTCGACCGTGCCGAGGTTCGGATGCGGGCGCACGTCATACCAGAGGTACGTGTAGTCCTCCATGACGCCGCTTGCGACCATGAACGCGACCTGGCGCTCCCAGTCGTCCCAGTCGGCATAGGCCGGGGGCATGCCGACGCGGGGGAAGGCGCGGAAGATCGGCGTGCGCGTCGACAGCAGCCCTGTACGGTCGCCGCGCCAGAACGGCGAGTTGGCGCTCAGCGCGAGCAGCACCGGGATGTGGACGCGCATGCCGTTGGCGACATGGATCGCCTTGTCCGCGTCGTCGATCCCGACGTGGACATGCATGCCGAAGATGAGCTCCTGGCGCGCGACGAAGCGCAGCGCCGAGATCAGGTCGCGGTAGCGCGGGCGCGCGACGATCCGCTGGTCCTCCCACATCGCGAACGGATGCGTGCCCGCGGAGCCGATGCTGAGCTCGCGCCCGGCGGCGGCCCCGCGTACGTTGCGGCGCAGGGCGCGCAACTGCTCGCCGGCGTCGCCGACGCTCGCGCATGGCTTCGTCGCGATCTCCAGCACCGACTCCATGAGCTCGGGCTTGATCTCGCCGTGCTCGCGGTCGACGTCGGAGGCGCCGGAGTCCTCGAGCAGCGACTCGATCGCGTTGACGAGCGCAAGGTTCGAGGCGTCGACGATCATCAACTCCTCCTCGACCCCGACCGTGTAGCTCGGCCCGGTGAAGTTTGCGCGCATCGCGGCGGAGCGTACCCGGACGCCCGCTTGGATTCGCGCGCTGCAGCGCATGTTGGCAACGCCCGTTCAGGGCACCGGCCACCGGGTCATGTGACGTTCGTGTCGCCGCGCACGCAGCTTCGTGACGATTCTGCCCCTGCGCGATCGCAGCCACCGCCCGCGCCTAGCGTGTCCACACGATGTCCCTGCACCGCCTCATCACGATTCTGCTTGCCGGCGCGATCGGCGCCGCCGTCCTCGCCGCCGGCGGCCTGTTCGACGGTGCCGCGAGGCGCGGGGCTGGCGAGGTCGGGCGCGTCGTGAAGGTCGTCGACGGCGACACGATCGACGTGCGGCTCGGCGACACGGTCGAGCGTGTGCGGTACATCGGCGTCGACACGCCTGAGACGAAGGATCCACGCAAGCCTGTGCAGTGCTACGGGCAGCGGGCCTCGGATTTCAACACCCGGCTCGTCGGTGGCGCGGCGGTCCGGCTCGTGCGCGACGTCGAGCCGCGTGATCGCTACGGCCGACTGCTCGCCTACGTCTACCGCGTCCACGACGGCCTCTTCGTCAACGCCGAACTCGCCCGCCTCGGCTACGCGCACCCTCTCACGATCGCTCCGGACGTCCACTTCGCCGATCGCTTTGCAGCCCTCGCTGGCGATGCGCGCGAGCACGGCCGCGGGCTCTGGTCGGCCTGTTGATTGTCGGCGATGTGGGCTAACCTCCCGTAACGCATGGCAACCAAGATGCGCCAGTCCATCGATGAGTTCGAGCGTGCGTTCGTCGAGGAGACCTATGTCGACCGCGTGCGGCGCGACTCGTTGCGGCGCAAGGCGATCATGCGGTCGCGTCAGCGCAGCCTGGACAAGGTCCACAAGCGCGGCACGGCGCGCTTCTTCATGCTCGTGCTGATGATCGTCGCGACGGCCGTCGTCGTGACGATCGCGATGTTCCAGACGCTCGCCTACGTGATGGGCTGATCGTCGGGCGCTGCGCGCGCCTGACGAGCCACTGACCTACGAGCTCAGCTTGCGCAATGCGGCGTCGACGTCGTCGCCGGTCGTCACCTGGCCGCGCTCGGCCTGGATCTCGAGGTACACCTCTTTGCGGAACACCGGGATCTCACGGGGCGCCTGGATGCCGATCCGGACCTTCTCGCCCATGATCGAGAGGACCGAGATCTCGATCTCGTCCCCGATCATGATGCTCTGATTGGACTTGCGTGTCAGGACCAGCATTAGATGGCCACCCTCCCTTGTCGCCAGAGCAACTCAATCAGGTTGATTGGGCAAAGGCAACAGACAGCGGTGCGCGCCGCACTCCGGCCACACCCTGCCAGCGAGGCGACGCGGCCGGTTCTTGTAAGGTCAGCGCCCATGGCACGACGCTCCTTGCGCCCACATCTCAACCAGATCCGCGGCTGGGTCCGACAGGGCCGCACGGACGCCTGGATCGCTCACCAGCTCGAAGCCACGGTCCAGCAGATCGAAACCTTCAAGAAGGACAACGACCTCCTCCCGGCCGAGCCGGACTCCGGTGAGGCCGCCGGCGTCGACTTCGACGACGAGATCGATCTGCGGGCCGAAGACGACGCGCTCGTCGCAGCCGAGCTCGAGGAGGCCGAGACACGCCGCGCAGAGGAAGAGGCCGCGCGGCTCGCCGAAGCCGAAGCCGAAGCGGTCCGCCGCGCCGAGGCAGGCGAGCCGCCCGACGACGATCCCGACGCCAAGCCGGCTCCGCGCCGTCGCGGCCGGCGTGGGGGACGCGGTCGCGCACGGCCGGCCAACGGGGCGCTCGAGGGCACGTTCGACCACGGCGAGGAGGGCTACGGCTTGTGGCTCGATCCCGCCGTCACCGACAACCCGATCTACGCCGAGCACTGGGCCGGTCACCGGCCTGTCGAAGTCATGATCGAGGAAGACCAGATCGTGATCCGCCGCACCGGCACCGACTGACGCCGACCCGCCTCTCGGCCGGGCGGTGCCGCCCAGGGCACTACGGCTCGGTGCGCCTGCCGCCCGCAAAGTCGCGTGCATCCCGCAGGTAGTTCAGAAACGCCGCGTCGGCGACCGTGCGGGCATCCCAGGCCCATGGCGCGTCGGGAGCGACCGCGGCGGCGAGGTCCGTGCACCAGTCCGTGCCCTGCTCGTAGAGGTCGGTCAGCTCGTCGGTCGTGAACGTCCCGCCGAGACGCCGGCGCAGCTCGGCCTCGATCCGGCTCACGACGAGCTCGAGCGCGCGGCGCTGCTCAGGCGGAGCGCCGGCCATCCGGCGCTCGCCCTCGCGCCATTGCCCCAGCGCAATCTCGAAGCTCGTGGTCACCGCGGGCGAGGCTACCCAGGCGCGGCGGACCGCACTACTTCGTCGTAGGCAGCCCGTGGACGACGTAGGCGCGCTCGTCGGGCTTGACCATTCCGAGCCTGCGCGCCTCGGTCTCGATGCTGCCTGGGCTGCGCAACGCATGTGCGCGATCGACGAGCTCCTTGTGCTCGCGTTGGAGAGCCGAGACCTGGCTGCGCTTGGCGTGCGCGTCGTGCCACGTCGACAGCCACGTCCGCAACGGGTTGATGTACAGATAGATCAACAGCAGGCCGACGAACAGCAGCGCGAGCCGTCCGATCCGGTCCCACCGCACGTGTGGCGCGGCAGTCATCCGATCTTCGTTCGGCCCTCGCCGGCCGACTCCTCCCGCTGGGTCATATCGACCGGGGACCGCGTGGTCTCGCGCCGCGGGTGTCTAGCGATGCCCGACGAGCGGGTCAGCCGCGCAGCACGCTGCGGCCGGGGAACTCGGCGTCGTCGCCGAGTGCCTCCTCGATGCGCAGCAGCTGGTTGTACTTCGCGACGCGATCGGAGCGCGACGGGGCGCCGGTCTTGATCTGGCCGCAGCCCGTCGCAACGGCGAGGTCGGCGATCGTCGTGTCCTCGGTCTCGCCCGATCGGTGCGACATCACGGCGGTGTAGCCCGCAGCGCGCGCGGTGGCGATCGCGTCGAGCGTCTCGGTCAGCGTGCCGATCTGGTTGACCTTGACGAGGATCGAGTTGCCGACGCCGGCCTCGATACCACGCTGCAGGCGCTGCGTGTTCGTCACGAAGAGGTCGTCGCCGACGAGCTGTACGCGGTCGCCGATCGAGTCGGTGAGGGCCTTCCAGCCGTCCCAGTCGTTCTCGTCCATGCCGTCCTCGATCGAGACGATCGGATAGCGCGCGCAGAGATCGGCCCAGTAGGCGGCCAGCTCACCCGCCGCGAGCGAGCGGCCCTCGTGCTCGAGCACGTACGCGCCGTCGTCGTAGATCTCGCTCGTCGCCGGATCGAGCGCGATGAAGACATCCTCGCCCGGCACGTAGCCGGCGCTCTCGATGCCGCGCACGAGCATCTGCAGCGCCTCCTCGTTGGAGCCAAGGTCGGGAGCGAAGCCGCCCTCATCGCCGCCCGCCGTGCCAAGGCCGGCGTCGTGCAGCGTCTTCTTCAGGGCGTGGAAGACCTCCGCGCCCATCCGCAGGCACTCCGAGAACGACGCCGCGCCGGCCGGCATCACCATGAACTCCTGGAAATCGACCTTGTTGTCGGCGTGGGCGCCGCCGTTGAGGACGTTCATCATCGGCACCGGCAGGATCCTGGCCTGCTCACCGCCAAGGTGACGCCAGAGCGGCTGGCCGGCGTCGGCGGCGGCGGCCTGGGCGGCGGCGAGCGAGACGCCGAGGATCGCGTTGGCGCCGAGGCGCGACTTGTTCTCGGTGCCGTCGAGCTCGATCAGCGTGCGGTCGACGGCGAGCTGATCGTGCGCGTCGTGGCCAACGATCACCCCCGCGATCTCGTCGTTGACGTGCGCGACGGCGCGCGTGACGCCCTTGCCGCCATACGCGGCGTAGCCGTCACGCAGCTCCGTGGCCTCGAACTCGCCGGTCGAGGCTCCGGACGGCACGGCGGCGCGGCCCGTCGCGCCGGAGCGCAGCGCGATGTCGACCTCGACGGTCGGATTGCCGCGACTGTCAAGGATCTGGCGGGCGTGGACGCGTTCGATCTGGCTCATGTCTCTCCTGAGATGGTCTCTGACGATTGGAGGCGGTCGCGGAAGCGCTGCGCGGCCGCGCGCAGGGCGAGCTCGGGGTCGACGCGCAGCCTGCGCGACTCGTTGACGATCGCGAACAGCCGGTCGCCGATCTCGTCGAACGCGGCACTACGGTCGGCGGGCGCGTCGTCCGGCGGACGCTCGATCAGCCCGGCGCTCGAGGCGCGCCGCTGGATCTTGCGCGCGTACAGGAGCGCCGGCAGGTTCTCGGGGACCTCGCCGAAGATGCCGGGCTCCCGGCCCGGCTCCGTCGACTTGATCAGGTCCCAATTGCGCAGGACACCCGAGGCGTTGTCGACCTCGACGTCCCCGAACACGTGTGGGTGGCGGCGAATCAGCTTCTGACGGCAGTGCTCGGCAACGACGGCGAGGTCGCCGGCGCCGCGCTCCTCGAGCAGCAGCGAGAGGAAGTGGACCTGGAAGAGCACGTCGCCGAGCTCGTCGCGCAGCTTCGCGTCATCGCCGACGTTGGCCGCGTCGGCGAGCTCGTAGGCCTCCTCGACCGTGTGCGGCACGATCGAGCGCTCGTCCTGCTCACGATCCCAAGGGCACTCGACGCGCAGCCGGCGCGTCAGTTCGTCGAGCGCCAGGAGCGCCGCACCGATCTCAGACGAAGGTGTGGACACTGCCGTTGGTTACGCCCGCAGCAGCCATGTCCGCAGCGGCGCGGGTCAGCCCGTCGGCGTCGGCGTCACGGTGCCGCCCGCGGGTGCCGCAGCGGTCGTGGTCGTGTTCACCTTCGGGGCGTTCTTGCACTGCGCCATCGCGTACTGGTCGGCACAGTTCGTCTTCGCCTTCCACTTCTTCAGCAGCGCGTTGTTGAAGTCGGTGTCGGCCTTCTGCTGGCTGGTCGCGAGCAGCTGCGGCTTGATCGTCGGCGTCGCCTGCTTGAGCGACTCATGCGTCGCGGCGACGACCTTCGTCACCTCGAAGACGTAGTAGCCGAACTGGGTCTTGACAGGGCCCGTCAGCTTGCCCTTGGTGGCCGCGAAGATCGCCGTGTCGAACGTCTTCTCCTGCGAGCCCTTCGCGATCCCGAGCAGCGCCCCGCCCTGGCTCTTGGAGGCCTGGTCGATCGAGTACTTCTTCGCCACGACCTTCCAGCTCTGGCCGGACTGCAGCGCCGCCCGGGCCTGGTTGGCCTTGGCCTCGGTCTTCGTGAGCACGACGCGCAGGTCGCGGGACGCGGGCGTCGAGAACGGCGGCTGGTTCTTGTTCTTGTTATAGAACGCCGCGATCGCCTTGTCGGTCACCTTCGGGGCCTTCGCGACGGCCTTCTTCTGCAGCTCCGTATAGAGCGCGTTCCAGTGCACCTGGCGCTTCGTGTCCGACACCGTGTAACCGGACTGCTTGAGGAACGTCTGGAAGTCCGTCTCGGTCGGGAAGGACTGCTTCTTGGCGGTGTCGTACTGCTTGTTGAAGTCCGCTGTCGAGAGCTTGACGCCCTGCGCCTTGGCCTCGCCGTTGATCCACTGCTCAAGGATCAGGAACTGCATCGCCTGGTCGCGCAGGCTCTCGTACTCCTGCTTGCAGACGGTCTTGAACTGCGCGTCGGTCTCCGACGGCTGGCCCTTGGCCGGCTTCGGAGCGCTCTTGCGCTTGCTCGCGATGCAGCTCGTGAAGTCCGGCGGCGAGTACGAGACCTTCGGCACGCCCTGTGCCGCGGACTGCAACTCGGCGATGTTGAGCCAGTGCGCGAACTCGGTCCGCGTGATCGACTTGCCGTCGACGGTCGCGACGGCGTTGCCCGGCACGGAGTCCCCGCATGCCGTCAGGGCGATCATGACCACAAAAAAGGCGCCAAGCGCCGAGAGCGAACGAAGTCTAGGAGTCACAGTCGGGCCGATGCTAGCGAAAAGGGGTGCACTGCCGCGCGTATTGCGGCGTCTTCTTATGGCCTTCATAGACACGCGATCTCACCGTCGCGGTCAGGCTGCCTCGCGCGTGACGGCGAGCAACGCGTCGGCCGCTCGCACGACCGCCGGGAAGCGCTGTTGGGGATCGTCGGGCACGCGGACGGAGAGCTGGCTCTTGGCGGACTCGTACAGCACCCCGGGAATCGCGGCCCGCAATCGCTTGGCGCGCACGGAGTCGAGCTCGATCGGCGTCACCGCAAGGCGGCCGCCGCGGAACGTGACCGCGGTGGCGCCGGCCTGCCCGAGCTTGATCCGCGCGCGCTGCAGGTCGATGAGGTTCGACATCGGCTGCGGCAGCTCGCCGAAGCGGTCGGCGAGCTCCTCGCGCAGGAGTTCGAGGTCGGCGACATCGACGGCGCCCGCGATCCGCCGGTGCACGTCGATCTTCGCCTGCTCGTAAGGGATGTAGTCGGCTGGGACGTAGGCGTCGACGTTGACGTCCATCCGCACAGGCTCGGCCATCTCGGCAGCGCCCTCGCCGTCCTCGGCGGCGTCCGCGGCGGCGACCGCCTCGTCGAGCATCTGCATGTACAGCTCGAAGCCGAGCGCAGCGACGTGGCCCGACTGCTCGTCGCCGAGCAGGCTGCCGGCACCGCGCAGCTCGAGGTCGCGCATCGCGATCTTGAAGCCGGCGCCGAGCTCGGTGTAGTCGCTCAGCGCGGCGAGCCGGTGCGACGCGTCGACCGTCAGCGCGGCGGCGCTCGCGTACAGGAGGTAGGCGTAGGCGCGCTCGCGAGAGCGTCCGACGCGACCCCGGATCTGGTAGAGCTGCGACAGGCCGAAGACGTCGGCGCGGTCGACGATCAGCGTGTTCGCGTGCGGGATGTCGATGCCCGACTCGATGATGCTCGTGCAGACGAGCACGTCGGCCTCGCCGCGCAGGAACGTCAGCATGCGGTCCTCGAGCTCGACCTCGTCCATCTGGCCGTGCGCGACCTCGAAACGCATCCCCGGGCAGAGCCCCCGCAGGCGCTCGGCGGTCTCGTCGATCGTCTCGACGCGGTTGTGCAGGAAGAACGCCTGTCCCCCGCGCGCATGCTCGCGGCGCAGCGCCTGCTTGACGAGCTCCTCGTCGTACTCGCCGACGTACGTCTTGATCGGCCGCCGCCCCTCGGGCGGCGTGTTGATGACCGAGATGTCGCGCAGCCCCGCGAGCGACATCTGCAGCGTGCGCGGGATCGGCGTCGCACTCATCGCGAGGACATCGACGCGCAGCTTGAGCTGGCGCAGCAGCTCCTTCTGCTTGACCCCGAAGCGCTGCTCCTCGTCGACGATGATCAGGCCGAGGTCCTTCGCGCGCACGTCGCGCGACAGCACGCGATGCGTGCCGACGAGGATGTCGACCGCGCCCGTCTGGAAGCCCGCGATCGCCTGCTTCTGCTCGGCCGCCGAACGGAAGCGGCTGACGTGCTCGATCGTGAACGGGTAATCCTTCAGCCGCTCCGCGAACGTTCCGTAGTGCTGCTGGGCGAGGATCGTCGTCGGCACGAGCACGAGCACCTGCTTGCCGGCGTCGGCCGCCTTGAAGGCGGCCCGCAACGCGACCTCCGTCTTGCCGAAGCCGACGTCGCCGCAGATCAGGCGGTCCATCGGGCGCTCGGACTCCATGTCGGTCTTGACGAGCTCGATCGCGTCGGCTTGGTCGGGCGTCTCGTTGTACGGGAACGCGGCCTCGAACTCGCGCAGCCAGTCGCTGTCGGGCGGGAAGGAGAGCCCGGTGCGCCGACGGCGCTCGGCGTACAGGTTGAGCAGCTCGCCGGCGAGCTCCTGCGCAGCCCGGCGGGCGCGCGCCTTGAGGCGGTCCCAGGCCTTCCCGCCGAGCTTTGAAAGCGGCGGATGGGCGCCGCCGGCGCCGACGTAGCGCGAGATCTTCGCGAGCTGGTCGGACGGGACGAAGACGCGATCGTCGCCCTGATACTCGAGATAGAGGTAGTCGCGCGTGACGCCGGCGACGGTCTTCGTCTCGAAGCCGGCGAAGCGCGCGAGGCCGTGATCCTCGTGAACGACGATGTCGCCGCTGCGCAGGTCGGCGAACGAGCGCAGCGCACCGCGCCGGCCGGCGCCGAACGCACGCCCGGGCGCGCGCTCCTGGCGCCGCCTCCTGAACAGCCGATGCTCGGGCAGGATCGCGAGCTTGAGGCCGGCGGCGATGAAGCCGTCGCGCAGGTTGACGTGCGCGAAGCGCAGCGGATGCTCGAGATCCCAGCCCGCGCCACCGTCGCCCTCGCCGAGCCAGGACGACTTCAGACGCGCGAGGTTGTAGGCGGCGCGCTCGCCCTCGCCGCGCTGCGGCCACGTCACGACCGTGCGATAGCCAGAGCGCACGAGCTTCTCGAGCTCGGGCTCGGCCTCCTTCAGCGAACGTGCAGCGAGATCGGGAGCCTGCGCCCGGAACTGCAGCGGCTGGTCGCTGTCGTACGAGGACAGGCGCACGCGAGCGCGGGCGTCGAGCGCCGCGCTGATCTGCTCGGGCGCGACGTAGAGGTGATGCGCGTCCGTGTCGTGGAACGCGGCGCAGACGTCCTGCCAATGGTCGGCGAGCGCAGGGCCAAGCTCCTCCTCGGCGGCGATCAGCACTGCGGCGTCCGCCGCGAGGTCGAGGAACGCTCCGAAGCGCTCGACGGGCAGCAGCTCGGCGATGTCCGGCCGGTCGTCCTCTGACTCGAGTGCCGCCATCTCCGCAAGCTCGCGATGCTCCGGGGCCAGCTCTGCCGCCGGCGCGATCTCGACCTCCTGGGCGTCGCCGAGCGAGCGCTGTGTGAACGTCGAGAACCAGCGCAGGGACTCGATCTCGACATCGAAGAGGTCGACACGCACAGCGCGGTCCTCGGTCGCGGGGTAGATGTCGAGCAGCCCCCCGCGCACCGCGAACTGGCCGCGATCCTCGACTTGGTCGACGCGGTCGTAGCCCGCCGCGACGAGCTCGGCCATGCACTCGTCGAGATCGAGCAGCTCGCCGACGCGCAGCTTGAACGAGCGCGGGCGCAGCACTGGGTCCGGCACCTTCTCGCTCAGCGCGACCGCTGAGACGACGACGACGGGAGCTTGCCGCCCCGCAGCGCGAGCTTCCGCGTCCAGCAGCGCGTCGAGCGCTGCGACGCGCAGGCCGACGAGGTGCGGCGGCGGGGTGAGATGCGACTCGTAGGCGACGCCGCGGCTGGGGTAGAAGCGCACCTGCCGCGGGTGCAGCCAGGCGCGCAGGTCGGCCGCGAGGTCGCGCGCCTGGCGGTCGTCGCCGGCGACGACGAGCACCGCCCGCGCGGGGTCCTGGTCGGCGAGCGCGGCGAGGACGTACGGCCGCAACGACGACGACACGAACGCCGCCCCGCCGTCGCGGGCAAGCGTCGCGCCGTCGGCGTCGTCGGTGAGGTGGGAGAGCAGCGGGCGCAGCGTCATGGCTACAGCTCGCGCTCGCCGAGCACGATCTCCTCGGCCGCGCGGGTGGCGTCGTCGACGAGCTCGGCCACCTCCGCCTTGGACTCGCGAAACGCGCCCAGCACGTGGGCCGAGACGATCTCCGGATCGGTCGAGTCAGGACGCCCAACGCCGACGCGGACCCGCGCGAAGTCCGCTCCCCCGAGCTCGGCCTTCAGCGACTTCAGGCCGTTGTGGCCGGCGAGGCCGCCGCCGAGCCGCGCGCGGACGGCGCCGAACGGCAGGTCGATCTCGTCATGGACGACGAGTACGCGTTCAAGCGGGAGCCGGTAGGCGCCGCGCGCCGGGCCGACTGAGCGCCCGGCCTCGTTCATGTACGTCTGCGGCAGCAGCACCGCGACGCGCGGACCGCCCGGCCCCGTTCGACCCTCGGTCAAGAGGCCGGCGAACTTCGTCTTCGCGCGCGGCAACTCCCAGCGTGCGGCGAGCCGGTTGGCCACTTCGAAGCCGATGTTGTGCGGCGATCCGGAGTAGCGCGAGCCCGGGTTGCCGAGGCCGACGATGAGCCAGTCGACCGGTCCGCCGGAGCCACCGCGGCCGGGCAGCCGCACGACGGCGTCCTACTCGTCGGAGGCGTCGCCGCCGGCGTCGCCCGCTGAGGCGTCGCCGACGCGCTCGGTCTCTTCCTCGATCTCGTCGCCATCGGTTGCGATGCGCGGCGGGGTGAGGGTGGCGACCGTGGTCTCGTCGAGGTCGTCGAGCAGCGTGACCCCTGAGGGCACGGCGACGTCCGCAAGCGTGATCGTGTCGTTGATCTGCATTCCCGACACGTCGTGCACGATCGACTCTGGGATCGACGTCGGCAGCGCCTCGATGTTGAGCTCGCGGGTGATCTGCTCGAGCACGCCGCCCTCCTTGACGCCGGGGGCGTCCTCGCCACCGGTCAGCTCGAGCGGCACGATCGCGGCGATCGCGACGCTGAGGTTCACGCGCAGCAGGTCGACGTGCATCGTCTCGCCGCGCACCGGGTGGTACTGGGCGCTCTTGAGGATCGCCGGCGTCGAATCTGTGCCGTCGGACACCTCGAGCACCGCGCCGCTGGCGGCGAGCGCGTGGCGCAGCTCGCGGGCGTCGGCGCTGAACGTCAGCGGCTCGCCGTCGCCCCCGTAGAGGATGCCGGGGACGCGGCCGCTGCGCCGCAAGCGGCGCGTGGCCCGCGAACCCTCGGGCTCGCGGGAAGAGATGGTGAGCTTCGTCGTCTGTGAGGCCATGGCGACCGGGAAGGGTAGCGGACGCGCCGCGGCCCCTATGACCCGAGCTGGTTCGTCGCCGCGAACTGCCGCTGCATGTCAAACCAGGCGGGCTTCTTCGAGCCGTCGAGATGCAGCAACCCCTTCTCGTGGAACGGCGGATCCGGGTGCGGGTTGCCGCCATCCCAGTTCGGGCGCACCGCGAACTCCTGCAGCGCCCAGTAGATCGCGCCGCTCAGCCAGGGCTTCGTGGCGTACACGCCGAGGTGGTAGTTGACGAAGTCCTGCTGGAACTCGTACGTCCCCTTCTCCTCGACCGGGCCGTCGCGGTTGGCCTCGGCGCCAAACTCCGAGACGAAGATCGCCTTGTTCGGATAGCAGGCGCGGACCGAGTCCAGGTAGTCCGACAGCCCCTCCCGATCGGCGATCTGGCCGTTCGGGCCGGGATACCAGCCGAAGTAGTCGTTGATCCCGATCACGTCGAGCGCCGCGTACTGCGGCCGGCAGCCGGCCGACGGGTAGCCGGCGACGGCGAGCGCGACGGGCCGCGACGGGTCGAGCGACTTCGCCTGGCGGACCGCGCTGTTGATGTACGCGGTCTGCACCGGCCCGGGACGCGAGGAGAGCTCGTTGCCGATCGACCACAACATGATCGACGGATGGTTCTGGTTGGCGACGATGTTGTCGGCGAGCTCGCGCGCTGCGAGCCTGCGGACCTGTGGCTGCTTGAGGTACTGGGTCTTGATCGCGTAGACCGGGATCTCCGACCACACGAGCAGGCCCAGCCGATCGGCGAGCTCGTACATCTCCGGGTGCAGCGGATAGTGCGAGCGGATCACCGTCGCGCCAAGCTCCTTGGCCTGCTCGATGATCTGCGTGCGACGGGCGCTGTCGATCGCGAAGCCGTCCTGCTCGTCGTCCTCGTGGATCCCCACCCCGCGCAACGTGAGTGGACGTCCGTTGAGCATCAGGTGCCCGCCCGAGATCGTGATCGAGCGGATCCCGCTCGCGAGCTTGTAGCCGACGATCCGTCGCCCGCCGGTGAAGACCGCGAACTGGACCGGATAGAGATACGGGCTGGCGGGCGACCAGAGCACCGGGTGGTCGACCCGCAGGCGCGTCTGGAATCGGGCGAACCCGCCTGCCGCGACGCGCCGTCTGCCGAGGTCGATGCGCTGGCTGCCGAACGTTCCGGCGACCTGGACGCTGGCGGTTCGACCGCCGTAGTTGTGCACGACGACCTGTGCCAGCACGCTCGCCGCACAGGTCGGGCACGGCAGGTCGGGGCGCACGACGACGCTCGAGATGTCGATCCGATCGATGCGCTGCAGGTAGACCTCGCGCAAGATCCCGCCGTAGTTCCACCAGCCGCCCGCCGGGTCGCCGGAGCCCGTCAGGCCGGAGGGCGGGAAGTCGGTCGGCAGGCGGCGGTTGTCGACGCGGATCACGAGGCTGTTCGTGCCGTGGCGTCGCAGCGCGCCGCGGGGCAGGCGCAGCGACCAGGGCAGGTAGGCGCCGGTGTTGCCACCGATCGCGACGCCGTTGAGCCAGACCTGCGAGCGGTAGTTGACGGACTCGAAGCGCACGAGCCAGTCGAGCTGTGCGCGCGCGTCCGGCAGGGCGAAGTCCTTGCGATACCAAGCGATCGTCCCGGTCATCGAGGCCGCCGAGTAGTCGCCGGCGTTCCACGCGTTGGGCACGGTCACCGGTGCCCAGCCGGTGGTCGACGTCGCACGCTCGAACTCCTGCTTCGTGCCGACGTCGGCGTCGTCGCGGCGAAACAGCCAGGTCCCGCCGAGCAGATAGCGGTTGTCGGGACCGTCCTGGTAGATCGTGCCGCGCGTGATCCCGTCGGCGGCGCGCGCCGGTGACGCCACGGCAGCCAGCAGGGCGAGCGGCACGAGCAGGACGGCGAGCAGGCGAAGCGGGCGCGTGCGATCGGCGCCGCGGTGATGCCCGGTGCCGCGAGCGCCACGAGGCCGGACCGCTATGTCGGGCAGCTCGCCTCGCGTCCGATCGGAGCCGTCACGCGCAGCAGCGTAACGGCCATCCCGGAGAGCACGTTCCCGGTCCGGCGGACGAGCACGCACTGCACCGTCGTGAGCCGGCCGGTCGTGAACCAGACGACGCGCGTGAACTTCGTACGGGAGCGCAGGGCATGCGCCGTCTGCGACTCGTAGAGCGGGATCTTCAGCTCGCCGTGGCCGCGCAGGCGCGCGGCGTTGGCCCGCACGATCGCCTGGCAGCCGGCGTCCCGGCAATCCGTCAGGTCGTGCTCCATCGCGGCCGCGTCGCCGCGCTCCTGGGCACGCAGCAGCTCGACGACCTTGCCCCGCTCGACCGTGTCGTTGTTGAGCCAGCGACCGACGACGAAGCTGATGCCGACGAGAGCCACGATGGCCACGGAGATGATCCCGATGCGCTTCACGCGCCCATTCTCACGACCGCGCGCCACGGCCGCGTCAGCGGTGCCGGCTGGGTCCGGCCGACGGGCTCTGCCGGCGGTCAGCCGGCCGGATGGAAGTCGTCGCCGTTGAGCTCGAGGAAGCGCATCACCGAGGCGTCCTGGTGGTCGAGCCGCAGCGCGGTGCGGCGAGCGTGCAGCGCGGCTCGCTCCTCGAAGTCCTCGAGGCAGCGCTCGGGATCGTCGGACAGCGGATACACGTGCGCGAGATCCTGCTGCGCGCAGACGATGCCGAGCGGCGGCGATCCCTCGGCGAGCGTGCGGGCGCCGCAGACTGCCGCGACAAGCATGCGCCGCTCCGGCGCCGACAGCGCGACCGGCATCAGCCGGTGTGCCGGCAACTTGACGCCGAGCTCGATCGAGCGATCGATCCCCACGTCACCGCCGGTGGCGGCGGCGAGCGGTCCCGCCCAGACGGCGAGGACGGTATCGGCAGCGACGATCGCGTCGCGCAGCGCGCGCGCCTGCGCCGCGTAGAGCTCCTCGGCCTCGCGGCGGGAGCCGGCGTCGGCGAGGTCCAGGTCGCAGGGCACCCGCAGCAGCTCCGAGGCGCCGACCGCCGAGCCAGGCACACGGCCACCGTGGGCGACGTACGTCTGCAGCGTTCCGAGATCGCGACGGCCGTGGAAGATCACCGTCAGCGCCTCTGACAGCGGGAGGTCCGAGACCTTCAGAGCAACAGCCGCGCCCGCCTCGGCGTCGAGGAGCGCGCGTTGGAGCAGATCGTCTGCGTCGGTCATGTCAGCGTCCTTGGTTTCGGACTCATGGTGACGCCTCGGGGGTACCCTGGCAACCATGAAGATTCTCTACAAGCCCTTCGGGATCGTTGTCGGCATCCTGGCCGGATTCCTTGCGCGCAAGGCGTTCGACGAGGTGTGGGGCCACATCGACGATCGCGAGCCGCCGAGCCCGACGACGCAGGAGTCCACGTGGGTCAAGGTGCTTGGCGCAGCGGCGATCCAGGGCGCGACGTTCTCGGTCACGAAGGCGGCAGTCAACCGCAGCGGAGCCAAGGGCTTCCACTGGCTGACGGGCATCTGGCCCGGGGAGCGCGTCGCCGACAAGGACTAGCCGGGCGACAGCGGGCGAGCTCGCTGTCGCCCGGCCCACGATCCGGCCCGCGGCCCCTTACGCGCGCAGGATGTATCCACGCTCGGCGAGGATCCCGAGATCGTCCTCGAAGGCCTCGAAATCGCGGCTGCTGAGGTGCTCGAAGGGCACCCCGTTCGGTCCCTTGCGCCGCAACCAGGCGCGCAGCGTCTGCGGGCCGACGCGTTCGGCCGCCTCGTCCGTGAGCGCCAGCAGGATCGCCAGCTCGGGGCGATGCTCGAGCTCGTCCGTGATCACGGCGAGCGGATCGACCGCGAGGACGGTGCAGAGCTCGTCGTCGGACAGGCCGAGGCGCTCCATCAGCGCGAACGCGTCGGTCGTCATGCCCCCGCCATCGTGGACGTCAACACGCTCGTGCGTGATGAAACCGGATGCGAGGCCGCCGGGAGCGGCGATCAGCGGCGAGGCTCAAGGCTCCGGGCTTCACGCCATCCGCCCAGCACCGCCCGCACCAGGCTCTGTCCGAGCGTCCGACGCCAACGCTCTGCGAGCGCCCAGCGCTTGATGAAGCCCGCCTTGCCTTCGTCGGCCGATGAAGTCGCGACGGCTGCTGATGAGATTGGCATCCAGCGACACTGCCACTTGAGCGCCGTCCGTCAAGCCGACCCCCCCAACCGGGGGGTGTGCGTCGGTGCGGCGACGACGTGCGCTGCGGCGCCGAACTCCCGCTAGCCAGCAACGACGGGCCAGTGCTCAGAAGAGCTGGTTCTCGCCGCCGAAGACCTCGCTCACCGAGCGATCCGAGAAGATGCTCCGGATCGAGTCGGTCAGCAGCTCGGCGCAGGACAGGACCTTGAGGTTGTCCGGGGCCCCCGGGCGCAGCGGGATCGTGTCGGTGACGACGATCTGCTCGAAGCCTGCGTCGACGAGGTTCTCGAAGGCGTTGCCGCTCAGCACAGGGTGCGTCGCGGCGGCGTAGACGGCGCGCGCGCCCGCGTCGAGGACCGTCTGGCTGGCAACCTTGAGCGTGCTCGCCGTGTCGATGATGTCGTCGACGATGACGGCGGTCTTGCCCTTGACGTCGCCGATCACGTAGCCGATCTCAGCGACCTGCTGGGCCGGCCGCTCCTTGTCGAGGATCGCGAGGTCGGCGCCGAGCTTGGAGGCGAACTTCTTGTTGAGCTTCACGCGGCCGGCGTCCGGGGCGACGACGACGAGGTCCTGCAGGCCGAGGTCGCGGAAGTACTGCGTGAGGATGAAGAGCGCCGTCATGTGATCGACGGGCTTGGAGAAGAAGCCCTGGATCTGGCCGGCGTGGAGGTCCATCGTCAGGACCCGGTCGGCGCCGGCCCGCTCGAGCATGCGCGCGACGAGGCGCGCGGAGATCGGCTCGCGCGGGGCGGACTTCTTGTCCTGACGGCTGTAGCCGAACCACGGCGTGACCGCGATGACGCGGTGCGCGCTGGCGCCGACGGCGGCGTCGATCATGAGCAGCAGCTCCATCAGCGCGTCGTTGGGCGTCATCCCGCTCGCGGCGTTGGCGCACATAGGCTGCACGATGAAGACGTCGGCGCCGCGGATCGACTCGTCGTAGCGGCAGTACACCTCGCCGTTCGTGAACGTCTTGAGCGTCACAGGCCCGGGGGTCACACCGAGCTTGGCGCCGATCCTGGCAGCGAGGTCAGGGTTTGCACGCCCCGAGAACAGCATCAGGTTCTTGTCGTAGCCGAGCTCGAGGCGAGTCGATGGCTCCGGCTGCGGCTGGGCCGTTGTCATCGCGTCCAGCTTAGGGGTTGTCCCGGCGCTTGCGGTTCGCGTAGCCCTCGTGGTTGACCTGCCGCTCGCGCGCGATCCCGAGCGCACCGGGCGGCACCTCCTTCGTGATCGCCGAGTTCGCGCCGGTGTAGGCGTCGTCGCCCAGCGCGACCGGGGCCACGAGCGTCGTGTCCACACCGGTACGGACGCGGTGGCCGATCGTCGTACGGTGCTTCTTGAAGCCGTCGTAGTTGGCGGTGATCGTCGCCGCGCCGAGATTCGAACCCTCGCCGATGTCAGCGTCGCCGATGTAGGACAGGTGCGGGACCTTGCTGCCCTTGCCGACATCGGAGTTCTTGATCTCGACGAACGTCCCCGCCTTCGAGCCTTCCCTGAGGATCGTGCCGGGACGCAGGTAGGCGAACGGCCCCACGGTCGCCCGGTCGCAGACCTCGGCGCCGACGACGTACGAGTGCGGGATCGTGACGCCGTCGTGCAGCGTCGCGTCGATCAGGGTCGTCAGCGGCCCGACCGTGCAGCCGCGGCCGATGCTCGTGACGCCGCGCACATAGCTGCTCGGCTCGATCACCGTGTCCTCCCCGATCGCCACACCGACCTCGATCAGCGTCGAGGCGGGGTCGACGATCGTGACGCCGGCGCGACCGTGCGCGTCGTGGATGCGCTGCTGGGCGATCGCGCGCACCTGCGCGAGCTGGACACGGTCGTTGACGCCGCGCGCCATGTCGGGGTCGTCGAGCACGTGGGCCTTCACGGTGTGGCCGGCCGCGCGCAGCGCCGGCAGCACGTCAGGCAGGTAGAGCTCGCCTTGGGCGTTGTCGGTCTGGAGCGTCTGCAGCACGGCCAGCAGCGCGGCACCGTCGAACGCGAAGATCGAGCTGTTGACCTCGTCGATCGCGAGCTGCTCGGCGTTCGCGTCACCGGCGGCCTTCGTCTCGACGACGCGCTCGACGTCACCGGCGGCGTCCCGCACGACGCGGCCGTACCCCGTCGGGTCGTCGAGGATCATCGTCGCCATCGTCGCGGCGGCGCCGGCCTGCGTGTGCGCCGCGACGAGCTGAGCGATCGCCTCGGCGGTGACGAGCGGTGCATCGCCCGGCAGGACGACGACCGTCGCCTGCGGATCGATCTGCGCGGCGGCGGCCTGGACGGCGCCACCGGTCCCGTTCGCGATCGGCTGGACGGCGCTCGTCACGCCCTTCGGCAACTGACCATCGAGCGTGTTGGCGGGCGAGTCGACGACGACGATCGAGTCAGCACCGGCGGCGAGCGCCGCAGCGATCGGCCAGCCGACGAGTGCGCGTCCGCACACCGGATGCAGCATCTTTGGAAGCGTCGAGCGCATCCGCGTGCCCTGACCGGCGGCGAGGATGACTGCGGTGAGGGCGGGCATGCGGGCCATCCTAGGGCTAGTCTTGGCACGGACCTCTCGTCCAATTTACTGGGGAGTGGTGTAACGGCAGCACAGGGCTCTTTGGAAGCTCTAGCCCAGGTTCGAATCCTGGCTCCCCAGCTGGCCGTCGTTCGTGCGGGCTCAGTCGAAGCGGAAGAACGTGCCCGTCTGCTCGAGCTTGTCGGGCTCGATCTTCGGCACGGCGGCAGCGAGCGTGGAAGCGAATGTGTCGCCGCTGGCGCCGATCAGGCGGATCAGCTCGTCGACCGGCGTCGCCTCGGCCTTGACGCCGTTGGCGTAGTCCGTCGCGTAGCCGAGCAGCGCATACGGGATCTCGGCTTCACCGGCGAGCACCGTCTCCGGCCCCGCGGTCTGGCTGACGACGGTCACGCCGCAGTTCTGGAGCATGCGGATCTCGGTCTTCGTGTTGAAGCGCGGGCCGTCGACGTGGCCGTAGCATCCGCCGTCGATCGCGTAGTGGTCGGCCTCGGCGGCCCCCGCCAGCAGGACCTCGCGCAGATGCTGCGCGAACGGCCGCTCGTAGATCCAGTGACCGCGGCCCTGCTCGCCGGCCTCCGTGTACAGCGTGCAGATCGATCCGTCCGGCAAGCGGTTGGCGAGAAAGTAGAGATCGTCGAAGACGACGAGGCTGCCCAGCGACATGCTGGCGTCGAGCGTCCCGCAGACCGTCACCGACAGGATCGCGTCGGCACCGCGCTCCTTGAAGGCGGCGATGTTCGCCTGGTGGGTCACCATGCTTGACAGCAGCTCGTGGCCGGGCCGATGGCGCGAGATGTGCAGCACGTCGACGCCCGCGAAGCGACCGCTCGTGACCGGCGCCGCACCGTAGCGTGTCTGCACGAGCTCGGGCTCGCCATCAGCCTCGAGGCCCGGCAACGCGTACGTCCCCGACCCCGTGAGAATCCCGATCCGCATCAGTTGCCCCCTTGTGAGCACGCACACCGCCAGCCGGCGATGGCGGATCGTAGTTGACGGGTTAGCGGTGCGGGACGCGGCCGGCGCCGGTCCCAGGCTCCGTCGCGGGCCCGCCGGGCGCGGTGACGCCGAGCACGCGCATCGCCTTCAGCCCGAGTGAGAGCTTCTCGCGACCGTCCGTCGACCCGACGTCGAGGCCCGACAGCTCGCGCACGCGCTCGAGCCGATAGCGAATCGTGTGCCGGTGCGTGAAGAGCTTCTGCGCGGTTCCCGCGACGTTGCCGTCGTTGTCGAGGAACGCCTCGACGGTTCGCACGAGCTCGGTCTCATACTGCTCGTCGTAGGCGACGAGCGGCTCGACGGTCTCGGCGTAGAAGCGCTGCAGCTCAGCCGGATCCTCGCTCATCGCCGACAGCAGCAGGCGATAGGCCCCGGTCTGCTCGAACGCCAGCAGCGGGCGCTCCTCGTCGCCCTCGGCGACGTTGACGGCGAGCAACGCCTCATTGCCGGCGCGATGCAAGTCGACGGGTTCGAGCGCCAACCGGCTGCGGCCGATTGCGAACGTGTGGCCGGGCAGCCCAGCCTGCAGCTCACGCAGGACGCCCTCGGCGGCGCGCTTGGCCGTCGCGTCCTCGCCGGTCGGCACGAGCACGATGACCTCGGCTGCGCTCGTCTCGCGCTCTGCGGGCGCCGCGATCGATGTCGGGACGACGGCGCGGGCGCCGCGCTCGGCGGTCGCGAGCACGCGGGCCCGCCAGCCCTCCTCGACGGGAACGTGAGCACGCGCGCGGGCGACGAGGATCGTGCCACCCGCCAGCAGATCGATGCCGAGCTCGGCGGCGCGCGCCAGGAGCTCGGACCCGTCGGCGAGCTCGCGGGCCAGCACTGCGCGCAGGAACGCCGCACTCGCCTCCTGCGACGCGCGCGCCGGCGCCCGGACACGCTCGACCTCCGACGCGACGAGCGTCGTCACGAGGCGCACGAGCGCTGCGCCCGGCTGCGACCGCGCGCGCATGCGCAGCTGGCCGACCGGCGTGTCGGCGACGCGCAGCTCGATCGTCTCGACGCCGGCGGCGCCGTCGAGCAGCGAGCGCTCGTCGGCGGGCGACCGCGCCGCCACCGCGAGCACAGAGCCGGTCCTGTCGAGCAGCACGAGGCTCGCCGCGAGCGCCCGGGCCGCCGCACGCACGACATCGGGCAGACCTGCGCCCGACTCGACCGCCGCGGTGATCGCCTCGAGCGCGTCGAGATCAAGCTCGCCCGACCGTTCGACGGAAGTTGCCATCGTCACAGGCTACGCCGCGATGCGATCCCAGTAGTACGCGAACACCGCTCCACCCGCCAGGCCGACGAGCATGAGGGCTGCAAGGACGTACAAGCTGAGGAATCCGGCGGCAATGCGCTCCCAGGTCTTGCTGTAGGCGTTCCACGCAGGCAAGGCGATGAACCAGACGAACGCGGCGAGCGCCAACACGCCACACGTGCCGGCGATCAGGATGGTCATCCCAGCATGCGTCACGACTGCTGATTGTGCCGTAGTGGTCCGCGTCGTGACGTGGGACTACCACCCAGTCGTCTATCGAGCGGCGTGATCCGATCGATTATTCGAAGGGCCTCGTGATCGAGATCGGTCCCGCGGGACGGCTCAGGATGGGGGTCGGGGTGCGATCCTCACCGACGAGCGAGTCGCACACGCGGTGAGCTCGCTCCCGATGGCCGGCGCCGACGAACAGCGCCACGACGGTCGGGCCGGAGCCCGACACGAGCGCGTGATCGGCTCCGGCGGCGAGCGTCGCCTCGAGCGCCTTGTCGACGGCCGGGCACAGCGAGCGAGCGGCGTCCTGGAGGTCGTTGTGAACGCAGTCGAGGATCGTCTCGGCGGACAGCGCCGCCTGCGTTCGCGTGAGCGACCGGGCAAGGTCCAGCGGATCGCGCGGCAGGCCGAGCCGGTCGGCCTCGGCGTAGACCGCGGCGGCCGACAGCTCGGCGTCGACCGGAACGACGACGACGCTATACGAGAGGCTCATGCTCAGCGGGCGTAGGCGGCTGCCGCTCCCGGTTGCAAGGACGAGGCCTCCGCGGACCTGACTAGCGACATCGGCCCCCAGTCCTGCGGCGATCTCCTCGAGCTCACGCCGGTCGCCTAGCCCGGAGGCCTCCGCGGCAAGCCGCAGCGCGGCCGCGGCATCGGCGGACCCGCCGGCCATGCCGCCGGCGATTGGGATCCGCTTGTCGATCTCCAGGCGCACCGGCGGGCCGTCCCAGCCCGTCGTGTCACGGAATGCGCGCAACGCTGCCGCGGCAAGGTTCGGCCCGGGGACTGCGGGACAGACGACCTCGTCGACGAGGAGGCCGGGCGCGGACGTCTCCATCCGCACGTCGTCGCACAGCGTAAGCGAGTCCATCAGCGTGACGACCTCGTGCTGTCCGTCCGTGCGTACCGGACCGATGAACAGGCAGAGGTTGATCTTCGCGCGCGCCGGCGTCGTGAGGACCGTCATGCGCGCAAGCTTTCGTGCAGCGCGCGAAAGTCCTGCGGCGACAGCCGCTCGGCACGGACATCGGGCGGGTGTCCGAGCTCGCCGAGCGCGGCGCGAGCACGTGCCCGGACGTCGGGCGAGGCGCCGGGCGCGAGCGCCAGCGAGCCCGCCAGCGCCTTGCGCCGGTGGGCGAACGCAGCGGCCACGAGCTCGCGCAGCTCGCGCTCCGGCGCGGGGCCGGTGCGCTCGAGCCCGATCAGCACCGAGTCGACGTTCGGGACCGGCGTGAACACCGAACGCGACACGGCGCGCAGCACCTGCACGTCGCAGCACAGCTGCGCGAGCACCGACGGCAGCCCGTAGGCACTCGTGCCGGGCGCCGCGGCGAAGCGCTCGCCGACCTCCTTCTGCACCATCCCGACCCAGCGTCGCACCCCGTCGAGCTCCTCGATCGTGCGCAGGATCGCCCCCGCCGCGATGCCGTACGGCAGGTTGGCCACGACCTTCGTCGGCGCCGGCTGCAGCACGCGCAGATCGAGCTTCATCGCGTCGGCGATGTGCAGCGTGACGTTCGCGAAGCCGTCGGTCGCATCGCGCAGCGCAGCTTCGAGGCCGCGATCGAGCTCGACGACGTGGACGTGCGCGACGCGCGGCGCCAGGTGCTCCGAGAGGACCCCGAGCCCGCCGCCGATCTCGAGCACGACGTCGTCGCCGCCGAGATGGGCCTCGCGCTCGATGACGCCGAGGATGTTCGAGTCGATCAGGAAGTTCTGTCCCAGGTCTCGCTTCGGGCGCACGCCGAAGGCGCGCATGCGGCGCAGGCTCGGCTGGGTCGGCTCTGCCGGCTCGGCGGACTCGGGCTCGGTTGCCTTGCCGGCGCTCACCATCCGAAGAGGCGCGCCGCGTTGTCGTCGACGATCGCCTCGAGCTCCTCGTAGGGAAGCCCGCGCTGCTGCGCCACGAAGCGCGCGGTGTGCGCAACGAAGGCCGGCTGGTTTCGCTGCTTGCGAACCGCCTGCGGCGTGAGATACGGCGCATCGGTCTCGACGAGCAGGCGCTCGAGCGGCGCACGCGCGGCAGCGGCCGCAAGCTCCGACGCATTGCGATACGTCACGTTGCCGGCGAACGAGATCCACCAGCCCTCCGCCGCGCAGGCATCGAGCTGCTCGGGCATCGAGAAGCAGTGCAGGATCACGTCAAGGCCCGCCGCCCGCTCGCGCAGCATCGCGATCGTGTCGTCGTTCGCCGCCCGCGTGTGGATCACGAGCGGCTTGCCGACCGCGCGGGCGAGCTCGATCTGGGCCGCGAACGCCCGCTCCTGATCGGCGCGCGGCGCATCGTCGCGGTAGTAGTCCAGGCCCGTCTCACCGATCGCAACGCAGCGCGGGTGCCCGGCGAGCGCCCGCAGCTCCGCGAGGTCCGCGTCGTCGAAGCCGGTCGCCTCGTTGGGATGGCGACCGACGCCCGCCAGCACTTGCGGGAAGCGCTCGGCCGCGACCAGCGCCGCCCGACATGTGGCGCCGTTGGTCCCGACCGTGAGCATGCGCGTGACGCCGACCGCAACAGCCGCCGCGACGAGCTCCGCGTCGTCGGGCTCGCAGGCATGCAGGTGCGTGTGACTGTCGATCACGACGCCGGGGCTCTACGCCCGTGGCTTCGGGAACAGCGGCTCGAGTTTGTCGATCGCACCCAGCCGTCCCGCCTGCATCGTCGCGCCGTCGAGCTCGAGCTCTGGGGCGCCGAGCGCGGCGAGCAGCTTCTCGGTGCTGGCCGGGATCCACGGATGCAACACGACGGCGACCACGCGCAGCCCCTCGGCCAGCGAGACGAGGACGCGATCGAGGTCGGCCGCGCGGGTCTCGTCCTTGGCGATCACCCACGGCGCCTGCTCCTCGACATAGCGATTCAGCCGACGTATGCGATACAGGATGACGTCGAGGGCACCGGTGAGATCCGCGCGATCGAGCAGCGCGCAGACGGCCGGCACGATCGCGTCGATCTCGGCCGCGATCTCGGGATCGGGGGCGGCGGCCGGCACGTTCCCGCCGCGATAGCGATGGATCATCGCGACGGTGCGGCTCGCGAGGTTGCCGAACGCATTCGCCAGCTCGGACTCGTAGAGGACCGCGAAGCGCGCGGTCGAGACCTCGCCGTCCTGGCCGAAGCTCACGTCGCGCATGCAGTAGTAGCGCAGCGCATCGGCGCCGAACTCGTCCATGATCGCGAACGGATCGAGCACGTTGCCCAGCGACTTGCTCATCTTCAGAAGCTCGGGCTCCGCGCCCGCGGCGCTCGACTGTTCGGCGGCGCGCATCAGCAGGAAGCCGTGCACGAAGACGTGCTCCGGCAGCGGCAGCCCGGCGGCCATCAGCATCGCGGGCCAGAAGACGGTGTGGAACTTCAGGATGTCCTTGCCGATGACATGGAACTGCGCCGGCCAGAACGTGGCGGTGAGGTCTTCGCCGGGCTTCGCGTAGGAGAGCGCCGTGTAGTAGTTGAGCAGCGCGTCGAACCAGACGTAGAAGACATGCTGCTCATCCCACGGGACGGGCACGCCCCAAGTCAGCGTCGAGCGGCTCAGCGAGACGTCCTGCAAGCCGGACTCGATGAAGGCACGCGCCTCGTTGTAGCGGTGGCGCGGCATGACGAAGTCCGGCTGCTCGTCGAACAGGCGGATCAGATCGTCCTGGAACGCCGACAGCGCGAAGAAGTAGTTGTCCTCCTTCTCGCGGACGAGCGGGATGCGATGGATCGGGCAGGTGTGATCCTCGCCAGCCTCCGCTTCGGTCTTGAAGTCCGCGCAACGCGGGCAGTACCAGCCCTCGTAGACCCCTTCGTAGACGTGCCCGTTGTCGCGGATGCGGGCGAGGATCTCCTGCACCTTTGCCATGTGCTCGGGATCGGTCGTGCGGATGAAGAAGTCGTTGGAGACGTTCAGCCGCGGCATCAGATCTATGAAGCGCGGCGCATTGCGATCGACGAGCTCCTGCGGCGTGATGCCCTCGCGCTCGGCGGCGAGCGCGACCGGCTCGCCGTGCTCGTCGGTCCCCGTGAGGAAGAACACGTCCTCGCCGCGCTGGCGCATGTGACGCGCCATGACGTCGGCCGCGATCGTCGAGTACGCATGGCCCAGGTGCGGGGCCGCGTTGACGTAGTAGATCGGCGTCGTCACATAGAAGGCCATCGCTCCCGCAGGCTAGATGACCGGAGCGATCTGCCTCGATTCGCATCGGCGGCGGCGCACGACCGCGAGGCCACCGCCGAGCGGGAGACCGAGCGCGACGAGGCCGAGGCCGGCCCAGACCGCCCACGGCAGGCGGCCTGCAGCCGTGCTCACCGGAGCGGCCGACGGCTGCGTCGCCGGCAGCGCAACGCGTGCGGCCGGTGCTGGGGCCGGCGGCTGCGGCGCCGGGCCCAGCGACCGCGGGCGCCGCAGCGCTCCGACCGGCGGCGCGTTGCGCAGGCGACCGCGCCCGAGCAGCAAGAGCGGATCGATGTAGGCGCCCGTGGCGGCCAGTCTCGCGCTGAGATACACGTGCGATCTTGCGACGCCCCGCCGGACGATCCCGATCCCGTCGCCCGGCAACACGATCTGCCCACGCGAGACGGCAACGTGACCGAGCTGTTGATACGTCGCGACGAGCCGGCCGCAGCTGACGCTCACGGTGCCACCACGGTGTGGCATCCGCCCCGCGAACGTGACCTTGCCGCCGCATGCTGCCCGCACGCGCGCAGCAGCAGGAGCGGCGAAGTCGACGCCGCGATGCTGGCCGGCGGCATAGCGGTCCGCGCTGAGCGCGAAGGTGCGCTGCACGACGCCGTCGACGGGGCGTATCCACCCGCTGGCCGCGGCGGAGCCAACCCAGGCGAGCGGGCCGAGCAGCAGCATGCCGGCGACGATGACGAGTGCGAAGCGCACGTCCGCGACGCTACGTCGCAGCCGTGCTCGCGCCCCCGGCCGCGGCCGAATCGGCACGAAATCGCGCGCCTTTCGTCACACGTCACGCCGCCGTGCGACAGGCAGCACTAGATCTCGCTGACGATCTCCCCGAACGGGCGCCGGTCCGCTCGCGCAACCCAGTCGCCGGCCTCCAGCGACTCCGGCTCACGCCGCGCCTTCGCCGGGTACCCGAACGTCAGCACGGTCGCGACCTGCTCGTCGTCGCCGTGCCCGAGCAGGCCGCGCAACCGCGCAGCGTCGGCGATGCCGTTGGGGCAGGACCCGATCCCGTCGTTGGAGGCCGCGAGCATCATGCTCTGCGCGGCGCGGCCCGCGTCGAACGCCGTCGGCCCCTTCGCGCCGATCACGATCGCCACGACGAGCGCGGCAGCGCGGACGTTCTCGCCGGCGAAGACGGACTCCGCGACCTGCTCGCGAGCGGAGGCATCCCGGACGATCACGAAGCGCCGCGCCTGGCGGTTCTTCGAGGATCCCGCGACACGGCCGGCCTCGAGGATGCGCCGCTCGGCTTCGCCGTCCAGCGGTCGCGACGCGTACTCGCGCACCTCGCGCTTGCTGACGACGGCGAGATAGGCGTCCATGTCGACCAGGGTACGCGAGGGCGCCGGCGCCGGTCTACACCCGCGGCCGCTCGTCGACGCGGGCGATCCACGCCGCGAGACGCGGATGCTCGTCACCGAGTCGCTGATAGCCGTGCAGCACGCGGTGAAAGAGCTCGTCGTCCTCGGGATCGCGGCGCGCCGCGTACTTCAAGAACGGGTAGGCGGCGCAGTCGACGGCCGAGAACGCGTTGCCGAACAGGTAGTCGCGGCCGTCGAGCATCCCCTCGAAGCGGTCGAGCGCAGTCGACATCGAGGCCGCCAGCCCGTCGATCCGCGCGAGATCCGGCGTCTCGGCGGCGATCTCGTCGGCGATCGCGTTCGGCGCGACCTTCCAGACGTCGTTGAACCAGTCGATGACGCGCACCGCCGCCAAGCGGCCGATGGCGTCGGGTGGATAGAGCGGCGCGAACGGGAACCGCTCCTCGAGCACGCGCACGATCTGCATCGAGTCGGTGACCACCTGCCCGTCGTCGAACTCGACGACGGGCACCAGCCCCTGACCGCTGATCCGCTGCACCGGCGATCGGTCGGCATCGTCGATCCACACCGACTCGACCTCGAGCCCCTTGTGCGCCAGCGCCAGCGCGACGCGCTCGACGTTCGTCGAGAACGGCGCGCGGTAGAGGCGGATCACGTCGCGTCGTCCTCCATCAGCGCTCGATACAGCGCGTTGGCCTTCACCCCCGTCAGCGAGGCGACGACCGAGCTCGCGGCGCGTGGCTTGGCGCCCGCCGCGACGAGCTTGCGCAGGGCGCTCAGCGCCGGGGCCAGCTCCGGCGCGGCCAGCTCGGCACCGCCGATCACGAGCACGACCTCGCCGCGCGGCGGCTGCTCGGCGTAGCGCTCGGCGAGCTCGCCGGCGACGCCGCGCACGATCTCCTCGTGCACCTTCGTCAGCTCGCGGCAGACGACCACGGGCCTGTCGGCGTCCAGCGCAGCCAGCACGGCAAGCGAGGCGGCGACGCGGTTGGGCGACTCGAACGCGACGACGGTCTCCTGCGTGCGCAGCAGGACGCCGAGCTCGCCGCGCTTGCGCGGCAGGTAGCCGACGAACCGCCAGGTGTCCGACGGCAGCGCGCTGGCGACGAGCGCCGACAGCGCCGCGCTCGGGCCCGGCAGCACCTCGACGGCGAGCCCGGCCGCAACGCACGCGCGCACGAGCACGAAGCCCGGGTCGCTGACGAGCGGCGTGCCGGCATCGGAGACGAGCGCGACGACGTCGCCCTTCTGCATCCGCTCGATGAGCTGCGTCGCGCGCGGCCGCTCGTTGTGCTCGTGGTAGCTGACGAGCTTCGCCGAGACGCCGTAGCGCTCGAGCAGCACGCGCGTGCGGCGCGTGTCCTCGCAGGCGACGACGTCGGCTTCGCGCAACGCGCTGAGCACGCGCAGCGTGACGTCCTCGAGGTTGCCGATCGGTGTCGGACAGACGATCAGGCGGCCCGTCGTGCTGGTCACTAGCGCAGTGTCTCCTTGGCCTGAACCGGCGTCCCGAGCCCGTCGAAGGCGAGCGTCGCCGCGCCGAGCATGCCGGACTCGGCGCCGAACCGGGCAGGCAGGATCCGAGCATGCTCCTTCGATGGCGACAGCGCGCGCTCGGCGACAACCGCGCGGGCCGGCTCGAGCAGCAGATCGCCGGCGGCGATCACGCCACCACCGATGACGACGACCTCGGGGTTGAGCATGTTCACGAGATTGGCAACTCCGACGCCGAGCCATCGGCCGATCGTCCGCAGCGCATCGATCGCCGCGGCGTCGCCGTCGTGGGCCAGCTCGGTGACGAGCGGCCCGCTGATCGTGCGGCCCGCCGCCAGCGCACGGCCGAGTCCGGACTGCGGCTGGCGGACGGCGATCAGCGCCGCCTCACGGGCAAGCGCGGTACCGGATGCCACGGCCTCGAGGCAGCCTCGGTTGGGACAGTTGCCGTGGCAGCGCGGCCCGTCGGCCTGGACGACCATGTGGCCGAGCTCGGCGCCCGCTCCCTGGCTGCCGCGCTGCAGCGCGCCACCGATCACGAGGCCGCCGCCGATGCCCGTTCCGAGCGTCAGCAGCACTCCGTCGCGGACGCCCGCCGCGGCGCCGAAGCGCCATTCGGCGAGCATCGCGGCGTTCGCGTCATTGTCGACGAAGACCGGCAGGCCGATGCGCTCGGCGAGCAGGTCGCGAAACGGGACGTCGGCGATCGGCAGGTGCGTCGACGTCACGGCGATGCCGCGCTCAGTGTCGATCAAGCAAGGGATGCCGATCCCGACGGCATCGACGCTGCCCGATGCGCCGTCGATCGCGTCGCGGACCTCGCTGACCGCCGAGACGACGGTGTCGATCACCGCGTGGTGATCTATGGCACGGGCCGCACGCGTCGCACGATGATGCACGTTCAACGCCGGATCGACCGCGCCGGCCAGGAGCTTCGTGCCACCGAGGTCGACCCCGATCACACAGCCGGTCGCCACGATCGGCCACCATACAGTGCTCGATGGCGCCACCCGAGGACCCCGACGGCGAACCCGAGTACCGCGTCTATCGCTCCCGCCGCAGCTGGTTCGCAGGGCGGGGCGGCGGTGATCGCGACGAGCTCAGCCGCCTGCGGGGTGAAGCGCAGGCTGACCCCGGCCGCGATCCGCAGCCGGCATTCGGCGCAGCCCTCGATCCCGAGGCGCCGCCGGGCCGGCGACGACGCCGCCGCAGGCGCACGCGCCTCACGCCGGGTCGCATCGTGCGCCGGCTCGTGCTGTTCGTCGTCGGCTGGATCGCGCTGTCCGCCGTCCTCTTCCTCGTCAGCGCCCAGATCCAGCAGGGCAAGGTGTCCGATGCCGGGCAGCTCGGCGGAGCGGGCTACCCGCTGTGGTCGCCGAACAACATCCTCGTGCTCGGGTCCGACGTGCGTGACAGCGCGAACGCCGAGCCGGGGGCGCAGACGACCGGCAACGGCCGCTCGGACTCGATCATGCTGATGCGCGTCGGCGGCGGCGCGAACAGCCGCCTGTCGATCGCCCGCGACACCGTCGTCGACATCCCGGGGGCCGGCCGCCAGAAGATCAACGCGGCCTACTCGATCGGCGGCACGACGCTGGCCGTCAAGACGATCGAGCAGTACACCGGGGTCGACGTCAACCACGTGATGATCGTGAGCTTCGCAGACTTCCCCCGCCTGATCGACGCGATGGGCGGCATCACGTATCAGGGCGGTTGCGTGGTCTCGCGGATCAACGGCGGCTATGCCCGCGGCGGCTACACGCTGCGCCTGCGCCCCGGCAGGACGCACATCGACGGCAAGCAGGCCCTTGCGCTCGCCCGCACCCGCAAGAACAGCTGTGCGCCGAACGAGACCGACCTGACGCGCGCCCATCGCCAGCAGAAGCTCGTCTCCGCGATGAAGCGGCGGCTGCTGTCACCGGTGGCATTCGTGCGGCTGCCGCTGATCTCCTGGAACCTGCCCAAGACGCTGCGCTCGGACATGAGCGGCCCGACCCTGCTCGGCCTGTTCGGCGCGCTGTCAGTCGCCGGCTCGCCGAAGACCGCGGTGCTCGGCACGCTGTCCGGCGAGGTGCCCGACAGCCTCAAGCGAGCGCGCGTGCACCAGTTCCTCGCCGGCTGACGGAGTCGCGCCGGGAGCGCCCGGCCGGCGACCGGCGCGCGTCAGTCAGTCAGACGTCTTCGACGAGCCCGTCGAGCTCGACGAACTCGACGTCGTCGACGAGGGCTTCGAGTCGGCCTTCGAGGACTCGGTCTTCTGGACGGCCTTGGACTCGCCGCCCGACGAGCCGCCCTTGGACTCGCCCTTCTCGCTGGACTTCTTGGCGCTGTCGCTCTCCGCCTTCTCGCGCGCGCGCTTCTTCGTCCCGTAGTCGGTGTTGTAGAAGCCCTTGCCCTTGAAATGGACGGCGATCGGGTGGAAGACGCGCGTCACGGGCAGGCCCGTATCGGGATCCTCGACGAGTGGAGGATCGGTCATCTTCTGCATGATCTCGAAGGTCGTCCCATCAGGACGCTTGTATTCGTAGACGGGCACCGCACCACCATTATCTAGCATGGCCCGCCGATGCCCGAGACAGCCACCATGGAGAAGATCGTCGCGCTCTGCAAACGGCGGGGCTTCATCTTCCCCTCGTCGGAGATCTATGGGGGCCTCGGCTCGACGTACGACTACGGCCATTACGGCGTCCTGCTGAAGACGAACGTCAAGAACGAGTGGTGGCGCGCGATGCTGCAGGAGCGCGACGACATCGTCGCGCTCGACAGCGCGATCCTCCAGCACCCGCGGGTCTGGGAGGCCTCGGGCCACCTCGCCGGCTTCACCGATCCGATGGTCGACTGCCGTAACTGCAAGAAGCGCTTCCGGGCCGATCACGTCGACCGCGATGAGCTGTGCCCGGCGAAGGCGAGTGAGCCCAAGAGCGAGGATCGCCGCCACGACCTCACCGAGTCACGCGACTTCAACCTCATGTTCAAGACCTTCGTCGGGCCGGTCGAGGAGAGCGCATCGGTCGCCTACCTGCGCCCCGAGACCGCGCAGGGGATCTTCATCAACTTCAAGAACGTGCTGCAGTTCAGCCGCAAGAAGCCCCCCTTCGGGATCGCCCAGGTCGGCAAGTCGTTTCGCAACGAGATCACGCCCGGCAACTTCGTCTTCCGGACCCGCGAGTTCGAGCAGATGGAGATGGAGTTCTTCGTCCCGCCCGACGAGACGGCCCACTGGTATGCGTTCTGGAAGCAAGCCCGCTACGACTGGTACACAGAGCTCGGGCTGCGCGAGGACCACCTGCGGATGCGCGAGCACGAGCGCGAGGAGCTGGCCCACTACTCCGAGGCGACGGCGGACGTGGAGTACCTGTTCCCGATCGGATGGTCCGAGCTCGAGGGCGTCGCCGATCGCGGCAGCTTTGACCTCACGCAGCACGCCAAGCATTCCGGCGAGAAGCTCGAGTACTTCGATCCGCAGTCCAAGGAGCGCTACGTCCCGCACGTCATCGAGCCGGCCGCCGGCGCAGACCGCGCGACGCTCGCGTTCCTCGTCGACGCCTACGACGAGGACGAGATCGGCGGCGAGCAGCGCACCGTGCTCAAGCTCCACCCTCGCCTGGCTCCCGTAAAGGTCGCAGTGCTGCCGCTCGTCAAGAAGGACGGCCAGCCCGAGGTCGCCCGCGAGATCGTCGCGACGCTTCGCAAGCGGATGCAGACCGAGTACGACGAGGGCGGCTCGATCGGCAAGCGCTACCGCCGTCAGGACGAGATCGGCACGCCGTGGTGCGTGACCGTCGACCACCAGACGCTCGATGACCGCACGGTGACGCTGCGCGATCGCGATACGCTCGCGCAGGAGCGCGTCGCAATCGATGCGCTGGCCACCGAGCTCGCAGCGCGGCTCGCCCGACCCTGGCGCTCACCGAAGGAATAAATGGCGATCACCATCCCGGCCGCAACGGAGCAGATCGACTACGCCGATCTGTACGCGCGTTGGGAGCGCGGCAACTGGGCGGCGACGGAGATCGACTTTACGCAGGACCGGATCGACTGGCACGAGCGCATGACGCCCGAGCAGCGCCGCGGCGCGCTCTGGCTCTACACGCTCTTCTTCCACGGCGAGGATTCGGTCGCCGACAACCTGTCGCCGTACATCGACGCCGCCCCGCTGGAGGAGCAGAAGTACTTCCTGGCGACGCAGCAGGTCGACGAGGCGCGCCACGCCGTCTTCTTCCATCGCTTCATGCACGAGGTCGTCGGCGTCGGTGACGGCTCGCTCGGCGGCGGCCTGCGCGCGACCCAAGACGAGCTCAGCTGGGGTCACCGCAAGACGTTCGGGCGCCTCGACCGAATCGCCGACGAGCTGCGCAGAGATCACTCGCCGCGGATGCTGGCGAAGGCGGTGACGATGTACCACATCGTCGTCGAGGGAACGCTCGCGCAGCCCGGTCAGCACCTGATCGAGACGTCGCTCGAACGCCTCGACCTGCTGCCCGGATTTCGCCAGGGGATGCACAACGTCGCGATCGACGAGCAGCGCCACATCGCGTTCGGCGTCAAGCTCCTCGCCGACCTCTACCGGGCCGACCCGCAGGGCACGCAGGACGCGATCGTCGACCTGATCCGCGAGATCATGCAGTACACGTTGAGCGTGCCGATCCCGCCGGGCTGGGATCGCACGTACACCGAGAGCTTCGGGTACTCGATGGAGGACCTCTTCGAGGAGGGCGCGCGCGCCAACGAGGCGCGGCTGCGGGCGATCGGCCTGCCGCTGGACGACATCGCCCACTTCCCGTTCCCGATGGACGTCACGCCGCGCGAACGCGGCGAGATCGCGCTCACGCTGCTGCGCGCAGGGCTGCTCGGCCAGGGCTCCGGCGGTCCGGTCAGCCGCGACCCGGAGACGACGCGGACGTTCTTCGACCTGCTTGCGCGCAACGTGCGCGGCGAGGAGGTGCCGCTCGGCACGACGATCCAGTGGGACTTCGCGGACGCCGATCCGTGGTACCTGCTCATCGAAGGCCGCACGAAGACCGCGGTCCAGGGGCGGATCGCGAAGCCGACCGTGCGGCTGCGGATGCGGTACGACGACTTCGGGGAACTCGTCTCCGAGCGCGCGCAGCCCCATCACCTCATGATGCGCGGCAAGATGCGCCCGTGGGGCGACCCGCGCATCCTGCTCAAGCTGCAGCACCTGTTTCACTGATTCGGGCCGAGCGATCGGGCGCCACGCTCGCCTGCGGCGGCGCCCTCATCGACTACCCTTGGGCCCGATGAAATTCGTAGATATCGCATCGCGATTCGGGGACGTCGTCCTCCGCGTCACGCCCGTCCGACATCCCTGGGATCCGGCCAGCGGCAAGCCCGCGTACGACTTCCAGCTCACCGGTCACAACCTCGACGCCTCGGGCGTCTATGTCGAAGACCCGGAGGCACAGCAGGCGATCACGGAGTTCTTCCGCGAGCTCGACGACCACCATCAGGGGTTCGACGGCGAGAAGCACTGGCAGTCGGCCGGCGGCACGCTGAAGCTGCGCGCCGACCACGACCAGATCAACGCGACCCGCCTCTACGTCACGCTCACCGGCGGCCCGACGCCCGAGTGGTCGGCATCCGCCGAGCTGCATGTCGACCCGCGTCGCTTCGATCGCGTCTCACTGAACCTCGAGCTCTACGGTCGCGAGATCTACGAGGAGGAGCTCGACGAGTACGCCGAGCCGGTCCGCATCGATTCGCGCCAGATCCTGCGCGAGGGGATCCGGCGCATCGGCTCGATGGCGATCAAGCAGCCCGGCCAGGACTGATCGCCCGGCCGGCGCGGGGCCACAGTGCCCGCCCGGCCCAGAACGACGAAGGCGCCCCGTAGGGCGCCTCCTGATCCGTCCTGTGTCGCGGGAAGCGACGGTCAGGTTGCTGCGGAGGCCTCGGCCGGCGGAGCGGCCGGCGTCGTGTTCGACGTGTAGTCGAACTCCTCCTCGGCGCCGAACAGCGCGTCGAGCACCTTGTTGCGCAGGCCCTCGCTGGCGGCGATGGCGACGATGCCGCCGACGATCGCGACGACCAGCAGGCGCCCGATGCCGCCCTTGCGCTTCTTGGTCTTCAGCGGCGTGGGGCTCTTCGGCGCCTGGCGCAGCGCCGCGCTCGCGTCGCGCAGCGCATCAGCCGAGCGCTTCAGGTCGGCGTGCAGCTTCTTGTCGTCGACGAGTGCCTTGGTCGGCGACTTGCCGTTGTTCAGCCGGCCGTACGCATTCTTCGCGGCCTCGAAGGCCACGACCATGTTGTCGCGCAGCTCGTCGTCCTGGATGATCCGCTGCAGGTACGGATTCTCCTTCGCGGTCTGGGCGGCTGCGGCGGCCTTGGCGGCCTTGTCCTTCGCTGCCATGTGTTCACCTCGGGTTGCTTGCTTGGGGCCTTGCGGACCTATCCCGACCGTCAGCGTCGGCGGCCGGTCGGGATAGGTCCTTGGCCAGCATATACCCGCCCTCCGTCCCCGGCAGCCGCCTCGGCAGGCTCCAGCGCGGCCGCGAAGACCTCGCCGATCTCGCTCACGAAGCGGAACTCGAGCTTCGCTCGCAGGTGCTCCGGGATCTCGTCCGTGTCAGGCTCGTTGAGCTGCGGGGCGATCACAGTCGTGATGCCGTTGCGCTGCGCCGCGAGCGCCTTGTCCTTTAGACCGCCGATCGGCAGCACCTGCCCGGTGAGCGTCATCTCGCCGGTCATCGCGAGGTCGGCGCGGACGTTGCGGCCGGTCAGCAGCGACAGCAGCGCTGTCGCCATCGTGATCCCCGCGCTCGGCCCGTCCTTCGGGATCGCGCCGGCCGGGACGTGGATGTGGATGTCGTGCGTCTTGAACCAGTCCGACGGCAGGTTCGGCGCGAGCTGCGCGAGGTGCCCGCGCACGTAGGAGAGCGCAGCAGCCGCCGACTCCTTCATCACGTCTCCGAGCTGGCCCGTGATCTGCAGCTTGCCCTCCCCGTCGAACGCCTGCGCCTCGATGAACAGCACGTCGCCGCCGACGGGCGTCCACGCCAGCCCGGTCGCGACGCCGGGCACCCGCGTACGCCGGCGCGTCTCCGAGTGATAGCGCTGGCGGCCGAGCAGCGCGCGCGCACGCGCCTCGCCGATCGAGCCCTTCGGCGTCTGGCCCTCCGCAACCTGGCGCGCGACCTTGCGCGCGATCGCGCCGATCTGGCGCTCGAGCTCGCGGACGCCGGCCTCCCGCGTGTAATCGCCGATCACCGCCCGCAGCGCCGCGTCGGTGATCCGCAGCTGCGCGCGCTTGAGGCCGTTGCGCTCGGCCTGCCGAGGCACGAGGTAGCGCTTGGCGATCTGGAGCTTCTCGTCTGCCGTGTAGCCCGCGATCTCGATCGTCTCCATGCGGTCGCGCAGCGGCCCGGGGATCGTGTCGAGCGTGTTCGCTGTCGTGATGAACATGGCCCGGGACAGGTCGAACGGCAGGTCGAGGTAGTGGTCGCGGAAGTTCTCGTTCTGCTCGGGGTCGAGCACCTCCAGCATCGCGCTCGCCGGGTCGCCGCGGAAGTCCGAGCCCATCTTGTCGATCTCGTCGATCATGAACAGCGGGTTGTTGGAGCCGGCGTCGCGCAGCGCGCGGATGATCGTTCCCGGCATCGCGCCGATGTACGTGCGGCGATGGCCGCGGATCTCGGCTTCGTCGCGCACGCCGCCGGCGCTGATGCGCTCGAACTCGCGGCCGAGCGCACGCGCGATCGACTTGCCCAGCGACGTCTTGCCGACCCCGGGCGGGCCGACGAAGCAGAGGATCGAGCCCCGCGAGACCGAGTCGCTCCCGCCCGTGAGCTTGCGCACCGCAAGGAACTCGAGGATGCGGTCCTTGACCTGCTCGAGGCCGTAGTGGTCCTCGTCGAGCATGCCGCGGGCGCGGGCGAGGTCGAGGTTGTCCGTCGTCGACCTGTCCCAGGGCAGCGAGGCGATCCATTCGAGGTATGTGCGGATCACGCCGTGCTCGGCTGCCGCGGGCGGCAGGTTCTCGAGCCGCCCCAGCTCGCGGTCCGCCTGCTTGCGGACGTCCTCGGGCAGGTCGATCGCGGCGAGCTGGTCGCGCAGCTCGTTGGCCTCGGCGGCGGACTCGTCGAACTCGCCCAGCTCCTCCTGGATCGCCTTCAGCTGCTGGCGCAGGATGAACTCGCGCTGCGTACGGTCCATGTCGGACTGCACCTGGCTCTGGATCTCCGAACCGATCGAGATGACCTCGAGCTCGCGTGCCAGCGCCTCTGTCAGCCGGCGCAGGCGCTTGGCCACGTTGGGCTCTTCGAGCAGTGCCTGCTTCTCCTCGGTCGGCAAGCGCAGCGAGCCCGAGATGATGTGGCTCAGCGCCCCGGGCTCCTCGACGTTGGCGACCGCGATCTGCAGCTCTTCGGGGAGATACGGGACAGCCTCGACGATCTGCGAGAACGTCTGCTGGACGTTGCGCATCAGCGCCGTCAGCTCGGGCGACTCCTCGACGACGTCGGGCCGCTCGGAGATCTCCGCAACGAGGTACGGCTTGTCGGTCGTCCAGCGGTCGATCTGGACGCGCTGAGCGCCCTGCACGAGCACCCGCAGCGTGCCGTCGGGCACCTTCAGCATGCGCGCGATGACGCCGACGACGCCGACGTCGTAGAGCTCCTCTGGCCCAGGCTCCTCGAGCTCGGGCTGGCGGCTCGCAACCATGACGAGCATCCGGTTACCGGCCAGCACGTCGTTGACGAGCTGCACCGACCGCTGCTGGCCGATCGCCAGCGGCGTCAGCGTCTCGGGGAACGGGACCGTCTCGCGCAACGGCAGCACGGGCAGCGAGCCAGGCAGCTGCTGGCGCTGCCCGACCTCGATCTCGCGCGCGACGTTGCCGTCGCTGATGACGTCGATCATCGCGGCTCGCCGTCTTGCAAGCCCGCGTCGCTGCGTTCGATCGGGACGCTACGCGTGTGGGCCTGGGGATCGGCAAGCGGCAGCTCGACCCGCAGGATTCCGTCCTGATACGTCGCCCTCGCCTGCTCGGCGACGACCTCGGCGCCGAGCTCGATCGTCCGCCTGAAGGGGCCGTGCTCGATCTCGAGCTGCTGGTACACGCGGCCCTCGGCGTCGGCCTCGCGGCGGTGGCCGGTGAGCGTCAGCGAACGGCCCTGGATCTCCAGGCCGAGGTCGCCGGCGTCGATCCCCGCAAGCTCGGCATGGACGACCGCTCGCGGCGGCTCGTCGGCATAGAAGACGTCAACGGCGGGACTGAAGCCGGTGCGCCGCGAGGTGAGCCCGACGTTGCCGAACACGTCGCCGAACAGCTCGTCCATCTCGCGGCGCATGCGCTCGAAGTTCGCGAAGAGATCGCGCTCGCGGGCCATGACCGGGCAGCGTATCCACCGGGTCGCGCGCGCTGCGCGCGAGCGCCGTCAGCGGGCGTGCAGCGCCGCCTGCTCCTGGGCATTCGGGAAGGCCCAGGCGGCCTGCGTGCGACGTTCCTGACGGAACGCAAAGCGCAGCTGCTGCGGCGGCCGCAGGCCGTCCGGCCCGTCCGGCCGGAACGTCGGGCAGGGAGCGTCCAGGTCCAGCGCACAGAGCAGGTTGCGACGGAAGAAGCAGTCCTCGCACGTCGCCTTCGTCGTTGCCCGCGTCTTGACCATGCCGTCCCCAACACCCCTCCGTCGTACATCCGAACCGGGGGCCATCACAGCAGGCGCCGACGACCCACTCAAGGGGTGCAAACGTCGCGTTCCCGCTCGTATGGGGTTTTTGGATCTGGGCAGCCCGCAAATGCCGCACGAAACCATGCTGCTTCCCGGACGAGGTTGCCGAGAAGCAGATTTCGCCCCTCCGGCGCGGACATCGCAGAGGCCGATCGCGCTATTTGGGGACACTTCGTCGATGCGCATCCTGCTCACCGGCGCCAGTGGCTCGATCGGCGCCGCGCTCGCGCCCGCGCTCGCCGACGCCGGCCATGAGCTGCGCGCGTTCGGCCGCGACCGAGCGCGCGTCGCGGCGGCGCTGCCATTCGTTCGCGGCGACGCGATCAGCGGAGCCGGCCTCGACGAGGCGCTCACGGGCATCGACGTCGCGTACTTCTTGATCCACTCAATGGAGGGCGATGGCGGCGGCTTTGAATCCAACGAGCGCGCTGCCGCCGAGAACTTCGTCGCGGCGGCACAGCGCGCGGGGGTGCGGCGCGTCGTCTACCTCGGCGGTCTCGTCCCGCAGCAGGGGGCGCTCTCGCGCCATCTCGGCAGCCGGCTCGAGGTCGAGCGCATCCTGCTGGCAGGCCTGCCCGAGGCGGTCGCGCTGCGCGCGTCGATCGTGATCGGCGCGCGCTCGCGCTCGTTTCGCTTCCTCGTGCACCTCGTCGAGCGGATGCACGTCCTCACGTTGCCCGCCTGGCGGGCGTACAGGACGCAGCCGATCGACGTGCGCGACGTGCGCGCCTTGCTCGTCGCGGCAGCGACGACGCCGCATGCCGGCGGAGGCCTGTCGCTCGACATCGCCGGCCCGGACCTCCTCAGCTACGAGCAGATGATCGAGCGGATCGCCGATCTCATGCTCGTGCGGCGCCGGGCGTTCCGGCTGGGGCGCAACGCGACGGCGCTCGTCGCGCCGATCGCAGCCGCCATCACGGGCGAGGAGACGGGCTTCATCGCCCCGCTGATGGAGAGCCTCGACAGCGACCTGCTGCCACGCGACGCGCGCGCCGCGCGACTGCTCGACGTGCGCCTGCATCGCTTCGATAGCGCCGTCGAGCGCGCGCTGCGCGACTGGGAGTCCAGCGAGTCGCTGGCGGCGCGGTGACCCGCGAGCAGTCCGCGCGAGCGGCGACCCACTAGGTTCTCAGCCCTTGTCACTCGTGATCGCCAGCATCGACATCGACGCGCCCCTGCAGGACGTCTGGGACTGCGTCATGGATCCTGCCCGGATGGGCGACTGGGTGACGATCGTCGACCGCATCGACCGCATCGACGAGGGCCCGCTCCGGACCGGCTTTCGCATGAGCCAGACGCTGCATCTGCGCGGTGTGCCGTTCAAGGTGCATTGGACGCTGGCGGAGCTCGACGCCCCCCGCTTCGCGCGCTGGGAGGGGACCGGGCCGGCGCGAGCAAAGGCCGTTACTGAGAATCGCCTGAGCGAGCGCAACGGACGCACCCATTTCGACTACCGCAACGACTTTCGTACGCCATTCGGTCCATTGGGAGCGGCGGCCTCACGCGTCATCGTGGGAGGAATCCCCGAAAAGGAGGCGAACGCCTCCCTCGGCCGCCTGCGCGACATGTTGGA
This sequence comes from Solirubrobacteraceae bacterium, assembly GCA_036271655.1. Lineage (GTDB taxonomy): Bacteria > Actinomycetota > Thermoleophilia > Solirubrobacterales > Solirubrobacteraceae > CADCVQ01. The sequence continues at coordinate 68,089 of DATBAE010000027.1, forward strand.
AGTGCGCGACCGGCGATCGTCTACACTGTGACGGTAATTGTCTTACACTTCACCGGGGAGAAGAATAGATGGCAGACTTTCTGGACGAGAAGCGAAATGAGATCGGCGCGCGACTGAAGGAGCTCAAGCCGCTCGTCGATGAGTACCAGCGGCTCGAGGCCGCAGCCGCGGCGCTCGACGGCGTGCCGCTGCCGACCGCGACGCAGGCGCCCGCGGCAACGCGCACGCGCAGGGCTGCAAGCTCCGCACCCACCGCCCCGAAGCGAGCGAAGGCCGCCAAGGGCAGCGGCGGCCGCCGCCGTGGTCGCCCCAAGGGCACCGGCACGCGCGGCGCCGAGGCACTCGCCCTCGTCCGTGAGAACCCTGGTATCTCGATCCCCGAGATCGCCGAGAAGATGGGCATCAAGCAGAACTACCTGTACCGGGTCCTCCCCGGCCTAGCGGACGACGGCCTGATCAAGAAGGACGGCCGCGGCTGGCACATCAAGGACGCTGCCTGAGCCGCTTGTCGAGCTGCTGCAAGTCCCTCGACTGGGGGACTTGCAGCGTCCGGCAGCTCGCGCGCTCGTCTAGCTAGACGAGGCCCAGCGCGCTGACGGCATCGCGCTCGCCGGTGAGCTCCTTGACGGTCGCGTCGAGCTTGCCCTGCGCGAACTCGCCGAGCTCGAGGCCCTGCACGATCTCGTAGGCGCCCCCCGTGCAGCGCACCGGGAAGCTCGAGATGAGGCCCTCGGCCACGCCGTAGGAGCCGTCCGAGGCGACGGCCATCGAGCGCAGCCCGTCCGCCCCGTCGGTCCAGTCGCGGACGTGATCGATCGCGGCGTTTGCGGCCGAAGCGGCCGACGACGCGCCGCGCGCCTCGATGACCTCCGCGCCGCGCTTGCCGACGCGCGGGATGTACGTGTTCTCGTACCAGTCCATGTCGACCCGGTCGACCGCACGATCGCCGTCGACGGTCGCATTGAAGAGATCAGGGAACATCGACGGTGAGTGGTTACCCCACACGACGAGATCGGAGATCGCGTCCACTCCCACGCCGAGCTTCTGGGCGAGCAGCGCGACGGCGCGGTTCTGATCGAGCCGCGTCATCGCCGTGATCTGCTCGGCGGGGATGTCGGGTGCGTTGGCGGCCAGGATCAGCGCGTTGGTGTTCGCCGGGTTGCCGATCACGAGCACCTTCACGTCGTCGGCGGCGGCCGCGTTGAGCGCTTCGCCCTGCGGTTTGAAGATCGCGCCGTTGGCCTCGAGCAGATCCGCTCGCTCCATGCCCTTCGTGCGCGGCCGAGCGCCCACGAGCAGCGCGACGTCGACGCCGTCGAACGCCTGCGCCGGATCGTCGTAGATGTCGACCGAGGCCAGCAGCGGCAATGCGCAGTCGGTGAGCTCGAGCGTCGTCCCCTCGGCGGCCTTCATCGCCGGCGGGATCTCGAGCAGCTTCAGGGCGATCGGGGTGTCAGGGCCGAGCAGCTGGCCCGAGGCGATCCGAAACAGCAGCGCGTAGCCGATCTGCCCGGCGGCGCCTGTGACGGCGACCTTCACCGGGGAAGCCTTCGTCATGCGTTCATCTCCTCGATCACGGCGTCGGCGAACTCGCTGGTGCCGACGGCGGTGGGGTCTGTGCGGCTTGCCTTCAGATCGTATGTGACCTTGTCGCCCTTCCGTATGACGGCGGCGATCGCGTTCTCCATCGCGCGCGCCGCGGCATGCTCCTTCAGATGGTCGAGCATGTAGACGCCCGACAGCATGATCGCGGTCGGGTTCATGCGGTTCTTGCCCGCGTACGTCGGCGACGATCCGTGCGTGGCCTCGAACACAGCGGCCTGCGTGCCGATGTTCGCTCCGCCCGCGACGCCGAGCCCGCCGATCATCGCGGCGCACAGGTCCGAGACGATGTCGCCGTAGAGATTCGGCAGCACGATCACCTCGTAGTCCTCGGGATACGTGATCAGCTGGTTGCAGAGGTTGTCGATGATGCAGTCCTGAAACTCGATCGCCGGGTAGTCCCCGGCGACCTTGCGTGCGACCTCCAGGAACAGGCCGTCGGAGAACTTCATGATGTTTGCCTTGTGCGCCGCGACGACCTTCTTGTACCCGTGGGTGACGGCGTAGTCGAAGGCGTGGCGCACGATCCGCTCTGAGCCGAACACGCTGATCGGCTTGATCGAGATGCCCGCGTCCTCGCGGACGTGTGAGCCGAGCTCGGCGAGCTTCTCGCGCAGCGCCGCGTTGCCCTCGGTCCCGCGCTCGAACTCGATCCCGGCGTAGAGGTCCTCGGTGTTCTCGCGGATGATGACGAGGTCGGTCTCCGGAAAGCGGGTGCGGACGCCCTCGAGCGCCTTGCACGGGCGCACGCACGCGTAGAGGTCGAGCTCCTTGCGCAGCAGCACGTTGATCGAGCGAAAGCCCGAGCCGACCGGTGTCGTCGTCGGCCCCTTGATACCAACTCCGGTGGTCTTCAACGACGTCAGCGTGGCGTCCGGGAACGGGTTGCCGTGCTTGTTGTACTCATCGATGCCGGCCTCGTGGCGATCCCAGTTCAGGTCGACGCCGGTTGCCTCCAGGACGCGCCGCGTAGCCTCGGTCAGCTCGGGGCCGGTGCCGTCGCCTGGGATGAACGTCACGTCGTGCGCCATGGCTGCCTCTCGGGGGGATGTGCGTGGTGTGGGGGAGCGCGCGATGCTACGCGCGCGGCCCACTAGCGTGTCGCCCGCTCATGAAGATCATCTACACCCACACCGACGAAGCTCCCGCGCTCGCCACCGCGTCGCTGCTGCCGATCGTGCAGGCGTTCGCCGCTGCTGCAGACGTCGAGGTGCAGACGCGCGACATCTCGCTCGCCGGCAGGATCCTCGCCCGGTTCCCCGAGCAGCTCACGCCCGAGCAGCGCGTCCCCGATGCGCTCGCCGAGCTCGGTGAGCTCGCCAAGACGCCGGCGGCGAACATCATCAAGCTGCCGAACATCAGCGCGTCGCTACCGCAGCTGCGGGCGGCGATCGCCGAGCTGCAGGAGAAGGGCTACGCGATCCCCGACTATCCCGAGGATCCGTCGGACCCGGCGCGCACGAGCTACGACGCGGTGAAGGGCAGCGCGGTCAACCCCGTCCTGCGCGAGGGCAACTCCGACCGTCGCGCGCCGGCGTCGGCCAAGGCATTCGCGCGCGCGCACCCGCACTCGATGGGCGCATGGTCGCCGGACTCCGCGTCGCACGTCGCCACGATGTCCGGCGGTGACTTTCGCTGCACCGAGCGGTCCGTGACGGTCGGTGCCGGTGGTGTCGTGCGAATCGAGCACGTCGCGGCCGACGGGATCGTGACGGTGCTCAGAGAGGGCATCGCGGTGCTGGCCGGCGAGGTGCTCGACGGGGCGGTCATGCGCGCCGCAGCGCTCGACGCGTTCCTCGCCGAGCAGGTCGCAGACGCCAGGCGGCAGGGCGTCCTCTTCTCGGTCCACCTGAAGGCGACGATGATGAAGGTGTCCGACCCGATCGTCTTCGGCCACGCCGTGCGTGCCGTCGTCGGCGACGTCTACGACGGCTTCGACGCCAGCCCGAACGACGGCCTCGCCAGCCTGCTCGCCGCGCACCCGGAAGCCGCCGGCGCGGTGACCGCCGCGCTCGCCGCCGGCCCGTCGATCGCGATGGTCGACTCCGATAGGGGCATCACGAACCTCCACGCCCCGTCGGACGTCATCGTCGATGCCTCGATGCCGGCGGCGATCCGCTCGTCGGGGCGGATGTGGAACGCGGCCGGCGAGCTGCAGGACTGCAAGTTCGTCATCCCGGACTCCTCCTACGCGGCGCTGTACGCGGAGACGATCGATCACTGCCGTGAGCACGGCGCGTTCGATCCGGCGACGATGGGGACGACGCCGAACGTCGGCCTGATGGCGCAGAAGGCAGAGGAGTACGGCTCGCACGACAAGACGTTCGAGATAGCGGCCGCAGGGACCGTGCGGGTGATCGACGACAGCGGCGCTGTGCTGCTCGAGCACGACGTGCAGGCGGGCGACATCTGGCGGATGTGCCAGACCAAGGACGCCGCGATCCAGGACTGGGTGGCGCTGGCGGTGCGGCGAGCGCGCGCGACCGCAGCGCCCGCGGTCTTCTGGCTCGACGAGACGCGCCCGCACGACGCCGAGCTGCTGAAGAAGGTCCACCCCGCGCTCGCGGCGCCCGACACCGACGGCCTGCAGATCGAGGTGATGCCGGTCGCCGAGGCGACACGCTTCACGCTCGACCGCGCGCGCGCGGGCGAGGACACGATCTCCGTCACCGGCAACGTCCTGCGCGACTACCTCACCGATCTCTTCCCGATCCTCGAGCTCGGAACGAGCGCGAAGATGCTGTCGATCGTCCCGCTGATGAACGGCGGCGGCCTCTTCGAGACGGGGGCCGGCGGGTCTGCTCCGAAGCATGTCCAGCAGCTGCTGAAGGAGAACCACCTGCGCTGGGACTCGCTCGGAGAGTTCCTCGCGCTCGCGGTGTCGCTCGAGATGCTCGCCGAACAGACCGGCAACGCGCGCGCCAAGCTGCTCGGCGAGGCGCTCGATCGGGCGACCGGGAGCGTGCTCGAGAACGGCCGCTCGCCGTCGCGCCGGTGCGGCGAGCTCGACAACCGCGGCAGCCACTTCTACCTCGCGCTGTACTGGGCGCAGGAGCTTGCCGGCCAGGACGAGGACGGCGAGCTCGCGGCGCGCTTCGCGGCGCTCGCACAGCGGCTCGCCGCCGACGAGCAGTCGATCGTCGCCGAGCTCGCCGGCGTGCAGGGCGAGCCGGTCGACATCGGTGGGTACTACCGCGCGGACGCCGTGCGGGTCGACGCGGTCATGCGCCCGAGCGCAACGTTCGCCGCAGCGCTCGCGCTTCTGCAGGCCGACCGCTAGCGCCTGCGAAGATCCCCACCAATGCCAGGCTCCGGTTCGCCGATCCAGCTCCTACGCGTCTTCGGCATCCGCGTCACCGCGAGCCCGAGCTGGTTCGTCGTGCTGTTCATCGGGATCTACTACGGCTCGGACTACTTCCGCGACGAGCTCGGCGGCTCGGTGACGGAGGGCTATCTCGTCGCGGTCGCGGCCGTGATGCTGTTCTTCGTGTCGCTCGTCGCTCACGAGCTCGGGCACGCGCTCGTCGCGCGCCGCGAGGGGATCGAGATCAGCGGGATCGAGTTGTGGCTGCTGGGCGGCATCGCGCGCATGTCGCGCGACACGCAATCGCCGGGCGCCGAGTTCCGCGTGGCGGCGGCCGGCCCGCTCGTCACGCTCGTCCTCTTCGGGATCTTCCTCGGCCTCTCGACCCTCGTCCAGCATGGCGCGGCGCTCGACTTCGCGCGCTTCGCCGGCGATGCCGAGGCGTCGCCGACGTTCGCGCTGCTGGACTTCATCGCCTCGATCAACCTCATGCTGCTGGTCTTCAACCTGATCCCGGCGTTCCCGCTCGACGGCGGCCGGATCGCGCGCGCGGCAGCGTGGCGGCTGACGGGCGATCGCGGCCGCTCGACGCGGATCGCGGCACGGATCGGCGAGGGCTTCGCCTATCTGTTGATCGGGCTCGGCATCTTCCTCGCGTTCGCCGGCTACCTCTTCAACGGGATCTGGCTCGTCGTGCTCGGCTGGTTCATCGCGCAATCGGCGCGAGCGGCCGTCGCATCGACGGCCTTCACGGAGCGCATCGACGGCATCACCGTCGCCGACATCATGGACGCACAGCCGGTCTCGATGCCGGCCGGCACGCCCGTCATCCAGGCGCAGGAGGAGTACTTCCTGCGCTATCGCTGGGACTGGTTTCCCGTCGTCGACGACGGCGGCCGCTTCGTCGGCGTCGTACGTGAGCTGCACATCGACCGGGAGATCGCGGCCGGCCGGCCGGTGCGCGAGGTCGGCGAGCTCGTCGAGGCCGGCGAGGCCGAGTCCTGGCGCGTGCAGGCCGACAGGCCACTCGAGTCGCTGCTCGGCGACGAGCAGTTGCGATCGCACGGCGCGCTGATGGCGGTCGACGCCGACGGCGTGCTGCGCGGCGTCGTGACGCTCGACCAGGTGCGGCGCGCACTTACCGCCGCGCTGCCGCAGCGCCTCGCGTAGCGCTCGATCCGGGGATCCGACGCCGACGCTACCGCCGTCAGCGGGACGTTCACCGGAGCTACATCGGGCCGATATATAGTCGCCATCCTTGCCCGCACACGACGTCCTCATCATCGGCGCCGGCCTCGCAGGCCAGCGCGCCGCGCTCGCAGCAGCCAACGCCGGCGTCAGCGTCGCGATCATGAGCAAGGTCCATCCGGTGCGCTCCCATTCGGTCGCCGCCGCGGGCGGGATCAACGCCGCGATCGCGATCGACGACGACTGGACCGAGCACGCCTATGACACGGTCAAGGGGTCTGACTTCCTCGGCGACCAGGACGCGATCGAGATCATGTGCAGCGAAGCGCCCGGCGAGGCGATGCACCTCGAGCACATCGGTGTCACGTTTCACCGTAACGAGAAGGGCGAGCTGGACCTGCGCGCGTTCGGCGGTGCCTCCAAGAAGCGGACGGCATACGTCGCCGACATCACCGGCCAGGCGATCCTGCACGTGCTCTACGAGCAGCTCATGCGCCACCATGCGACGGTTGACCGCTTCGAGGAGTGGTTCTGCACCTCGCTCATCCTCGACGACGACGGGGAGTGCGTCGGCGCCGTCGCGCGCGACATCCGCAGCGGCACGATGGAGATCTTCAACGCGAAGTCCGTGATCCTCGCCAACGGCGGCAACGGCCAGTGCTACAAGCCGACGACGAACGCACTCATCTGCACCGGCGATGGCATCGCCCAGGCCTACCGCATCGGCGCGCCGATCATGGACATGGAGATGGTCCAGTACCACCCGACGACACTCGCGGAGAACGGCTTCCTCATCACCGAGGGCGCGCGCGGCGAGGGTGCGCACCTCCTGAACTCCGAGGGCCGGCGCTTCATGGAGGACTACGCGCCCAACAAGATGGAGCTCGCCTCGCGCGACGTCGTCTCGCGCGCCGAGCAGACCGAGATCAACGAGGGGCGCGGCGTCGGGCCTGACGGCCAGGGCATCTACCTCGACGTCACCGTCGTGCCGCGCAAGCGGGTGCTCGAGGCGCTGCGCGAGATCGTCAACATCGGCCGCGACTTCGCCGGCACGGACATCACGCGTGAGCCGATCATGATCCGGCCCGGCCAGCACTACATCATGGGCGGAGTCAAGACCGACGTCGACGGCCGGACGCCGGTCGAAGGCCTCTACGCCGCCGGCGAGGTCGCCTGCGTCTCGGTTCACGGCGGCAACCGGCTCGGCGCGAACTCGCTGCTGGACACGCTCATCTTCGGGCGCCGCTCGGGCGAGGACGCAGCGCGGCGCGGCGCCGAGATGGCGATGCCGCACACGCCGGCGTCGCGCCTGCGCGAGGACGCGGCGATGATCGACGAGATCGTGAAGCGGCCCCGCACCGGACGGCGCGTGTCGGAGATCAAGGACGAGCTCGGCACGACGATGAACGAGTTCGTTGCCGTGTACCGCGACGAGGACGGGCTCAACAAGGCCCACGAGATCGTCCACCGCCTCAAGGAGGAGGCCGCGAGCGCCTACATCGACGACTACGGCACGGTCTTCAACCAGGACGTGCTCGGCGCGCTCGAGGTCGGCTACATGCTCGACTGCGCCGAGATGACGATCGTCTCGGCGATCGACCGCAAGGAGTCGCGTGGCGCGCAATACCGCCTCGACTACCCCGACCGGCACGACGAGGAGTGGCTCAAGCACATCAACGTGACCTGCGACGGCGACGGCGAGCCGCGGATCACGTATTCGCCGGTCACGATCACGAAGTGGGAACCTGAAGTGAGGAAGTACTAGTGAGGACCCTCTGATGGCCGAGTTCACCCTGAGATTACGCCGCTACGACCCCGAGACCGGCGGCGGCGCATACTGGGAGGAGCACACGGTCGAGCTCGAGCCGCACCGCTCGGTGCTCGAGGGCATCCTCCAGGCCAAGGCTCGCCACGACGGCTCGATCGGGATCCGCTGCTCGTGCCGCGCGGCGATCTGCGGCTCGTGCGGCGTGCGCATCAACGGCCATCCGGATCTCGCCTGCCACACGCATCTCGGGCATGCCAAGCAGCACTCCGCCGACGGCGTCATCGAGGTCGAGCCGATGGGCAACATGCCCGTCATCAAGGACCTCATCGTCGACATGGAGGCGGTCCACTGGAAGAAGATCCGCCGCGTCACGCCGTGGCTGATCCCGAAGCTCCCCGTGCCCGAGCGGGAGAACATCGTGCCGCGCGAGTCGATGGTCGACGTCACGCAGTCGATGGCCTGCATCCAGTGCGGCGCCTGCGTCTCAGACTGCCTCTCGATGGAGGTCGACCCCGAGTTCATCGGCCCGGCCGCGCTCGCGAAGGCCTATCGCTTCGTCGGAGACCCGCGCGACGACCAGCACTTCGAGCGCTTGCAGGACCTTGCCGAGGACCCGCACGGGATCTACGACTGCACGCACTGCTTCCAGTGCATCGAGGCGTGCCCGAAGGGCGTCGCGCCGATGAGCCAGATCATGCGCCTGCGCCGCCTGGCCGGCAACGACTTCGACATCGAGGACATCAACAACGGCGAGCGCCACGAGGCGGCGTTCGCGTCGCTCGTCAAGCAGTACGGCCTGCTCAACGAGTCCGAGCTGCTGCCGCGCTCGTACGCCGGCGACTCGCCGCTGGCGAAGTTCAAGCCCGCGGCCGCCGCCGAGCTGTCGAGCTCGCTGCCGGCGATCGCGAAGGCGCTGCTGCGACGCAAGGTGACTCCGGGCGGCGTGCTCAAGCCGCACCGGCTGCCCGCCGCCGATCGCAAGGCCGTCAAGCAGATCTACGAGACCGTCGAGGGCCGTGACGAGCGGCGCGAGTTCAACATCTACATCTCCGGCCGCGACGAGGATCTGACATGAAGGTCGCCTACTGGCCCGGCTGCGTCTCGCGCGGCTTCACCCCCGAGCTGCACGGATCGATGGCGCGCATCGCGCCGCTGCTCGACATCGAGCTCGTCGCGCTCGATCGCGCCTCGTGCTGCGGCGCCGGCGTCATCGCCGAGCACAACACCGAGCTCGCCGACACGCTCAACGCACGCACGTTCGCGCTCGCTCAGCAGGCGCAGGGCACCGCGCTGATGATGAACATCTGCTCGACCTGCCAGGGCGCCCAGTCGGAGTGCCAGGAGCGCCTCGACGCAAGCGCCGAGTACCGCGCCCAGATCAACGAGACGCTGTCAGCCGAGGGGCTCTCCTACGAGAAGGGCCTGACGAACAAGAACTTCCTCTGGCTGCTCCTCGAGGAGCTCGGGCTCGACGAGCTGCGCGCGCGCGTGCGCCGTCCGCTGACGGACCTGCGTGTCGGCCCGTTCTACGGCTGCTACATCGTGCGCCCGACAGCCCGCCTCGGCATCGACGACGAGCATCCGCGCGACAGCTATCTCGGGCAGGTCATCGAGGCGCTCGGCGGCACGGTCACCGACTACGCGGGCTCCCACAAGTGCTGTGGCTTTCCGATCATCACGATGAACAAGGAGGCGTCACTCAAGCAGGCCGGCCGCCACCTCGGCGACGCCGTCGACGCCGGTGCCGACTGCCTCGTGACGCCGTGCCCGTTGTGTCATCTGAACCTCGATCTGCAGCAGCCGCTTGCCGAGCGCGCGGTCGGTCGTGAGCTCGGCATGCCGGTGCTGCACCTGCCTCAGCTCGTCGGCCTCGCGCTGGGCGTGTCCCCCGATCAGCTCGGCCTGCAGCGCCACGTCGTCAAGCCGACGTCGGTGATCGACTGGACGACGTCGGTCATCGGGGAGATCGGTCGTGCTCCTGCTCCATGACACGCCCTAAGCGCGACGCCGTCCGCCGGCTCGCCGGCAAGGTCCGGCGGGCCAGGCCCAACGGCGGCGCGAACGCGCCATCACCGTCGGCACCCGAGAGTGCCAAGCCGCTGACGCCGGCCGAGGCCGCAGCACGGATCGATGCGGCACGCGATCGGTTGCGGGCGAGGATCGAGCCGCCCGATCCCGAGCGGGACTGATCCGTCCAGCGGCGAAATCGCTGGCCCGTGCACCAGCCAAGTTCCTAGACACGGAAAGAGGGGCCTCCCCAGGCCCCTCTCCCGCTGCACCGCTTTACCCCATGGAAGCCCGTTCCCATCGCTGCTCCCTTGCGATGCACAGCATGGCCGATCAGCCGCTGTCGCGCCTCCCCCGTGGCGGGTGATATTCGGGGGAGACGGCTCACCCTCGGGCGCCGATCTGCCGATACGTTCACATGGACGAGCGCGGCCCGGTGACAGTGCTGCTTGCACGGTTCGAGGACCTCATCGAAGCGGGGCTGCGAAGCCTCATCGGTGAGGACCCGAACCTGCAAGTGGTCGCCTGGGACATCTCGCCGGACGACCTTTCGGCAGCGTTGAGCGAGCATCGGCCGCGCGTCGCGATCGTGAACCTCGGGGCGCTGCGGGCCCCAGCGGACATCAGGCGGGTCAGCGCGGCGCATCCGATGACGCGGCTGATCGTGCTCGGCAGCCATCCGAGGCCCGCGCAGTGCGCGCAGCTGCTCGCGCTCGGCGCGACCGCCTGCCTGAGCACGGACATCGAGCGCCGTGACGTGCTCAACGCGATCCACCTCGTGTCGCGCGGGATGCACGTCCTGCCCTACGCCGGCTCCGAGCACAACGGGACATCGCTGCTGCGCGACGCGCTCACGCTGCGCGAGGCAGACGTCCTCCAGCAGCTTCAGCTCGGGCGCTCAAACGGCGAGATCGCCGTAGCGCTGTCGGTCAGCGTCGAGACCGTCCGCACCCACGTGCGCAGCGTCTTTCGCAAGCTCGGCGTCAAAGGCCGGCGCGAGCTGGCGACGACATCGGCTATCCAGCGCTGAGCGCGAGCGCCTCGGCGGTGCGTGCGACGAGCGCGTGCGACGCCTCGGTGAGCTCGTTCCAGGTCGTGCGCAGCACGACGTAGCGTGCCCGTTGCAGGACCGCGGTGCGCGTGCGGTCTCGCTCGAACGCAGCGCGGGTCGCGTGGAAGGCATAGGAGTCGAACTCGAGGACGACCGACCCGCTCGCGCCGCCACAGCGCGTCGACCTCGAATCCCTCGACGTGGGCGTTGAACGACGGCTGCGGCAGCTTGGCAGCCCGCAGCAGGGCGACAAGCCGGCGCTCGGCCTGCGAGCGCGTGAACGCACTCTCGGCGATCAGCGACCGACCCGCCTGACGCGCCTGACGCGCTCAGGAATATCGAGCGCGCCTGAGCGATCCAGCGTCGTGAGTGCGCCGCGGGCGAGTGGAGCGCGGAGCGCGACTATGCAGCCGACGCGCGAGCGCCGACGAGCCCGCGCTCGACGAGTGCTTCGGCGAGCTGCACGGTGTTCAGGGCCGCGCCCTTGAGCAGGTTGTCGCCGACGACGAAGAAGTTCAGCGCGCGCGGATCTGCGAGGTCGACGCGCACGCGGCCGACGGCAACCTCGTCGCGACCGGCGTACGCAAGCGGCGTGGGGACATTGTCGACGACGAGGTTCGGGAACGCCGCGAGCACCTCGAGCGCGCGCTCCAGGTCGACCTCACGCTCGAACACGGCGCGCACTGCGACGCCGTGGCCGACCATCACCGGCACACGGACGCAGGTCGGCGACACAGCCAGCGACGGGATCGCCAGGATCTTGCGCGACTCGTCGCGCAGCTTGCGCTCCTCGTCGGTGTGGTCGTCGTCGCCGAGCGTCCCGAGCAGCGGCACGACGTTGAACGCGAGCGTCGCGGCGTGGACGGTATGCGACACCTTGCCGGCAGCCGCGGCACCGTCCTCGCAGAGCTGGGTGAGGTCCGAGGCGAGCGGCGCGATCTGCGCCGCGAGCTCGTCGATCCCCTTCTGGCCCGCGCCGCCGGCCGCCTGATAGCTCGTCGCCACGATCTCGCGAAGCCCGAACTCGTCGTGCAGCGCCTTGAGCGGCAGCATCGCGACCATCGTCGTGCAGTTCGGGTTGGCGACGATCCCACGATGGCCGTCGAGCGCATCGGGGTTGACCTCCGAGACGACGAGCGGCACGTCGTCGTCACCGCGGAACGCGCTCGAGTTGTCGACGACGACGGCTCCGGCAGCGACGAAGCGCGGCGCCCACTCGCGCGACCGCGTCGCGCCGGCCGAGAAGAGCGCGATGTCGAAGCCCTGGATGTTCTCCTCGCTCAGCGCCTGGACGACGAGGCCGCCGTCGAGCTCGCGGCCGACGGAGCGCTCGGACGCGAACGGCACGACCTCTGACGCATCGAACCCGCGCGAGCGCAGCAACCGCAGCATGACCGTGCCGACCGCGCCCGTCGCACCGACGACCGCGACGCGTGGCGCGGACGAGCTCATACGAACTCCCCGAACGGGCGCTCTGGCCGGATCGTGCCCTCGCCGGAGAGCTCGAATGCCGCATGCAGCGCGCGCACCGCGCCGGGCACCGCATCGCCGGCGATGACGCAGGAGATCTTGATCGGCGAGGTCGAGATCATCTCGATGTTGACGCCCTCGTCGCCGAGCACGGTGAAGACCTTTGCTGCAACGCCGGGATGCGACTTCATGCCGGCGCCGATGACGGAGACCTTGCCCATCGAGACGTCGCCACGGATCGTCAGGCCAAGCTCGTCGGCGAGCGGGGCCAGCGCGATGCGCGCATCGGCGAGGTCCGAACGCGGCACGGTGAACGACATATCCGCGACTGCGCCCTCGGTGACGGGCTCGTTCTGGATGATCATGTCGATGTTCACGTTCGCGACGGCGAGCGCGGTCGCGATCCGGCCGGCGATGCCGGGCTCGTCCGGGACGCCCTTGATCGTGACCCGGGCCTCTTCGGTCGAATGCGTGACGGCGGTGATAAGCGGCTGTTCCACGGTCTCCTCTCCTCCGACCACCACGGTACCGGGCTCGTCGGTGAAGGCCGATCGACAGTGGATCCGGACACCGTGATTGCGGGCGTACTCGACCGATCGCAGCTGCAGGACGCCGGCTCCCGAGGCCGACATCTCGAGCATCTCCTCGAACGAGATGACCGACAGCTTGCGTGCGTCGGGCACGATCCGCGGGTCGGCGCTGAAGACGCCGGCGACATCGGTGTAGATCTCACAGATCTCGGCACCGATCGCCGCCGCGAGCGCGACGGCGGTCGTGTCCGATCCGCCGCGGCCGAGCGTCGTGACGTCCTTCGTCGTCGAGACGCCCTGGAAGCCGGCGACGAGCACGATCGCGTCCTCGTCGAGGCCTTGCCGGATCCGATCGGCTCGCACATCTAGGATGCGCGCCTTGGTGTGCGACGTGTCTGTAACGATCCCCGCCTGTGACCCGGTCAGAGAGATCGCTCGATGTCCAAGGTCGTTGATCGCCATCGCACACAGCGCGCATGACTGGCGCTCGCCGGTCGATAGCAGCATGTCCATCTCGCGCGGATCGGGATGCGCAGAGATCTCCTGCGCGTCGGCGATGAGTGCGTCCGTCGTCTTGCCGCGCGCGCTCAGGACCGCGACGACGCGGTGCCCCGCCTCGCGCTTGGCCACGATCCGATGCGCCGCGCGCTTGAGGCGCTCGGCGTCGGCAACCGAAGTCCCGCCGAACTTCATGACGACCGTGCCAGACATGAGCGGATCGGAGGCTAGCGGGTGAGCGGACTGGCGCCACGGACGCGGCTCGCAGTCGCCGCCGTGATCGCGCTGATCGTCGTCGCCGGGGGCGTCTACCTGCTGTTCCTGCGCGGCAGCGATGCCAAGCCCGTCACCGAGGCCGGATCCCGCTTCGGAGACGACAGCGGAAGCCGAAGCGGCGGCACCCTGCTCGACGCCCTCGCGCCGGTGCTCGACGCCGCGAACGCGTCCGAGCGCACCGGCTCGGATCCCGCGCCGCCGAGCCAGGACGAGATCCGCCGCTCGCCCGACGACGCCGTCGCGGGGCTCTTCATGGTCGGGTTCGCGGGGACGCTGCGCGACACGCCGTTCCTCGGTCGCCTCGCCACGAGCCCCTACGGCGCGGTCCTGCTCTCGAGCGGCAACTACGAGCAGCCGCAGCAGCTCTCGGGCCTGATCTCAAAGATCCAGGAGGTCGCGCGCTCGGCGGGTCACCCCGCGCCGCTCGTCGCCGTCCAGCAGGAGGGCGGCGACTTCAACGCCTTCGCCAACCTCGCGCCCGCCGGACAGGTCGATGTCGGCGCGGGCAGCAGCGCGCAGATCGCAGCCAGCGCAACCGCCGCAGCCGCACAGCTGCGCGCGCTCGGCGTGAGCGTCAACCTCGCACCGAACGCCGACATCGCCGTCGCCGGAGGCCCCGGCCAGGGGCGCGCGTTCTCCGACTCCGTCGCGACCGTGACGAGCGCCGTGAAGACGACGGTCGCCGCGTACGACAAGGCCGGCGTCGCCGCCGTCGTCGGCCCGTTTCCCGGCGACGGCGCGGCTCCGCACGACCCGAGCACCGGCCCGGCGCCCGTCGGGCTCTCGATCAAGGACTTGCGCAGCAGCCAGATGCCGCCCTTCGCGGCGGTCGCGAAGGGAGCGGTAGCCGCCCCCGCCGTCCAGATGTCGAATGCGATCTACGGCGCCTATGACGGCGTGACGCCGGCCACGCTGCTGCCCGACGCGATCAAGGAGCTGCGCGGACGCCTCGGCTTCGGCGGCACGATCGTGTCGGCCGACCTTGCCGCGACGACGGCGACGGCCGGCGGCACCGTCGGCGCTGCGGCGATCAGGGCGCTCAGCGCGGGCGTCGACATGCTCGTCGTCTCCGGCGGCCACGTCCAGCAGGACGAGGCCTATCGAGCGGTCGTCGCCGCGGTGCGCGCCGGCACGGTCTCCGCAGGACGGGTCGCCGACGCCCTCGGCCACATCGCGAAGCTGCGCGCGTTCACGCGCGACGCCCGCGAGCCGGCCCAGATCCGCTGAGCGCCGTCTACAGCCGGCGCCGGCCCGCGAACGCCTTGCCGAGCGTGACCTCGTCGGCGTACTCGAGGTCGCCGCCGACCGGCAGGCCGCTCGCCAGCCGCGTGACGACGACGTCCGGCGCTCGCTTGCGCAGCGTGTCGGCGATGTGCAGTGCCGTCGCCTCGCCGGTCGTCGTCGAGTTCGTCGCAAGGACGACCTCACGGATCGGGACGCCCGGATCGAGCACCCGCCGGTAGAGCTCGGCGATCTTCAGGTCCTCGGGGTCGACGCCGTCGATCGGTGACAGCGCGCCTCCCAGCACGTGGTAGCGACCGCGAAACTCGTGGGTGCGTTCGACCGGGACGACGTCACCGGCCTCCTCGACGACGCAGATCAGTCCGGCGTCGCGGCGCTCGTCGGCGCAGATCCGGCAGCGCGGCCCGTCGGCGAAGTTGAAGCAGACCTCGCAGAGCACGATCCGCTCCTTGACCTCGCGGATCGCCTCCGCCAGGCCCGCGGCATCCTCCGGCGATGCGCGCAGGATGTGCAGCGCAAGCCGCTGCGCGGTGCGCGCGCCGACCCCCGGCAGCTTGCCGAGCTCGGTGATGAGGCGCTGGATCGGTGGCGCGTACAAGCGCGGGCCTACCGGTCCACGGCTACAAGCCCATGCCGGGCGGCAGCCCGAGGCCGCCGAGATCGAGCCCGCCGGTGAGACCGCCCATCCGCGTGGCCGCGAGCTCCTGCGCCTGGCGGATCGCCTCGTTGACGGCCGCGAGCACCATGTCCTGCAGCAGTTCCGCGTCCTCCGGATCGATGGCGTCGGGAGCGATGACGATGTCCTTGACCGTCAGATCGCCGGTGATCGTGACCGTGACCATGCCACCGCCGGCCGATGCCTCGATCGTCTCGGTCGCCAGCGCCTCCTGCGCCTTCATCATGTCCGCCTGCATCTTCTGGACCTGCTTGAGCATCTGGTTCATGTTCGGCTGCGGCATCAGCTGGCCTCGCTCTCGGGATGGATCTCCTCGGCATCGAACTCTGCCACGAAGCGCTCGACCCACTCGCTGTCGGTCGGCGGAGCGGCGGGCTCCGCTGCGGCCGGGTGCTCCTCGGCGAGCACGTAGTCGATCTGCGGCCGCTCGCCGGTGACCACACGGATCGCCTCGGCGACGCAGGCGCGGTACTCGTCATCCTCGGCCTTGCGCAGGTTGTAGGCGCCGTCGGGTGCGAACGCGACCGTGACCCTCGTGCCGTCGACGGCGATCGGTCGCGCATCGGCGAGCAGGGCGGCGCAGAGGGCGTTGCCGCCGGCCCGGATCCCGTCCAGCACGGCGGGCCAGACAGCCCGCAGGCTGCGCAGCTCGAGCGCGATGTCGGCAACGGCGACCGCGGCGGCCGGCTGGACCGCATCGGGTTCGGCGGCCGGCGGCGATGGTTGGTCCGGCACTACGGGGACCGCTGGCCCCGTCGGCGGGGGCACGCTCGCCGCGGGCGCTGCGGTCGACGGGGCAGGAGCTGGCGGCGGTGCAGCGGCCCCGGCCGGGCGCTCCGCACGTGAAGCCGGCGGCTCGGCACGTGAAGCCGGCGGCTCGGCACGTGGAGCGGACTGTGCGACGCCTCGCAGCGCATGCTCAAGGCGCTCGACGCGCTGCAGGAGCGCCTGCGTCGATGGATCGATCGCCGGCGCGGCGGCCTTGACGAGCGCAAGCTCGAGCTGGGTGCGAGCGTCCGAGCCGTTCTTCGTCGCGTCGAGCGCGGCGGCAAGCAGGTCCAGCAGGCGCGCGACGCTGCCAGCTCCGACGGCGGCCGCCTGCGCCTCGAGCCGTGCGTCGCGATCGGGCGTGATCTGCAGCTCCTCGGGCACCAGTCCGAGCATCTGGACGATCATCAGCTCACGGGCATGCGCTTCGAGGTCGCGCACGAAGCCGAGGGCGTCGTGGCCGGACTGCGTCAGCCGCGCCGCAGCCAGCAGCGCGGCTCGCGCGTCGCCGGCGGCGATCGCGTCGAGCGCGTCGAACAGCAGCTCGGCATCGGCGACGCCGAGCACCGCGAGCACGTCCTCGGTCGCGATCCGCACGGAAGCCGAGCTGCCGTCGGGATCGGTCCCGGCGTACGTCACGAGCTGCTCGAGCGTGCCGAGCGCATCGCGGAAGGAGCCGGTCGCGTGGCGCGCGAGCAGGACGATGGCGTCGGGCGCGATCGCGATCTGCTCGGACTGGGCGACGCGCGTGACGACGGCCGCGAGCTGCTGCACCGTGGGACGCGCGAAGTCGAAGCGATGGCAGCGGTCGACGACGGTCGGCAGCACCTTCGATGCCTCCGTCGTCGCAAGCACGAAGACCGTGTTCGGCGGCGGCTCCTCGAGCGTCTTGAGGAACGCGTTCCACGCCTGCGTCGACAGCATGTGCGCCTCGTCGAGGATGTAGACCTTGTGGCGCCCGGCGACCGGCGCGTAGACGACGCTCCCGCGCAGGTCGCGGATGTCGTCGACGGAGTTATTGGACGCCGCGTCCATCTCGATGACGTCGAGCGAGTTCGCCGCCGCGATCGAGACGCACGACTCGCAGCGCCCGCACGGCTCGATCGTCGGCCCGCGCTCGCAATTCAGGCAGGCCGCCAGGATCTTTGCCATCGAGGTCTTGCCGGTGCCGCGCGAGCCGACGAAGAGGTACGCGTGATGGACCTTGTCCTGCGTGACGGCGTTGCGCAGCGTGCGCACGACGTGGTCCTGCCCGACGACGTCGGAGAACGTCCGCGGGCGATGCCGGCGGTAAAGCGACGGGACGTCGGGCACGACTCGCGAGGATAGCTTCGGGGGGCGGGCGGCGAGCGCGAGCGCCAAGCGGGCCGACGCGAACGTTTCGGCTGTACCGTCTGGCCCGATGGCTCGGATCCGCTTCGTGGCCGGGGTGCTCCTGGGCGCCGCCGCGCTCCGGCTGCTGGCCGGCCCTGGGCTGGTCAACTACGACACCCTCTACGCGCTCGTATGGGGTCGTCAGATCGCCCACGGCGGGGCGCCGGACCTCAACGTGGCGATCGCGCCGACGCCGCATCCGCTCGCCAACCTCGGCGCGATCGTGCTCTCGCCGCTGAGCTCGGCAAGCGCCGGCGGCCTGCACGGAACACCGGCCACAGCGGTCGTGATCGTGCTCGCCTACATCTCCCTGGCGCTGCTCGGCTGGGTCGTCTTCGCGCTCGGGCGCGAATGGTTCAACGCAGCCGCGGGCGTGCTCGCGGCAGCGATCGTCCTGACCCGCGTTCCGGTGCTCGACTTCGGCGCTCGCGCCTATGTCGACATCCCGTTCCTCGTACTGCTGCTCGGCGCGCTGCTCGTCGAGACGCGCTCACCGCGCGCGGGCGGCCCGGTCCTCTGGCTGCTTGCGCTCGCCGGCCTCCTGCGCCCGGAGGCGTGGCTGTTCAGCGCCGTCTACCTGTGCTGGCTGCTGGGACCGGGCCTGTGCTCGTCCGCGCGGCACGCCGGGCCGCGGCGCCGCGACGCGTGGCGCGATGCCGCTCCGCTGATCGCGCTTGCGGCGAGCGCCCCGCTGCTCTGGGCGCTGCACGACGTGCTCCTCACGGGCAACCCGCTGCACTCGCTCACCGGGACCCGCGACAACGCGGTCACGCTCGGCCGCGTGACCGGCATCCAGCATGTGCCGGCGACGTTGCCGCGCCGGCTCGGCGAGATCCTCCGCGAGCCCGTCCTGTTCGCCGCCGCCGGCGGCGGCGTGCTGGCGCTGCTCTGGCATCGCGACCGGCGTGTGCGCCTAGGCGCAACGGCGAGCATGCTGGCGCTCGGCGCGTTCTGCGTCCTCGCCACAGCCGGGCTGCCGATCATCACGCGCTACGTGATGCTGATGGCCGTCCTGCTGGCGATCTTCGCCGGCGCCGCCGTCTTCGGCTGGCTGGACCTGCGGCCGGGACGCCACCGGACCTGGTGGGCGCGCTTCGCGCTTGTCGCAGCCATCGGCCTGCTCGTGTTCATCCCCAACCAGGCGCACCGGATCAGGAGCCTCGACCATGCGCTCGCGACGCAGACGGCGATCCAGGACAGGCTCGGAGATCTCGTCTCAGGGGCGCCGCTCATGCGTCCCGTGGCGGTGCCCAACCGCCGCCCGATCCCGCTGCTCGCCCTCTGGCTGAAGCTTGCGCCCGGCGCGATCAAGGATGCCCAGTCCGGGCTGCCGCCGCACGGCAGCTACCTCGCGCCCGCGACCGCAAGGGTCGCACGCGACTACATCCTCGACCCGCGCGACCTCGACAAGCGGATCGCAGGCCCCGCCGCGAACGACACCCTGCACGCCGCAAACGCGACGTGGCGGTTGTACGAACGCCCATAATCGGATCGGCAGTGTCCTCCCCCCGCGCCATCGCCGCCCTGCTCGGCGCCCTCCTGTCGACCCTGCTGGGCGTTTCGCCCGCCGTCGCCGGCCAGCGGGTCGTCAACGGCACCGCGCCCTCGCAGCCCTGGCCGGCGCAGGCGTCGGTGCGCTTCAAGCGCTCGGGCGCGGCGTCGCTCTGCGGCGGGACGCTCGTCAGTGCGCGCTGGGTGCTCACCTCCGGGCACTGCGCGACGGACACCGACGGCACCGTCCTCGCCCCGAAGGCCTTCAACGACAGCAAGGACGCCAACCGGCTGCGCGTCGGCAGCACATCCCGCACGACCGGCGGGACCGCGGTGGACGTCGATCGCGTCGAGCGCGAGCCGAGCTACACGAATCCCCCTGCGACGGTCCAGCCAACGTACGACCTCGCGCTGCTGCATCTGGCGACGCCGATGCCGTCACAACCGCTGGCGCTGATCGGCTCACAGGCCGCCGACCAGCCGTTCTGGAGCCCCGGTGTCGAGGCGACGATCCTCGGCTGGGGCCAGGCCGAGGGCACGGCGGAGTCGCCGACGCTCGTCGAGGGCCGCGTCCCGATCGTTGCGGACGCGAGCTGCGCGGCGACCTGGGGCGCGGTCTTCAGCGCGCAGTCGATGCTCTGCGCCGGCGGCGCCACCACGACCGACACCTGCAACGGAGACTCCGGCGGACCCTTGATGACCGCACGCAACGGGGTGTGGACGCTCGTCGGCGTGACGTCATGGGGATTCTTCAACTGCGACGACCAGACGGCGCCCGGCGTCTACGCCCGCCTCGGCGACCCGTCGATCGATGGCTGGATCCGGGGCCTCGTGCCGACGGTCTCCGTCGCGGTGTCGACCGCCGCGGCCGTCGTCTCGCAGCCGGTCGACTTCGCGGCAGCCGCCCCGAGCACGTCGGGAGCTCCGAGCTTTTCCTGGGACACGAATGGCGACGGCACGCTCGGCGATGCCGCCGGACCGACCGCGAGCGCGGCCTTCACCGCACCGGGCACGTATGCCGTGGGGGTCCAGGCGTCCTACCCGGACGGCGATCACAGCGCGATCTCGCGCACGTTCGTGACGGTGACCAGCGCGGGGCCACCGCCATCGGGACCAGCGCCGGGCGGAGCGGGCGCGGCGACCGGACGGACCACGAACGCAGACGGCACGACGGGAACGGCCAACGGGACGAGCGGCGCGTACGGGACCGGCGCGACGACGGCCAAGGCGAAGAACGGCGTCACCGTATCGACCACGATGCGGCTCACGACGCTGCGCGCGAGCGGCGTTCGCGTCCGCTACCAGTGCCTGCGTGCGTGCTCGATCAGCGGGCAGGTCAAGCTCGGGCCGGCGCTCGCCCGGCGCTTTCACCTCGGCACCGGCAAGACGTCGGCGACGGTCGCCAGCGGGAAGTCACACCGCACGGCGAAGGGCTCGGCGGTGCTCACGATGCATCTCGGCGCGCGGGCCAAGCGCGCGCTGCGCAGCGCCGCGCGGATCACGCTCTCGGTCCAGACGACGCTGCACGCAGGCGCGTCGACGCAGCACGCGGCGCACGCCGTCGCCGTGCGCCGCTGACCTGAGCGGCACACGACATGGCGAAGGAGATGGACCGTGCACCCTTCTCCGAGACGCAGTCCCCGGACGCTTGCGCCTGCGTTGACTCCGGCCGGGCACTCCCGCTGCGCATGGCGGTAACCGCTTAAGGCTGCTTCCTTCCGGACCTGACCTGATTCACGGGCCGACACCGCGCGGGACCCGGGCCATCAACACCACCGTAGGCGGGCTGACCCCGAAGGCCGCGCCCCTCGAAAGGGGATTCGGCCTCGCTATAGCGGATTACGAGCGACAGGGCACCGCTGACTCCCCGCCTAGCACGGTCCGTCCGGGAGTCTATCTCGCATAGGGTGGCCAGCGTGGATCGCAAGACCGCGCTCTGGTGCCTGACCGCCTTCTTCGGCGCGTCGATCGCGTTCCAAGGCCTCAAGCTCGCAACCGACGACAGCCCCAAGGGCGTATCGCTCGCCGTCCAGACGGCGGCGCTCGCGATCATGATCGTCGCCGTCGTGCTGATCGTGCGCAGGCGCAAGTAGTCGGCGCCTCCGGCACTTGACAGCGCGAGTGAGTGAGTGCATACTCACACTCGCTCATGCCCGCCGTCCGTCGCCTTTCCAACGCCGAGGACCGCCGCGAGGAGATCCTCCAGGCAGCCGAGCACGTGTTCGCCGCCCGCGGCCTGCACGGCACCCCCACGATGGAGATCGCGAAGGCGGCCGGCATCTCGCAGGCCTACCTCTTCCGCCTGTTTCCGACGAAGGCCGAGCTCTTCGGAGCGCTCGTCGCCCGCTGCAACACGCGCATCGAGCAGACGTTCGTCGACGCGGCCGCAGCGGCACACAGCAGCGGCGAGCCGGTGATGGACGCGATCGGCCGTGCCTACGTCGGCCTGCTCGCCGACCGCGACCTGCTGCTCAACGAGTTGCACGCCTACGCCGCGAGCGACGACCCGGCGATCCGCGACCAGATGCGACAGTGCTTCGCCCGCCTGGTGGACCTCGTCGAGCGCGAGACGGGCGCCGATGCCGAGACCGTTCGTCTGTTCTTTGCGCGCGGGATGCTGCTCAACGTGCTCGCGGCGATGCGCGCCGAGGACGTCGACGCGCACTGGGCGCGCGTCCTGCTCAAGCAGCCCGACGACGACGCCCACAGCTGATCGTGAATCTCTTTTTCTCCGCGTAGTGAGTGACTGGTCACACAACCGATGCCCGACGGAAAGGACGAACCGATGACCGCCAGAACCCGCACCGCCCGCCCCGGCTGGACGCTTGCGATCGTCTCGATCGCGCTGTTCATGACCGCGCTCGACAACCTCGTCGTCGGCGTCGCACTGCCATCCATCCGCGTCGATCTCGGTGGATCGATCGAGTCGCTCGA
>DATBAE010000028.1:0-50200 GCA_036271655.1 Solirubrobacteraceae bacterium
CTGGCAAATACAAAAGCCCCGCATTAGCGGGGCCTTCCTAACGCGCCCGAGAGGATTCGAACCTCTGACCTTCGGTTCCGTAGACCGACGCTCTATCCAGCTGAGCTACGGGCGCTTGGGGTCGTGCAATGTAGCGGAGAGGGCGGGATTCGAACCCGCGATGGAGTTTAACCCCCATACTCGCTTAGCAGGCGAGTGCCTTCAGCCTCTCGGCCACCTCTCCTGGCGGGGTCCGGCTCGCCTAGTCTAGGGGCCTACGCGCGCACGTACTCTGCGCACGATCTGGCGCTACGGTCCGTGGGCTCGGAGGGGTGGCAGAGCGGTTGAATGCGCTGGTCTTGAAAACCAGAGTCCGTGAGAGCGGACCGCGGGTTCGAATCCCGCCCCCTCCGCTCGATCGGCGTGCTCCAGCGTGAGCGTTCGAAGCTGCTGCCTCGCCCTTCGCTTCGTCACGAACCACCGCAGACTCTGTGCCAACTCGCGCAGATCGGTCGATCTCGGCGATCGAGCTGCTGTCCTGGAGGCATGTGGCTCGGACTCCTCTACTCCCCCTCTGACAACGACGCACAGGTGGTCTTCTCCGCCTGGACGTCGGATGGCGACCGCCCGTTCACGGTCGCCGGCAGCACCGACGACGCGCCCGGCATCGCGCGCGCCCTGCGCAACGCCGCCTCCGGCGGCAGCACCGCGCCGCCCCGCTGCGTCGGCTGCTCCACACCGGTCGACCTCCCTCCGCTCTGATGGTGTTCTGCTTCGTCCATCTCGACGATGCGTGCGGGCGGGCCGGCGACGAGGAGGTCTATGTCGTCGTGCCGGAGACGACCAAGACGGTCATCGCCCTACCGCTCACTGCGCTGCCCGCGTTGCTCCCTCTGCTCGACGTTGCGGTCGGCGGCGATCCCCTGCCCGCATGTCCGGTCTGCGCAGCCTCGATCCCGCGGTTCGACACGCCGCGGGAGCTGCTTTGAGCCTGCGGCGTGCGACGCTCGTCAACATGTATCCATGACGTCCGCCGCTCCCGTGGTCTGCCCTCGCTGCTCAGAGCCGTTCGAATGCGGCGTCGACACCGGCGGCTGCTGGTGCAAGAGCGTGCCCTTGAGCGACGCGACACGGTCGGCGTTCGCGGAGTACTACGAGGGCTGCCTGTGCCCGACGTGCCTCGGCGTGCTCGAGAGCGGGCGACCGCCCGTGCCGAGCGTGCGGGAGTTCCTCACGAGCCAACTCAAGCTCATGCGCAACCGCAAGGGGACCTGATCGCGGTGCCCGCGAGCGCCGACGACGGCCCTCGGGATACGGCGCCCGCGGGCTCCCCGGGCGCCACAGGCTCAGCCGATGAGAGCCCAGCCCCCTTCTCGCTCGCGCTCTCCGACGAGCAGCGCGACATCCGCGATTGGGTCCACGGGTTCGCGGCAAACGTCCTCCGCCCGGCTGCCGCGGAATGGGATGAGCGCGAGGAGACGCCCTGGCCGATCATCCAGGAGGCGGCGACCATCGGGCTATACAGCTTCGAGGCGATGGCGCAGTTCCACGCCGACCCGACCGGCCTCACGATGGCGATCGCCAACGAGGAGCTCTTCTGGGGCGACGCCGGCCTTGGCATGGCGATCATGGGCACGTCGCTCGCGGTCGCCGCGATCTTCGGGTCGGGCACGCCCGAGCAGATGGGCGAGTTCATCCCGCAGTGCTATGGCACGGTCGATGATCCGCAGGTCGCGTCGTTCTGCGTGTCCGAGCCCGACGCCGGGTCGGACGTCTCGGCGCTGCGCACGATCGCCAGATACGACGAGTCGAGCGACGCGTGGACGCTCAACGGGCAGAAGGCGTGGGCGACGAACGGCGGGATCGCGAAGATCCACGTCATCGTCGCGACGGTCGACCGCACGCTCGGGTCGCGCGGGCAGGCGGCGTTCGTCGTCCCGCCAGGCACACCCGGGCTGACGATGGGCACGAAGGTGCGCAAACACGGCCTGCGCGCATCGCACACCGCGGATGTCTTCCTCGACGATTGCGTCGTTCCCGGCCGCTGCCTGCTCGGCGGCAAGGACAGGCTCGACGCCAAGCTCGCGAAGGCGCGCGAGGGGACGCGGTCGCAATCGCAGACCGCGATGCAGACCTTCGAGGCGACCCGTCCCATCGTGGCCGCACAGGCGATCGGGATCGCCCGTGCCGCGTACGAATACGCACTGGACTATGCGAAGCAACGCAAGCAGTTCGGCCGGGCGATCATCGAGAACCAGGCGATCGCGTTTGCGCTGGCGGACATGAAGCT
The DNA here is from genome assembly GCA_036271655.1 of Solirubrobacteraceae bacterium. Lineage (GTDB taxonomy): Bacteria > Actinomycetota > Thermoleophilia > Solirubrobacterales > Solirubrobacteraceae > CADCVQ01. The sequence goes on from DATBAE010000028.1 coordinate 2,270, forward strand.
TGAGATCGACGCCGCCCGCCTGCTCGTCTGGCGAGCGTCATGGATGGCGCGCACAGGCCAGCGTTTCACCGCCGCCGAGGGTTCGATGAGCAAGCTGAAAGCCGGCGAGGTGGCGGTCTGGGCGACCGAGCGCGCGATCCAGATCCTCGGCGGCAACGGCTACACCCGCGAGTTTCCCGTCGAGCGCTGGCACCGCGACGCGAAGATCTACACGATCTTCGAAGGCACCTCGGAGATCCAGCGCCTCGTCGTCGCCCGTGCGATCTCCGGATTGCAGATCGCGTAGCGGATGGCCGTCCGCGAAGAGATCGAGCTTCACGGCCACCGCCTCAGCTACCGCACCGGCGGGCGCGGGCCGCTGCTCGTCCTGATCCACGGGATCACGAACTCGTCGACGAGCTGGGATCCCGTGCTGCCGCTGCTCGAGCGCCACTTCACGGTGCTGGCCCCGGACCTGCTCGGGCACGGCGACTCCGCCAAGCCGCGGGGCGACTACTCGCTCGGCGCTTACGCCTCGCTGCTGCGCGACCTGCTGGTCGTACTCGGCCACGAGCGCGCGACGATCGCCGGCCACTCGCTCGGCGGCGGGATCGCGCTGCAGATGACCTACCAGTTCCCCGAGCGCGTCGAACGGCTGATCCTCGTCGCGAGCGGCGGCCTGGGCCGCCAGGTCAATCCCGTCCTGCGCGCGGTCGCGTTACCGGGCGCCGAATACGTCCTGCCGCTTCTTGTCTCCGGAACGGTCGTGGGCACCGGCGCGAAGCTCGGCGCGCTGATCGGCCGCCTCGGCCTGCGCACGGGCGCAGACATCGCAGCGCTCGCCACCGGTCTCGCCACCCTGCAGGACATCGACGCGCGGCGCGCCTTCGTGCATACCGCGCGCGGGGTGATCGACATCGGCGGCCAGCGGATCGACGCCACCGATCGGCTCTATCTCGCCGCCGCGATCCCCACGCTGATCGCCTGGGGCGACCGCGATCCCGTCATCCCCGCGCGCCACGGCATCCGCGCGCACGAACTCATGCCCGGCAGCCGCCTACGGCTCTTCCAGGGCGCCGGGCACTTCCCGCACCACGACGACCCGATCGGCTTCGCCGCGATGGTCGAGGACTTCGTCGGCGACACGCAACCGGCCGAGGTCGACCAGGACCGCCTGCGCCGGCTCGTCATCGATCACGGGATCGAGCCGATCTGACCCGCAGCACCGCGGCTCAGGCCACTACGACCTCGTGCCCCCTGGCGTCCGGCTCCGCGAACCCAAGCAGCGCCTCACCCTCCGCGCGCAGCTCCTTGGCCGCGCGCGCCGCGAGCTTCGCGAACGGCTCGAGCGTCAGCGTCGCGAGGCCGCGCTTGACGGCGATCGTCCACGTGCCGGCGACGACGCCGTCGACGAGGAACGTCGCGCGCACGCGCAGGTTCTTCGTCGTCACACGCGGACGGTGCGCGTCGGCGATCAGCCGGCTGCGGTCGTCGTGCGCGAGCACGAGGTTGTCGAACTCGGGCAGGAAGCGCGCGGGGACCGGCACCTCGGCGCCGGGCCGCGGGGAGCCGGGCAGGTCGAACAGCTCGCGGCCACGCTCGTCGGCGAACAGCTCGAGCTCGCCCCGCATCCCATCGACGACCTTCTTCAGCCCGCTGACCCCCGACCACGTCTGCACGTCGGCGGCGCTCGCCGGGCCGAACGCGGCGAGGTAGCGTCTCACGAGGGCCTCGGGCGCGCTCGGGCCAAGCTCTCGCCCGAGCAGCTCCTCGGCGAGCGCGAACTCGCCGACGCGCGGGAAGCCCCAGCGCTCATCGTCCCTCCCGGGCATCATCACGAGCGGCAGCAGCGTGCGCGTCGCATAGCCGAGTGCGCGATCGTTGACCTCGGGGAAGCGCTCCTGCAGGCCGGCCCGGATCGCATCGAACGTCCGCGGGCGACCGGCGAGCAGCTCGCGCGCGGCCGGCAGCACCCGCTCGGGGTCGAGGCCCTCGGCCCGGGCCCCCAGCACGCGCAGCGCCACCGACATCGGCGGCTGCAGCGACACGCGCAGCGCGACATAGTCGGCGGCGCTGACCAGATGCAGCGTCGAGCGCATCAGCGTGGCGCGCACGACATCGCGCGACGAGATCGCGTCGCGCAGCGTCGCCGCTCCGAATCCGTCGACCCGCGTCCACAACCCGATGAACGGATGCTTGGGCTCCTGCGCCTGCATGCCGGCGAGCCGCTCGACGGCGGCCGGCACCGAAACAGCCTCGCGCGCGAGCAGCATCTGACGGGCGAGCGTCGCCCGATTCAGCTCTCGCGCTGTCAGCACGGGCGGTGGCACGTCAGAAAGAAAGCTCGTCCGCCAGCAGGTCCATGAGCAGGCCGTCGCGCCACTGGCCGTCGGGCGCGCATTCGTAGCGCCGCATCACGCCGACAGGCCGGAAGCCGACGCCCTCGTAGACGCGGATCGCCCGTTCGTTGGCGACCGCAGGATCGACCGTCACGCGATGATGGCCGCGCTCGTCGAACAGCCAGCGCAGCGCGACCCGCAGCGCCTCGCGCCCGAGCCCGGCACCGTGCTTGGCGGGCACGAGGAAGATGTCGAGGCTCGCATGGCGGTAGTCGGGCTCGTCCTCCTCGCTGACTCCCATCCAGCCCGCGAGCGCGCCGCCGACCTCGATCGCGAACGCCGCGTTGCGCGCGACGTCGCCGAGCAGACCGGCGCGGTGATGCTCGCGATCGCGGGGTGGGCCCCACCAGCGCGCGATCTCCGGATGCACGGTCGCATCGGCCAACGGATCGGCGTCAGCGACCGCGAGCCGACGCAGCACGACGCGCTCGCCGTACAGCGTCGGCAGGGCGCCCTTCACGACGCCGCCTCCTCGCTGTCGCCACCCGCCATCCGTTTCAGCGCACGCGCCGACTCGCGATCGACGGCATCCTTCATCGCCATCCCGAAGACGGCGAGCAGCGACTCCGACGCGAGCGGATGGAGCCGCTCGAGGGCCTCCTGCACCGCCGGCCACCCGTCGCGCGGACGACCCTCGCGCTCGAACGGCGTCCAGACGGTCTCCAGGAAGAGGTCGACGTAGATGTGCGCGAGGCGGTCGGCGTGCTCACGCACCGTCGCGGTGAAGTCCAGCGAGCGCTCAAGCGACACGCCGAGGCGCTGCAGCTCGAGGCCGGCCTTGGCCAGGCGGGGGCTTGGCACCTCGAAGCGCCCGTCGGGCAACTGGCGCACGAGGCCGATCGAGAGAGCCTTCATGAGGTGCGACGGATCGGCCGTGCCCCACTGCGCGATCAGGTCGCCGATCCCGACGGTGGCCGGCTCCTCGTCGCCGAACGGGCGCGCGAGCGCGTGCTTGAAGCGCAGCACGTCGCTGCTCGATCCGCCCGCGCCCTCGAGCAGGCGCTTGATCAGGTCGAGGTTGAACCCCTCCGCCTGCAGCTCCTGGATCAGCTCGAGCCGCGCGACGTGATCGGGGCCGTAGAAGCCGGTCCGGCCGCGCAGCATCGGCGGCTGCAGCAGCCCGCGCGCCTGATGCGCGCGGACGTTGCGCACCGTCATGCCGATCTTGCGGGCGAGCTCGTCGATCGTCAGATCGTTGTCATCATCCGATGTCACATACCTAACCATACGACGGTGCGACGACGGGCGCACCGTGCTTGGCGCCTCGACGTCCCGTCCAGTGCGAGACGACTGCAAGCCGCGAGTTGCGCCGGCGATGCGATAATTCCGGCGTGTCGCCCGTCATCCCGCGCTTCGAGCTCTCCGAGGAGCATTCCCGGACCGGAGCCCACATCCTCAACATGAGCGGCGAGCTGCACGTGTCGACCGCGCCGCACTTCGCGCAGCGCTTCTCGGACGTCATCTACATCAACAAGACCGCGATCGTGCTCGACATGACGGCGGTCGAGTTCATCGACTCGACGGGCCTCAGCGTGATGCTCAACGCGCTGCGCGTCGTCACCCAGATCGGGGGCAGACTGGCCCTCGTCTGCACGAACCCGACGGTCCTGCGGCTCTTCGCGATCACGAACCTCGACAACACGTTTGAGATCTTCGACGACCGCCCGAAGGCGATCGCCTACGTCCTCGCGACCGACCAGCCGGACCCCGAAGGCGACCCGAGCCCGGAAGCCGAGGCGCGCTCCGAGGACGAGCCGCGCGCCCCAGAGAAGCCGAGCCGGGGCTCAGCCTGACGCTGGGCCGTCTGCCGCCGGCAGAACGGCCGGCGCCCCGAACGGACCGAGCACCGCGGGCAGCGCGATCGATCCGTCGTCGCGTTGGCCGTTCTCGAGCAGCGCGATCAACGTGCGCCCGACGGCCACCGCCGTGCCGTTGAGCGTGTGCACGACCTCCGGCCGGCCGCCCTCGCCGCGCATCCGGATCTCCAGTCGCCGGGCTTGGAAGTCGGTCGTGTTCGACGCCGACGTCAGCTCGCGGTAGCGACCCTGGCCGGGCAGCCACGCCTCGACGTCGTACTTCTTCGCGGCGCTCGCGCCGAGGTCGTTGACGGCGATGTTCACGACGCGATACGGGATCTCGAGATCGCCGAGGATCTCCTCCTCGATCGCGAGGATCCGCTCGTGCTCGTCGGCGCTCGCGCTCGGCTCGACGAACGCGAACATCTCGACCTTGTCGAACTGGTGCACGCGGAAGATGCCGCGCGTGTCGCGTCCGGCCGAGCCGGCCTCGCGCCGGAAGCAGGGCGAGAAGCCGGCGTAGCGCAGCGGCAGCTGCGACGCGTCAAGGATCTCGCCGGCATGCAGCGAGGCGAGCGCGACCTCGCTCGTGCCGACGAGGTAGAGGTCGTCGGCGGGCAGGTGGTAGATCTGCTGCTCGGTGTCGGGCAGGAAGCCGGTGCCGTAGAGCGCCTGCTCACGCACGAGCACGGGCGGGAAGACGGGCTCGAAGCCATGCCCGCGCAGCTTCGTCAACGTCCACTGCACGAGCGCGAGCTCGAGCATGGCGAGGTCGCCGCGCAGGTAGGCGAAGCGCGCGCCGGAGAGCCGCGCACCGCGCTCCGTGTCGATCCGCTCGCCGGCGAGCTCGAGATGGTCGCGGCCGGTCTTCGACGCGTCGCCGACGACGCGCAGCACCTCGTCCGCGGGCTCGGCGGCCGTCGGATCAGGAACGTTGGGCAGCAGGCGCAGGACCTCCTGCAGCTGCGCATCGGCGACGCGCGCCTGCTCGCCGAGGGCCTTGACCTCGCCGGACAGCGTCTTCAGGCGATCGAGCTGCGCGGCGACGTCGCGCCCCTCCCGCTTGCCGGACGCAACCTCGTCGGATGCCGCCTTCTGCTCTGCTCGCAGCGCCTCCGCGGCCTGCGTCGCCTCGCGCCACGCCGCGTCAAGTCCCAGTACCTCGTCGAGGCGCTCCGCCGCCTGCGGGCCACGGCGCGCAAGCGCCACTCGGACCTCGTCGGGGCTGCGCCGGATCAGCCTCAGATCGAGCACGGCTCGCCGTCCGCCCCTCGTGGGTCGTCCAGGAACGTTGGACGGCCCGTTTGCCCCGATCCACCGATTCTCGCGGCGAATCCCCGTCGCTGATCACGGGACATCGCGGCCCCGGCTACTTGGGCGCGTTGCCCGGCCCGGCGTACTTCGCGACGAACTTCGCAATATCGAGCGCCTGCTTCCCGGTCGCGATGTTCTCGGGCATGATCGCCCCCGAGAAGCCGCCGTTCTCGATCGCGTAGACGATGTCGGCGACCTTCTCGTGACGCTGATCGAAATTCGGGCCGTCGACGTTCTCCTTGTCGGTGACCTTCGTCGCAGAGCCCTGCGTGCCGGCCGCGTAGAGCGTGTGGCAGGCGCCGCAACGCTCGACGAAGAGGACCGCCCCGGTGTGGTTCGGATCGCTCTTGGAGATCTTGATCGCGGACGAGCCGCAGCCGGCGCAGAGGACGGCCGCGGCGGCGACGCAGACGGCAACAAGGACGCGACGGGCCATAGGCGGCGAGATCATACGGAACAATGCCGCTGGCGATGTCACGCACGATCCTCCCTGCAGCAGTCCTTGCCGTGCTGGCGGTCGCCATGGGCGGCTGTGGCGAGGGCAAGGTTTTCCATACCGACCGGCCGATTCTGCGAATCACGCTGGACGAGTACCGGATCGTTCCCCAGAACATCGTCACCACCGCGCGACGGATCAAGCTCGTCGTCCACAACACGGGACGCCTGACGCACAACCTCGAAATCCAGAACCCCGACGGCCCCGGCGGCAAGCCGGTCCAGGTGCCCGGCGCCAGGGTCGACACGATGCAGCCGGGCGAGACGGCGCCGCCGATCAAGGTCACGCTCGCCCCCGGCACGTATCGGCTTGTCTGCACGATCGCCAACCACGACGACCTCGGGCAGTTCGGGACGCTCGTCGTGAAGTGATGGCGCCGTGACCGTCCCGGCGCGCCTGTACCGCGACACGATCGGCCTGTTCCCGACGGGCGTCGCGATCGTGACGGCGGCCGGCCCCGACGGTCCCGCCGGCATGACGACGAACGCCGTCACGTCGCTCTCGCTCGAGCCGACGCTGCTGCTCGTCTGCTTCGAGGCGCGCTCGCGGACGCTCGAGGTCGTCCGCGAGTCGCGCCGCTTCGCCGTCAACGTGCTACGCGCCGGCGACGAGGAGCTTGCGGCAATCTTCGCGTCCAAGCGGGTCGGGCCCGAGAAGTTCGCCTCGGTGACCCATCGCGAGGCGCACGGCGTGCCGGTGCTCGATCGAGCACTCGCCTGGATCGCCTGCGAGTTGCGTGAGCTGCGCCCAGCCGGCGATCACGAGATCGGCATCGGCGAGGTCGTCGGCACCGGCGCCGGCGAGGAGGGCGATCCGCTTGTCTTCCATGGCGGGCACTACACGACGGTCGTTGGGTAGCGGGCGTGCTCCGCGCGCCTGCTGCGTCTCGCGCGCGCCGCCGCGCGACCCGGCGCCGATGAAGGGGCGCATCTGCGCGATCACCGGAGCGAGCTCAGGGCTCGGCTTCGAGACCGCGCTGGCGCTGGCGCGCATGGATGCGACCGTCGTGCTGCTCTGCCGCAGCGAGCGGCGCGGCGCGGAAGCGAGCGAGCGGATCGCCGCGCTAACCGGCAAGGACGACCTGCACGTCGTGCACTGCGACCATGCGAATCTCGACACCGTGCGCGATGCTGCGAGCGTGCTGCTCGAGCGCTTCGATGCGCTGCACGTGCTCGTCAACAACGCCGGGTTGATGGTCATGCAGCGGCGGATCACGGTCGACGGGCTCGAGGAGACCTTCCAGGTCAACCACCTGAGCGCATTCCTGCTGACGGCGCTGCTGCGCGAGCGGCTCGCCGCCTCGGCGCCGGCGCGCGTCGTCACGGTCTCGTCGCTCGCGCACCACGCAAGCTCGGTCCGGCTCGACGACCTGCAGGGCGAGCAGGGCTACGACGGCTGGCACGCGTACTGTCGCTCGAAGCTCTGCAACCTGCTGTTCACGTACGAGCTCGCGCGCCGCCTGGAGGGCTCTGGTGTGACCGCCAACGCGCTGCACCCCGGGCTCGTCCGGACCGCGTTCGGGCGCGACAACGGCACGACCGGCGCGCTGATGCGAATCGCACAGCTGACCCCGCTGGCGGTCTCGGCGCGCCACGGCGCGCGGACCCAGGCCTGGCTGGCGAGCGCACCGGAGGTCGAGCGCGTCAGCGGCCGCTACTTCCATGGCCGCCACGAGCGGCATTCGTCGCGCGCCTCACACAACCGCGAAGCGCAGCGGGGCCTCTGGGCGGCGAGCGACCAGCTGCTCGCCGGCCAGGCCGGCGAGAGCGATCAGCCGCTCGTTGCAGGCTGATCTACGCCGCGGCAGCGGTCGCGCGATTACGATGGGCGCGCCGCTGCGAGACGCCGCATCCCGTCGATCCATTCGGAGGTCCAATGTCCGTGCCGCGCCGTGTCCTCGCCGTCGCCTCCGTGGCCGCGCTCGCCTGCGCGGCGGCCACGCCGGCCGATGCCGCACCGGCGATCCGCACGCTGCCGTGCATCGGCTACGTCGCGGGCCAGAGCACGATGCCGGTCTTCGGAACCGGCTTCAGCCCGGGCGGCGCCGTGACGCTCTATACGAACACGGTGGGCAAGCCGGCGCCGGTGGCGCTCTTCACGCCGACCGTCAGCCTGATCGGCGCCTTCCAGCTGCAGCTCGCGCCGCCGCCGTTCTCGTCGGCCAGCAAGAACCTGCAGACGTTCAAGCTCATCGCGCAGGACGCCACGGCGCCCGATGCACCGGTCGTCGTCGCGACGCAGTTTGAGCTCGTGCGCTTCGGACTGACCCAGTCGCCGGCCGCCCAGTACCCCGGCCAGCCGGTGACGTACACGGCGCGCGGCTTCCGGCCCGGCAAGCCGGTCTACATGCACTTTCGCTTCGCCGGCATCACGCGCCGCACGGTGACACTCGGGACGGCCGCCGCGCCCTGCGGGATCGTGTCACGCACGATCTCGGCGCTGCCGACGAAGATCCGCTACGGCGCCTGGAAGGCGTACGTCGACCAGACGAAGCAGTTCGCGTCGGCGACGCGGCCGCAGTGGATCGACTCGTTCACGATCACGCCGCCCAAGAAGCTCCCGAAGAAGACGAAGAAGGCGACGACCACGCCGACGCGCTGAGCGCGGACCGCGGCCGGGGGAGCGAGCCGAGCTGAGCCGAGCCGAGCCGAGCTATACGACAAGCCCGGCGCGCAGCGCGAGGAAGGCGACGACGATCGCCGCCAGCGCCATGACGCCGAGCTCGCGGCGCACGATCGCCAGCACGACCGAGCGCTGCTCGGCTTCCGCGAGGCCCTCCATCGCCTTCGCATCGGGCAGGCCGCGGTTCTCGAGCACCTGCTCGGCCGACACGAGGCGCAGCTGCTCGGCGATGAAGCCGATCGCGACGGGCAGCAGCGCATACAGCCAGTAGAGCCCGTCGTCGGGCCGGAAGCCCGCCACGAACAGGACGCCCGCCACGACGGCCTGCAGCACCGCGATGCCCTGCCCGGCGCGCAGCATCGGCCACGCGACGGCGGTCGGCAGCACCTGCCACCAGCGCCAGGCGGCGAAGCCACCGGCGATCGCGTTGAAGGCGAGCGCCAGCCATGCCGCCAGCTCGGCGATCGTTCGCTCATCCATGGGAGATCAGAAACACGTCATCGAACGATTCCAATCGAAACAGGCCACGGCCTGATAGAAACACACTGGTGCTGAGCGGTTATCTACCAGCGATCGTCTTCGTCGGCCTCGGGGCCGTGGTCGGCATCGCGTTCGCCGTGCTCAACACGCTGTTCGGGCCGCGGCGCGCCGTCCCGCACAAGAGCGACCCGTACGAATGCGGCCTGCCCTCGGAGATCCAGCAGGGATTCCGCTTCGGGATCAGCTTCTACCTGATCGCGATGCTCTTCATCCTCTTCGACATCGAGGTCATCTTCCTCTATCCGGTCGCCATCCAGCTGAAGGCATTCGGAAGCTTCGCGCTCGTCGAGATCATCGTCTTCATCACGCTGCTGATGGCCGCGTTCGTCTACGTCTGGAGAAGGGGGGCGCTCGAATGGAGGTAAAGCGCGAGAAGCTCGCCGTCGCGCCGGCCGGCACCGACCTGTCCAGCGAGGACTTCCGGATCCGCCAGCTGCGCGCCCGCGACATGCTGCGCGGCGACCTCGGCGACGCGGACCTCGAGAAGTACGTCGAGGAGCGCGTGCTGACGACGACGCTCGACAAGGCGGTCGCATGGGCGCGCTCGAACGCCCTCTTCCCGGCGACGTTCGGCCTCGCCTGCTGCGCGATCGAGATGATGTCGATCGTCGCCGCCCGCGTCGATGTCGCACGCTTCGGCTTCGAGGCCTTCCGCGCCTCTCCGCGGCAGGCCGACCTGCTGATCCTGTCCGGTCGCGTGTCGATCAAGATGGCGCCGGTCGTGCGGCGTATCTACGACCAGATGCTCGAGCCGAAGTGGGCGATCGCGATGGGCGCCTGCTCGAGCTCGATGGGCGTCTTCAACAACTACGCGATCGTGCCGGCCGACAAGTTCATGCCGGTCGACATCCATGTGCCGGGCTGCCCGCCGCGCCCGGAGGCGCTCATGCACGGCATCCTCAAGCTGCGCAAGATGATCCAGGAGGATCCCGACATGGGCTGGCGCGCCGGCCACCATGCCTACGGGACCGAGGAGGTCGTCGAGGTGCAGGAGCCAGCGGCGAGGATCAGCGTGCTGCGGCCGGAGAGCACGTCCGGTGCCTGACGCGGTCGGGCTGGAGCTGCTCGCCCAGGAGCTGCGCGACGCCGACGCCGGCGCGGTCCTCGACACCGTGTACTTCCGCGACAAGGGGCAGCTCGTCGTCGCACCGGCGGCGATTTGCGCGACGCTCGAGCAGCTGCGCGCGAAGGGCTACCGGATGCTCGTCTCGGTTCACGGGGTCGACTACTACCCCGAGGAGCCGCGCCTCGGCGTGCACTACGAGCTGCTCGACATGGCGAGCGCCGACCGCCTGACGGTGAAGCTGCGCGTGCCGCTCGCCGACCCTGTCGTGCCGTCCGTCACGCCCGACTGGCCAACCGCGAACCACCAGGAGCGCGAGATCTACGACATGTTCGGCGTCCTCTTCGAGGGCCATCCGGACCTGCGGCGGATCCTCATGCCCGAGGACTACGAGGGCCACCCGCAGCGCCGCGACTTCCCGATCGGCGGCGAGCCGGTCATGTTCACGATCGACGAGGCGGAAGGGACGGCGTACACGAAGTGAGCACCGACGTCACAAACCGCACCTCGGAGTACCGCCAGATGGAGGAGTCGATCACGCTCGCGCCGCTCGAGCGCCTGGGCACGAACGACATGGACCACGAGCTGCTCACGCTCAACATGGGGCCGCACCACCCCGCCACCCATGGGGTGCTGCGCCTGCTCGTGACGCTCGAGGGCGAGGTCGTGCGCAATCTCAAGCCGATCATCGGCTACGTCCACACCGGCATCGAGAAGACGGCCGAGGACAAGTCGTACTGGAAGGCGATCCCGGTCGTCGAGCGGATGGACTACCTCGCGTACTTCTTCAACGCGATGGCGTTCGTCGGGGCGACCGAGACGCTGCTGGAGATCGAGGTGCCGGCGCGCGCGCAGTACCTGCGCGTCATCCACATGGAGCTCAACCGGATCATGAGCCACCTCGTCTGGCTCGGGACGAGCGCGCTCGACCTCGGCGCGATGTCGATGTTCTGGTACTGCTTCCGCGACCGCGAGCTGATCCTCGACCTCTTCGAGCAGTCAACCGGCCAGCGCATGCACACGCGCTACTTCCAGGTCGGCGGCGTCGCCGACGACGTACCGCGCGGCTGGGAGGAGAAGCTGCGCGCGTTCACGGCCCAGATGCCGTCGCGCGTCGACCAGTACAAGGACCTGCTGCACAACAACGAGATCGTCCTGCAGCGCCTGCGCGGCATCTGCCCGCTCGCCGAGGAGGAACTGCTCAAGCTCGGCGTCACCGGCCCGCTGCTGCGCGCCGCCGGCAACCCGTGGGACCTGCGCAAGGCGACGCCCTACAGCTCCTACGACCACTTCGACTTCAAGATCCCGGTCGGCTCCGAGGGTGACAACTGGGACCGCTACGCCGTCCGCGTGGCCGAGATCTACGAGTCCGTGAAGATCATCGACCAGGCGCTCGACGGGCTGCCCGAAGGCCGCTGGATGACGGACGACCGCAAGGTCGCACTGCCGCCGCGCCACGAGCTGGCGACCTCGATGGAGGCGCTCATCCACCACTTCAAGCTCGTCACCGAGGGCTTCCGCGTGCCGCCCGGCGAGGTGTACTTCCCGATCGAGTCGCCGCGCGGCGAGCTCGGCTGCTTCGTGCGCTCCGACGGCTCCTCCAAGCCTGCCCGCGTGCACATGCGCGACCCGTCGTTCGTGAACCTGCAGGCGACCGCGCCGATGACCGAGGGCTCCTACATCGCCGACCTGATCGCGACGCTCGCGATGCTCGACCCGGTGCTCGGGGGCATCGACCGGTGATCGGCCGCCGCAAGAAGCGCGCCGACACCGCCGAGCTCGAGCGCCCGCGCACGCGCGTCGAGGCGCCGACCCCGGAGGTCACGCGCGACGTCGCGCGCTTCGAGCACGGATCGCGCGTCCCCGGCTGGGACGACGCCGTCGACCTCGAGAAGGACCCCGCGGTCATCCCCGATCCGGCGACGACGCCGGTCCCTGCCGAGCTGCGCGCCGAGATCGAGGCGCAAATGGCGAAGTACCCGGACTTCCGCAGCGCGGCGATCCCGGCGCTCGCCGCCGTGCAGCGCCATCACGGCTGGTGCTCGCCGGAGGCCGTCTGGCAGGCGGCCTGCGTCATGCGCCTGACCCCGGGCTACCTGATCTCGGTCGCGACGTTCTACGACATGCTCGAGACGCGACCGGTCGGACGCAATCGCGTCTACGTCTGCACGAACATCTCCTGCTCGCTGTGCGGCGCCGACGAGCTGCTCGCCCGCATGAAGGAGGAGACGGCCGGCGACCCGAGCTTCAACGTGCGCGGCTTCGAGTGCCTGGGCGCCTGCGACATCGCGCCGATGGCATCGGTCAACGACGTCTACGTCGGGCCGATGTCGCTCGACGACGTGCCGACGCTCGTGACGCAGATCCGCGAGGGTCTGCCGCCGCTGCCGAACAAGCAACTGATCAGACGCAAGAGCGTCGATCCGAACGCGGCGTCGCCTGGAGGAGGGGCGAGCGCATGACCCAGACGATCCTCTTCTCCGGCATCGACGAGCCGGGCCTGAACACGATCGACGTGTATCGCCGGCGCGGCGGCTACGAGTCGCTGCGCAGGGTGCTCACTCAGATGACGCCCGAGCAGGTGACCGACGAGCTGATCGCCTCCGGCCTGCGGGGCCGCGGCGGCGCCGGATTCCCGAGTGGCAAGAAGATCTCGTTCATCCCGAAGGTGAACGTCGACAAGTACCTCGTCTGCAACGCCGACGAGTCCGAGCCCGGCACGTTCAAGGACCGCGAGCTCATGCAGAAGAGCCCGCACATGCTCATCGAGGGCATCGTCATCGGCGCGTTCGCCGCCGGCGCGAACCGCTCGTTCATCTACATCCGCGGCGAGTACGTCGAGCAGGCCGACATCATCGACGCGGCGATCTTGGAGGCGCAGGACGCCGGCTTCCTCGGCGAGGACATCCTCGGCTCAGGCTTCGATCTGTCGCTCGTCCTGCATCGCGGCGCCGGCGCGTACATCTGCGGCGAGGAGACGGGACTGCTCGACTCGCTCGAGGGCAAGCGCGGCAACCCGCGCCTGAAGCCGCCGTTCCCCGCCAACCAGGGCCTCTACCAGGGCCCGACGGTGATCAACAACGTCGAGACGCTCGCGACGATGCCGCACATCATCAGGATGGGTGGCGCCGAGTACGCGAAGATCGGCACGGAGAGCTCGACCGGAACGAAGCTCGTCAGCGTCTCGGGCAACGTCCGGCGACCGGGCAACTACGAGATCGAGCTCGGCGTCTCGTCGCGCGAGATCATCTACGGACTCGCCGGCGGTCCCCCGCCTGGGCGAGACGTGAAGTTCTGGTTCCCCGGCGGCTCGTCGTCGCCGGTCCTGACGAAGGACGACCTCGACCTCGCCTACGACTTCAACACGCTCGCGCAGGCGAAGTCGATGCTCGGCTCGGGCGCGATCATCGTCGTCGACGACTCCAACGCCGTCGTCGACGTCGCGCTGAAGCTCGCGAAGTTCTACAAGCACGAGTCCTGCGGCAAGTGCACGCCTTGTCGCGAGGGCACGCGCTGGACGGTGTCGATGCTCGAGCGCGTCGACTCGGGACTCGCGACCCCGATGGACCTCGACATCATGGCCTCCGTGCAGGAGCAGATCATGGGCAACTGCCTCTGCGTGCTCGGCGACGCGATGGCGATGCCGGTCGCCTCGATGATCACGAAGTTCCGCGATGAGTTCGAGGGCCACATCGAGGCTGCGCGGGCGCGCAACCCGTGGGGCCCGGGCGCGGTCGCCGGCGGCGACGCCGACCCCGTGCTGATCCAGGGAGCCGTGGGTGCCTAGGCCCAATCCGGACACGATCGCCTTCACGATCGACGGACTCGAAGTCAACGCACCGGCCGGCATGATGCTCGCCGACGCCGCCAAGCTCGGCGACGTCGAGATCCCGGTCTTCTGCTACGAGCCTAAGCTCGGCGCGCCGGTCGGCGCCTGCCGCATGTGCCTCGTCGAGATCGAGGGCATTCCGAAGCTGCAGACGGCCTGCTCGACGCCGGTCCGCGACGGCATGGCGGTGACGACGCAGACCGCTCGCGTCAAGGAGGCGCAGGAGGCCGTCCTCGAGTTCCTGCTCATCAACCACCCGCTCGACTGCCCGGTCTGCGACAAGGGCGGCGAGTGCCCGCTGCAGGACATCACGTTCGGCTGGGGCCCAGGCCGCTCGCGCTTCATCGAGCCCAAGCGCCACTTCGTCAAGCCGCTCGCGCTCTCGCCGCTGATCGCGATCGACCGCGAGCGCTGCATCCTCTGCTACCGCTGCGTGCGCTTCAGCCAGGAGATCTCCGAGGACTACCAGCTCGTCCTGCAGGAACGCGGCGCGGAGTCGTTCGTCTCGACGTTCGACGGCCATCCGTACGTCGCGCCGTTCAGCGGCAACATCGTCGAGCTCTGCCCGGTCGGCGCGCTGACGAGCCAGCCGTACCGTTTCCGCGCGCGGCCCTGGGACATCGAGGGCTCGGGCTCGGTCTGCCTCGGCTGCCCGACGCAGTGCAACGTCGAGTACACGGTGCGCGACGAGCGCGTCCTGCGCGTCCTGTCGCGCCAGCACGACGGCGTCGACGACGGCTGGCTGTGTGATCGCGGGCGCTTCGGCTACCAGTCCTTCCACGCCGATCAGCGCGTCACCCACCCCTTGATGCGCGTCGACGGCGAGCTCGTGCCGGTCGGCTGGGAGCGCGCGCTCGACGAGGCCGCGGCGGCGCTGATGGCCGCGGGAGCGCAGACCGGAGCGATCGCCGGCGGCACGACGACGAACGAGGAGGGTTGGCTGCTCCAGGAGCTCATGCGCGGCGGTCTCAGCTCCCCGAACCTCGACTCGCGCCAAGGCGGCATGCTGCCGCGCGCGTTGCACGCCGCGCTGCACGCGCCCTCGCTGCAGGCGACGGTCCCCGATCTCGAGTTCGCGCATGCCGTGCTCGTGATCGACTGCGAGCCGGTCGACGACGCGCCGATCCTCGACCTGCGCATCCGCAAGGGCGTGCGCCGCAACGGCGTGCAGCTTGCGATCGCGTCCTCGCGGCCGTCCTCGCTGGATGCCAACGCGCAGGTCGTCGCGCGCTACGCGCCCGGAGCGGGCGAGGCGTTCTGCGTCGCGCTCAACGCCGCGCTCGCCGAATCGGATGCGGGACCGGGCTCCGCCGGACGCCACGGGATCGTCGAGGAGCTCGCCGATGCCGCGGGCGCCGACGCCGCGGAGATCCGCACGCTGGCCGAGCTGCTGCGCGGCGACGGCGATGTGCGCGACGTCGTGATCCTCTACGCCGAGCGCCTGACGCAGGGGATGCGCGGCGAGCATGCCGCCCGCGCGCTGCTGAACGTCGCCGGGCGCGTGATCCCCGCCGACTACGACGGCGCCGGGCTGCTCGAGGTGCCCGCCGGCACGAACGGCCGCGGCCTGCGCGAGGTCGGTGTACTGCCAAACGCCGGGCCGGGACTCGAGCCTTCGACGCTGATCGGCCTCGACACGGCGGCGATCGGCGCGTCGGCGGCCGCCGGCGCGATCCGCGCGCTCTATCTGCTGCACGTCGACCCGCTGCGCGACCTGCCGGCACGCCGGACGTGGCGTGGAGCGCTGCGCCGCGCCGACGCGGTGATCGCGCATGCCGACTTCCTCAGCGAGGGACTCTGGGAGCACGCCACGATCGTCTTCCCCGCCGAGTCGCACGCGGAGAAGGAGGGCACGATCACGCACCCCGACGGGCGCGTGCAGCGCCTGCGCCCGGCGATCGCGCGGCCTGATGCCGTGCGCGCGGAGTGGAACGTGCTCGCCGACCTGTCCGCGCGCCTGGACCACGACCCGCAGGTGCTGAGCGGCCCGATGGCCTCCGCGCGGCTGTTCGAGGCCGTGCCGTTCTACGCCGGCCTGACGCTCGACGAGCTCGGCGGACGCGGCGTGCGCTGGCCCGCCCGACCCGGCGCCGCGAGCTGGCCGGCCGCGGACATGGGGCCGTTCGGCCTCGAGGTGCCGCCGCACGCGCCGACGCCGAACGGATCGCTGCGGCTCGGCACGTTCCGCTCGATCTGGGCCGCGCACGAGGTCGAGATCGCGCCGGCGCTGAAGTTCCTGCGCCACGCGCAGCGCGCCGAGCTTCACCCAAGCGACGCCGAGCGGCTCGGGATCGCCCACGGCGGACGCGTCACCGTCGGCGCGCATGGCAGCCAGATCAGCGCGACGGCCGTCCTGCGCTCGTCGGTACCGGAGGGGTCGGTGTTCGTCGAGCAGGGCATCGCCGAGGACTCGGCGGCCGAGCTCGACGACGGCGGGCTCGTCGAGGTCACACCGCAATGAGCACCTCCGTGATCGGCCTCGTCGGCTACTCCGAGCAGTGGTACGTGCAGATCATCAAGTCGGTGATCCTGTTCGCGATCGCCGTCCAGATCGTGCCGGTCGTGCTGCTCGCCGAGCGCAAGCTGCTGGGGCGCTTCCAGCACCGCTATGGGCCCAACCGCGTCGGCCCGTTCGGCATGGCGCAGCCACTGGCGGACATCATCAAGCTTGCGACGAAGGAGCCCTTCCAGCCCTCGACGGCGATCGGCTTCCTCTATGCACTTGCACCGATCATCTCGCTGCTGACCGCACTCGCCGCGTTTGCGATCCTGCCGTTCGGCGACGTCGCGAACATCTTCGGCCAGCGCGTCGGGCTCTACGGCCTCGACGTCGGCATCGGCGTGCTCTACGTGTTCGCGTTCGGCGCAATCGCCTTCTACGGGCTCATGCTCGGCGGCTGGGCCAGCGGCTCGAAGTACTCGTTCCTCGGCGCGATGCGCGCCGCGGCGCAGCTGATCTCCTACGAGGTCGCGATGGGTCTCTCGCTCGTCGGCGTGCTGATGATGGCGGGCACGCTCTCGCTGCCGGCGATCGTCGAAGCACAGTCGAACTGCTGGTACATCGTGCCCCAGTTCGTCGGCTTCCTGATCTTCCTCGTGTCGGCGTTCGCCGAGACGAACCGGGCGCCGTTCGACCTCCCGGAAGCCGACGCCGAGCTCGTCGCCGGCTACAACACCGAGTACGGCGGCTCGAAGTTCGCCTCGTACTTCTTCGCGGAGTACGTGAACATCCTCGTCGTCTCGGGGATCGCCGTGACGATGTTCCTCGGCGGCTGGCAGCTGCCGTTCATCGATCCGCCGGGCATCTTCGACCCGTTCATCGTGCTGACGAAGATCTTCGCCTTCGTCTTCCTCTTCGTGTGGATCCGGGCGACATTGCCGCGCCTGCGCTATGACCAGCTGATGAGCTTCGGCTGGAAGGTGCTGCTGCCGCTGGCTACCGTGAACGCCCTCGTGACCGCGATCGTGGTGGTGGCGGTCTCGTGATCCTCCTATGACGCCCTGGAATCCCTCAGACGAGATGCTCGTCGTGCAGCGCGCGCCGCTGCCCGGCGGCGCCGGCGGCACGTACCGCGCCTTCGGCGAGACGCTGCGCGGCATGAAGACGACGATGGCGCGCCTCTTCGAGGGGCCGACGACGATCTCCTACCCCGAGGAGAAGGTGCCGGTCTACCCGCGCTTCCGCGGCCGCCATCGCCTGCACCGCTTCGAGGACACGGGCCTGGAGAAGTGCGTCGGCTGCTCGCTCTGCGCGGCCGCCTGCCCGGCGGACTGCATCCGCGTCGTCGCCGCCGAGAACACGCCCGAGCATCGCGTCTCGGCCGGCGAGCGCTACGCGGCGGTCTACGAGATCAACCTCGCGCGCTGCATCTTCTGCGGCTATTGCGAGGTCGCCTGCCCGTTCGACGCGATCACGATGGGCCACGACTACGAGATGTCGGCCTACAACCGCACCGACCTGATCTTCACGAAGGAGATGCTGCTCGACGAGCCGCTCGAGCGCACGCCGCTGCGCGGCGAGGGGGAGTAGCGCAGGTCAGCCGTCGCCGTCCGGGTGATCCGGCGGCAGCTCGGGTCCGCCGGCCGGCGGGTTCCACATCTGCTCGATCCGCGCGATCTCGCGCTCGCGGTGCCAGGCAAGCTCCGCGTCGTCGTCGCGTCGCATGCCGGTCTGGTGGATGTACATGTAGACGTGATCGGCTGAGATCGGCGCGTTGATGTCGCCGACGCGCTTGACGAACTCGGCCCGCCGGCGCCCGTAGTCGTCCTCGAGCGCGCGCGACCAGCCGTCCTGCGCGGGCGCTCCGAGCTCGACGCCGTCCTCGTCGCGCAGCCGGCTTTGCGCGGCGCCCGCCGGCAGCCCGCCCAAGGCCGTCTCGAGTGGGGCGCGGATCGACCACTCGTCGTTCGTCAGCGCGATGCGGATCTCGAGCAGCGGCTCCGCGGCACGATGCACCCGCAGGTCGATCCAGTAGCGGTCCGGATCGCGCAGGCGCAGCTCGATCCAGCTGTGCTCTGCGCCAACCGCCACCGCGCCGCCTGCCGTCAGGGCGCCGACGACCGCCTCCTCGAGCCCGGCCGGGAGCGTCAGGTAGTAGCTGGCCGACTCCCGACCCACGGATACGACGGTACCCGCTGAGTGCCGACACCTGCCTGAGACCGGCGTTCAGCTCTCGTGGAGGTGCTGCAAAGCGGCCGATTCGACGGCGACGGAGGTTCCCCGAGACGGCCCCGTCGAATAGATTGCCCGCTTCATGGGAGAGGTGTTGTTCTTTGTGGCGGGGGTCGGAGCAGTGGCGGGGGCGATCGGGGTCGTCGCCGTCCGCAACCCGTTCTACAGCGTGCTCGCGCTCGTCTCGCACCTGCTCTGCCTCGCGGCGCTGTTCCTCCTGCTGCGCGCCGAATTCGTCGCAGCGGCGCAGGTCGTCGTCTACGCGGGCGCCGTCATGGTGCTCTACGTCTTCGTCGTCGCATACATCGGCGGGCAGGACGAACCGCTCGGCCCGCGTGCAGGGCGCGGGCTGAAAGTCACCTCGGCCGTCTTCGGCGGCCTGCTGTTCGTCGAGCTTTGCGTCGCGACGCTCGGCTCCGGCCTGAAGCTGATCGACACGACCGGTGTCGACGTCGGGCCCGGATTCGGCTCCCCGCGCGAGATCGGCACGCTGTTGCTGACGAAGTTCCTGCTGCCGTTCGAGGTGGCGTCGTTCCTGCTACTGATCGCGGCCGTCGGCGCCGTCGTCCTCGCCCGCCGCCGCGGCGGCCTCAGCGCGGCCGAGGAGCAGGCCCGCTACAGCGCGATGGACCTCCTGCGCCCGGCGTACACCGGCACGATGGCCGAGGGCGTCGGTGGTCCGCGCGCCCTGCCGAAGATCACGGCGCCGGCGCCCGCGGCAGGAGACGAAGACTAAGTGGACATCGGCTGGTTCCTCGCCGTCTCGGCGCTGATCTTCGTGATCGGCGTGTCCGGCGTGCTGACGCGGCGCAGCCCGCTCGTGATCCTGCTCTGCCTGGAGCTGATGCTCAACGCGGCGAACCTCGCGCTGATTGCGTTCTCGCGGATGCACGGCAACCACGACGGTCAGATCTTCGCGATCATCGTCATGGTCGTCGCCGCCTGCGAGGTGACGGTCGGCCTCGGCGTGATCGTCGCGATGCACCGCCGCCGGCTGCCGATCGATGTCGACGAACTGCAGGAGCTGCAGGGATGAACGCCGTCAAGCTCTTTGCCTGGCTGACGCTGCTGTTCCCGCTCGCCGGCTGCATCGCCGTCGGGCTCGTCGGGCGCAAGCTGCCCGGCCGCGGCGCCGGCTACCTCGGCACGGGCGCACTGCTGCTCTCGTTCCTGTCGGCGATCGGGACGCTCGTCAAGCTGCAGGGCCAGGACGAGCACCACCGCCAGATCGTCGCCGTCGCCTGGGACTACGCGCACACGACAGGGCTCGACGCGCAGCTCGCCCTGCTCGTCGACCCGCTGTCGGTCTTCATGATCCTCGTCGTCTCCGGGGTCTCGACGCTGATCCACGTCTACTCGATCAGCTACCTGGACTCCGACCGCGGCTACGTGCGCTTCTTCGCGTACCTGAACTTCTTCGTCTTCTCGATGCTGACGCTGATCCTGGCGGCGAACTTCGTTCTGCTGATCGTCGGCTGGGCGTTCGTCGGCGCCGCGTCCTACATGCTGATCAGCTTCTGGTACCGCCGCGGGACGGCAACGCGGGCCGGCATCAAGGCCTTCGTCATCAACGTGCTCGGCGACGTCGGCCTCGTGCTCGGCACGTTCTTCATCTTCAGGCACACGCACACGCTCGACTTCCTCAGCACGTTCGCGCATGCCAAGGAGGCCTTCAAGCCGGGTGACGCCGACCTCACCGCGGGCTGCATCCTGCTGCTCGTCGGCGCGTTCGCGAAGTCCGCCCAGATCCCGCTGCACACGTGGCTGCCCGACGCGATGGAGGGCCCGACGCCCGTCAGCGCGCTGATCCACGCCGCGACGATGGTCACCGCCGGCGTGTACCTCATCGCCCGCATGCATCCGCTCTTCGAGCTCGCGCCGTCGGCCGCCGACGTCGGCGCCGTGATCGGCTGCGTGACGCTGCTCGTCGCCGGCACGATCGCGATCGCCGTGACCGACCTCAAGCGCGTGATCGCCTACTCGACGATGTCGCAGATCGGCTACATGATCATGGGCGTCAGCAGCGGCGCCTACGCCGCCGGCCTGTTCCACCTCATGACGCACGCCTTCTTCAAGGCGCTGCTGTTCATGGCGGCCGGCTCGGTGATCGCGGCGATGGCCGGCCAGCAGAACCTCGACAAGATGGGCGGCTTCCGCAAGTCGATGCCGTTCACGTTCGGCTGCATGGTGATCGGCGGGCTCGCGCTCGCCGGCATCCCGCCCTTCTCGGGCTTCTTCTCGAAGGACGAGATCCTGCTGATGATCGGCGACCGCGGCGGCTGGCACTGGGGCCTGTACGTGGCCGGCTACGTCGGCGCGCTGCTGACCGGGGTCTACACGTTTCGGATGATCTTCCGCGCCTTCCTCGGCGAGCCCGTGCCGGAGGCGCTCGAGCTCGAAGCGGGCCACCTGCATCACGCGGAGGTGCACACGAACCCGGCCGACGGCGAGGTCGAGGACACCGACGTCGGCTTCCCCGGCGCCGACCACCACATCGCCGAGCGCGAGCCGTCGATGAAGCTCGCGATGGGGACGCTCGCGCTGCTCGCCGTCGTCGGCGGCTTCCTGCAGATCCCGAAGGTGACGCATGTGCTCGACAGCTTCCTGGCGCCGACGTTCGCGGACTCGAAGTTCTACGAGCGCGACCCGACCGGCGGGCTGATCGCGTTCGGGCTCGTGCTCGGTGCCGCCGTCGGCCTTGCGGGGATCGGGATCGCGTACCTCATCTGGGTCAAGAACCCGCAGATCGCAGCCAGCGCGCAGCGGCGCCTCGCCCCGCTGCACACGCTGTTCGTCAACAAGTGGTACTTCGACGAGATCATCGATCTGCTCGTCGTGCGGCCCGCGCAGTGGTTCGGCGCCTGGGCGCAGCAGACGTTCGAGCGGGTCGTCGTCAACGGCCTGCTCGTCGGTGGGACGACCGGCGTCGTGCGAGCCGGATCGTCCGCGGTGCGCGCGGCGCAGACGGGCTTCCTGCGCTACTACACGCTGCTGATCGTCGTCGGAACGGTCGTCGTGACCTTCTACTTCCTGATGAACTCGTGACGCTGCACCTGTCGATCATGCTCTGGCTGCCGCTCGCGTTCGGCGTGCTCGGGCTCTTCGTGCGGTCGCACTACGCCGGCTGGGTCGCGATCGTCGGCGCGGCGGCCACGCTCGCCTGCGCGGTGCTGTGCGTCGTCGACTTCGACGCGTCGGCAACCGGCCTGCAGTTCGTCACGAACGAGCCCTGGATCCGCGAGCTCGGCATCTCCTACAAGCTCGGCATCGACGGGCTCAACCTCTTCCTCGTCGCGCTGACGGGGATCCTCTGGTTCTCCTGCACCCTGTGGGCGAAGTTCGACGAGCGCACGCACCCGCGCGAGCGCTCGCAGCTGTTCTACTTCCACCTCGCGCTCGCCGAGACGGCCGTCCTCGGCGCGCTGCTCGCGCAGGACCTCGCGCTGTTCGTCGTCTTCTTCGACCTCATGCTCGTGCCGTTCTTCTTCCTGACAGGGATCTGGGGCGGCGCGAAGCGCGTGCAGGCGACGATGAAGCTCGTCATCTACACGCTCGTCGGATCGCTGCTGATGCTGACGGCGGCGATCGCGACCGGCGTCATCGCGGCCGCCGGCCCGCCGGACATCTCGTTCGCCTTCTCCGACCTCGCGCAACGCCCGCTGTCGACGTCGTCACAGGAGTGGATCTTCCTGTTCTTCGCCGCCGCCTTCCTCGTGAAGATGCCCGCCTTCCCGCTGCACGGCTGGATGCCCGACGGATACCGCGCGATGCCGTTGCCGGTGCTCGCCGTCTTCTCGGGCGTCCTCAGCAAGGTCGCGGCATACGGCTTCCTGCGCGTCTGCCTACCGCTCTTCCCCGCCGCGAGCGCGCACTTCCAGACGCTGCTGCTGCTGATCGCGCTCGCCTCGATCCTCTACGGATCGGCGATGGCGTTCACGACGACCGAGGCGCGACTCGTGCTCGGGTACTCCTCCGTCGCACAGCTCGGCTTCATCACGCTCGGCGTCTTTGCGCTCGACCCGCAAGGCGCCCAGGGCGCGATCCTGCAGGCGTTCAACCACGGCCTCGTCGTCGCACCCGCGTTCTTCGTCGTCGCGCTGCTGGCCGCCCGCTCGTCGGGCTCCGAGGACATCCGCGACATGGGCGGCATCGCGATGCGCGCGCCGGTGCTCGCCGTCGTCTTCTTGATCATCGCCTTCGCGACGCTGGCGATGCCCGGCTCGTCGAACTTCGTCGGCGAGTTCTACATCCTGCTCGGCGTCTTCACGCAGAAGATCGCGATCGCGATCATCGCCTCGAGCGGCGTCGTGATGGCCGCCGTCTACGGGCTGCGCCTCTACATCACGACGATGCACAACAGGACCGGTCCGCGCGTCGAGTCGCGCGAGCTGTCGTTCCGAGACGGCCTCGTCGTCGTGCCGCTCGTCGTGCTCGTGCTCGCGATCGCGCTCTATCCACAGTTCGCGCTGAAGCGCAGCGCGCGGACCGTCGACGCGATCACTCTCCCGGTTGCGCTCAAGACCAAGGCGTTGGCGGGCTGGACCTCCTACGCGCCGCTCAAGGAGACCCCGTGAGCATCGCGGTCGCCAAGCTCGCTGGGCCGCACATCGACTGGGCCGGCCTGTCGCCGCTGATCGCCGTCCTCGGCGGCGCGCTCGTCGTCCTGCTGCTCGGACTGACGCGCTCCCGCGCGGCGCGCGAGATGGCCGTGCCGGGGCTGTCGATCGTCGCGCTCGGCATCACGATCGCGCTCGCGGTCAGCCAGTGGGGCGAGCGCAAGGACCTGATCGCCGGCGCGCTGCGGCTCGACGAGCTGACGCTGAGCCTGACGATCGTCTTCTGCGTCGCCGGGATCTCGGCGATCCTGCTGTCGTGGCGCCACATCGCGCCGCGCGAGGCCGCGCACGGCGAGTACCACGCGCTTCTGCTGACGTCGATCGGCGGCATGGTCGTGCTCGTCGCGGCGCAGAACCTCGTCACGGTCTTCCTCGGGCTCGAGCTGCTCTCGATTCCGCTCTACGTCCTCTGCGCGACGGAGATGCGGCGCGCGTCGTCGCTCGAGGCCGGCCTGAAGTACCTCGTGATCGGCTCGGTCGGCTCGGCGACGCTGCTCTACGGCCTCGCGTTCCTCTACGGGGCGACCGGCTCGACGGACTTCAGCGGCATCGCGCACGCCCTCGGTGGCGGCGACCTCGCGACCGACCCGCTGCTGCTGACGGGCATCGCGCTCGTGATCGTCGGCCTCGCGTTCAAGTCCTCCGTGGCGCCGTTTCACCAGTGGACGCCCGACGTCTACCAGGGCGCTCCGACGCCGGTCACGGCCTTCATGGCGGTCGCCACGAAGGCCGCAGCGTTCGGCGTCATGCTGCGCCTCTTCGATGTCGCGCTGATCGACGCCGCGGTCGACTGGGCGCCGCTGCTGGCGGCGCTCGCCGCGATCACGATCGTCGTCGGCAACGTCGGCGCGCTCGGCCAGTCCTCGCTCAAGCGCCTGCTCGCGTACTCGTCGGTGGCGCAGGCGGGCTACATGCTCGCCGGGGTCGTCGTCGCCTCGCGCCTCGGCCTACAGGCGACGGTCTTCTACATCGCCGTCTATCTCGTCATGAACCTCGCCGCGTTCGCGGTCATCGTCGTGCGCGAGCGCGAGACCGCGTTCGGCGACGACATCGCCTCGCTGAACGGCATCGGCGCGAGCCGGCCGCTGCTCGCCTGGCCGATGACGATCGCGATGCTCGCGCTCGCCGGATTCCCGGCGACGGCGGGCTTCATCGGCAAGTTCTATCTGATCGACGCGGCCGTCTCGGGCGGTTACACGTGGCTTGCCGTCTTCATCGTCGTCGGCTCGATGATCTCGCTGGCGTACTACCTGAAGGTCATCGCGGCGATCTGGATGACGCCGGCCGACGACGAGGTCGCGGCCTCCGTGCCGGTGCCGCTGCCGGGTGGCGATCAGCCGCTGCTCGCCGGCGGCTCGGACGAGGCGACGAGCGTGCGGGCCAACGGCGAGAGCGTCGCCGTCGCGCTCGTCTTCGGCACCCTCACGCTCGTCCTCGGCATCGTGCCCTCGCCGCTGTTCGACGCCGTACGCGACGCCGGCGCGGCGCTCGGCCTCTTGTAGTCGCATCGCGGGGCCGCGGGTACAAGCCCCGGCATGACGACCGACGACAAGACCACGCCACGCCGGCGCGACGCCGGCCAGGGCTACCCGGAGGACGGCCAGCCGGGCACCGGCATCGACCCGCGCGCGCATCCCGAGAACGACGCCGTGCCCGAGGACGAAGCCCCGCGGACGAGCACCGACGACGACGGCGATCCGAGCCAGGCGACGGGCAATCCGAAGGCGGCCGGAGGCTGAGCAAGAATCATCGAGTCACGCCGATGATTGCTCGGCTGGAACCGCTGAAACCTATTTGACACCACTTGACGACACATAGTACGGTGACGCCATGAGCGTGCTTACTACATCTGCCACAATCGTTGGCACCGTCGTGACCGACAACGCGGGCGGCGCATCGGCCCGCGACCTCAAGCTCGCCGGCGCGCTTGCCGGCTTCGCGCTGATCTTCATGCTCATCGGCGGCCTCGGCCATCGCGCCAAACGCGTCCCGGTGCTCGGCTGGTTCGAGCGCTTCTCGGAGAAGGTCTCCGGCATGCCGGCCTGGGCCTCACTGTCGTGCGGCCTGGCGATCGTCTCGCTGATCACGGCGCTCTTCGGCATGTACTGGGACGTCGCGCTGCACATCGACCGCGGCCGCGATCCCGGCGTCTTCAGCAACCCGAGCCACATCTTCATCCTCGCCGGTCTCTACGGCATCTTCGCTTCGGGCTTCTTCGCGATCTGCCTCGGCCGCGAGGAGCGCGCCGACCGCCCCGGCCCGACCGCGGTCCGCATCTCACGCGACTGGTACGCCCCGCTCGGCGGCATCCTCATGTGCACGACCGGCCTGTTCGCATTGATCGGCTTCCCGCTCGACGACTTCTGGCACCGCCTCTTCGGCCAGGACGTGACGCTCTGGGGCCCGACGCACCTGATGCTGATCGGCGGCGCCGCAATGACGCTGCTCGGCATCGCCGTCATCCAGGCCGAGGTCGTGCGAGCGATGAACGTCGCCGGCGTCGCCTACAAGGAGCTCGCCTGGGTGCGCCACCTGCGCGTCGTCTGGCTTCCCGGCGGGCTGCTCGTCGGCATGTCGACGTTCCAGGGCGAGTTCGACTACGGCGTCCCGCAGTTCCAGCTCATCTACCAGCCGATGCTGATCATGCTGGCCGCCGGCGTCACGCTCGTCGCCGCGCGCATGTGGCTCGGCCGGACCGGGCTCTTCGGCGCCGTCATCTTCTTCATCATCACGCGCGCGCTGCTTGACCTCATCGTGCACGGCGCGCTCGGCGAGTCGCTGTCGCACTTCCCGCTCTACATCGTCGAGGCCCTCTGCGTCGAGGCGGCCACGATGATCGTGTCGATGAAGCGCCCGCTCGTCTTCGGCGCAGTCAGCGGCGCGCTGATCGGCACCGCCGGGCTCGCCGCGGAATGGGGCTGGTCGCACGTCTGGATGCCGATCCCGTGGCCGGCGGAGATCCTGCCTCAGACGATCGGCCTCGGCCTCGCGATGGCCCTCTGCGCGTCGCTGCTCGGCGCCTGGATCGGCGCCCGGCTGTCGGCCGACGAGCTTCCCTACACGTCGATGCGGCGCTTCGCGCTGCCCGCGGCGCTGGCGATCTTCGTGATGCTCGCCTTCCCGCTCCTCACGAAGACGACGACCGGCATCACCGGCAACGTGGTGCTCACGAACGTCCAGAGCGGTCCCAAGCGCACCGTGATGGCCACCGTCACGCTGAGCCCGCGCAATGCCGCCGACCACGCGAACTGGCTGACGGCAACCGATTGGCAGGGCGGCGGCCAGCTCGTCACCAACCGCCTCAAGCGGGTCTCAGAGGGTGTCTACCGCACGACGCAGCCGATCTCGGTCTACGGCAAGTGGAAGGCGATGATCCGCCTGCACAAGGGCCGCTCGCTCGCCGCGTTGCCGATCTACGCGCCCGAGGATCTCGCGATCCCGGTCGCCGGGATCGCCGCACCCGCCAGCTTCGAGCGCGCCTTCGTCTCCGACCATCACCTACTGCAGCGGGAGGCGAAGACGCGCAACCCGTACATCACGTGGGGCGCCTACGGGACCGTCTTCTTCGTCACGATCCTGCTCATGATCATGCTCGCCTGGGGACTGCACCGCTTCGGGACGACGGCGGGCCAGGAGCGCGACGAGCTGGCAGACTCGGAGGCCGCAGGCGAGACGCACGGCGACACGAACGGCACCGCGCCCGCCGCGCCGAGCAAGTGGGCGCAGCCCACAGACGATCAGCAGCGCGAGACGACAGGAGCACCGCGATGAGCGTCATCGACCTTCACACCGGACCGTCCGCCGCAGGCGGCGCAATCGGCCGGAGCACCCCGCACGTCCGGGTCGCGATCGTGGGCACCGGCTTCGCCGGCCTCGGGCTCGCCATCCAGCTCAAGCAGGCCGGGATCGAGGACTTCGTGCTGCTCGAGCGCGCCGGCGACGTCGGCGGCACGTGGCAGGCGAACACATACCCCGGCTGCCAGTGCGACGTGCCCTCGCACCTGTACTCGTTCTCGTTCGCCCCGAACCCCGGCTGGACGCGGACGTACTCGCGCCAGCCCGAGATCTGGCAGTACCTGCGCGATCTCGCCGACCGCCACGACCTGCGCCCGCACATCCGCTTCGGCCACGAGCTGACCGAGGCGGCGTGGGACGACGACGAGCAGCGTTGGGACGTCGTGACGTCAGGCGGCGCCTGGACTGCTCAGCTCCTCGTCGATGCCACCGGACCGCTGAGCTACCCGCAGGTGCCCGCCATCAAGGGTCTGCGCCAATTCGAAGGCACACTCTTTCACTCGGCCGAGTGGGACCACGACCATGACCTCACCGGCGAGCGCGTCGCGGTGATCGGGACGGGCGCGTCAGCGATCCAGTTCGTGCCGCAGATCGCCGGGCAGGTCGGCAAGATGCACGTCTTCCAGCGCACGGCGCCGTGGATCCTGCCGCACTCCGATCGCCCGACGACGCGCGCCGAGCGCCGCCTGTACAAGCTGCTGCCCGCCGCCCAGAAGGCGGTCCGCACGAGCGTCTACTGGGCGCGTGAGAGCATGCTGCTGGGCTTCATCAAGAACCCGAAGATCATGAGCGGAGCCGAGAAGATCGCGGCCGCGCACATGCGCCGGCAGGTTCCCGACCGCGAGCTGCGGCGCAAGCTGACGCCCGAGTTCAGGCTCGGCTGCAAGCGCGTGCTGATCTCCAACGCCTGGTACCCCGCGCTCATGGCGCCGAACGTCGAGCTCGTGACGGACGCGATCGCGGAGATCCGCGGCAAGACGATCGTGCTGGCCGACGGCAGCGAGCGCGAGGTCGACACGATCATCCTCGGCACCGGCTTTCACGTCACCGACCCGCCGACGGCCCGGCTCGTGCGCGGCCGCGACGGCCGCTCGCTCGCCGAGTCCGCGTCCGACGGCGTGCAGGCCTACCTCGGCACCGCGATCGGCGGGCTGCCGAACTTCTTCAAGCTGATCGGGCCGAACACGGGGCTTGGCCACAACTCGATGGTCTTCATGATCGAGTCCCAGCTGCGCTACGTGATGGATGCGCTGCGCGTCATGGACGAGCAGCAGATCACGACGTTCGAGGTCCGCCAGGACGCGATGAGCGCCTACAACGAGCAGATCCAGTCCAAGCTGCCCGGCACCGTCTGGATGTCGGGCTGCGCGAGCTGGTACCTCGACGCCTCCGGTCGCAACACGACGATCTGGCCCGACTTCACGTGGCGCTTCCGGCAGCGCACGAAGCACTTCGAGACCGCGCCGTACACGCTGCGCCACGCGGCCGACATGCCGGCCTCGAACGCGATCGCGGCATGAGCATGCGCTCGCGCCTGGACGTCGCCGGCAAGACCGTCTTCATCACCGGGGCCGCGCGCGGGATCGGTGCCGCGACCGCCGAGCGCCTCTACGCAGCCGGCGCGAACGTCGCGCTCGTCGGTCTCGAGCCGCAGCTGCTCGCCGCGCTCGCCGAGCGACTCGGACGCCGCGCGGCCTGGTTCGAAGCCGACGTCGCCGACTTCGACGCGCTGCGCACGGCGGTTGACGGCACGGTCGCCCGCTTCGGCGCGATCGACGTCGCGATCGCCAACGCCGGCATCCAGTTCATGGGCCGGATGGCGACCGTGCCGCGCGAGCAGTTCGAGCGCACGATCGAAGTCAACCTGCTCGGCGCGTGGCGCACCGATCGGGCGGTACTCGACGAGATCGTGCGCAACCGCGGCTACCTGCTGAACATCTCGTCGCTGGCGGCAGCGAGCCATGCGCCCCTGATGGGCGCCTACGCCGCCTCGAAGGCCGGCGTCGAGGCGATGACCGACTGCCTGCGCGCCGAGCTTGCGCCGTCCGGCGCGCGCGTCGGCTGCGCGTACTTCGGGTTCATCGACACCGACCTCGTCAGGGCGAGCTACGCGCATGCGTCGACGCGGGCGATGATGGCCGACCTGCCCGGCTTCGTCGCCCGGCCGGCGCCGCTCGCCGACGCCGTCGACGCGATCGAGCGCGGCATCGCGCGGCGCTCGGCGCGGCTCTGGGCACCACGCTACGTCGGCGGCGCGCTCGCGCTGCGCGGCATCGTGCAGCCGCTCGCCGAGCTGCGGATGCGACGCAGCCACCGCCTCCCCGGCGCGCTCGCGCTCGCCGATCCAGTCGCCGGCGAGCCGCTCGACGAGCGTCACGCGCTGCTCGGCGTCTCGGGGCAGGCGAGCGCTCAGGCCGACCGCGGCACCATCTACGCTTCCGCCCCCCGTGGAGTACCCGACAGAGACCTTCAGCGCCGCTGAGCGCGCGCGCCTGGCGCCGCACTTCACGAACCTCAGCGAGCCGGTCTTCGCGCTCGTCAACCTCCCCGAGACCGTCAAGGGCGCGCTCTTCGCGCGCTACTCGCGCTATCCGGGAACGCTGCGCCGGCTGTTTCTCGACGAGTTCGCCGACTCGCTGCCCGCATTCGATCCCGCCCGCCCGCGCTACGACGACGCCGAGGGCGACCGCGCCGCGCGCCTCTACGAGACGATCTTCGTCGGCTACGGCGACGACTCGGTCGCCCAGCTCGGCGGCGCGCACGTCGCCTGCGAGTGGGTCTCGAACGTTCTCACGAAGGTGTTGCAGCGCCCGCGGCTGGGCGCGTACCTCGAGCAGTCCACGCGCTACATCGCCTACGACGCGCCGATCGAGGGGACGACGCGCTATCGCTACTACCGCGACCCCGAGCTCGGCCCCGGCTACGAGGCAGCGATGGATGCGATCTTCGGGATCTACTCCGCCGCGCTGCCGCAGGTGCAGGCCTGGGCGGCCGACCGCTACCCTGCCGCCGCGGGCGAGTCGCCGCAGGCGCACGCGCGCGCGATCAAGGCGAAGGCGTTCGACCTCCTACGCGGCCTGCTGCCGGCGGCCTCGCTGTCGCACATGGGGATCTTCGCGACGGGCCAGACCTATGAACAGCTGATCCTGCACCTGCTCGCGCATCCGCTGCCCGAGGCCCGCCACTACGGACGCCTGATCCTCGAGGCCGTCCAGGCGGTCATGCCGAGCTTCGTGTCTCGCGTCGAGCGACCCGACCGCGGCGGTGAGTGGGTCTCCTTCCTGCAGCGCCGCGAGCAGGCCGCCGAGCGCTGGGTCGCGCGGCTCGGCCTCGACCGTGCGCCGGGCGACGACGGCGCCGGCGGGCCCTCCGTGCGGCTCGTGCACCACGACGGCGACGAGGGCCTCATGCTCGCCGCACTGCTGTTCGAGGCATCGTCGACCGAGGGCCGCGCAGCCCATGCCGCGATCGCCGGGCTCGGCGTCGACGAGCGCGGCGCGCTGCTCGCCGACCTCGTCGGCGAGCGCGCTAACCGCCGCCACCGGCCGGGTCGCGGCCTCGAGTCGCTGCGCTACCGCTTCGAGATCGTCAGCGACTACGGCGCCTTCCGCGACCTGCAGCGCCACCGCATGCTCACGTGCCAGTGGCAGACGCTGACCCCGGACCTCGGTGCCGGCGTTCCGCACGAGGTCGACGACGCCGGCCTCGGGGACGACTACCGCCGCGCCCTGGACATCTCGCAGCGGGCGCACGGGGCGCTGCTCGAGCGCGGGCTCGACCGCCGCGCCGCGATGTACCCGCTCTGCCTCGGCTACCGGCTGCGCTACGTGCTCGACCTCAACGCGCGCGAGGCGATGCAGCTGATCGAGCTGCGGTCAGGTCGCGAAGGGCATCCGTCCTACCGCGCCGTCGCGCACGCGATGCACGAGCGGATCGCCGCCGTGCATCCCGCGGTCGCCGCGGCGATGACGCATCTCGATCGCGAGACCGAGCCGCGCCTCGAGCGGATCGTCTCCGAGCTGCGTACTCAGGCCAAGCTCGACGCCCACTGATAGATTGGCCAGCCATGGACGATGGCGAGCGCGCCGCACGCACCAGCAAGCTCGGAGGCCTCGTCGTGCGCAGTGAGCACGCCGGTGACTCCCACATCATCAAGCTCATCGGCGAGCTCGATCTCGACGGCGCGCCGCGCCTCGAGGAGGAGCTGCGCAGCGCGGAGGCCAGCGATGCCGCCTCGATCGTCGTCGACCTCGGGCAGCTCGAGTTCATCGACTCGACCGGCCTGCGGATGCTCGTGATGGCCGCCGAGCGATCGCAGGACGGCCGCTTCTCGCTGCTGCGCGGGCCCAAGCAGGTGCACCGCGTCTTCGAGATCACCGATCTCGCCGCGCGCCTGCCGTTCGCCGACGCCTGACGGCGCCGGCACCGCCGGCCTACGCGTCAGCCTCGTCGCGGCGCTCGGCGACGCGTGACTCGAGCTGCGCCATGACGGCCGGATCGCGCAGCGTCGTCACGTCGCCGAGCTCGCGGCCCTCGGCGATGTCGCGCAGCAGGCGGCGCATGATCTTGCCCGAGCGCGTCTTCGGCAGGTCGTCAGCCCAGATGATCCGCTTCGGCCGCGCGAGCTTGCCGATCTTCTTGGCGACATGCTCGCGCAGCTCTGCGACGAGCTCGTCGGAGCCTTCGAGGTCGCCCTCGAGCGTCACGAAGCAGCAGACCGACTGGCCCGTGTCCTCGTCGGCGACGCCGACCGTCGCGCACTCGGCGACCTTCGGATGCGAGACGACGGCGGACTCGATCTCGGCCGTCGACATCCGGTGGCCCGAGACGTTGAGCACGTCGTCGACGCGGCCGATCACCCAGATGTAGTCGTCGGCGTCCTCGCGCGAGGCGTCGCCGACGAAGTACGTCTGGGGCCCGAACTTCTCGAAGTATGTCGACACATAGCGATCGTCGTCGCCGTACAGCGTGCGCAGCATCGACGGCCACGGCTCGCGCAGCGTCAGCAGCCCCTGCTTGTCGCGCGGCAGCTCCTTGCCGTCCTCGCCGACGACGGCGGCGCTGACGCCGGGCAGCGGCTGCGTCGCAGAGCCTGGCTTGCAATGCGTGATCCCCGGCAGCGGCGAGATCATGATCGAGCCGGTCTCGGTCTGCCACCAGGTGTCGACGACCGGGCAGCGCTCGCCGCCGATCACGTGGTAGTACCAGACCCAGGCCTTCGGGTTGATCGGCTCGCCGACGCTGCCGAGCAGGCGCAGCTTGGAGAGATCGTGACGGCCGGGGTACTGCTCGCCCCACTTCATGCAGGCGCGGATCGCCGTCGGCGCGGTGTAGAAGATCGTCACGCCGTAGTGCTCGCAGAGCTCCCACCAGATGTCCCGGTCGGGGTAGTCGGGCGCGCCCTCGTACATGACCGAGGTCGCGCCGTTCATCAGCGGTCCGTAGACGATGTACGTGTGGCCGGTGATCCAGCCGACGTCGGCGCTGCAGAAGTAGACGTCGGTCTCCGGCTTGAGATCGAAGACGACCCTATGCGTATACGCCGCGCCGGTGAGGTAGCCGCCGGTCGAGTGCAGGATCCCCTTCGGTTTCGCCGTCGAGCCGCTCGAGTAGAGGATGAAGAGCGGGTGCTCGGCGTCCAGCGGCTCGGCCGCGCATTCCGGGTCGGCCGCGTCCATGATCTCGTCGTAGAAGACGTCGCCGTCGCCCATCGGGCAGTCGATTCCCGTGTGACGCACGACGATCGTCGTCTGCACAGGCATGCCGACCTCGTCGACGCTCGCCTTGACCGCCGCGACCTTGCCCTTGCGCCGCGCGCCGTCGGCGGTGATCAGCGCTCTCGCCTCGGAGACCTCCATGCGCTCCTTGACGGACTCCGGCGAGAAGCCACCGAAGACGACGTTGTGCGGCGCGCCGATCCGCGCGCAGGCGAGCATCGCGACGACGACCTCGGGGATCATCGGCAGGTAGATCCCGACGACATCGCCGCGCTTGATCCCCTGGTCGCGCAGCGCGTTGGCGAAGCGCTGCACGTCGCGGTGCAGGTCGGCGTACGTGACGTCGCGCTCCTCGCCCTCCTCGCCGCGCCAGTGCAGGGCGACGCGATCGCCGAGGCCGGCCGCGACGTGGCGGTCCAGGCAGTTGTGCGAGGCGTTGATCGTGCCGCCGGTGAACCACTTGTAGAACGGCGGGCTGGAGTCGTCGAGCGTCGTCTGCCAGTCCGAGAACCAGTCCAGTTCGCGCGCCTGCTGCTCCCACCAGGCAAGGGGATCGGCGGCGGCGCGCGCGTAGACCTCGGGGTCGTTGAGGATCGCGTCACGCGCGAACTCCTCAGGCGGCGGGAACGACTCGACCGCGAGCAGCTCCTCCAGCCGCTGTGCCAGGGCTTCGTGCGAATCGACGCTCACTGAGATGTGCTCCTCTCCCGCAGCTCGATGCGGCGGATCTTGCCGGTCAGGGTCTTGGGCAGCTCGCTGACGAACTCGACGAGCCGCGGGTAGGCGTGCGCGCCGAGCCGACCGCGCACGAAGCGCGAGATCTCCTCGCCTAGCTCATCGCTCGGCTCGTACCCGGCGGCGAGGATGACGAACGCCTTGACGACGTTGCCGCGCCGCTCGTCAGGCCAGGCGACGGCGGCGGCCTCGGCAACGGCCGGGTGCTCGAGGCAGGACGACTCGACCTCGAACGGCCCGATCCGGTAGCCGGCCGAGATGATCACGTCGTCGGCGCGGCCCTCGTACCAGATGTAGCCGTCCGGGTCGGCGGACGCCGCGTCCTTCGTGTGAAACCACTCGCCGCCGAACGTCTCGCGGCCCGCCTCCTCGTTGTTCCAGTAGCCGAGCGGATAGTGCGGGTTGGAGCGCGCGCGCAGGCAGATCTCGCCACGCTCGCCCTGTGCCACCGGTTGCTCGTCCTCGTCGAGGATCGCCACCTCCCAGCCGGGCATCGGGCGCCCCATCGAGCCCTCGCGGACCTCCATGAACGGATAGTTGGCGACGAGCGGATAGGACTCGCTGAGGCCGTAGTAGTCGAGCACGGTGACGTCGTACTGCTCGCGAAACCAGCGGATCGCCTCGGGGTTGAGCGGCTCGCCCGCCGAGCAGACGACGCGGAAGTCCTGCGGATAGCGCGTCCGTGCGTCGGCGATCCCCATCATCGAGCGGATCGCCGTCGGCGTAGCGAAGACGTTCGTCGGCCGGTGCCGGCTGAGGAACGCGAGCTGCTGGTGCGGGTCAAAGCCGCTCTTGCGCTGCAGCACGACCTGCACCGCGCCGAAGCGCCACGGGCCGATCAGCGGCGCGATGCCGGCCGCCCAGGCCCACTCGCCCATCCCGTGGAAGCGCTCGCCGTCGCGCACCTCGTGGCAGTAGATGAACTCCTCGTGGCCGAGGATGTAGCGATGGGCGTGCAGGATGCCCTTGGCCAAGCCCGTCGTGCCCGACGTGTAGTAGAGCTGGGCGGGGTCGTCACATGCTGTCGCGACGATCTCGTGTTCGGCAGGGCCGCCATCAAGGCCACCGACCTCGAGCTCGACGATCGCCGTCAGCCCCTCGACGCGCGGCCTGTTGGCTGCGTTCGTGACGACGACCGCGGCCTGCGAGTCCGTCAGCCGGTGGCGGATTCCCTCGTCGCCGTAGAGCACCGACATCGACAGCAGGATCGCGCCGATCCGCCAGGTGCCGAAGAACGCGGCGGCGGTCTCGGGCGTCGGCGGCAGCAGCATCGCGACGCGGTCGCCGCGCTTGACTCCCCGCTGCAGCAGCGTCAGCGCGAAGCGGCGCGACATGTCCTGCAACTCGCCCCAGTACACCTCTCGGACGGCGCCGTCCGGGTCCTCGTGGATGAGCGCGAGCTTGTCGCGGGGGTGCTTGTCGCAGACGTCCGCGGCGATGTTGTATTGCTCGGGCACCTGCCACGAATGCGTGGCGCAGGCTTCCTCGTAGGTCATCGTGCGCGCACCGTATCGCCCCACGCCTGTCGGCGCGCGCGCAGCGGCCGCCGGCGCAAGCCGGACCGCGCAGATCAGTGCCGCTTGCGCTTCTTCTTCTTCGAGGCGGGATGCGGCTTGGACGCCGGCGCCTCCGGCGCGGGCGTCTCGGGAGGCTTCGCGCGCCCCAGACGCGGACGCGGCGGCGCGTCGTCACCGCGGCTCGCCTTGCGCTCGGACCGCGCCTCCGTACGGGCCTCGCGGATCTCCTGCTGCGTCGGCCAGGGCTGCGCCTCGCCGGTCACCCACGCGGGCGGCATGCCGCCCGGCCAGCGCCCGAGGAAGAGCGCGCCGAGCGCCAGCATCCAGAAGACCCGGACGATCGGCAGTGGGCCCTCGAGCGGGATCACGAACAGCACCCCGACGATGACTCCCAGCACGCCCATGAAGCGCGTCAGCAGGCCGACCTTCATCGCGTTGAGCGCGGTCAGCACGAACGCGAGGCCGACCGTCAGCGAACCGAACTCGGCGAGATAGCGCCCGGCGAGATTAAGCGGCGCATCGCGCACGTCGCGCGCCGCCGCATCGGTCTGGTGGGCTGCATTGGCGAACGTGTTCGCGTCGATCGCCTGCGTCACGACCGACACAATCGTCGGGACGAGCACGAGCACGGCGCCGGCGATCGCGGCAATCAGCGGAAGCTTGTTCACCGCCGGGTTGCGGGCCCGCGTCGAGCGGTAGAGCAGGACGAGCGCGCACCCGACGAGCGCGACGGCGAGCGCGGGGATCACCTGCGACCCCGCGACGAGCGCGGCATGGCTGTGGAAGAAGAGGATCTTCTGCGCGACGAGGCCCTGCGGGCCCTCCCGGAACTCGGCTCGCAGCGTCTCGAGCACGGTCGCCGTCGGCGCCTTGTTGTAGACGGTGAACGTCAGCAGCGCGCCGAGCAGCATCAGCGCGCCGGCAGCGATCGCGATCGCCGCAGCCTGCGTACGGCGGCCGCGCTCGTCAGCGAGCGTCTCGTCGGCGGTGGCGACCACGGCGCAAGTGTATGTTGCGCTCGTGGAGATCCGGGACGTCATGACCGAGGGCGTCGTGAGCGTGACGCCGGCGGCGACCGTCCGACAGGTCGCGGAGCTCATGCGCGAGCGCAACGTCGGCTCGGTCGTGCTCGTCGCTGAGGACGGCGCGATCGCAGGTTTCGTGACCGACCGCGACCTTGCGCTCGGCGCGCTGACCGACGGCCGTGACTCGAGCGATCCAGCCGAGGCGCACGCCTCGGCGCCGGTCATCACCGGCGAGCCCGGGATGGACGTCGAGGAGGCGGCGGCGCTGATGGTGCGCCACGGGATTCGCCGCCTGCCGATCGTCGCGCAGGGACACCTGACCGGGATCGTGACGCTCGACGACCTCGCCGTCCGCACGGGCGACCTCGAGCTCGCGCAGCACATGACCGTGCAGATCACGCGCGCCGCGCTGCCCGGCTTCTACTTCCACGACCGCGGCGGGTGAGCGGGCGCGCAGGTCGGGGCGAGGGTCGTCACGAGCGCGCCGACCCGGCGGACGAAGACGCGACGACGCTGGGCGCCTGCCCCGCGTGCGGCGGCGAGCTCACCTCATGGCGGACCGTCGAAGGCTCCGACCCGGCGCTGCCGGGCGACTACGCGCTGGCCCGCTGCGTCCGCTGCGGCACGGCCGTGACCCTCGCGCCGGCGCCGCCCGAGGCGCATGAGCAGGGCGCCTACGGCGGCGGCGCGCCGCGCGGCTCCCAGCTTGCCGGGCCACTGCTGCGGGCCTTCGATCGCCGCCGCCTGACATTCCTCACGCGCGCCGGCGCAAACCCGCCCGGCCGCCTGCTCGACATCGGCGCCGGCCGCGGTCGCTTCGTCGCGCAAGCGCAGGCCGCAGGCTGGAACGCTGATGGCATCGAGCCGTCGCTGCGCGGCGTGCAGGGCGCAAGCGCGCTCGGCGTCGACCTGCAGCAGGCGGGAATCGACGACGCCGTCGTCGCCGCCGGCTCACTCGACGCGGCGACGCTCTGGCACGTACTCGAGCATCTCGACGATCCGGCGGCGGCGCTCGCACGGATCGCGGCCTGGCTCGCGCCAGGCGGCCTGCTCGTCGTCGGCGTGCCGAACCTGGCGAGCATGCAGGCACGGATCGGCGGCGGGCGCTGGTATCACCTCGACGTCCCGCGCCACCGGACGCACTTCACCGTCGACGGGCTCCACGCCCTGCTGCACCGCAGCGGCCTCGAGCCTGTCGCGACGCACCACCTGCTGGCCGAGCACAACCCGTTCGGGCTCTGGCAGTCGGTCGTCAGCCGCGTGACGCGGACCCCGTCGTGGCTCTATCACGCGCTCAAGCGCAACGCCCCACTGCGCAGCCGCGACGCGCTCGTGACGGCTGCCGCGCTGCCCCTCGCGCCGGTCGCGATCCTCGCCGAGATCGCGTTCGCGCTTGCTCGGCGCGGCGGCACGGTCGCGGTCGTTGCTAGGGCTCGAGCAGCGCCAGCGCAGCGCTGACGACGTCGCCGTCCGTCGCGCGCTGCGCGGCGGGCATCAGCTCCGCGAGCACATCGGCGGCGGCCAGGATGTGAGCGGGCGTCGCCGATCCGGTGAGGACGATCGCGGGCCCCGCGATCGCGCGCAGTTCGCGACGCGACGGCGACCAGCTCGACTGCCCGGCGTAGTCGGCGAAGAACCCAAGCGACGCGGCGACCGCGCGCGCGGCACGTGCGGGATCGTCATCCCCCTCGGCCGCCAGCCAGGCACGGATCGCCGCCTCGGGGCCGCCTTCGCGCAGGCCCTCCTCGAGCAGGCTGCGCTCGGCGGCGAGGGCAGCGGTGGCGGCCGGCACGAACGCGTGCAGCGGCGGGTCCACGAGGACCGCGCCGCGCGCCAGCTCGGGGCGGCGCACGAGCAGCTCGAGCACGACGATCGCCCCGAAGCCCTCGCCGACGAGCAGCGCCGGCGCGGCGGCTAGCGCCTCGAGCACCGCGTCGGTGTCCTGCGCCTGCTCCTGGACCGTCGTCGCGGCGTACGGCTGCGGGGCTCCGCTGGAGCCGTAGCCGCGCCGGTCAAAGGCGATCGCGCGGGCTCCGCCGGCCGCGAGCTCGGCGAGCACCGGCGCCAGGGCCGCGCCGTCGGACGCCATCCCGTGGACGATCAGCACCGCAGGCCCGTCACCGCGCTCGGCGACGTGCAGCGCAACCCCGGCGCCTTCGACGAATGGCATCGCGGCGAGCGTACCGCTACCGCTACGGCCCGCCCGCCCGAGGCGACGTCGCGAAGCAGCTACGCTTCTCGTCATGGAAGGCAGCGGCTTCGGAGGACTCTTCGGCGATCCCGAGGATCTCGCCAGGAAGATGGCGGAGTTCGCGGAGTCGATGCAGGCCCAGCAGGGCCTCGCGTGGGCCGACAACGCGATCAAGCTCGCGGTCGAGATGACGGTCGCGGCGATCAACCGCGTGAACATCCAGGGGACGATCGACCAGCAGGCCGAGCAGATCCGCTCGGTCATGGCGACCGTCTTCCCCGACGCCGTCGCGCTCGTGCGCGAAGCGCGTCAGGGCCTGC
Organism: Solirubrobacteraceae bacterium; assembly: GCA_036271655.1. GTDB lineage: Bacteria > Actinomycetota > Thermoleophilia > Solirubrobacterales > Solirubrobacteraceae > CADCVQ01. Next base: position 40,896 of record DATBAE010000028.1, read on the forward strand.
AGTAGCTCGGGCTCAGACGCGGCCGGCGGCGGCTTCGCGCTCGGCCGCCTTCTCGGCCTCGCGCTCCTCCTTGCCGAGCCGGATCGCCTCCTTGAACGAGCGGATCCGGAAGATCGTGACGAGCGCGCCGAAGCCGGTCGCGAGCGTCGTGACGGCGATCACGATCTGCTGGCCGACCGAGTAGGCGGCGACGGTGGCGCCGGACGCCGCGTGACTGAAGACCTTCACGAGCAGCGCCTGCTGCACGCCGGCGCCGCCGGGCGTGAACGGGACGATCGCCGCGATCGCGTTGACGCCGAGCACGAGCAGCACGTTGCGCACCGATCCGCCGACGTTGAACGCGTCGAGCAGAAACCAGAACGACGTGAAACGAAAGCACCAGCCGGCGAGCTGCCAGGCGAAGACCTCGCGCAGGTAGCGTGGCCGGTCGAAGAGGATCGCCAGGCCCTGGCGCACGCGCGCCCAGAACGCCTTGACGCGCTGCGACAACAGCGCGAAGCCGACGAGCACGATGATCGCCAGCGCCGTCAGCACGAAGAGCAGGAACTTCGGATGACCGGCGAAGAACGACAGGTCGAAGGCGTTGACCTTGGCGAAGTCCGGCGGCTTGGGAAAGACGCCCTGGCTGAAGGCGAACCCCAGGATGAAGATCGCCATGAACGCGTCGAAGACCGCCTCGACGCAGATCGCGGCACCGACGGCCGGGTACGTCGCGCCGGGAATCGATCGCTTGACGAGGAACAGCTTGATGACGTCGCCGCCGCGCGCGGGGATCACGTTGTTGAAGCCGTAGGCGGCGATGTAGGCGCCCCAGATGCGGCGAAACTGGATCCGCTCGCCGGGATAGGCGGCACGCAGCGTGTGGAAGAACGCGCGCGAGCGCAGCGTCAGGTAGACGACGAACGCGACTGCGCCGATCAGCAGCGACAGCCACCCGACGCGGGCAAGGCTGTCAAAGAACGAGCCCACGGCATCGAAGAACGACGTGACGTTCGAGCCGATCGAAGCCTGGACGTTCATGCCGCCCAAGGGTACGCGTGCTCACGCTGCGCTCGTCGGCAGTCGATGCGAGCCGGACGATGTCGGCGGCGGCCACCCTCGCTCCCCATGGTCTGCGCAGCAGCTCGCTGCAGCGGATGGGCGACGAATCGCTTGCCAGCCGCGCGGCCGGCGGCGACGACGACGCGTTCAGCGCGCTGTATGCGCGCTACCACGGTCCGCTGCTGGGCTACACGCGCTCGATCCTGCTCGATGCCGAGGACGCGCACGACGCGACGCAGAGCGCGCTCGAGAAGGCGCTGCGCGCGCTGCCGCGCCGCGATCCCGGTCGCCCCCTGCGCCCCTGGCTGTACCGGATCGCCCACAACGAGGCGATCGACATCGTGCGCCGCCGGCAGACGACGGCCGACTCAGGCGCTGACCTCAGCGAGCTGATGACGGTGCCGGGGCCCGAGGTCGACGCCGAGCAGCGCACGCGCCTCGCACAGCTGATCGACGACCTGCGGATGCTGCCCGAGCGCCAGCGCGGCGCACTCGTCATGCGCGAGCTCAGCGGCCTCAGCTACGACGAGATCGGCGAGGCTCTCGGCTTGTCGAACGATGCCGCGCGACGCGCCGTCTTCGATGCCCGAAGCGCACTGCACGAAGCCGCCGACGGGCGAGCCACGGCCTGCGTGAGCATCCGCCGCCGCCTGTCGGACGGCGACCGCCGCCACCTGCGCGGCCGTGGCCTGCGCGCACATCTGCGCGCCTGCGACGACTGCGCAAGCTTCGAGCAGGCGATCGGCGCCCGCCAGGCCGATCTGCACATGCTCGGCCCCTGGCTCGGCGGTGCCGGCGCGCTCGGCCTGATCGGCCTCGGCGGAGCCGGCGGCGGCGCGGCGCTCCTCGCGAGCGGCGGCGGCGCCGGGGCGGGAACCGTCGGCGGCGGGCTGAGCTGGGCTGGGTGGCCGCTGGCGCTGAAGGGTCTCGCCGTCGGTGCGGTCGTCGCGACGACCGGCACGGCCGCGATCGAGCTGCCGAAGGCCGCCAACCACGCGCCGCCGGCGCACGCCAGCGCACGTGTCGTCAAGCACGCGCCGGTCGCGATCGCGCAGCTGCACGAGGCCGTCCAGGCACAGGCGCGCGCGCAGGCGAGCGCTGCGCGCCGGGCGCGTCGTGAGCAGGCCGCGCGGGAGGCGGCGGATCTCCGCGTGCACACGAGCACGGGACGCTCTGCGAGCCTCGCCACCACGGCTCACCGCTCCGAGGTCCAGCCGATCACGCCGGCCCCGAGACCGGCCGCGACGGCCACCGCCCCAGAGCCGGGCACCACGCCGGACCCGTCGACGGCGCAGCAGCCGGCTGGCGCCGCGAGGACACCGCGGCAACTCGTCGTCGACGAGCTGACGACCGCGCACGACCAGACCAAGGCCGTGGTCGACAGCACACGAGCCCTCGCCACGGGCGCGGCGCAGGCCCCGCTCGACATCGCGAAGACCGTCGTCCAGGGCACGCTCGGATCGGTCGCCCCGCAGCTCGACGACGTCCTGTCGTCGGTCGGCGCGGAGCTGCACAAGCTCCTCACCCGCCGCTGACGGCGAGCGGCAACGCGCCAGCTTTTCGGCGCTCGTGCGGATACCCCATCACAACCGGACGGCATTGCCGTGGTACAGCCAGTTGGAAACGAAAAGGCAAACCCGTCGCGAGGCGGGCGCGCAAAACCAGGGGCCTCTCCGAGGCGGCCCAGTTACCGAAGGGGCATTGCATGTCTCACTCCCACCGTCTCGTCGCCGTCATGGCGACACTTGCCGCTGTCGTGGCGCTTCCCGCCACGGCGTCGGCATCGACCACGCACGCGAAGCCGACCAAGGCCAGCGTGCAGGTCCACGTCAACAAAGCCGACACCGCCGTCAAGCGCCTCAAGCGCTATGCCCGCCTGGGTGACGGCGTCCGCGTCGAGCGCCAGCTGAAGATCGCGCGCTCGCAGTCCGCAGACGCGTCGCGCATCGCCCGTCAGCTGGCCAACGGCGCGACCACCGGTCATCAGACCGTCGTCGCATCGCAGGCACTGACGCTGGCCGGCACGCAGTACGACGACCTCGTCGCCGCCGTCACAGCGATCGTCGACCAGATCTCGGGTCAGGTCCAGGCGCTCGTCGCCAACTCGATCGGTCCGAGCATGGCCGGCAAGCAGAAGGTCATCGACGCCCTCACGCAACTGCTCGGCACCCTGCCGACCGAGGCGCAGCCGGTCGTCGCATCGATCATCGCGGCACTCAGCGCAAACGACACGACCGGCGTCGTGAACATGAACCAGGCGCTCGACACGGGCCTGCCGACCGGGATCACCGGCATCGTCAACCAGGCGCTGACGATGGCGACCTCGCTCATCACGCAGGCGTTCAGCACGATCCAGGGCATCATCCCGATGCTGCCGACGGCGGCTCAGGGTCCGATCTCGCAGATCCTGAACCTCGTCTCGTCGACGGTCGGGACGCTCGTCCCGACGGTGCTGCAGTCCGTCACCGGGCTGATCAACACGATCCTCGGCTCGCTGCCGTTCGTCGGCGGCACGTCCGCCTCGGCCGGCGGCATGTTCGGGCTTGGCGGCCTGCTCGGCGGGATCCTGGGCGGCTTCGGCGGCGGCTCGAGCGCCGGTGGCTCGGCTCCGTCCGCGGGCGGCATCGCAGGCCTCGGCGGCATCATGAGCTCCGTCACCGGGCTGCTGAACAACCTCCTGGGTGGCCTCTTCGGCGGTCAGCTGGTTCCCTCCACATGAGCCACAGCGGCGGCCCCTCGGGCAGCTCGATGCGCTCGTTCACGACGAATCCGTGGCGAACGTAGAAGGCGACGTTCTCCTCCTTGGAGGACTCGAGGTAGGCCGCCGTCCTGGTCTCGTCGCAGCGATCCAACATGCAACTCAGCAGGGCGGAGCCAACACCTCCGCCCTGTTGCGTTGGGTCGGTCCCCAGCACCGAGAGATAGAAGTGCGGCGCGGCCGGATGGCGGCGCTCGATCTCCCGCACCGCCCGCGACGAGGTCACGATCCGCGGTAACAGGATCGGCAGCATCGGCAGCATGCGCAGTGACTCACGCAGATCCTCGCGCCAGCGGCCCGGCGGCGCCCAGAGCGCGGCGCCCGCACGGTCCGCGGTCGTGAAGACGAGCTCGTGGCCAGCGAGCTGGCGCATGCGGATCGCGAAGAAGCGCCGCGCATGGCGCAGCCTCCGCTCGGCATCGGGGTAGAACCACGCCGTCACCGGGTCGTCGTAGAAGGCGCGCGCGAGGACGTCCGCCAGCGGACCGAAGTCCTCCCGCGTCGCCTGCCGCACCTCCACGGCCACGTCAGTCGCCGAGCAGCTCGAGCACTCGCTCGACCGGCCGGGCGAGCAGCGCGCGGTCGCCACGAACCGCGATCGGACGTTGCAGGAGCTTCGGATGCGCGGCGATCGTGGCGATCAGCTCGTCGTCGCTCACCCCTTCGCCCTCCAGCAGGCCGAGCTCGGCGACGAGCGGCTCGCGCAGGCGCAGGACGTCGCGCGGCCCAAGGCCCGACTTCGCCAGCAGCTCGCGGACCGTCGCCTCGTCGAGGCCGGTCTCGTGGTACTCGATACCGTCGTAGTCGATCCCCTGCTCGTCGAGCAGCCTCGTGAGATTGCGACACGTCGAGCAGCTGCGGACCTGGTACACGGTCAGGTTGGCCATCGCCGCCAACGATATGCGCCCCACGCCGCCGGCCGCAACGACAGCCGCCGGGAGTGGTCTTTCAGATCTACTACACTGGCACGCAGATTTCTTAGGCATCAAAGAAGGAGACCCTCTCACTATGGGCAAGACCATCGGTATCGACCTCGGCACCACGAACTCCTGCATGGCCGTGCTGGAAGGCGGCGAGCCCACGGTCATCGAGAACTCCGAGGGCGGTCGCACGACCCCCTCGGTCGTCGCGTTCACGCAGGCCGGCGAGCGCCTCGTCGGCACTGTCGCCAAGCGCCAAGCGGTCACCAACCCGCAGAACACCGTCTTCTCGATCAAGCGCTTCATGGGCCGCAAGGAGGCCGAGGTGCGCGAGGAGGAGTCAATCGTCCCGTACAAGGTCGTCTCCGGCCCCAACGGCGACGCGCGCGTCGAGGCGAGCGGCAAGCAGTACAGCCCGCCGGAGATCAGCGCGATGATCCTGCAGAAGCTCAAGGCCGACGCCGAGGCATACCTCGGCGACACCGTCGACGGGGCCGTCATCACGGTGCCGGCGTACTTCAACGACGACCAGCGCCAGGCGACGAAGGATGCCGGCAAGGTCGCGGGCCTCGACGTCAAGCGGATCATCAACGAGCCGACTGCGGCATCGCTCGCCTACGGGCTCGACAAGGAGACCGACCAGACGATCCTCGTCTTCGACCTCGGCGGCGGCACGTTCGACGTGTCCGTGCTCGAGATCGGCGACGGCGTCTTCGAGGTGAAGTCGACCGCGGGTGACAACCACCTCGGCGGCGACAACTTCGACAAGGCGCTCGTCGACTGGCTCGCGGGCGAGTTCAAGAAGAGCCAGGGCATCGACCTGAAGAACGACCCGATGGCGCTGCAGCGCCTCTATGAGGCCGGCGAGAAGGCGAAGATCGAGCTGTCGACCGCGCAGGAGTCGCAGATCAACCTGCCATTCATCACGGCTGACCAGTCCGGCCCCAAGCACCTCGACGTGCGCCTCACGCGCGCCAAGCTCAACGAGCTGACCGCCGACCTGCTCGAGCGCGTCGTCGCCCCGGTCCGCCAGGCGCTCAACGACGCCAAGGACAAGGGCGCGGGCAAGATCGACCACGTCGTCCTCGTCGGCGGCATGACGCGCATGCCGGCCGTCCAGGAGAAGGTCAAGGAGCTCACCGGGCAGGAGCCGCATCGCGGCGTCAACCCCGACGAGGTCGTCGCGATCGGCGCCGCGATCCAGGCCGGAGTGCTCGCCGGCGACGTCAAGGACGTGCTGCTGCTCGACGTGACCCCGCTGACGCTCGGCATCGAGACCAAGGGCGGCGTGATGACGAAGCTCATCGAGCGCAACACGACGATCCCGACGCGCAAGGGCGAGACGTTCTCGACCGCCGAGGACAATCAGCCCTCGGTCGAGATCCACGTCCTGCAGGGCGAGCGCGAGATGGCGCAGTACAACAAGTCGCTCGGCAAGTTCCAGCTGACCGGCATCCCGCCGGCGCCGCGCGGCATCCCGCAGATCGAGGTCGCGTTCGACATCGACGCCAACGGCATCCTCAGCGTCTCGGCGAAGGATCTCGGCACCGGCAAGGAGCAGAAGATCGAGATCAAGTCGGGCTCGGGCCTGTCGGACGCGGAGATCAAGAACATGGTCTCCGACGCCGAGGCGCACGCCGACGACGACAAGCGCCTGCGCGAGGTCGCCGAGGCACGCAACAACGCCGAGAACGCCGCCTACCAGGCCGAGCGACAGCTGAAGGACCTCGAGGACAACGTCGACGAGGCATCGAAGACCGAGATCGAGGGGCTGATCAAGGACCTGCGCGACTCGCTGGAGTCCGAGGACGCGGCTGAGCTCGCCGCCAAGACCGAGGCCCTGCAGACCGCGTTCCACAAGGTCTCCGAGGCGATGTACGAGAAGGCCCGCGCCGCACAGCCCAACGGCGCCTCCGCGGAGAACGGCACGGCGGCCGACGCGTCCGCCGAGGACGAGGAGGACGTCGTCGACGCCGAGGTCGTCGAGGAAGGCCGCTGACCCCGATGTCCACGCACGAGGACAACATCGATCCCGCGGCGGCATCCCCGACCGCTGCCGCGGGCCCGGACGGCGCGGGCCCCGATCCCGTCGAGCCCGGCGGCGTGCCGCCGGGCGCCGACGCCTACGACCCCACGACGGCCGGAGCGCAGACCGCCTCCGGCGAGGCCGATCCACTCGCCGAGCTCGAGCTCGATCCCGCCGAGCTGCGCGAGCGGGCGGCCAAGGCCGACGCGTATCTCGCGCTGGCCCAGCGCACGCAGGCTGATTTCGAGAACTTCCGCAAGCGGATGACGCGCGACGTGCGCGCCGCGGAAGCCCGCGGCGTCGGCCGGCTCGCGAAGGAGCTGCTGCCCGCACTCGACAACCTCGATCGAGCGCTGGCGGCCGTCGAGGCGTCCGGCGAGGACGAGGAGCATCACCTCACGCAGGGCATCCGCCTCGTGCAGGCCGAGCTGTCGTCCGCGCTGTCGCGCGCCGGCATCGAGGGCTACGCGCCGCAGGGCGAGCCGTTCGATCCGGTCGAGCACGAGGCCGTCGCCCAGCATCCGGTCGAGGGGACCGCGCCGGGCACGATCGTCCAGGTGCTGCAGTCGGGCTACCGGCTCAACGACGCGGTGCTGCGGCCCGCGCGGGTGATCGTCGCCGGCTAGGCAGCGCACCGATGGCCGCCCAGGATCACTACAAGGTGCTCGGCCTCGAGCGCAAGGCATCGGCCGACGACATCAAGAAGGCCTACCGCAAGCTCGCGCGCCAGTACCACCCGGACAAGAACCCCGGCGACGCGAAGGCCGAGGAACGCTTCAAGCAGATCTCCCAGGCGCACGACATCCTTGGCGATCCGGAGAAGCGCAAGGAGTACGACCGCGCGCTCGCCAACCCGTTCTCGAACGTCGGCCGCGGCGGCAGCGGCCAGCCAGGCTTCGACACGGGCGGCTTTGGCGACATCATCTCCGACCTCTTCGGCCAGGCCCGTGGCCGCGCCGGCGGTGCGGGCGGGGGTGGGCGGGGACCGAATCCGCGCGCCGAGCGCGGTCGCGATCTCGAGGCCGAGGTCACGATCGGCTTCGAGCAGGCGATCGCCGGTGCCCAGATCCCGATCTCCGTGCCGACCTACGAGCGCTGCCCGACGTGCTCGGGCAGCGGCGCCAAGCCCGGCACGTCGCCGATCGTCTGCCCGCGCTGCAACGGGCGCGGCATCGAGAGCGAGGGCCAGGGCCTGTTCTCGATCACGCAGCCGTGCTCGCGCTGCGGCGGCGCCGGCACGATCATCGAGGAGCCGTGCCCGACCTGCCGCGGCGAGGGCCGCACCCACACGGTCAAGCGCTATCGCGTCAACGTTCCGGCCGGCGTGCGCGAGGGCAGCCGGATCCGGCTGGCAGGCAAGGGCGAGCCGGGCCGCAACGGCGGGCCCGCCGGCGACCTGTTCGTCCTCACGCACGTGCAGGATTCGCCCGTGTTCGCGCGCAAGGGCGACAACGTCGAGGTCGAGATCCCGCTGACGCTGCCCGAGGCGCTGCGCGGCGCGGAGATCGAGGTGCCGACGCTCGACGGGCGCAAGACGCTGCGCGTGCCCGCGGGCACGCGGCCGGGCAGCGTCCAGCGCCTGCGCGGCGAGGGCCCGCAGAGGCTCGGCAAGGCCGGCCGCGGCGACATCCGCTACCGCTTCGTGCTCGACCTGCCCGACAAGCTCACCGCTGAGCAGGAGGCTGCGGTCGACGACCTGGCGAAGGTCTTCAACGGCAACCCGCGCGAGCGGCTGTTCGCGAAATGACGATGCGGCGGCGCACGACGACGACGCGGATCGAGGTCTCCTCCGACCGCGGCGTGTTCATGATCTCGGTCGCGGCCGAACTCGCCGAGATGCATCCGCAGACCTTGCGGATGTACGAGCAGCGCGGCCTGATCGAGCCGAAGCGCTCGCCGAAAGGCACGCGCCTGTACTCGCACGAGGACGTCGAGCGCCTGCGCCGCATCCAGCAGATGACCGCCGAGCTCGGCCTCAACCTTGCCGGCGTCGAGCGCGTGCTCGAGCTCGAGCAGCAGCTCGAGCGCACCCGCCGCCGCGTCGCGGCGCTCGAGCGGCGCCGCGAGGAGCTCGAGCAGGACATCCGCGCGCTCGAGGGCAAGCGCGAGGAGGTCCGCTCGGACATCGTCCGCTACCAGGCCCAGGCCGGCTCGGCGCTCGTGCTCGTGAAGGACGTCAAGCCCTTCACGATTCCGATCGAGCGGAGGTGAAGACCTGGCTGAGAATGAGATCAGGTGCCGCAGCGCCCCTCGGCCCGGTTTCGGATGAGCATTGAGCATGTGGGCGCGCTGCGACGCCGTGCCACATCCGTCAATGACGCACTGCTGTCGCTCAGCGTGCGGCTGACGGGCGGCGAAACTCCGCGCGCGTGTCCGACGATCCTGCGCCGGCCGTACCTTGCAGCGGCAGCCCTCGGAACGGTCATGTGGCTCGCGACTCCCAATTCGCCACCTACCTACGACACGCAGTGGCAGCTTCTCTGGGGTGAGCAGCTCGCGCGCGGTGAGATCCCGTCATACGGAACAGGACCGACCGTGCACCCGCTGATGGTCGCTCTCG